>NZ_JAKKCW010000011.1:0-181530 GCF_021728455.1 Pseudoalteromonas sp. L23 | reverse complement strand
GATGAGTGGTTAGATATTTATAATTATGAGCGACCACATGATTCACTTGGCGATATGACACCAATTGGTTATCTTGAGGCTGCATAAAATTCTACGAAATAGCTGTACTAAATTGGGTGGAGTTACAATAGTCCTGATTTGTTGTTACGGTATGAGGGGGGGCTAGTACATGCAATATCATTTGTGTTCTTCCATTATTTTGTTGTTTTTATTGGATTCGAAAGTTCTTAAAGATAGAAGGTGAAAATTTGCATGGTAAATCTGCAGAAAATTCTTTCCCTTCAACAGTTAGGACACCTCTCGTAGAGCATGACTTATTATAGCTATCTAAAAGCAAATATCCGTCGCTTCGAATATCCAGCGAATTTATCTTTTCGATGTATCCGTTTGCTTTTTCGAAACTCGATGGACAACTGGAATGTTGGTATATTCTTACTCGCTCTTCGCGAGTTTCGAATGAAAAAAAGCCATCACATGCCGACGTCATAAAATGCCTAAAAATTGCTTTTTTTAATATGTGGTTAGGAGTGGATTTATTAATTATTATTTCACCGATTAGCTGCTGATAGCTTTTTATTATCGCTTCTTCGGGTGGGGGAGTTGAGTTGCCAGAAGTGAGCGCACCTAACGCCGTTTTACTTTCAGGAGATATATTACTCACGAAGTGATTGAGACTATTTTCTCGAGTGTTAAGAAGTTTTTGTCGCCAGTAGTGAAAAAATTGTTTTTCCCCAATTAAGTGATGTAAAAATGCATGTCCGCAGCTATAGCGGCCTGGCCAATACTGCGTTCCCGGTATTACCTTATAGCTATGCTCAAGCGAACAGGTGAGCTTTTGAAGATTATTTTGTGTGTCAAACTGCTCCCTATCGATGAGCTTTAAATTGAGCTTGGCTATATTTGCTGCGAATTCAGCACCACCTTCGCTAAGCCAGTGAGGTTCATGACTGTCATTACTTGTCCAAATATGGAATACTTCGTGAGCGATAAATTGTTCTAGGTGTTGAGCAATAGCAGGGCTAAAGTTGAGGTAACGTTTACCACCAAACCTTAAGACAAAAGTGTTACCATTATGCACCCCGCCATCATAAAAATCAGACTCTGGACTCTCGAAGCTTGCAACAATGGTTAACTTTTTATCATTTGATAGTGCTAATTCTTTACTGTAATAACTGTGAAACTTTTTGAAATTTTCAGTTATCAGATCACTTAGCCATTGTGGTAGATTATCATTGAAGATGAAGTTGAATTTACTTTTCTTACTGACGAGCACTGATTCTTCGTTAAAGCTAAATATTAAAAAGTTATTTTTCTTCTCTACACTTACCAGTTTTTTGTCTTTTTCTGCGAAAAAAGTGATGCAATTTTCTTCTAAACTTTCCCATTCGTCATCTGGCTTTATTTTCATTGCAATTGGAGTGATTGCGGTCATGAATACGCCATGAGAGTCTCCTAAATTCACGTATGGCGCGTATGTTGCGTTAATATACTTATTTAAGGGGGATAGAAGGAATGAGGTAGTTAAGCCTTTCTCATTCATTAGAACTATGTTACTACTATGATGAGCTATATTTTCCCTCTGGTTAATATTTAAAAATGCAGATTCTGTTTCTTTCGATGCGTTGAGTTTCAATGCAGTGTAAGGTTTGCTAGCTCGATATTCGACCTGCAATCCTTTTGGGCTTTGTTTAAGTATTAACTTTACAGGAAAAGTACAGCTCTCTTTTGCGAAACTAGAGAATGAAAGTATCATCGAACTAAAAAATATAAAAATCTTAATCATTTTACTTCCCTTCTATAATTTTAAGGATTTCATCTTTAGGATAGCCATTGGAGACTAAATGCTGAGTAATTTCAAAATATAATGCACTTATTGCCTCGCAAAACACGGATGGGTTATTAAACCCGTTGTTTTTACTGTATCTATTTTCTAAGTCTCCGCCTCTGCAGAGCTTCTCCCATACACAGTCTTTACAGCCTTCAGGTGTTTCTTTGTAAATTTTATCTATCTCTTTAAAAATTTCGTGTTCCAAAAATGATCTTAATGTGGTTTCTTTTACGTTGCTTGTTGGCGCCATTTTTCGCCATTCACTCGTTGGAATGAATGAATCATCAATGGTTATCGTTCCATCTGATTGAATACAAATTATTTGATTGTTTATTATTTCTTTTCGATCATATGGTCTATTGTCTCCTCCTTCCCTCTTTTGAAATATTCTAAATTTGTCTTCAATTTGACGTGTTGAAAAATTATTAGTTTCTCTCCAAAGATTAAAAATATCGAGCACTGCTTTTTTATAATCATTGATTGTTGTATTGTTAGGGAATGGGTCGTCATGACTTATATCTGGGAACAAGAAGCTTAAATTTTTTATATTTAAATCTTCAACTAAGTGCTCAGTGATTTTTTTATAGTCAAAGGTGCCATTTAATACGCTAATGACACCAGGCTGAGTAAGTCGTCCTTCGGAGGCCGCCTTGGTTATAAGTTCAGTGCCCGCCTTTATTTTGTCATAAGAGCCTTTACCATTGTGGTCGATTCTGAATTTATCATTGAAGCTCTTTGGGCCATCAATACTTAAGCCTGGACTCACCTGATATTTCTCGAAGAGCGTAATCCACTCTTCAGTAACTAGAGTTACATTAGTTTGTACTGATAACTTCAACTGGGTATGCTCAGACAGCCCTTTACTTAGTTTTTCACATAAATCTGAAAACTTTTTAAGCGGGAGCATCAAAGGCTCCCCACCATGTAAAGCTATCTCGATAACAGAAATCTTTATTTCTTTTAATGAACGAAGGAGGAAGTCAATTAAGTCATCAACGGTTTTGCCTGAAATTAATGCAGGTCTATCTTTGTAAGAATCATCGCCACCAAAAAAATAATAGCAATATGTACATGCTAAATTACATCTTTCAGATACTTTTAATATAACCTGCAATCTATCTATAGACTTTAGCATTATTATCTCTTTCTATTTTTAGGCTAAAAGTAGCCCATGCTTTTGCATTACATGGGCATAGATTTATACTTATGAACAGCGCTGGCTGTAACTTCCAGAACCTTGAGTGTAACCACTCCCATCATTTCTCTGGTCGTAACTTCCTCCATTTTGTCCATAGCCAGGATTTGAGCCACCACACTGGGCGTAGTTTCCACCTGAAATGGAAGGTAATACTTCAGGCTCTAGTAGCTTAGTCACTAGTGGGCTTTCTGTTACCTTTCCCTCGTGTTGTTGTAGTTGGTTGAATAAATTACTTTTTTCTATCATGAGCTTTCCTTGTAAAAGATTGTTATTAATATCTCGAATTACAGAAGTCTATGTCTGGAGGCATTACTTCGTAATTCACTCGTAGTGACGTTGTCATATCAATCAGCTCTTATTGGCCTTAAAAGTTAATAATGTTTACTTTTGTACCTTAATGCTGAACTTTTAATTTATCAGTACGTAAGTTAAATGAAACTATCTAAGTGGGTAGTTTTGAGGCGACCAACTTTTGCCAAATGGTTATAGCTGCTGAGGAGTTGCGAGTGATGCTGTTGCGCCGAAAATTGTTTGATGTATACCGCTTCAGATAACAGCTGCTATCAATATGAAAGTAAATGAAGGGTTGTTTTTATTGAGGCGAAAGCATTTGAATGTTAATGTTGAGTTTAAAGGTAATTTTTATGTGATCAAGGAGGTGGGTGTGTCTTGCTGTTTTTCTAAATTATCAAGCCGAGAGCGTGATGTATTACTACTTTTATTATCAGGGAAGTCCTATAAAGACATTGCATTTGAGCTGCATGTTTCATCAAATACCGTGAAGTTTCATTGTGGAAACATTTACGACAAGCTGGGTGTTGCCAATAGAAAAGTGCTGTCGGCTAGGTACTTTAGACATGATGTATTGGAGCAGAATGAGGCTGTAAATGATAAACTACAATACAATGACGCCAAAGAGCCTATCATTTAGCTTGCTATTGTTTATTAAAGCTCAAAGGGAAGCAGAGACAAGCTTAAATTTAACAAAGACTTGTCACTACTTGGCAAACCATTCCTGTAAGCTTTTAGTCGCAGTGGCTGTTTTATCACAACGATCAACATACCTTATTACCTTCGTAAATTTAGCAACCGTCTTATGGTTTGCTTTTAGACGCGCTTTACCTGCTACTGGCCTTTATTGATATGCTTATTTATCCAATCTTGGTAATAAGATACACGCGTTAATACTGCGGTTGAACCGTATTTTCCTAAAGTATAATTTTCCAAATCGCCTTCAATTTCTCTCCATGCAGCTAATCCAACCAATACCGGAGTTGAGCCTTGATAAATGATTGCTGCGCCGCCGCTATCTCCTGAGCCTATAGTGCCTTCTAACGGTAGCGCATCGGCTCCTTGTTCGAAGGTAAATCTGAGCCAGTGTGCTTTTGCTTCTGTGATCACGTTGTTGTAAACATGCATTTGATAGTCGTCTTGAGTGAAAGCCCAATCTGAGAAAAATTTGGTGACTTGGTACCATGCATAGGTAGTTAAGCTTGGTCCCTCAGAGTCGTGCTCTTCACCCGTTATTCCCGTTCCGATAGCGCCGCGACCAAACCCGGTTATTTCCATGCCTAACTCTTCATTTCCCTCATATATAGCGATGGGTTGAATGTGTGTCACAGGCTTACTTAAGCGAATTAACGCAATGTCTTTGGCGTTATTTAGCTGCTCCATAAGCGGTGCCGGGTCGCCTTCACTCCAGTCACCTTCTACCTTTTTGTAATCCGGGTGAATAATGATTTGTGCGATTTGATTTTCAACGCCATGTACCATGATAGGTTTGTCTTGGTAGTCATACATAAACGTATAAATGACGTGGGCTGGTGCCAATAACCAATGCTTATCGATTAACACCGAACCGCCTTGGAATGGCATATCAACATAAAACTGCGGGATGCTATTAACCTTATACAAGTCAGGGTCAACATCATGTCTTTTGACAACCGCATGGTTCTGAAAAGAGGCAAACATGAGCAAAAAAATGGCAAGGTATTTCATCATTATTCCTTATTTATTATATTGTTATTATTTCCAAAGTGGCCAATAAATCATCATACTGAAACTTTCTTTTCAATGCATCAATAAATGTACCTGTTTTATACTACGCTCTCTCCCTCAAAAATATCTGCACGCTCACCAAATTAAAATAAATAAAAACAAAAGGTTATTGTCATGCTATGGCGCCAAAAATAGTGCAAATTAGTTCGGAAACATGATTGATAAGAAGTGTGACTGGTGCAATCAAGTTTGTGAGGTAACAGCATTAAGGTAAAGTTAATTTATGTGCTGTAGGGCCTGTTGACCTTTGCTGTTTGATTTTTGTTCTTCTGAGTGTGTTTTGGTCGCGACGCTCGACTTGCCGCCTAGTAATCTAGGCAAAAGTTGAGCAACAATGAACAAAGCGCACTCAGGTGAACCCAAAGGGCAGCGCTTGACTGGCATTTCTACTGTGTTATCACCTGACTTACATAGAATAACTATGCTACGCAGGCTCTGCCTTGTATAAATACCAGTCAAACTGCTGCAAAAACAAACTTGAAAGATAAACAGGCCCTAGGCTATTTGCCGTTTATGCAATCAAAAGCGAGTTGCTTGCAAGGAGATCTCTGAAAGCTAAATCGCTTTGCGGCAATCACATAAAATAAATTGAAAGGAACAACGCATGATAAGGATGATATTTGCAACTTTTCTATTGCTTTGGGGCATGCAGGTTAGCGCTCAAGAGCTTATCTTATCGAAGGTCGTCAAGTTAAATGTTGACTCACCTATCACTATTTCGCATGTGTCTGAAACGTTAGTGTTGGCGTTTAAAGACAGTAAATTACTTCACGAAACTTTAGATCCGCAAAAGTTTGTACCTGCTGTTGATTTATCTGGGCATGAACATCAATTTGTACGGAGTTTATTTGAGGTCGATTCAAGAATGAAATTGCCTGCTTGGCTCAAGATACTTTCAGAAGAGGTCGCAAGCACCTATCAAATACAGAATGTCCAACAAAAATCTATTCAAGAAATTACGATATTTAGTAGTTACAACAAAGAGGAAACACACGGGATAGCGTTTGTTCTTGAAGCGCAAGTAATTCATAAAATAGAGGTTTTTGGACAACAATTACAGTTTGAAAATGTGATAAATAACATAGCGACAAGGTTTTAGGAACTTAATAATCAAAGTGCCGTGCCGTAGAGCCAATCACTGCTGCTCAGCACATTAAGTTACAGGCTTTTCGATGCGCTAAAACTATCTAAGGCTTTGCTGTTGATCCAGTTGATCCAGTTGATCCAGTTGATCCAGTTGATCCAGTTGATCCAGTTGATCCAGTTAAGCCAATCAAGCTTCAAACCCAACCACACTCTTGACCTCAAGTTCACTTGAAGTAGTACAGTCACCACTTATTAGCATGGCGCAATGGTAGGAGTGGTAACGCATGTTAGAAGATACGGTAAATACAGAGGATAAAATTGCTCTGGGGGCCGGACAAAAGCGGGTGTTGTTCAGCTTGGCTGTGGTACTCATTTTGCCTACGCTTGGCATGAGTAGTATCAATGTCTTGTTGCCAACACTTGCTGAGGAGTTTGGCGTGGGGCAGGCATTGGTGAATTGGGTCGTTGTGGCATATTTGCTTTCGCTTACCGCGTTTATTCTTGGTGCTGGCGCTGTTGGAGATAGTGTTGGCCGAAAAAGGGCACTTCGCATTGGGATCAGCGTCTTTTGTGTGGGCTCCATTGTCGCTGGGCTGAGCGTAAATCTTTGGATGTTGATTGCTGCTAGGCTGTTCCAAGGCATTGGCGCTGCGTTGTTATTATCTCAAATATTTGCACTGGCAAGCGTTGTGATGCCAAAGCGTAAAGTTGGACTTGCAATGGGGTTACTCGGTACTACCGCTGCGATTGGCACGGCACTGGGGCCATTGCTAAGTGGCGCAATGCTAGAGTGGTTATCATGGCAGTTCACTTTTTGGTTGATGATATTGCTTGGTGGTGCAGCTTACTTTTTAATAGCAAGATTTCTGCCTGATGATGTCGCAAGTCCACCTGAGCTACAGCGTTTTGATGTTATTGGAAGTGTGTGGCTGTCAGTGTCATGCCTATTTTATGTGTTGGCTATGCCATCGAGTAGTTCGTTTAGCCTTGTCTTGCATAGCGTATTTTTCTTCTTTTCTGTGGCTTTTATCTACTGTTTTGTACAAAGCCAAAAGCATGCTCAATTTCCACTTGTGAGTTTGGCTTTTCTGAAACACAAGCTACGCAATACCTCGTTAATCGTGAGCTTTATTGTTGACGCCATCGCGATGTCGACATTAGTTGTCGGGCCTTTTTATCTCACTTATGCGTTAGGGCTGAGCCCGGTCACGGTTGGTCTTATTGTGTCTATCGGGCCTTGTATTGCTGCTGTCGCTGGTTATCCGTCAGGCGAGGTGGTTGATCATTTTGGCATCGCGTTTGCCATGTTTTTGGGCTTGCTGATGATCCTTATTGGGACAATTAGCTTTGCAATCCTACCTTCATTATTTGGACTTTATGGCTATGTTGTGGCGTTATTTGTGTTAACTCCCGGAAGGCAGTTGTTTCTAGCGGCTCACCATACCTTTGTGATGACGACAGTAGCCGAAAAAGAAAAGGGCATGGGGTCAGGGCTCATTAATTTATGTAAAAACTTAGGGTTAATGACCGGAGCCTCATTACTTGGTGGTGTATTTAGCCTGTTGTTGCAGGTCAAGAGTGCGACCTTGGCAAGCTCTGCACAGCTTAATATGGCATTTTCAATGACCTTTTTACTCGCCGCACTGTTTATTTTGGTATCGCTCGTTGCCGTATTTGTGATTAGCCGAAAGCAAGCGTTTTAAAACAGGAATGCGTATTTCGAAAAATTTTTTCCGCCTTTTTTCAAACTTAAGGTTTTCTTAATTTTCGCTTTTTAAAGTTTTTACATCAGAACAGGAAAGGTGTGAAAACGATGGGTGAAGCACTACAAGCAACAAACTCACAAAGTCGTCTTAGATGGGCAAACAAGACTTGCGGTGCGCGCGCTGAATTGGAGCACGCTATCCACAGTGGTTTTGCCCATGCTTTTGGCGCTGACATTCATGAGTATTATCCCCTTTTAAGCCATTTAAACTACCGCCAAAGCGATTGCTTTTTAGGTCTTAGATTTGCAGCCAAAGACGCATTATTTGTGGAGCAGTATCTTAATCGTGCGGTAGAGCAGTGCCTCTCAACGGTTTCAGATCGTAATCATATCGCAGAACTTGGCAATTTGTTCTCAACAGGCCGAATGGCAACGTTAAGCCACTTTATTGTACTGACTCAAGCACTGCTTGAGAGTGATATCCGCTACTTGGTGTTTACGGCAACCAAACAAGTACGTGCATTGATGAAGTTATGCCAAGTCGAGGTTAACAAGATTTCTTTGGCACACGGCACTATCGCCTCAGCCAAAGATTATGGCAGCTATTACCAATGTGCTCCCATGGTTTGTTCGGTCGATTTACATCAAGCCCTGCAGGTGATCACAAACACTGAAATGTATCAACACTTACTACAAGGACTCGAGGTCGAAATCGCGAGCTTAAAAGAGGCATTTTTATATGTGTGATTTCTTAAAAAAACTGCCACATCAAGACAGTGATGTGATTTTACAACAAGGGCAAACTCGTCTCACTTTTGCTGAGGTAAAGTCTTACACGCAAGCATTGGCTGAGCGCTTTATTGTGATGAGTGGCGAGAGTGTTGCGGTCTCTCTAGACAACTCTATCGCTTGGTTATTGGTAGATTTTGCACTATTACAAGCGAATAAAGTGTCTATTCCAGTACCTCATTTCTTTACCACAGCGCAAGTTGAACACACCCTTGAGCAGTCAAAAGCAAACTGGTTGATCAGCGATACCAAGCTTGAAAATAGCGCTGAATATTCGGTGTTAGATGTCTATGGTCAAGCAATCTATGTATATCAAACTAGGTGTGAAAGCACGGGAGCCTATTTTCCTAAAACGCAAAAGATCACTTATACCTCAGGTTCAACAGGCGCACCAAAAGGCGTATGTCTGTCGGTTGAAAACCAGCTTGTTGTGGCGAGCAGTTTATGCGAAACCATCGCACTTAATCGGCCTAAGCACTTATGTTTATTGCCGCTACCAGTGTTGCTAGAAAACATCGCGGGTGTGTATGCGCCGCTACTCAGTGGTGGCATGGTTGAGGTAACCGAACTTGCGTCGCTAGGCTTTTCGGGGAGCCAGTTGCTATATCCACAAAAGTTGCTGCAAAAGATAAGTGAAGTACAACCAAATAGCTTAATTTTAGTGCCTGAGCTGCTGCGTTGCCTGATAAGCGCTGCACAGCAAGGGTGGCAACCCCCTGCAAGTTTACGCTTTATTGCGGTCGGTGGCGCTAAAGTTGACACTGAACTGCTACAGCAAGCTAAACGGCTGGGCTTACCTGTGTTTCAAGGGTATGGGCTTTCCGAGTCGGGCTCTGTTGTTGCATTGAATACTGGTGAGCAAGATGGCAGCGTTGGTAAGTTACTGCCTCATATTCAGGCACGTATTGTGGCAGATGAGTTAGAGATCAAAGGTAATAACTTTTTAGGTTACTTAGGCGGCGAAGCGATAGCCCAAGATGCGTGGTTAAAAACCGGCGATAGAGTGTCCAAGCGTGAGCAGCATTTTGTCATCGAAGGTCGGCTAAAAAATCTTCTGATCAATAGCTTTGGACGCAATATTTCTCCCGAGTGGCCGGAGTCCGTTTTGCTTGCTTATGTACCTTTACTGCAATGCGTGGTGGTGGGTGATGGCAAGCCATTTTTAACGGCGCTTATTTACACCCCGACACAACTAACAGCTGCTGTGATTGATAACGCCATTGAGCTTGCCAACCAGCAACTCCCTGATTACGCCCAAATAAAATGTTATGTGCGCGTAGAGGAAGCCTTTTCGGTAGGTAACGGCATGCTTACCGCGAACGGGAGACCTAAACGCGACGTGATTTTAGCTAATTTCGCGCAGCAAATTTCAGCGCTTTACTCCCAGAATCAATACGAAGCGGCAGAGCCCATAGCTTCGGTTTAAAAGGAAAACGACAATGAGTAACTTTTACCAAACCCTACAATCCGAAACGGAACAAGCGCGCCAATATCTTCTAAGCGCACCCATTATTCATGATGTTTTTCATGGTCAGATCACCAAAGGCCAATACGTTTCATTTTTACAGCAGGCGTTTCATCACGTAAAGCACACAGTACCACTCCTTATGGCGTGTGGCGCAAGACTAGATGACAGTAAAGAATGGTTGCGAGAAGCGATAGGGCATTACATCGAAGAAGAAATGGGACACCAAGAGTGGATCCTTAATGATATTGCCGCCTGTGGTGTGGATAAAGAAGTAATACGTCATAGCATGCCAAGCTTCGCAACTGAAATGATGGTGTCTTATGCGTACGACAGTATCGCTCGTAAACATCCATTGAGCTTTTTTGGCATGGTTAATGTGCTTGAGGGCACTTCCATCGCACTTGCCGATGATGCAGCTCGTCAAATTGCGAAGAAACTTGGTCTGCCTCGTAGCGCATTTTCCTATTTAACATCTCATGGCGCGTTAGATGTTGAGCATATTGACTTTTTTGCAGGGCTGATGAACAAGATCAGCTGTGAAAAAGAGCAAGCGGTCATTATTCACAGCGCTAAACAGTTTTATCGCTTGTACGGCGACATATTCCGCAATATTGAAGCGGTGCCTGCAGGTGTTGAATTTGCGGAGGTAGGTTGATGAAAGCAACAAAACTTGCCGTTATCACCGGGGGATCTCGGGGGATCGGTCGGGCCATTAGTAAACAGTTGGCCATGCATAATTGGCGTTGTTTGCTGATTGGTCGAGACAGCGAAAAATTAAAGCAGGTGATAGCGGGGTTATCCGGAGAACACGATTATCTTGCTTTGGATATCACCGCTGAGGACGCTGCGACACAAATCGCGAGAAAAGCGGCGACTATGGGTGGGGTTGACTTACTCGTCAACAACGCGGGCATTAACACCATGGCTGGGTTTGCTGAAATTTTACCAACTGACTTAAAAAAGCAGATGGAGACGAATTTATTGGCGCCCATGCTAGTTAGTCAAGCCTGTTTACCACAACTGATCTCAAGTCATGGCACCATAGTTAACCTAGGTTCAGCGTTTGGCTCTATCGGCTTTCCATATCAAAGCAGTTATTGCGCAAGCAAGTTCGGTTTGCGTGGTTTTACAGAGGCACTGACGCGGGAGCTCGATAACCAAGTAGCGGTTAAATATCTCGCGCCACGCGCAACCACAACTGAAATGAATGACGACCGCGCGACAGCTGTAAACCATGCACTCGGCAATCAGATGGACTCGCCAGAGGTCGTCGCACAAGCCTTTATGAAATTGCTCCATAGCAACACCAAACGTGCTGCCATTGGTTTTCCTGAACGATTTTTTGCGAGACTCAATGGCTTGCTACCAGAGCTTGTTGATAACGCATTAATCAAAAAAGTGAAAACCATCCAAACCATTTTTTCCACTAAGGAGTCATTACGATGAACGCACTAAAAACCTTGTTAGCTTCAGCAACATTACTGGTATTCAGTCAAGGTGCTTGGGCAGCATTTGACGATGATCTTAGCCAAGTCCAAACTAAATGGGCAACGGTAAATTATGAAACCGAAGGCGATGCCCAAGAAAAAGCATTTGAAGAGCTGGTTAAGCAGTGCGTGGCATTTGTTGAACAATATCCAGATCGCGCTGAAGCTTACATCTGGCGTGGTATTGTGCAGTCGAGCTTTGCAGGAGCGAAAGGTGGCTTGGGGGCGCTTGGTCTTGCCAAAGATGCAAAAGCCTCATTCGAAAAAGCCATTGAACTTGATAAAAACGCACTGTCTGGTTCTGCATTAACGAGTTTAGGCACGCTCTATGCTCAGGTCCCAGGCTGGCCAATTGGGTTTGGCAGCGATAAAAAGGCGAAAAAGCTGTTCCAAGAATCATTAGCGATCAATCCGGCAGGAATTGATGTAAACTATTTCTATGCACAGTTTTTATATGACGAACGTGATTATAGTGCCGCACTTGCGCACTTAAAAAAAGCGCAGAATGCGCCAAGCCGTCCGGGTAGAGAAAAAGCCGATGAATACCGTCAAGAAGAAGTGGCACAGCTACTGGCTAAAGTCGAAAAAAAGCTAAAAAGAAGGAATAAATGAGGCTATTACTTGTAGAGGACGATGAGCTACTGGCACAGGGGCTCATCGCATCACTCAAAAAAGAAGGGTATGCCATTGAGCATGCGTCGACGCAAAGACAAGCAATCAGTTTTGTTGAATCTGGTGAATTTGAGCTGGTGGTGCTTGACCTAGGTCTACCCGACGGAGATGGTTTAGCGGTACTCAGGGCGCTAAAAAAAACCAAATCGCAAACCGCTGTGCTCATTCTAACGGCGAGAAATAGTCTTGATGATAAAATTGCAGGGCTGGATTTAGGGGCTGATGACTATTTGGCTAAGCCGTTTGAGCCAAAAGAACTGTTTGCGCGTTTACGGGTGATTGGTCGACGCTTCACCAAACAAGTGAGCAGCACCTTGAGCTGCAACGATGTCGTGTTAGATCTTGCCAGTCACGAGGTGCTTGTAAGTGGTAGCGCTCAAGAATTACCTCGTAAAGAATATATGCTACTCAAGGCGCTGATGGAAAACAGCGGCCGTGTGCTGTCTAAAACTCAGTTAGAATCTAAGCTCTATGATTGGGGAGAAGCTTTGGGCTCTAATGCTATTGAGGTGCATATTCACCACCTCCGCAAGAAAATGCCCGACGGATTTATCAAAACGCTGCGTGGCATTGGCTACGTGGTTGGCAAGGGGGCTTAGTGGGCACGAGAAGCTCGCTTGGAGGTGCTTCAATAACGAGAAAGTTGACCCTAATTTTAGTGTCAGCTTTGGTGCTGACTGCATCCATGGCCCTGCTACGGGGTTATCATTCCAGCATGGCGATGGCACAAGCACAATTAGACAGCCATTTAGAGTCCATCGCAACACTCGTTAATACTCAAGTTACTGCGACTACCTTGCCCAGTAGTGTGGGTAACAACGCATTTTACTTTTTAGTGCTTGAGCACAATCAAGTTGTTGCGGGTAGTGAGCTACTTGCTAAGTACAAGAACAAGCTTAAATATCATGCTGGGTTTAGCACCCAAAATGTGGGGGCGACTAGACTCAGAACCTTCAGTGAAGCGTTTGGCGAAAGGCAAATACTGGTGGCTGAGCCGGTACAAAAGCGCTTTGCCCTTGCTGAAGGCATGATTGTCTCCGCAATGACGCCATTGGTGGTGATCATGCCGTTTCTTGCGGTGTTTATCGCATGGATTATTTATACGGCGTTAAAGCCTTTACGAGATCTTTCTAGAGAGCTTAGACGACGTAACCCCAAAGACTTTACGCAGCTGGCAGTGCAAAGCGACAAAGCGGAAGTGGCAATCGTTATCGCGACGCTAAATGACCTCTTTCAAAAAGTTGAAGTCGCGTATCTTAAAGAGCGTTATTTTGCTTCCGATGCCGCTCATGAGTTAAAAACGCCGATCGCAAGCTTAAAAATCCACCTGCATAATTTAACGCACGATACTAAGCATCCCAGTGCCATTGCTATGTCAAAAGGGCTTGAGCAGCTAAACCATGTGGTTGAGCAAATGCTGACGTTAGCGCGTACAGAGCCAGAACTGTGGCATAAGCAATTTGCGCAGCAAGACTTAGTGGTATTAACTCAAGACTTGATTGCTAACTGTTACCCGAGAATTGAACAAAAATCACAAAATATCAGCTTAGAAGCGTCAGAAGCGACCATAGAGGGCTGTGAGTTCACATTAACCACATTATTTTCTAATCTAATTGGTAATGCTATTAAATACACGCCAATTGAAGGTGACATAGAAGTAAAAATTCAGCAGCATGCGCAGCGGGTTGTATGGCAAATCGATGATTCGGGTTGTGGTATGTCGGATGCGGAAATAGAACGAATTTTTGACAGATTTTATCGCGTTGGTGGAGATAAACACCCTTCAGGGGAAAAAGGGGCAGGTTTAGGAATGGCGATAGTCAATCATATAATTGCAATTTACCATGCAGATATCTCTTTTGCTCGTAGTCATTTAGGCGGGCTTAGAGTTTGTGTAAATTTACCGAGGGGGCTGGATGCTAAGGACTAAGGTCTCTTCGCTGTCTTTCGCGCTTGGTTTGCCTTTGGCGACCTGTAGTTTCGCCTTGTGGGCGGAAGAAAGTTATACCGTTATTCTTAAAAATCATTTGTTTACACCTGCACAAGTTGAGGTTCCTGCAAATCGTAAAGTAAAGCTCATCATCGAAAATCAAGACCCTCAAGTTGAAGAGTTTGACAGTTTTGATCTTAATCGTGAAAAAGTGCTTTTTCCGAACCGTAAAAGTGTGATTTATATCGGCCCGCTAGCACCCGGTGAATATAGTTTTTTTGGTGAATTTTCACCAAATACAGCACAAGGTATCGTTATCGTGAAGGAGCCAGACAATGCTTCTTAATGCGGTGGTGGTGAGCGTGAACCAATTATTACCAGTAACTGTACTTTGGGTACTATTAGCACAATGTACCAATGCTGCTTTACCGCTTAAAACGACACTCATCGCGTTAAGTGCGGGGCTAATTGGTTGTTTTGGCATATGGTTTTTGGGTGGGGAAATAGCCTCGAGTTTTGATTATCGCGGGTTCGAGTTATTGCAAATAGGTCTGTTACTCAGTTTATTTTGCTTAATGATTGCAACAAAGCGCACCGGACATACGGCACTTGCTGCCTTGGCCTTTGGACTTGCTGTGGTACTGTATTTGCACCATTTGGCAAGCTTTGCGTTCTCTTATTCAAAGCCAGCGGATGGTCAAACCCTCGCTATTGGCACCTCGCTTGGTGTGGGGATCTGTTTGAGCTTTTCTATTCTACTCTTTTTTTTCCTTGATTGGTTGAAGAGTAAGCACTTACCTTGGTTGTTGCTGTTGTTATTGGCTTTACACGGTGCGAGTAAGGTGTCGATTGCATTGGACTTGGCGCTTCAAGTGGACTTAATTAGTGCCGCCAGACTTGAAATAGACTTGCGACAGATTGTGGACGAACACAGTGTTGTTGGTCGAGTGCTAAGAGTATTAGTGGGGTATGAAGCAACACCAAATGCTGCGACGCTTGCAGGGTTTGGAGGCGCGTTGATTACGTTCTTGGGATGTACATATTGGAGAACAGCGCATGCGAAATAATGTTTTACTCGCGCTGCTGGTGAGTTTCTTTGGGATTGTAGCGTTTAGTGCAAAAGCGGATGGTATGGTGGTGGACAAAGTTTATCATCCATACGTTTTACCGCTTGAACGTGAGTTGGAGTGGCGACTACTATCTCGCCAAACCGAGCAAGGGAATGTGTTGGCACAGCGTTTAGGACTTGGTTGGAGCCTCACCGAGACAATGACCATCGAAGGTTACGCAATAGGTGAGCGTGACGATGAGGGCAATTTTGACTTGGCAGCTTACGAGCTAGAGTCGCGGTGGCAATTTGTAGAGCAAGGGCGCTACTGGGCGGATATAGGCATGTTGTTCGAGCTTGAAAAACGCCATAAATTCGATGCCTATGAAGCAACCGCAGGGTTTTTATTTGAGAAGGAATTTGGCCGCACGAGCCTTACCATGAATGCATTTTTGGTGAGGGAGTGGGGTAAGGACATTGAGGATGAATGGGAATCTGAGTTTAGAGCGCAACTGCGCTACCGCTTGTATAGTGCTTTTCAGCCTGCAATTGAAGTCTATGTCGGAGAAGACTTTTTTGGTGTTGGTCCGGGGTTTATCGGATTGCATCGATTCGAAGGTCAAAAACAGCTGAAATGGGAAGCGGGTTTTATTTCGGAGATCAGCCAATCCGGCAAAGATCATAGCTTTAGACTCGCATTGGAATTTGAGTTTTAAGCGCCGCTTTTACTTTGTTTAAATAAAGGGGGAGATGCAGCAAAAATGTCATTAGCTTATGGTGCATCTAGCTGCTAACTTTAGAGTCGAACTATAGATATCAAGGAAACGATATGTATCGCACGCTAACTTTATTGGGGTTGTTGTTCGTTAATAGTGCTTATGCACAGATTGCACTTGAACGCGATATTCAAGAGCACATCGTGGTTGCGAACAAAGTATCTTTGCAGGTTTATCATGTTGCGGGCAATGAACCTGCCGTTGTTTTTGAAAGTGGCTCTGCAGCGCCTGCCATTTATTGGACACCAGTAATGATGGGTCTCGCGCAGCAAGTACCCAATGCATTGGTGGCCTATAACCGTGAAGGTTATGGCAAAAGCGAGCTTAGCCGCAGAGCTTATAGTATTGATACGGATAATCGTAATCTTCGTGAAGTGTTGAGAACGCTTGATATTCGGCCGCCATTTATTTATGTCGGTCATTCATACGCATACTATGTAATGCAAAACTACATCACCTATTATCCAGATCAAGTTGCAGGCTTGTTATATGTTGACCCTGTGACCGTTTACTTCATCGATAAAACCCATGCCTTAGCGCAGGATAAGCTACTAAAACCCTTGAGTACTCTGCCAGAAAATACCTTCGGTGAAGCTCTGCGCCGGGAAACTCAAGCGCTAAGTGAAACCGTTGCGAGTGTTCGGGCGCATCAAGCACCTGATCATATACCGTGTCGTGTTATCGTTGCCCAAAGACCATTTGATCCAACTCAGCGCGATGTTAAAGCATGGCGAGAAGGACAAGAAGCGTTGGCATCACATTGTGATTCTGAGCTAATTATAGCCAAGGGGAGTGACCACACGGTACCTATGAATGCCCCGCAAGTGGTTGTCGAGCAAGTGGTGCAATTAATTCGGGAATTAGAGTCAAAAAAGCCTCTCTAGCTTTATGAATATTTTATTGCAATCTCTATTATTTACACAGGGTTAGGGGAATAATGTGTTTAAAAAATAGGGTGTTGAAAAAGCCGTGAAAAAAATATTGATATTTGTCATTAGCAAGTCATATTGATGATTAAAAATACATTGACTTAGGGCGGAATCCCTATATGATGTTCATAGACAGAATTTGAGTCAGTGTTTTAAAATCTCCATTACGTTGTTGTATAAGTGTTTGCTTGTAGTAGTACCGTCCTGAAGTTTTATCCACTCTACAAATTTAGGTCTATGCGCCCACATGGGCATAGCTCATCAATGCGCAGCATTGGTTTTTGTTTTTATATCAGGATTAGTATTATGTCTAACACTCTTACAGGTACCGTTAAGTGGTTTAACGAGTCTAAAGGTTTTGGTTTCATCGCTCAAGAAAATGGCCCTGACGTGTTCGCACACTTCAGCGCAATCAAAGGTGACGGTTTCCGTACACTTGCTGAAGGCGAGAGAGTAGAATTCACAGTTACTGACGGCCAGAAAGGTCCTCAAGCTGAGAACATCGTTAAGCTTTAATCGCTTAATTGATGAAGAAAAAGCAAGCTAAGGCTTGCTTTTTTTGTGCCTAAAATTTTGCTATTTGCTCCCTCGGGTTGAGTGAATAATGAACAAGCTTGTATAGCGCGGCTAGACAGATTAACCCCTCAAATTAGCATTGTATTTCTGTGTGTCTTGGCGAGATGTTCAAGCGTATTGATCGCCGAAGCATAAATCTCTCGCGATGTTTTATTGAGCCCGCCGCTAGCTGCTGAGATTTCAAATGTACGCTTCATATCACCAAGTAAATTGATTTTTTCGTGAGGATTTTCAGTTATTGATATTGGCGCGCCGATAGCCATCATTTGGCCTGAATCAATAAATCCTCCTTCGAATAGTTCTCGGGACATAGCCCGTACTTCCGCAGCTGAAATGTTGTGAACGTTGTAGTTAGAGGCAATAGTTTGCCAATTATGTTCGGCACAGTTTGCGGTTTGGCTAATGGAGACTCGGGTGTCTTTCTGTACTGCCTGAGCCTCTTTTGGTTGATGCGGGCTATGGCTGCTATAAGTTTCTGGTGATCCAACCTCCTGGGTTTGGCTAACAAGCATAGGTAATCCTTTAGATGATGAAATGTAGATCAATAATTGAGCAATTATCGTGCCGCAACATTTTGGGTAGCTGTTCTTAATTCAATAGCGAGTTAAAGAAGAATATAGAGGACGCTCCACTCACTTTTACAGTATCATATGTCCATGATACACAGTCTTAAAAGTGATACGGTTAATTATGTCTTTACCACCTTGCCCCAAGTGCAATTCTGAATATGTTTATCAAGATCAAAGTCAGCTAATATGCCCTGAATGTGCTTACGAATGGGATCCAAACGCGACTGCTACCGAGGACGACATTCAAGTAAAAGATGCCAATGGCACACTATTAGTGGATGGCGATAAAGTCACTGTGATTAAAGATCTTAAGATTAAAGGCAGCTCACAAGTCATTAAGATTGGCACCAAGGCTTTGGTAAGGCGTGTGCTGGATAAAAAAGACCACGAACTTGACTGCAAGGTTGATGGTGTTGGTGAAATGATGGTGACAGCGAAGTTTGTTAAGAAAGCAAATACTTAAGTGGATAAGTGTTCAGAAGTTATGGAGTTTTAAAGTTGCTCCAGTGGGCTGAGGGTGGTGCCGAATCTTGTGCCAATAACATGAGTATATCTTTCAGTTGTACGAATATCAGTGTGGCCCAAAAGCTCCTGAACAGTTCTGATATCGGTTCCGTTGATTAATAGTTGTGTTGCAAACGTGTGTCGGAAAGTATGAGCTTTAACTTGTTTTGGGATATTGCATTGCTTAACGGCGCTCCTTAGCTGTTTTCTAAAAGCGGTTTCGTGTATGTGATGCCGGCAAATATAGCCATCATGGGGGTGCTGACAGCGAGTAGTGGAAGGAAAAAGGTACTGCCATGAAAGATCTTTAGCTGCATTTTTATATTTTTTGATAAGAGATACAGGCAAAGATGTAAAACCAAAGCCCGCTTTTATATCTTGCTGATGTACCATGGTTGCATATTCGATTTGCGTCGTTAATTGCGAATGCAATGACTTGGGCAGCAGCGTATATCGGTCTTTTTTGCCCTTTCCTCTAAATACAAATAGAGTGCTATTAGTAAAGTTGATATCTTTTATTCTCAGGTGTAAGGCTTCGTTTATTCTGAGCCCACAACCATAAAGAAGAGATGCGACTAATTGATACTTGCCATGTAGCTTAGAGATAATCATCATTGCCTCCTCATGAGTTAGTACACATGGGATTGCTTGCTCTTTTTTAGTTAGCGTGTATTTTAACCCTTGAATTTCCCGCTGTATCACATAGCGATATAAAAAAATAAGGGCACACAACGCTTGGTTTTGCGTTGCGCTACTAACTTGCTTGTTGACCGCAAGGTGGTTTAAAAAACGCTCAACTTCTTGATTGCCCATTTGCTCAGGGTGCTTTTTATCATTAAACAAAATGTAGGACTTAACCCAAAATAGGTAGGACTTCTCTGTTCTGATGCTATAGCGTTTTGTTCTAAGCTCTAGCCTAACAGACTCTAAAAATGGTGATCTAGGCATTTTGAATCCTTTGTTTACTGTTTATTTATACAGTTATAAGTGACAGGTAACAAAATTGCAAGGTAAGCTGCCTAATGTTTTAAGAAAAGATCAATAACGAGAAATAAAAAGGCTCGGATATCTCGTAAGTGCCATTTAAAACTGAGTATTTTTAATATGTTAGCTATTTGCAACTTGTTCTTAGCGAGCCAATTTGTGGCTCGGATAAGTCCCAACTCGTTTTTTCAGGTAGTTTGCATGTTGAAATGACAAAGTTTGGCTGGTAACTTACTAAAAATATTAAATAAAGTTAGCTTGAATGTTGTATTCATTTCTCTTGTGGATAAGTGAGATATTCAGGAATTCATGCTAATAAGCTGTTATATGAACTTTGAGGTCTGAGTGTACTTACCAGCTAGTGTTTATAAAAATACATTGCGCCTAATTGGTGTTTTATTTATATGTGTAGGAGTGCTCTTAGGTTACTCAGCTTTTGAAGCATTATTTGACCCTAATGTAACCATTAATTTAAATGGTGTTGAGAGGAGTGATGCTGAAGCCAAAATGTTCAGTTTGATTTTACCCATAGTATTAATATTAGCTGGATCAGGACTTTGTATTTCAAAAGGTGAAAATTTAACGAGTCTACATAAAGCCAGAGAAACCTTTTGGGCTATTTTTCACGGTAAATAGTTCATATAACAAGTGCCTAAACCAAAGGACGCAAAACAGCAGGCTTGCGCTCCTTCGTCGCTAATTTTAGCCTGCTATTTTGCGCCGGTTAGGCAAGCGTTATGTGCAAGGAGTAACATGACACAGCAGAACAAATTTGAGATACTCTTATCTGTTTCAAAGCATGAACTTGGTCACTGGATTTCTGCAAAATCATTTAATTTTAATGAAGACTACATAAGAATTCTTTATAGATCACATTGGAATGGAAATATTTACCCCGATGCATATTGTAAGAGCTTTCCGCAGGCTGATTGTCCCGATATTGAATCCGTATATCAATATTTAGAAAATAGAATAGTATGCCTTCAATCTGGGGTTGCTTCTGAGTTTATGATATCAAGTGACGGAAAGATAGATATCTCAAAAGTTGAAGAAGCATACAAAGATAGCGCGTCCAATGATAACAAACAGATAAACGAATTGATCAATATTGCTCGTGGAATAAGGTTTGCTGGAGAAATTGATTCAAAGTATGAGATGAACCAAAAGCAAACAATAGCTGATGAGTGCTGGAGAAAAACAGAAGAAATAATAGTAGAACATTATTTCTTCATTTCAGAAATGTCTAAATTGATGGCAGATGAACTTATCATGTCTACACATGGTGTTAAGTTTGAAAGAACGAGAATTGAGCATATCTATCTGCAGCACATAACAAGTCAATCCAGCCGACCGCCTTCGGCGGCGGCTGATTGAGGCGTTATGGTGCGGGAATGAAAATCCTAATAATTCTATCGCTTTTGTTATGTTCATTTACGGGTAAAGCATATGATTATATTTCAAATGTGGAATGCTCCAATAACCTTGAATTAGAAATCATAGCTAAAAATAAAGTGTCAACGTTCAGTTTTTGGGATAACTTTAAGTTTAATAATGATTTACCATTAGTTTTTGGCAGTCTAGTAGTTAATAATCCAACTAAAAATCACAATATATTTACTACTAAGTCCATAATATTGAATATAAATGGGGTAACAAGTAGAGCCTATGAGAAAACTAATGCATCTGTTGCAATTGATCATGCTGGGGTTACTATAGAACCTGGCGGTTTTTTAAGTTTGTCGGTTTATTGGCCTGTAAGCGAACCTATAGATAAAGTGCTTAACAAAATGAGTATTGAGTGCGTAGATGCACCATAACAAGCGCATTAAGTACGGGACTGCTAACAGTTTGCTCGGTTCCGCTTCGCTTCACATTTTAGCAAACTATTATCAGCCCCTTATGCGGGCGTTATGAATCACATGGAGTCATATGAAAACGGATAGATTTTTTAAATGGATTTGGAATTTTAATGGGTTAGTTTTATTCATTGGAATCGTTTTAGGGACACTTTTTATTTCCTATCAAATAGCCTCAGTCTTTTTTAAAGATGATGTTGTAGAACAGCCAACATTGAACTTGGCTCAGGACGATAAGAAAGAAGAAAAATGGAGTTTGGGTTACCCACGAAAAGTTGGTAATACTGATTTCCATTTTATCCCGCTAGAATCAGAGAAACTTTCTGTAGAGAAAAAAGAACGAGGCAGAATGTATGAAAATTTTAGTGGTGGCAGCTATACGCCTACTCGGTCTAAGAATGTTCTTCTAATAAATGGAAATACAAACCAAGCCGCATGGTTATTTGATTCAATTGAACAACTAATTATTGATATTAAGCCATTAGTTAATAATGAATTTAACAAAAACTCAATTACTCGTGGAATATCCTATGAGGTTATAAATAGCGATACAAATAAAGATAGTAAGTTGGACTATACAGATAAACGTACCTTTGCTTTAAGTAAAGTAGACGGCTCAGGATACACAGAAATTATTTCAGGGTATAACCGTATAGTTGAATCTAGCTTAAATTCTGAAGGTAATCTTTTTGTTGTATTCATCAACAATAATGAAGTGTATTCAATGGTTATAGATTTACTTACATTCAAGGTTGTAAACAAAAGCTCTTTGCCCAAAGTAGGTGATTCATAACAAGGCAATTATAAATGGGACGCCTAAAGCTTGGCTGGCGCTCATTCTTCGCTAATTTTAGCCAAGCTTAATGCGCCCCATATTGCGGCGTTATGTGTATAGTCGTCACTATGGAGAAAGGTTCTAGTGAAAGGAAAAGTTAAATGGTTTAGCTCTGAAAAAGGGTACGGTTTTATTACTTCTGAGCTCGGTGATGATCATTATTTTAATGTACAGGATATTATTGGGGCAGACCTTCCTGATAATGGTGACCAAGTTGACTTTGAATCAGCTAAATCGGCAAAAGGCTTTCGAGCAAAAAATACTAGAATAATATCAAAAGTTATAAAAGAAGAACGCAGAGACGATAGAATTGAATGCACGGAATGCTCTCGTAAAATAGTTCCTAGAATAATTACAGATAAAGGGAGCTTAGATCATTCTGTATGCCCATATTGCGGTACTTGGATTGAAGACTTTTCTATATTACGTAACCTTATTGGTGGTGTTTTTAATTTGGCAGTTAAATATCCCATACCTGCGTTAGTCATTGTAGTAATTGGTTTAATTGCTGGCAATTCATAAACACATAACAAAGCCATGAAGAGCGGAACCGTAATAGTTGGCTCGGTTTCGCTCCGCTTCACATTATAGCCAACAATTACTTTTCCGCTTATGGCGGCGTTATAAGCCAAGGAGGCATCTTGAGATATGTCATATTACTTTTAATTCTTTTTCTTTCTGGCTGTAAAAGTACAGCGCCTGAATTAAAAATTGAGGAAAGAACCTTATCTCAACATTTGGTTCAAATTGCTAAGGAGAATACCAATTTCATAGGCAAGATAAGAATGGATAATCGACCCCACTATCAGCATTTTGATAATTCAGGAATAGATCTAACAGAGTTATGGTTTGTAACTGGTGACGGCTTACTTAGTGATAGAAATGGTTACGCAAAGCTTAAGAAGTCCCTGTCTGAGTTTTGTGAAATTAATGGTGGTCGGTATTCCACATACGAAGTCAAAGGTGATTTTGAAGTGCTACACTTTAAGTTGCCTACAATGGTTTCCACCATTCATGCTTTTGCCTCAAGAGACGAGCGAGTATTTATTCATGAGTGCAACGGCAGTAAAGCTATAAAATATTCAATAGCACTTAATCATGGAGATTCTGAGACAACAGCAGCGGATACTGTCGTAGCAAAAGTTAGGGTTGCAGCATTCGAAAATAATGGAAATTTAAGCAATTCAGATTTTCGCAATTCATATGATTTTATACTGGGACAGGTTACTAAATCTTGGCTAAGTACATATTAAACCAAGGCTTATAACAAGCCACTAAAGCGGGACTCGTAATAGTTGGCTCGGTTTCGCTTCGCTACACATTTTAGCCAACTATTACTCGCTCCTTAGTGGAGCGTTAAGTTTCTAGGACGGTTAGTGAGCCTTTTAAAATTCATAATCTTTTTTTAGTATTGTTTCCAATTAGCAACGTACTAGCTTGTGTAAGCAACCTTGAAGAAATAGAGTTAAACTCTATCAAATACGAGTGGGAGCAGGTAGTTGACCGTGATGATACAGTTTTGATCTATGTTTCGGCTCCAGAACAATACAAAGACTGGAGCCTTTATGAAATAAGCATTAGCCGTGAGATCAAACCGTATTTGAAAATCCCATTGAGTATAAAGGTACATAAGAAAAAGGCATCAGCCTATGCTGAGTTACCGAGATCTATTGCAGACGGGTCTGAACTTAATGTGAAATATGGCTTTAGCAGGTGCACCCAAGCTAAAAAAGTAATGCAATTGAAACTTAACAAGCGCCTAAACTCCGACAATGATTAGTTGTCATGGTTTTGGCAAACAACGCAAAAAGCCATGCCAACACATTGCGTGTTAGGCGGGCGTTATGTGTAAATAATGAAATGGAATCCTTTTATGTCATCTAAAACAGAAAATGTGATTGTCGCTAGTGATGTAAACCCAAGAGATGGTATAGGCGTCGAGTTGTATGACGGTGACACGCTCTTAGTTGAAATATTTCGAGATGACACAGAAAGAACCAGAACTGTAACTGTCTTTCAAGAAAATGTTCCACTTGAGCGCATGGAACGAGCAATAGAGTTATTTAAAAAAGAAATTCCTTGGGACTTCATAGAATATGACGAAGAATAATTACAATACACATAACAAGCACATTAAAAATCGCCCGCAAAAAGCGCGGGCTGGACTCGCTAACGCTCGCCTTTTATGTGGGCGTTATGTGCTTTCGGAAAATGAGTAAATCTATGAACGAAAATTTAGATGTTTTGGCATTTCAGTTCTTTAAGCTGTTTTCCCAATATGAATTCTCTTTAAAAAAACACGGTTACTTTCAAGGAATACGTAATGGTAGGTCAATAATCGTTGACTGGGATAGATTTGTTAATGAGCAGATAGGAGCTAACTTTCTTAATCTTCTTGGTGAGAATAGAGCGTCTGCTGAGTACATTTTGGAAAATCCACCGAAAAGGCAAGTTGTAGATGAAAACAACAACATTGTTTGGGAGCCTGTACCTAACAATGAGAGGAACATACAAGCATTGTTTACTCATATATCGAGAATGCGGAATAATATGTTTCATGGTGCTAAATTTAATGGCACTTGGTTTGACCCTCAGAGAAGTAATTTACTGCTGTCACATGGTTTAATTGTCTTAGAGCATTTTAAGTACTTAGTCGATTTTGAGTAACGCACATAACAAGCAATTTAAGAGGAATTCACAACGCTTGGCACTTTTGCTTTTACTTCAAATTTAGTGTTTATAGCACAATGCTTTAGGTTTGAGTGTAGGCGTTGTTCACCCCTTAATTGGGCGTTAGCTGCTAAAGGGAGCCACATTGAAAACAGCATTTATCGAAAACAGCCCTTTGAGCTTTGAAGATTTTCATGATCGTGATTGGATCAAGGAACTATTTTCCCTGACAGAGAGCTCTGGTTTTAAGGATAATATTGATGACTTTGCTGCCCAGTGGTGGGGTTCTGCTCGAATGTTCACATTACCTTGGCTTCTTGTCAGCGGAGTCCATAGTCTTGCAGAAGAACATCGACCTGTTTCCTTAGACCAGGTATGGAATGAATACCTGAAAATTGATGGGTTTAATGGTGCGCTATGGAAGACAGCCGAAAACGCTTATTGCTCTTTATACTACGCGTACGAAAACTTGGTTGTCAGTATTTTAGCTAAATTGTCAGGAGACAAAGTACGTGTCACTGATAGGAATTTCCATAGAACATTTTCTAGCTGTTTATCCGAAAAATTACTTGGTAACGTGTGGTCTTCACCAAAGGTCGTTTTAGCTAAGGAAATTAGGAACTCAATTGTGCACAATGGCGGGAAATGTACTCCTAAACTGGAGCGACTTAAGTTTTCGTCATTGAGCGAAACTGGCGATGTTATGATTTCGGCAAGCGACACTAGAGAACTGTATAATTTTCTTAAACCACTAGTTATGATGGTCGTTAAAAGCGCGGTTGAACGTGAAAGCAGCTAACAAAACCATCCACCAGACGCCTTCCCGACGCGCCTTTTGTGCTTGGCGCGAGCGCCAGTTTAGCACAAAATGCACTCTGGTCAGTTACTGGTGATGGCAGCGTTGAGGCTGTAGAATTACTCTTTTCAGGTACTGGATTGTTGGTTTTGGATTGACTATTTCTTAACCTTGAATCGAGTTGGTTACTGTGATCTAATAGCTATTATTCACCCACGGTAATCTGTTATGGCCAACTATAAGCCAGACTTATCCCGCCAAAATAAATTCATTTCTATCAATTTCGCTGAGCAAATTTTGCCTGGTACATTTGAATATGCCCTTTGTTATATTGTCGAAAATAAACTCGACTTGTCGAGCTTTGACGCGTGGTATAACAATGATAAATCGGGCGCTGCGGCGTACCCGCCTGTTGTGGTTCAATAAATCCGGACACTACTTTAGGTGGTATCATTACCACCTGACACTGCTGCGTCAAATACGGCTGTCAAATTTGATCAATATCTAAAAACCAAATCTGACAGATTAACAGTTAGCCTTGTCTAAACTAGGCTTATATTTTTTTAGACTAGATTTCTGCAGCGACCACCGAAATCTCAACAAGTAATGCATCACGAGCCATGCTCGCTTCTACACAAGCGCGAGCTGGTGCATAACCTTCAGGCACCCATGCATCCCACACTTCGTTCATTTCTGCAAAATATTTCATGTCTTTAATATAAATTGTCGCAGAAAGAATGTGTTTGCGGTCGCTGCCTGCTTGAATAAGTAGCTCATCAACTTTCTCAAGCATGGTTTCAGTTTGTGCCCTAATTCCTTGCTCGGCGTCTTTACAGACTTGGCCACATAAATAAATAGTACCATTGTGTTTTACAATGCGGCTCATTCGTTGTTTGGTGTCAATTCGTTCAATCACTGTTTTTCCTTTCTAATCGTTACTGTAATCGGCAGGTTTAGGCTGAAATGTTATCTCTTTTTTATAAGATGAGCTACTTGCTTGGTATTGGTTTTGTGAAAAGCATCGACGGTTAATTGCTACCTACACAAATCAAGATACGTGAGAGTATTTTGAACTAAAGCAATTGGGTTTAGCTACAGCTCTAAAACGCGTCGGTAAGCTTCTGTTTTACTAATCTTAGTAAATGCACTACGTAGTCTCTCAACGATCGCTAAAGGTAACTGGTTGTTCGTTGCAAGGTAACCTTTTACCGAGAGTGCTTCCACATCGTATAAAAAGGTAAAGTGGTCAGCAGGAAGGTTAAGCTCTATGGCCATGGTTTTGATATAACGCGGGTCATCAATCACTAAATCAACCCTATTTGCGACGAGTAACTCATATGATTTTTCGATGTCGCTGGTTTGAACAAAGTTAAATCCAAGTGCTTTAAGTGTGCCTTCGGCGATATCACCACGCTGAACTGCTATTTTGTATTGCCTGGCATCCTCAAGTGATTGAATTTTTATGTCCTCACGATAGCGATTGGTAACAAACCCTAAATGAAACACAGCAACGGGGCCAATCCAATGAAAGCTGTCTTCTCTCGCGGGGGTCTTTGCGATGCTATAAATCAAGGTATGTTTGTCATGCTGCGCTAATTTAAAAGCTCTAGCCCAAGGGTAAATAGAAAACTGTCCCTCGAGTTCAGCTGTTTTTAAAATCGCTTTGACCAGATCGGTACTTGAACCTGCAACTTGGTGGTTTTCTATGGTTTGATTGGGTGGAGAAAGTTCCGTAACAACCTGCAATTTAGCCCATAAGGGCAACGGGCTATTCAGCAAAATAAAAAGTAGTAGACGTCCAACAACAGCATTCGTCATTACTAAACAACTCCACACGTTAATGCGTTAATCTATATTTAGCATAGATGGATTTTATTTTTCCGTCATTAACCATTCGTCGCAAGGCGATATTTATTTCCGTTTGTAGCTCAGTTAGATGAGGCTGCAAGCGCATATGTACGGGTAATCGGCTTATTTCATAGCAAGACTGAAATTTGCGATACTTTGGTTGTTGTGAAATATAGTAGTCTGCTGTCACCGAGCCAATCATGATGTAGTCTAAACGCTCATGTTCAAGCTGTGCGAGCAGTTCTTTCTCCGATACATTTTCATAAACTACGATCTTGTCTTCGCCCAAGTGCGCTTCAAAATTATCGTAACGATATCCTCTTACTTTGCCGACCAATGCGCCGTAAAACTGCTCAGGCCTATGCTTGCCTACACAGCGAGATTGATACCCAAGCAGTACTTCGGTTGAGAAGGCATAGTCGATGCTGTAAATCCCCGGAACGTCTGCTTCGGCCCGCCATACTTTATTGATCCCAGGTTCAATATCTATTTTTCCTTGGTCGAAATAGCGCTGTCCTCTGGCGACAGAGAGCGGCATAAACTCAAATTGGTGTGAAGTCAGTTTTGCCAACTCTTGAAAAATGTCGACAAAAATACCTTTGGGTTTTCCCTGTTCTTCAAAATAGTAAGGAGGATTAGCACCGTGATAGACCAGTACGGTATAGATCTTCGCCTGCGCTAAGCCGCTTATTAGCAGCAGGGAAAGTATTACTATTTGAAAACACCGCATCGTAATCTTCAGGCTAAAGTAAAGGTATCTTCATAATATGCATGATTTTTAAGCGATGCAATTAATCCTTTCCTGATACCGTATCGAGATAAATACACCAGACTGATTAGTTGTCACAAGCTATAAATATGGTGAATACTACTTATATTATAAATTGTCGACAATTTATAGTCTGGTTGGTTGACGTGCGCGTCAACCAGCACTATATTGTCTACAACTTAAATTACTAAGACTGGCTAACTAATGATGAGCTTTTTTGACGAGCAAGCGGTTACTTCTTCTGATAAAGCATTCTTTCGTATGCGTAAGGAAATTGTAGAAGGTGAAATAGCGGCAGGTTCTAAGCTCAGCGAAATGGAATTGTCGACAAAGTATGAAGTCAGCAGAGCGGTTGTTCGCGAGGCAATTAATCGCTTGGAGTCATGTCACTTAGTTGAACGTAAAGCCAATGTAGGGGCCCGGGTTGTTACTCTCACACCGGAAGGGTTAATGGAGCTTTATCAGATCCGTGAAGCACTAGAAGGGATGGCGGCAAGGCTTGCAGCACAAAACATGACTGACACTGAAATTCAAGACTTAGAAGGTTTGTTGTCGAGTCAATTCGATGAAGTCAAAAACCAACATTCTTATTATCAAGAAGCGGGCGATCTTGATTTTCATTACCGCATTATTCTTGGCAGTAAAAATGCGAGTCTTATCTCTATGCTAGTCAATGGACTGTACCACTTGGTACGTATGTATCGTGTGCAGTTAGGGATGGCCGGTCCCCGCGTCACCACGGCATTTGACGAGCATAAACATATCGTTCGTGCGATCAGTAACCGCGATCCTGAACTGGCAGAAATACTGATGCGTCGACATATTCAATATTCTAAAAATAATATCGCAACCAAGTTAGCAAGCAATCAATCACACTTTTAAGAGAGAACATCATCATGAGCGCAGGAAAAAAATTTCGTGAAGCATTAAAAGCCAATAAACCGCTTCAAATCGTCGGCACTATCAACGCATATAGCGCGACGATGGCAAAGAAAATCGGTCATCAAGCTATCTATCTTTCTGGTGGTGGCGTTGCTAATGCATCTTATGGTTTACCTGACTTAGGAATGACATCTCTAAATGATGTAATTGCAGATGTAAGTCGCATTACCTCGGCTTGTGATCTACCTTTAATGGTCGACATTGATACTGGATGGGGCGGCGCATTCAATATTGCAAAAACCATCCGAGATATGGAAAAAGCAGGTGCAGCTGCGGTACATATGGAAGATCAAGTAGCGCAAAAACGCTGTGGTCACCGTCCAAACAAAGAAATCGTGTCGACAGAAGAAATGGTTGACCGTATTAAAGCAGCAGTTGATGCGCGCACCGATCCTGACTTTTTCATTATGGCAAGAACAGATTCGTTTGCACAAGAAGGGCTAGAAGCGGCAATTGAACGTGCAAAAGCTTATGTTGCAGCAGGCGCTGATGGCATTTTTGCAGAAGCGGTACAAACTGAAGAACACTATCGCGCATTCAGCGAAGCACTTGATGTGCCCATCCTAGCGAATATCACTGAGTTTGGTAAGACAGAACTTTGGAACAAAGCTGAGCTAGGTGAGTGGGGCGTAGATATGGTGCTATACCCATTGAGTGCGTTCAGAGCGATGAACAAAGCGGCGGAGCTGGTGTATCAGTCTATTTTAGAAAATGGGGACCAGAAAGCGGTACTCGATACCATGCAAACCCGAATGGATTTGTATGATTACCTTGGCTATCACGATTATGAGCAAAAGCTCGATGCATTATTCGCCGAAGGTAAAAATAAGTAAAAATTAAAGCTGTTGAGGGTTGCTCAGCAGCACAAAATATCAATACCCAGCAGGTAAAAAATTCAGGAGACAATAATATGGCTAAAGTACTAAGTGGCGCGGGCCTTCGTGGTCAAGTAGCAGGAAAAACAGCACTATCAACGGTAGGTAAGTCGGGTTCAGGTTTGACTTATCGTGGCTACGATGTAAAGGATCTAGCTGAAAATTGTCAGTTTGAAGAGGTGGCTCACCTTATCCTTAAAGGTAACTTACCAAATCAAGCTGAACTAGACGCTTATAAAAGCGAGCTAAAAGCAATGCGCGGTTTGCCGCAGGCATTAAAAGAAGTATTAGAACGTATTCCTGCTGACGCACACCCAATGGACGTATTACGTACGGGTTGTTCAATGCTTGGTAACCTTGAAGGTGAAGCAAGTTTTGATGAACAAGGTAAAGTAACCGATCGCATGCTAGCAAGTTTCCCAAGCATTATTTGTTACTGGTATCGCTTTAGCCATGATGGCGTTCGTATCGATGTAGAGACGGATGACGACTCAATCGGTGCACACTTCTTACACTTATTGCACGGCGAAAAACCAAGTGAGCTACATGAGCGTGTGATGCACGTATCACTTATCCTTTATGCAGAGCACGAGTTTAACGCGTCGACCTTTACAGCTCGTGTTTGTGCCTCAACGCTTTCTGATATGCATTCATGTATTACTGGTGCAATTGGTTCTCTACGTGGTCCACTTCACGGTGGCGCAAACGAAGCGGCAATGGAAATGATTGAGCGCTTTGAATCTGCGGATCACGCAGAGCAAGAAATGATGGGTATGCTTGAGCATAAAGAAAAGATCATGGGCTTTGGTCACGCTATCTATTCAGAATGTGACCCTCGTAACGAAATCATCAAACGTTGGTCTGAAAAACTAGCGGCAGATGTGGGTGATACGGTACTTTACCCTGTATCTGTACGCTGTGAAGAAGTCATGTGGCGCGAGAAAAAACTATTCTGTAATGCTGATTTCTTCCATGCATCAGCTTATAACTTCATGAAGATCCCGACTAAATTGTTCACACCAATCTTTGTTATGTCACGCTTAACAGGTTGGGCTGCACACGTTATGGAGCAGCGCGCAGATAACCGTATCATTCGTCCATCGGCGGAATATACTGGCGAGGAGCTACGCCCAGTTCCAGCCATATCTGAGCGTTAATCGAACACTGTTCGAATCTATTCTGGCGGTCGCCATGGCCGCCTGTTCTCCGTCACCGATTGTTGGAAGTTGTTATGAATACTCAATTCCGTAAACGTTTACCTGATTCTGAGCTTTGCTATTACGATACAAAAGAAGCGGTAGAAGCCATCAAACCAGGTAGCTACGAGACTTTACCTTATACCTCACGCGTCCTTGCTGAAAACTTAGTACGCCGCGCTGAGCCTGAAAAACTCAATGATTATCTTGAACAAATTATCGAGCGTCGTCGCGATTTGGACTTTCCGTGGTTTCCGGCTCGTGTGGTTTGCCATGATATTTTGGGTCAAACTGCGCTAGTCGACCTTGCGGGTTTGCGTGATGCTATCGCTGAAAAAGGCGGCGATCCGGCTAAAGTCAACCCAGTCGTACCGACTCAACTGATTGTGGATCACAGCTTGGCAGTAGAGCACGCCGGTTATGAAGAAGATGCATTTGAGAAAAACCGCGCGATTGAAGACCGTCGAAATGACGACCGTTTTCACTTTATCAACTGGACCAAAACGGCATTTAAAAACGTTGATGTGATCCCGCCAGGCAACGGTATTTTGCACCAAATCAATTTGGAAAAAATGTCGCCAGTTATTCAAGCGCGCGACGGTGTTGCCTTCCCAGATACGCTTGTTGGCACCGACAGCCACACGCCACACGTTGATGCACTTGGTGTTATTGCCGTTGGTGTGGGTGGCCTTGAAGCAGAAAGCGTGATGCTTGGCCGTGCTTCATACATGCGATTGCCGGATATTGTTGGTGTTGAAATCATTGGCAAACGCCAACCGGGGATCACCGCAACGGATATCGTACTGGCGATCACTGAGTTTTTGCGTAAAGAGCGCGTAGTTTCTAGCTACTTAGAGTTCTTTGGTGAAGGTACGCAAGACCTTAATTTAGGTGACCGTGCGACAATTTCAAACATGACACCAGAGTATGGCGCAACCGCGGCCATGTTCTACATCGATGAGCAAACCATTGATTATTTGAAGCTCACAGGCCGTGATGACGAGCAAATCAAGTTGGTGGAAAAATACGCTAAGCTGACAGGGCTTTGGGCTGATTCTTTACAAAACGTGCAGTACGAGCGTGTACTTAAGTTTGATTTGTCGACGGTGACGCGTAATATTGCCGGTCCTTCAAATCCGCATCGCCGCGTTGCAACTAACGACCTTGCTAATCAAGGTATCGTTAAAGAGATTGAAGCGCCAAAAGATGGCTTGATGCCAGATGGCGCGGTGATCATCGCTGCTATCACCAGCTGTACGAATACCAGTAACCCACGCAACGTAGTTGCCGCAGGCTTGCTAGCACGTAATGCCAATAAATTAGGCCTTGCTCGTAAACCTTGGGTGAAAACGTCTTTTGCACCGGGGTCAAAAGCGGTACGTTCTTATATGGAAGAGGCAAAGCTTCTACCTGAGCTTGAGCAGCTCGGTTTTGGTGTCGTTGCTTTTGCTTGTACGACTTGTAATGGCATGAGTGGTGCACTTGATCCGAAAATTCAACAAGAAGTGATTGATCGTGATTTATACTCAACGGCAGTGTTATCGGGTAACCGTAACTTTGACGGTCGAATTCACCCTTACGCAAAACAAGCCTTCTTAGCTTCACCACCGTTGGTTGTGGCTTATGCAATTGCAGGCACCGTGCGCTTTGATATTGAAAATGGTGTCTTAGGTCGTGACCAAGAGGGCAATCCGGTCACGCTTAAAGATATCTGGCCAAGCGATGAAGAAATCGATGCGGTGATCAAAGAAAGCGTAAAACCAGAGCAGTTCCGCGCCGTTTATGAGCCAATGTTTGACCTCACGGTAGACTATGGTGAAGACAACGACCCACTTTATCAGTGGCGTCCAACGAGTACCTATATTCGTCGTCCTCCTTATTGGGAAGGGGCACTCGCGAGCGAGCGTACCATGAAAGGCATGCGTCCATTAGCGATTTTAGGCGACAACATCACGACGGATCATTTATCGCCATCGAATGCGATTTTAGCAAGCAGTGCGGCGGGTGAATATCTGGCCAAAATGGGCTTACCAGAGGAAGATTTCAACTCATACGCGACACATCGAGGTGATCACTTAACGGCGCAGCGTGCGACATTCGCCAACCCCAAACTGTTAAACGAAATGGTGGTAGAAAACGGTGAAGTAGTACAAGGTTCACTGGCGCGTGTTGAGCCTGAAGGCAAAGTCACCAGAATGTGGGAAGCCATCGAAACCTACATGGAGCGTAAACAGCCGCTGATCATCGTTGCTGGCGCAGATTATGGCCAAGGCTCGTCTCGTGACTGGGCTGCAAAAGGTGTGCGTTTAGCTGGGGTAGAAGTTATCGCAGCGGAAGGCTTTGAGCGTATTCACCGTACTAACTTAATCGGTATGGGTGTACTACCGCTTGAGTTTAAAGCGGGCACGACCCGAAAAACGCTTGAGCTCGATGGCACAGAAACCTATGACGTTGAGGGTGAACCGGCACCAGGTGCTACATTAACTCTCGTGATTAACCGTCAAAGTGGTGAGCGTCTAGAGGTGCCTGTGACTTGTCGATTAGATACCTTTGAAGAAGTGTCTATTTACTCTGCAGGTGGTGTACTGCAGCGCTTCGCTCAAGACTTCCTCGAAGCGGAAGGCGTATAACCATGAGTCAATTTAAGCCGCAAATTAAAATTCCCGCCACTTATATGCGTGGCGGCACCTCTAAAGGGGTGTTCTTTAATTTAACAGATTTACCCGAGTACGCGCAGCAACCTGGTGAAGCGCGAGATAACTTGCTGCTACGTGTGATTGGCAGCCCAGATCCCTATGGTAAACATACCGATGGCATGGGCGGTGCAACTTCCAGTACCAGCAAAACCGTGATCTTAAGTAAAAGCGACAAAGCCGACCATGACGTGGACTACTTATTTGGTCAGGTTGCTATCGACAAACCATTTATTGATTGGAGCGGAAACTGTGGCAATTTAACGGCTGCGGTGGGGGCATTTGCAATCAGCAATGGCTTAGTCGATGCGAATAAAGTGCCAGAGAATGGTGTTGCTGTCGTTAAAATCTGGCAGGCGAATATTAGCAAAACCATAGTAGCGCATGTTCCAATCAGCAATGGAGAAGTGCAAGAGACGGGCGACTTTGAACTGGATGGCGTAACTTTCCCAGCAGCAGAAGTGGTGGTTGAGTTTATGGATCCAAGCGACCCAGATGTTGATATGTTTCCGTCGGGCAATCTCGTCGATACGTTAACTGTGCCTGATGAAGGCACCTTTGAAGTGACCATGATAAGTGCCGGGATCCCAACGCTTTTCTTCCGTGCTTCCGATTTAGGTTATGAAGGTACAGAGTTACAAGAAGCAATTAATGGAGACCCAGCTGCACTAGAGCGATTTGAAAAGTTCCGTGCTTATGGCGCAGTTAAAATGGGTTTAATAGGTCATATTGACGAAGCGAAAGTTCGCCAACATACCCCAAAAATTGCCTTCGTTGCACCTGCTAAATCTTATGCTGCGTCGAGCGGTAAAGCGGTGGCAGCCAATACCATCGACTTAAACGTTCGCGCCTTATCTATGGGTAAGTTGCACCATGCGATGATGGGAACTGCCGCTGTGGCGATAGCAACCGCGGCGGCAATTCCTGGCACCCTAGTTAACGAAGCCGCTGGTGGTGGTGATCTTAACTCCGTGACCTTTGGACATCCGTCAGGCACCTTAAAGGTTGGCGCTGAAGCACTGCAAGAGTCTGGTCGTTGGCAAGCTAAAAAAGCCGTCATGAGCCGCAGCGCTCGCGTGCTAATGGAAGGCCGAGTTCGCGTCCCAGAGGCGTAGCTCCATACTAAATTAAAGGCTCTGTTCCCAAGAGCCTTATTCTCTACATAAGAAAACTCCCTAGTTGTTGCTTGGTCGTTAAGGTGTGCCTGTCATTCGGCTTCTTCTTTGATTTCCACCATGCAGACTTGAAATTCATAAGGACGATATGATGTTTGAAGCTTTACTTTCTGTGGCAATCACAACCGCGGTGTTACTTGGTTCACCCGGTCCTGCGCCACTTGCGCTGGCTGCAACGGGGGCGAGTCAAGGTGTTAAAAAAGGCTTCCCATTCTTAGCAGGTATTTTGGCAGGATTGCTTGTTGCGGTGATCTTTGCAGCCACTGGAATTGCAGGGTTACTGGTGAGTCAGCCTCAGGTGACGCTTGTACTCAAATGGCTTGCAGCCGCCTACTTAATTTATGTTGCCTACAAAATTGCAGCAAACAACGCGGCGCTTGGCAGTGCAGGTGCGCAGCTACCGAGCTTTAAAGATGGGTTTATTCTTAACCTCCTCAACCCCAAAGCCTACGCGGCTTGTATCGCTATTTTAGCGACGGCTTCGGTGCCGGCAAGCTCAAACCTAGTTGCTACGCTACTTGCCGCTAGCGTGTGCTACGTGGTGGCGATAGTGGTCGACACAATGTGGCTGGTATTAGGTGGTGTGATTTTTAAAACACTGAATGATGAGACCGTACTTAAACGGATCCGAATTGGTTTTGCGTTGACTTTGGTTGTGCTCGTTCTTTACTGGCTATTTGTCGTTTGAGGTTGATGGGAAGTCACAGGCATAGCTTTTAGACTTGAATAGATGTAATAATCTGAGTTATGCAACCGTCACTCAGAAAAGCCAATGATCGCCCCACCAGATGAAAACAACGTCCCCATAAGTGACATCCGTGTTGAATTTTCGGACTCGGCATTTGCTTTGAGAACGTTAAGAGCGGGTGAATATCAACGGTTGGAGCGTCTGTTTTCGCTTAGATATGGTGAAGAGTACGATGCCGAAGAGTTATTAAAGTTACGACAACAAAGAGTGCTAGTACCTTTTTTACAAGCAGCTGAAGATAAATCAAAGCACTGTATTTGTGTGCGGCAAACTCAAACGCGCGAAATGCTTGGCATGATCTTAATTACAGTCGATGACTCAGCGGCCAAAAAAGTGCTGGTAGAAGAGAGTTGGTTTATCCATGATACTCTGTTCGACAAGGTGTTTTGTTTATTCGTGACAGAGTATTTGAATACGCTAGGTTTCGCTTTGGTTGAATTTAGAGTCGACGAGCGTAATGATTTAGTACGCCGGTTGGTTGAGCAACTTGGTGGGAACTTTGATGGCATATTACGTCGTGCAGGTGTTTATCGGAACGAGTGCTTCAACCAAGCTGTGTACTCTATTTCTCAGGAAGAGTGGCAGTGCGTTGTTCCTCTGTATTCTATTTACAAAGCATTGCCACAATAATAATGAAGCTTAAAGTGTGCATTTATGTAAAGCAAAGTATCGGCTGGGTCCGTTAGCGCGACTAGCTCGGCAACTTGATAATGATGCATGTTCCGGAGTTAGATTCTGTTTCACACTCAATTACGCCATTAAAATACTGAGTGACAATAGCGAGCGCAACACTTAGCCCTAAGCCCAGGCCTTTTTGTGTGCGATTACCGACAACAAAAGGATCAAATACTTTATCTTTGATTTCATGTGGAATACCGCCGCCGTTGTCCGTGACTTTAATCGTATATCCAAGTTTTGAGGTTTGAGCCGATATAATCACACATGGGCTTTGCACTGAGTTATCAGCAAAGGCGTGGTAAAACGCATTTTCTATTACAGGTTGGAAAATCTGCTGTAACAATCTCTCTGGGGCGGTGATAGCAAGTGCTTCGGGAATATCTAAGGTAATATCAATATGTGGGTGTTGATTGGCAAGCTCACTCACACAGTGTGCGATAAGCGGTTGTAAGTAAACTGGCTTTACTTCTCCTTCAAATCCAGTATTGGTGATGATTTTGAGCTTGTCGATAATACCGGTTATCCGCTCGGTACTATTGACGACGAGCTTGGCACAGCTTTCGATATTTTCTATCGAATGCAATAAAGCAGACTTAGCTATTTCATTTTTATTTACCCTTTGTCTTACCCCTTCAACAAGCAATAGTTGGTTACTGGAAGCGGTCATGGCGACGCCAATCGGCGTGTTAATCTCATGGGCAAGTCCTGGGATCAATCGCACCAGCGTTGCTGACTTTTCGGCGTTTATCAGGCGTTTTTGAGTCTCACTGAGTTCACTGATCGCGTGATTAAGTGCTTTGTTTTTTTCTACTAACTCTTCGGTTTGGCTTTTTACCTCCGTATTTAGGTAATCAATAATACTTTTACGGATGGCCGAACGAGAGTTGTACAACGCGATGAGGCTAAGTAATAGCAAGATAAAGCAAACAAACGCGGCACCATAATAGGATTTTACCTTTTTATTGCTGCTTGCAAGGAGTGAGCTGAAATCCTGCTCTCTGCGTTCTAAAAAGGCATTGATGTGCGTCATTATATGTACTTTACTTTGGAGGTAAGCCTCGCTGTACAAAATCTTGAGGGCCTGTTGATTTTTCCCTGCTGCCACGAGTTCAAAGGCTTCACGCTCAAGCGACACGAGTGCTTCACTTTTATCCTCTGCATTTCGCAACATAGTTAATTCATCCGTAGATACCCCGTTTTCTAATAATAATGTCAGCAGAGCTTTTGGTGCTTCTTTTTCAAATGGTGCTTGACCCTCTTTGACCAGCAACATGTCCCAATAAACGCGGTGCAAATGCTTAGGGCGAGGGGAAGTGCCGTTACGGATAGTTAAGATCTCATCAAAAAATAGCTTAAACTTAGGGTTGCCTGTGGCGGCATAAGCCCGCGCCATCATGGTGAGTTGATCTGAGCTGAGTCTTAACTCTTGGGATAAACGAACAAGATTAAAATTTCTTTCTATTTCTTGCTCTTGCGCTTCTTTATTGACGAATGCTAAAAATGTGAACACCACAGAAAGAAAAAAAAGCAGCATGGAGAGCGCTGATATATGGTAGAAGTACTTAAAGCTAAACGACTGACTTGGGTGAAGTATGTTGCTTTGACTGGCTGCCATGTATTCAACGTTGCTAAGACTCGAATACACAAAGTATAGTTAACCTAAGCTCGGAATAACAATTTGTTCTCTGGCCGTTGTCATCCCTCGTTCTGGTTGGTCGTTCTAGGCTTTTGTCACTTTGCCGAAGTGAGAAAGCAGCCAAATGGCTATCAAGTATTTGGCTGCTCGATGGGTCTAGTCGAAAGTAAGTACGATCCTGCCGTTAATGTCGCTATTGAGCATATCGTCAAATATATCGTTGATTTGCTCAAGTGGCTTGGTTTCAATAATGGCCTTTACCTTGCCCTCAGCGGCAAACTGCAAGCATTCAGTGAGATCTTGACGGGTACCAACGATGCTGCCAACAACACTGATACCTTTAAGAACGGTATCAAATATAGGAATAGGCATTTCCTCTGGTGGTAAGCCAACGAGCACGCAAGTACCGCCTCGCTTCACGCTGTTAAATGATGTCGTAAAGGCAGGCTTTGAGACCGCTGTACAAACTACGGCTTGGACTCCTCCTAGCTTATTTTGCATCAACTCTGCGGGATCGCTCTGCTTAAAGTCGATACATAAATCGGCGCCAAGCTCTTTTGCTAGTGCTAACTTTGATTCGCCAGTGTCAACTGCAACTACATTCAGCCCCATTGCTTTGGCGTATTGCACTGCTAAGTGACCAAGGCCTCCTACACCAATAATGGCAACCCATTCACCGGGTTTAGCTTTCGATACTTTTAGTGCTTTATAGGTGGTGACGCCCGCGCAGAATAGAGGAGCGGCATCGACAAATGACAAGCCTTCGGGGATTTTTACCACGTAGTTGGCATCGGCTTTACAGTACTGTGCGTAACCGCCGTCGACGGAATAGCCACTATTTAACTGCTCTGGGCATAAGTTTTCGTCGCCTTTTAGGCAGTGTTCACAATGACCGCAGGCGCTATGAAGCCAAGGTACACCCACTCTATCACCAACGGCTAGGTGTTTAACATCGTCAGCTTTTGCGATAACGGTACCCACACCTTCGTGACCAGGCACTAGTGGTAATTTAGGCTTAACTGGCCAGTCACCATGACAGGCGTGTAAGTCGGTGTGACAAACACCACAGGCGGCTATTTCAACGATGACCGATCCTTGTGTAAGTTGCGGTTTCTCAATTTCTTGAATTTCTAACGGTTGTTTAAATTGGTGCACTAACGCTGCTTTCATCTTTTTGCTCCTTGATTGAGTCGATGGTAGCTTAGCAGCTATAACCAGAAACAACTTGATCCGAAACAATGAATGAGATGAGAGTAAACAAAAATGGCGAGCACAATGCTCGCCAATTCATTACTTAATTACAAAAAAGTAGGGTGTTATTTTCTTCTACGTAGCAGCGCCAGTGGTGCAGCTAGTAGTATCCAAGATAGTGAGTCACTTGAAGGTTTTGATGTTGGATCAGATGTAGGTGCTGTCGAAATGATGAATTAAGCGCTACTTTTATATTGTTGATTCAAACTAGAAAACCGATCACGGTGAGTTGATTTAAGGTTTTTATTGCAAATATATACACTCTATCTTTAAATGATACTTTAATAAGAATAAGTACTTAATACAACAGCGTTTTATATCAAGGGAAAGCATATGGATCTAAATAGCTTTAAAAGCAGGTGTTTAACAGGAATTTTCGCTGCAAATAAGGAGTCTCCTGAACTGACAACTTTGTTTGACGAGTTTATCAAATTCTTTGGTAAACTGAGTGGAGTTGATACTCAGTTTGATATGAATGATTGGAGTAGTGTTCATACTGAATATGGTGTTGCTATTTCTCCTGTTCAGGCAGCTAAATGCTCTCAAGAACTGCTGCGCAGTTTGATTTTTATGCAAGGTGTAAAAGCGGCTATCGAAGATAAACAGCGAGAAGGGTTATCTGAAGTTCATATTTTATACGCAGGCACTGGTCCTTACGCCACGTTGCTGCTTCCATTGTTAGCACTACATCCCAACCTTCCTGTTAGGGCAACCCTGATTGACATACATCCAGAAAATATAGCTGCGGTAAAAAAGTTAATTGATGCTTTTGATGTAGAGCACCGTATCGAACGCTTGGTTTGTTGTGATGCGTTAAAATGGCAGGATGAAGAAAAATGCAGCTTTGATATCGTGATTTCAGAAACGATGACAGCATTACTAAAAAGAGAGCCACAAGTTTGGATCTTCAAGCACTTATTTCCCTACCTAAAAGAAGACGGTATTTTGATCCCTGAGTCTATCGCGTTGTCGGCAATGTTAAATAGAAAAGGGGAGCAAATACACGTTGGAGAATTTTTTAACTTACAGAAGTCTTCGGTACAGAAGCTCAGCCGTGGTGACGATACGTTATTACGTGGGGAGTTGATTATCCCGGATAGCCACCAGCCTGGAGATGGCTTTAAGTTGCAAACGGATATTATAGTCTATGGCCATTATGTCCTTGGTGAAAATGAATGCAGCCTCAATATTCCTTTTACTATTCCATGTGAGGCGACAAATTTATCTGCTGGCGCTATTGTTAAATATGAGTACACCAATTATGAATCTCCTGAGTTCGTATTCAACTTCCCAGCATCGCCGCGTTTTGTGCAAGATAATCACCTTGCACCAATAGATGAACAGGGGAAGCTTGGCCTTGTCGGAATAAAAAGTGCTTTTCAGCATTCTCAGCTCATCAAGTATGGTAAGAATGTGGCGATGCCTGAAAATATTTGGTTATGTCAGCAAGCTTTATGTGAGGCTTGTGATATATCACTCCAAGATTGGCTATCGCAACTTTATCAGTCAGCTACATTAGAAGTTTTTGAAGCATGGTTGATCGAGCAAGAATCGAGGTTACAGGATAGCCTTTTCATTAATGAACTTAATTCAAAACTCTTACTTAACTATAAAAGCGAATGAGATGCTCACATTAGTTCAAGGGGTTTTTTACACAACTTCCAGCTTTGAGCAAAATGGAGAATGCGGATGATTATAAGGAATTTATCTTGAGCAATTCGCTGCTTGTTCATCAGCAGTTATTTTCTGAGCCCAACATACACTATTTAACAATCCACTCAGATAGTGAAATAGTTGGCTTTATAATTTTAGCCGTTGAACCAGAACTGAAAAGTGTTGAATTTTGCCGGATTGTGGTTGCTAAAAAGGGATTGGGAATAGGGCAAGAAGCGATAAATCAGATGGAAAAATACGTGTTAGAGGAGTTGCGTACAACGCGAGTTTGGCTAGATGTTTTTGCAGATAATACGCGAGCGCAGCACATATACCAAAAGCTTGGATATCAGCAGTTCGATACGATACCTTACGACAATAAAATCCTGTTAATATTCGAAAAGCACTTACACTAATGTCTAAATCAAGTAACGAAAATTATCAAAAATGGTTAGCTGTATATGGGCGGTTGGTGGACTTCTCACTTGAGGATTGGCTTCTTATGGCTCCGTATATAAAAATCGGTCATATCACAGCCGATACGATGCTATTCGAACAAGGTGAGAAAATCTCGAGTGTTTATTTCTTATTAGATGGTTATGGACGTTATTTCTACCTAGATGAAAAGGGTAATGAACGGAACAAATCTCTGCTACAGAAGGGCGGGGCATTCTCTTGTTTATCTTGTTATCTAGAAGAACAGCCGAGTCCATTTTCAACGCAAACGCTAACAGACTGTGTTATTGCCGAAATTCGCTATGCTGACTTAGTCACTGTATCTGAGCAAAACCTCAACTGGGGACGGTTTGTGCGCAAAATTTATGAACAGTTAGTGCTTAAAAAAGAGAAACGCGAAGCGGCGTTACTCCAGTTAAGTGCAAAGGAAAGGTACTTACGCTTTATCACAGAAAATCAAGCATTAAGCCGCTCGGTTGCTTTGCGCCATATCGCAATGTACCTTGGGATCACGGATGTATCGCTGTCGAGAATTAGAAAAGAGCTTGGCTTAACATAGGTTAAGGCATAGCAACAAAATTCGCATTACCTTATCTCTAATTATTGTTCTAAAGGTAAGGAATAACATCATGAAAAAGCTACTGCCTCCTATTTTACTGTTTTTATTTGTCATATTGATGCCTGTGGTGTGTTGGTTGACTGGTGCACCACATTTTATTTATTACCCTTTCAATCTGTTAGGGTTAATACCGATTGCTTTGGGGTTTGCACTGGCAAAGTCGGGCAGCATGATATTCGCGAGGGAAGAAACCGATATTATGACTTTCAATAAGCCTGATAAATTAGTGGAGGCTGGGGTATTTCAATATACCCGCAATCCCATGTACCTAGGTTTTGTCATTGCATTACTAGGCTATGCCGTATTAATCGGTGGTGCACTCGTGTCATTTTTGTTTGTGACTGCTTTTTTACTTATTGCCGACAGATGGTACATTCGATTTGAAGAAAAAATGATGGAACAAACTTTTGGAGATGCCTATTTACGCTATCAAAGGAGAGTGCGTCGTTGGCTTTAAACATCCAGCATAAATAAGGGTTAAATGGTGCAAGATATTGATTATTCAAAATCCCTACAAACAATCGTTGGAAAAGTGGTTAGGGTGTATCAATCTGGAGATATGCTTACCCAAGATCATCAACCTCAGCGACTTAATATTGAGTTAAACGACGCGCAACAGGTCGTGCGTATGTGGTGGGGATAGCCCCACCCAGTTTGTATATTGATTGATGAAGATGATGTATTTCGTCCAATAAAATGACTAAAGGTAACAAGATGCATATTGGCCTAGTTAAGGTATTTTTTGTTTTAGCCACGTTCATGAGCCTAACTATTTATGCCGCTAGCTACGATGAAATAACAGATATTGATGCGCTAGCGGCGCATTTTGATGAGCCCACTTTTGAACAACACTTCTTAGAAGAAGACATGGAGTTCATTTGGTTTTACTTTAAGGATATTGACCATTCCTTTTTAGTTAATATCGAAACGGGAGAGGTCTGCCATCATTTTAAAGGCAAAAAGAGAGAGTCTTGTTTTCCGGCAAGTTATTTTGAGTAAATCTATTTAAAGGAGCTGCGATGTCACACTCAAGTTGTAATTTGGTCCAATCTCCTTGCATCAGAAAGTGTTGTTTGGATGATAAAGATGTGTGCTTAGGTTGCTTTAGAACGTTGGACGAAATCACCAGCTGGACAAGTTACAGCGAAGATGAAAAGCTCAAAGTCTTAGCGCGTTGTACGAGGCGCAAACAGCAACATGCTCAGAAATATAATAGGAATTGACCTCTCTATAATGACAAAGCAAAAATAGCTCAGCTTTTGTCTCGCTTTTGGCACAGTCATTACTGTAGTCGTGTCTCATTTTCGAGACATGCTTTATCGGGTATTATCTTAATTTATTTTTATGTTATTGATTTATAATTAGAAAAAGTTTGGCCTGAAATTTGATTCATCAACTGTATTCTCAAAGTGGAGTACAAAGTATGGATATAAAACTGGCGAAAACAAAGCGCATGCCGATTAAGAAGCTCGCGTTGCTTGTAATTGTGCTACTTGTGGTCGGTTTGGTGTTTTTTGCCAAGGCGTATACCCAAAGTGCATCAAACGTGGTTTTCCAAGAAGAGTTAATCGTTGCTACAGTCCAACAGGGCGAGTTTGAACTCAGTGTTAAGGGACTTGGTAGTCTTGCATTGGAGAAGCGCCATTTGGTTACTAGTAGTAGTGGCGGCAAAGTAGTTGAAGTGCTGGTTAAACCGGGTGAAATGGTCACTCAAGGTACGCTACTTGCTCGGCTTGAAAACCCATCACTGCGCGAAGCGCTCATTCAAAAACATAGCCAACTTACCAAAATTTCAGCACAACATGAGGCCGAACTTGCAGAGTTAAAGGCCAAAGTGCAAGAGGCCCACACCGCACATCATGATGCTTTGTTGGGTTATAAAGCAGACAAAATTCAGTGGCAGGCGCAAAAAACCTTAATAGAAAAGGGCAATAGCACTATCTCTATGCTTGATCATCAACGCAGCGAGTTTGCAATGCAGCGTAGTCAAAAGCAAGTGGAGTTACAGCAAGCTAGGGTTACCACTCAGCAACAAGTACAGCAGGCAAAAGCCAAAGCGCAGCTGGCTGAGCAAGCAAGCCTACGATCCGAAATTAAGCTACTTGAAGAGAATATCGCAGCGCTTGATGTGCGCTCGCCAATCACTGGACAAATTCAGGATGTGCTGATTGAAGTGGGCATGCAATTGTCTAATACCAGTTCAGTTGCAGAGGTGGCAGATCCGCGTTTGCTGGTTGCTAAGATAAACATCGCGGAACTAGATGCGCCACATGTACAAGTTGGGCAGTCGGCTACAATCGATACTTACACTTCGCGTTTTAACGCCATCGTAAAACGTGTTTCCCCAAAGGTCACCAATAGCCAAGTTGAAGTGGAGCTGAGCATTGAAGACGCTTTGCCAAGAGAAGCCAGAGATAAACTCAACATTGAAGGGGTTATTGTAACGAGCTATAAACCCGAGGCTATATTCGTCGCAATACCGGCCAATGCCATTGCAAATAATCAAGCGAGCGTGTTTGTTGTTAATAAACATCTCGCGACGAAAAAAACGGTTAAATTTGGTCAGCGTTCGGTAAACTACATCGAAGTGCTTGAAGGCCTTAATAAAAATCAAACTATCATTATTTCCGATATGGAAAAGTATACTCAAGATAGCCAAGTGCTAGTGCGTTAACAGGACACTATTATGAACTCAGTCATTCAACTTAATAACATCAAAAAGCGGTTTCAGACGGATGAAATTGCAACTCAAGCACTAGACGGTATTAATCTCGTGGTAGAGCCCGGCGAGTTTGTGGCTATCACGGGACCTTCGGGGTGCGGCAAGTCTACGTTACTGTCAATTTTGGGCCTGATTGATGAGCCAAGTAACGGCGAGTATTTTATCAGCGGTAACCAAGCATTTAATTTGAGCTCAGACGAGCGTGCTCATATTCGCGCTAACCATATAGGCTTTATTTTTCAGGCATTTAATCTTATCAGTGATTTAAATGTACTTGAAAATGTCATGTTACCGCTGACTTATATCGGCGGCATTAGCCAAAAAGAAATGGAGCAAAAAGCCAAAGATGCACTGGCGATGGTGGGGTTAGAAAACCGAGTCAATCATTTTCCCTCTCAACTTTCAGGTGGTCAGCAACAGCGGGCCGCAGTTGCAAGAGCGTTGATTAACAGCCCCGACCTCATTCTCGCCGATGAGCCGACTGGTAACTTAGACTCAAACAATGCCCAGCAAGTGCTAGGGTTGTTGAGCGAGCTTCATGCTGCTGGCAAAACGATATGTATGGTAACGCATGATATTGAATCAACGACCTACGCCAGCCGGGTGATCTCAATGCTTGATGGCAATATTTTACGAGATAAAAAGCAGCTTGACCGTGTAAGTAAAGTCGTTGGAGCTTAGTATGGGATTACTTTTAGATTTTCGCTATGCGCTGAGAAACATCGCAAAATCAATGCGATTTACGTTATTGATGATGTTTATTATGGTTGGTAGTTTGACCATATCATTGATTGGCTTTAATTATATTTATACCGTGGCATTCTCACATAGCCAAGTAGGGAATGGCAGCTCTGAAATCAGGATCTTCAAGGTTCGCAACCCTATCAGCACGCAAAATCGATTTGAATATAGCATGCTGCCACAACTACGAGAACTTGATGAAGTTAAGCAACTTGAGGAGTGGCTTTATATTGCACCTGTGAGTGTTTGGGTAAGTGACGCTGAGCGAGGAAATCATTATCGAGGCTCCTATGTTGATGAGCGCTTTTTCCAGTTTATGGATATTAAGCCTGAGCTCGGGCGATTTTATACCGCTGAGGACTTTGTGGGCTCAGCTCAAGATGTAGTCGTGATTTCAGACTATCTATGGTCGCATTTATTCCAAGGTAGCGAAGATGTTATTGGGCGTACGATGATCGTTGATCAAAAGCCCTACGAGATAATCGGCGTGATGCCCAAACGTAATAACTTCCCGATATTTTCTAAACTCTGGCTACCGCTTAAAGGTAATAACGCAGCACCTGCTGATGCTATTGATATTATTTATAAGATGCCAAACGAGGTGGTAGAGTCAAAGCTGGAGCAACGCTTAAGTTTATTCTTCACTGACTATGCAAAGCAACGCGCTAGTCAGTCAGAGCTCGAGGTGGATAAAACAGTTCGAGTTGAATCAATGACTTTAGTAGAATACAACACTGATGGTGAGGCGATATTTGTATTTACCCTATTTATGATAGGTATCGTACTCATTTTGCTTATTTCCTCAATCAACATTAGTAACTTACTCTTTGCCAAAATAATCGAGAGACAAAAAGAATCGGCTATTCGTGCCGCGATTGGTGCGAAAAAATTAAGAGTTGTTCAGCAGCATGCCTGTGAGGGCTTTATTTACTGCTTTAGCAGTTGGGTAGTGGCGCTATTGCTAACGGATCTCGGTTTGCGGGCACTGAACTTTGTTATTAATATGATGATTGGTGGCAAAATGCCGTACTGGTGGTATTGGCAATTAAATACCATCACTATCTTGGTGTCATTGTTGTTGATAAGCTTTGTATTTACTATTGCTGTGCTGTTACCTGCAGTGAAAACCGCTAACTTTAACATCAATGATGTACTGCGAGACGGCACGCGAGGTGCAACCGGCAAACAGGCTGGATTGATGTCAAAACGGCTATTGTCTTTGCAGGTGACTTTAGTGAGCTTTATGTTGATGGCGTCGAGCACCATAGGTTATGTGATGTACTCTATGGCGGGAAACATCGACGGAGAGACTCTCAAAGGGGTGCATTCCACTGAGCTGCAATTTCAAGCTGAAAACGAATTTTCGAGTGATAAAGCGGTCGAAATGGCAAGCGCGTTGGTTGTGGGTATGACACTGGATCCTGCTTTTAAAGAAGGGCGCGTGTATCAGCGTGAGATTGAACTTGATGTGCAAACAAGCGAAGGCGAAGTCTACACCGATAAAATCATAAATATTGAAGCTGTAACTCATCTTTTCAAGCGCGAACTGCAAAGCGGCAGAAACTTTACCGCACAAGACAACACAGAAGCGGCACCCGTGGTGATCATTAGTCAGTCTCTCGCAAAGGCTTTGTTTGGCAGTGAGGAAGTATTGGGGCGCTCACTGATGTTACGTGATGCAAAATGGCCAAGTGCTAAAATAATTGGCATAGCAGTGGATGAAATGAGCGTTGTCGCCAGTGAACGTCGTCATGAGGTCTATTTTAGTTTTCGTCAATATGCGCCAAAGGATAACGCAATGGCGGTTAAATTCGTCACTGAACTGCCGCCAAGCCAAAGTTACGAAGCGTTCTATCGCGTGTTAGGTAGGCTTTCAAGTAAGCTCGAAACTAGCTATGTTTTTGATCACTACGACAACCATCGCTCTATGATGGGGGCATTCACTAGCATCATTTATGTGTTTTTGATTGTGGGTGGATTTGCCTTAACGCTTTCTTTAATCGGCATTTATGCCATGGGCCTTAGTAATATTAATAAATCTAGCTATGAAATAGGCATCCGCCGTGCGCTTGGCTCCAAAGATCGCCAGATCATGTTGTTATTTATCAAGAAAAATCTAACCCATACCGTTACAGGGCTGACTATTTCTGCATTAATTTTCTATATCTTGTGTTATCTTGCTGTAGACTTTTTCCGTGGTATTGTGCCGTTTAGTGTTATGTTTGGTGCGGGTAGCATTACTTTGCTACTGGTATTTGTTGCGGTATGCCTTGCGCTTTATATCCCGGTGAAACGCAGCATAAAAGTCCAACCTGCGGTTAGCTTAAGAATGGAATAATAATTTGAAAAAGGTGTTAATAGTAGACGACTCGCTTGATATTCAGGCGAGTCTGAAGTTTTTACTTGAGGATGAAGGCTATGCTTGCCATGGTGTGGTGACACCAGACGCAGCATTTGATTATGTCAGTACACAGGAAGTGGACTTGGTGCTATTGGATATGAACTTTACCCATGACACCACCAGTGGCAAAGAAGGGTTGGCGGCGATTGCTAAGCTCATTCAAATAGATCCGCTTTTACCCATTGTGGTGATGACTGGTTGGGCGACATTAGACCTTGCCGTTACTGCCCTAAAGCAAGGAGCGGCCGATTTCATTGAAAAGCCATGGGATGATGAGCGCCTTGCTCATAGCATCAAAGTACAAATCGAGAAGCGAGCTGACAGACAACATTTAGCGCGGCTATCTGCTGAAAACGAACGCCTTAAACAGCCCCAACAAACGATCAACTTTGTTACGCAAAGTGAGAAAAAACAGCGTGTGCTGACACAGCTCACCCAGTTGGCACAAAGCGATATGAACATCTTGCTGACCGGTGAAAATGGCACAGGAAAGAGCTATTACGCACAGTATGTACACGAGCATTCAAGTCGTGCTGGTGGCAGTTTTATTTCGATTAATATGGGGGCAGTGAGCGACGAGCTATTTAACTCTGAGTTATTTGGCCATAAAAAGGGGGCATTTACTGATGCGAAAGCAGATCGAGTGGGTGCATTTACACTCGCAAGTAATGGCTCGTTGTTTTTAGATGAAATTGCCAATTTATCTTTGCAATCTCAAGCAAAGTTGCTTCAAGTGCTAGAAGAGCGGAAGTACGCGGCGGTTGGCAGTCACAAAGTTTTGGATAATACTGCGAGAATAATTTCTGCCACCAACTGCCAACTCAATGAAGCGATTGCCAATAACCAGTTTCGCCAAGATTTATATTATCGATTAAATACTATAGAAGTAGAAATACCGCCTTTAAGAGCGTGCCCAGAGGATATCTTGCCATTAGCAGAGCGTTTTTTAATGCGCTTTAGTCAAGATTACAAAAAACCACCACCAATCATTATGCCTTGTGCTGCTAAAGCACTGAGTGCTTATGACTTTCCTGGCAATGTAAGAGAGCTTAAACATATGATGGAGCGCGTGGTATTTACATGTTCAAACGCCCGAGTATTTGCCAGCGATTTGGCGCTCAGTCCCACACCGCACTCAGCGTTGCAATCGGTGAATACTGCTACTGTGAGCACATCAGAAAATCACGATTTAACGCTGGATGAAATTATTGAGCAAGCACTATTTAAAAGACTGGAATTTCACGGTGGTAATGTATCAAAAGCGGCGAAGAGCTTGGGACTATCGCGCAGTGCGTGGTATCGCAAAATGGATAAATATGAGTAGGAGATAAGCAAGCTTGTTTTATCGATTTGGACACTGGTTGTTAAGTGCATTACTACTCGTTATTGCTAACGTTCTGCTCCTTGTGCACAATTACCCGGTTGCACTCGTTATGTTGCTAGATTTGGTATTTGCGCTGTGTTTTGCACTGCTCACTTATAAATATAGCTCTACAAGACAAAACACTATTAATCTCATTGATACCTTGTTGATATCGCTTCGCCAAGGCGATTATGCCCTAAGAGCAGCACATGGCAAAGACGCACAATTATATTCAACGGTGGAACACTTAAACGCGCTTGCACAAACCATGCAAGCCGATCAGCGAGCGCTGGCAGAGCAAAGCGACCTGCTAAAGCAAATCATTGAAAAGCTTGATTGTGCACTTATCGTGTTTGACAAACAAAGCGTTGCATTTGCCAACAGCTACGCTGAGCGCACCTTTTTTGACTGTTACAAAGACGATGCTTGGCGCTGGTTTCAGTCATTACAAGCTCAGCAAAAACAAGGAAAGGTTTCGGTGATGCTTGACGGTACCGAGCATGCTTTTTTGCTTGAACACGACAGCTGCTACATTGCCAATAAACCTCACACTCTACTGGTTTTAAAACAGCTCGATAGTATTTTATATCAACAAGAAAAAGACGCCTTACAGCGGTTTGTCCGTATTTTAAGTCACGAGATCAATAACACCATAGCGCCGATTGGTACGATAGCTCGCAGCCTAACCAAGCGCCTAGACCGTGAGTTAGATTTAGAAAGGTTTACTAGTGGGCTGTCACTCATCAACGAGCGCGCCAATTACCTTAAATCTTTTATGGGCAACTATGCCTCACTTGCCAAATTACCTCCTGCGCATAAGCAGATTGTTGCACTCAGTGAGTTTTGCACTCAGCTACAAAGTATCTACCCTCAGCTAAAGGTAGAAAGCACAGCGGACCTGCTCGGTTTTTTTGATACGAGTCAAATCAAACAGGTGCTTTGCCATCTTATTAACAATGCCGAAGAAGCGTGCACACCTTCGCCAGAAGTCACACTCAACATCACCCCCGATGCAGACAAGTTAGCGTTTACGGTCACAGATACAGGCCCCGGTTTTTCCAACCTAAACGAAGCTGCTGAAGCATTTTACACCACCAAAGCTGATGGCAACGGCATAGGCCTTATGCTCTCTCGCATTATTATTGAAAACCACGGTGGACAACTCAAACTAGGCAATAACTCAAGCGGTGGTGCAAAAGTCAGTTTTAGCGTAGAGCGTGGTGGAGGTTGAGTGCTGAAAGTAACAAGCAAAAAACGAAGACACCCAGTGTAATGTATTCAAAATAATTAGTGAAAGAGTACAAGTATGAAGCGGGTCGCAGGGTGAAAAATTTGAAAGACTTTAATAAAAAAGCAACATTAATAAGGATTGTTTATGACATCACGATGCATTTTATTGGCACTTGCACTGGTTAGTACAATTGTGTTTGCAACTCCACATAATAGCTCGCTTGACCCAACTAAGGGAACTTGGCAAAACAAAGATGAAGATGGTGATGGTGTGTTAGACGAGCATGATGAGTTTCCATTTGACAGTCAACGCGCTCGTTATCCCGAAATTGTCGAGATTGAACCTAATGATAACCCCAGCAATGCGGTAAAAGTTGCGCATCAACTTCCGTTTAAAGTAAAAGGGGTTATTTCAAATGCGGGTGATAATGGTGATTTGTACCAATTTAGTGCAAACAAGGGCGACTATATCTCAGCTCGCATTACCTATAGCTCCGATAATTTTAAGCCTAAAGTGTATTTTTCCGAGCAAGGTGGTTTTGTGATCAACTCATCGCAGATCCATACCCATAGCGCACTCAAAATGGCGCATATCCTGACTAAAATACCCCATGACGGAAAATTCAATTTGAGCGTCATTGATGATTTTTCGGGTGGCGCGCCGGACTATTCCTATGAAATTTACGTATTTAAAGATAAGGACACCGACGGTATTGATGATCATGCAGAATATGCAATTGGTGTTGAACCAACTCGTATTGATACCGATAGAGACTCTATCCATGACTTCTATGAATATTATGTAAAGCAAGGCGCTACACTCGATGAGGACAATAACGGGGTAATTAACTTATTAGACTTAGACAGTGATGGCGACGGCATTAGTGATGAGCGCGAAGGCTCAGGAAATGCAGATCAAGATGATAAATTAAACTTTTTGGATCTTGATTCTGATAATGACGGCATAGCGGATGCCGACGAAAAACTCAACGCGAAAGGGTGGCCTGAAGACTCTGACAAAGACGGGGTTGAGGATTTTATCGATCTCGATAATGATGGCGACAAAGTGTTAGATATTTATGACGCCGAGCCGTATGAGCGAGTGCGAGGCTTTAGATTAAGCGATTCACCGAGTGTACAAATATCCTCTCAAGCCGGTTATTACAATGGCTATTCATTACCTCGAATTTATCGTATCGGCGATAGTGTTGTATTTACTGGTGATGACTTTGCCGGGCTGGAGAACCCAAAAGTGGTTATCTATAACGGTGAAGAAATTTATAATATCGCGCCAACATCGCACACTAACTCAGAGCTAATCTTTGAGCTCAATCTACCATTTCGCAAATATAAGGCATTTATTTACACTCGAAATAAGCGTTCTAATGAAGTGCGATTAAGCCCATACAAAGCGGGTTCACCGTTAATATTTGGATATGCCTCAATCAAAGTTCAAGAAGGTGAGCAATATGAGCTTAAGGGAGTGGGGTTTGATGATAAAACCCGCATCATAATGGGAAATAAAACACTTGTTCCTTCAACTCATACACCATCTAGTCTTACATTTACTATACCAACTGGTATAACAAAAGGCATATTACAATTAACGAATAATGTTGGAACGAGCAATAAGGTTCGGTATCGGGTGCAAGCACGCTAAAAAGTAAAGAACGATAGTAGACCAAAGAAGATTAAGAAAGAAGATTAAGAAAGAAGATTAAGACACCCACCTCAAAGATACAGCACATAACGGTTCAAGTTTGTCGTGGGTGTCAGCCATTATCTCTCAGCCATTATCATTTCACCTACTCATTTATTATTTAACTATCCAAGGCACTATGACATGGTCATAACCAATGCTTAAAGACACGTAGACTAATAGCGCAGCCATTACTAAGTTAAAAGCTTTAAAATACTTGGGATCGGAGATCTGTTTACCCATCATTGAACCCACTATCGAATAGCTAGTGGGGGCTCCGAATGCAAGTACAGCAAGGAGCATTGACCATATGACAACGGCAATGCCGGTAATGCCAACGCTTGGAAACTGAATGGTAGAAACCGGCAACGTTGCGATTAGCGCTTTGGGGTTGAGTAGCTGCATGAAAAGTCCGTCTCGAAAGCTCAACGATTTGGCCGCACTTCGCTTATCACAGAGCTCAACGTTAGCATGTGCCACTTTCCAAGCAATATATAGAATATAAAGGCACCCAGCCAAGCTGATAAAAGGCAGTAGCTGTGGATTAATAAACTTGAGCCCGACAATCCCTAAGATAACGAACAAGATGAACATTGCCATTCCAACACCGGCGAAAAAACCGAGATGAACACGCGTCTGTTTGTTTAGACCACTATGTAGACCAAGCAAGTTGATAGGCCCAGGGGTATACATTACCCCGATAGCATAGGCGAAAATTTCTGACATAATTTACTACTCCGATATAAGCAGTCGACGAGCTAAGCTAACGGCCCAACTGCAACTGAAATTGTTTTGGTGTCATGCCAAATACGCGTTTAAAGTTACGATTTAAGTGACTGGCATCAGCAAAGCCGGACTCTACCGCTGCGGTGGTGGCGCTACGGCCTACAAGTAGCTGTTTGCGAGCATAGTTGATACGACAATTCAAAACATACTGGTGTGGAGTTATGCAAAAGTGTTCTCGAAAAGCTCGAATAAAGTGATATTTAGACATATTGGCGACATCAGCGATGTCATCAACCGAAATATCGTTGGCAAGATTAGCCAATATATAGTCTTTAGCTCTTAGTACTAAAATTTCAGCCCTTGTTTTACGAAGTGGTAACTCTAAACAGCCATGCAAACGAACCAATGATTGAGCCAACTGAAACAAGGCGGCTTCGTGCTCAATTTTGGAGTAGGATCGTCCCAAAAGTTGCTGAGATATGGTAAGAACTTGATAGCGCAACAGTGGGTCATTGAACAAGGTGTCGTTAAGTCTTAGTACTGTTTCTTGTTTATAACCAAGAGAGCGAAACAGTGGTTGCAATTCTCTTGGGTGCACATAAAGCATCACATATTCTAAGCTGTGTTCTCCCCCAGAATGACCGTCATGGATATCTTCGGGATTGAAAAGCATTACGCAGCCAGGCTGACTTTTATAAAAAGCACTGCGACAGAAAAAGTCTTGTCTGCCTTTTAGAGTGAGCCCGATCGAGTACTCTTCATGAGCATGTTTGGTGTAGGTGAAATCACTCATGGTTGCGCTCAGCATGGACACATCATCCTGCTGAGCACTATGGGTATATATAAAGTGATTATTTTTACTCACACTCCCTCCTTCTGTTTGAGCACTTTTGCAAAACTACCAAGTCAATATATTCAAGCTATCAATAAAAAACTTGAACGAAATTGCTGATGTATCCACTACAGAGTTTGCTTAATACTCTTCACAAGGAAACTTAGTTAACCCAGGCTTTGGTCATTAAACCTATCAAATAAATCACAATCGATGCAAAGCCAAAGAACAGAGGTGATTCAACTGCTTACCCATTACGGGAAAATATTTGATACCATAGCTGCCAACGAAGGTTAGCATGTCGTTAACCGAATATATATTGAAGGTCGGAAATTTGCCCCTAATGAAACATTTTAAAATATTTGCCGTAATAATCGCAGTGCTTATTTTCAGTGGCTGCGCCGCCCACATTCAAGAGACAAGTAAAACAGCGAATAGAGCTGTAGGGAACACGCCACAAAATGTATTTTTGGATATTACTTCATCGCACTCAGTTTCTAAAAGTAAGTCACTTTCTAACAGCATTAATGAGCTAAAAGCGCTAATAGCCAAAGACTTTAATGGCAGTATTGTTGAGTCTGGAAGTGCAGATCAAGCACCTTTATCAGTCGAGATCACCATCGAGCACTTTCGTTATGTGTCTGGATTTGGCCGCTTTATGGTAGGTGTAATGGCGGGTGATGCCGAGCTGAAGCTCAATGTAAAGCTAATAAACACCGACACTAACGAGGTGGTTGGTGAGTCGATACTAGATACTCGATCTGAGTTTATCGAAGGCATTTTTGGTGCAACTACTTCTAGGCAGCTTGAAGCAGTATCTAAGAAAGTGGTGAGTATGATTGGCACGGTGGAGCGCGAAGGTAAAACTGATAATACCGCTAACTCTTAGTCGATATTGAAATTCCAAATACTCAAAGAAACCTAGTTTTTGACGATGGGGCTCCTGTATACCTTTTTGAGCCCCACTGATACGCATTACAAACAAAGGGACGGAGAAATAACAAAGACACCCACCACATTAATTTTATGCGGAGCAAGCATACAAGATGAGACTAAGTGCTTTTATGTCTCTCTAAAATAGTGTCATTTTTCAGAGGGAGGGGTCTACAGGACACATGAGTAATGTGGCCTGTAGACCTCAAGCTAGATTATCGAAATAAGCAAATGACGTTTACTTCTTATATTTTTCAAACCAAGCTAGGGTATGTTCAATCTTACTGATCATCCGAGAAGGACGGCCTGCAATTCCATGTGGCGCACCTGGAATTTTGACCAGTACAGAATCAATTTTACGCAGCTTAAGTGCTTGGTAGAACTGTTCGGTTTCGGCCATTGGCGTGCGCAAGTCTTCTTCACCCGTCATTAGCATGGTTGGGGTGGTTACGTTGCCAACGAGCGAAAGCGGTGAGCGTTGCCAATAGTGTTCCATATGCTCCCATGGCATACCTGGGAATTGCGTTGGAATTTGACCAAGGCCACTGTCAGCGGTAAGCACTTTACTCAGCCAGTTGATCACAGGCTTTACGACAACAGCAGCGTTGAAACGGTTAGTTAAGCCAATTGCGTAGGCTGTTGCGATACCACCTGCAGAACCGCCAGCAATAAACAGATTATCTTTGTCGATAAAGCCTTTCTCAAGCATAGCGTCTACCCCTGAGTTATGATCGGCAAAGTCTTCTTTCGAGCTGTATTTGTACTTGAGCAACATCGCAAAGCGTTCGCCGTAAGAGCTGCTGCCTCTGTGGTTGTCGTAAAATACCACATAACCTTCGGCGGCATAACGCTGTAATTCTGCTGAGAAATGGGGGCCGTAGGCTAAGTGTGGACCACCGTGAATTTCTAGTAGTAATGGATATTTTTTGTTTGGGTCAAAATTTGGTGGCGTAATATACCAGCCCTGAATTTTCTCCCCGTCGAACGACGAGCTATACGTGATCTCATGCACTTTACCAAGGGTTTTATGTGCAAGTAGGTCTTCGTTAAGGCGGGTTAATTGCGCTACTTTGCCTTTTCTTGTCGTGATTGCGATGTCAGCAGGGCGCTCACTCGAACCCTGAGTAAAGGCAATTTCTCCATCAAAGTTAGCACTAAATTCACCGCTTAGATAAGGGCGACCAAGGGTTGTGCCTGAGAGCGTATCTGTGATGTCGGTAATTTTGCCTTTTGTGGTGATGCTCGCGAGCTTTCGCTTGCCGTGGTCATCGTACGTCATCGCCAGTCTATCACTGCTAATCCAAGTTGGGTTTTGGATTGAGCGGTCGAAGTCTTTGGCAATCATGTGGGAGGTTTTGTCCTGCCAATCCATAATATTCAGTTTGCTATTACGGTAAGGGTTTAGCGCGTTCGATGCACTAAGATAAGCCAGTTGTTTACCATTTTTGGAAAAACTAGGTGCGTACTCACGACCAGAAGCCGACGTAAGCTGGGTGATATTACGGTTAAAATCAACTTCGAATAAGTCGCCCTCTAGGCGCTTGTATTCCCAGTCTGCAATGCGGTTTGCTGAAAATACAATGGCCTTAGCATCTGCTCGCCACGCGAGTTTCCCACTATGGTGATAATTACCAGAGGTTAATTGGCGTGGCGTGCCGCCTTCACTCGGTAACACGAAGATCTGGCGATAGCCCGGTTTGATAAGGCCTCGGCCATCTGCTTGGTAGTAGGCTTTGTCGATAACAATGGCAGAGTCGGACCACTTCGCGCCTTTTGGTTTTTCTGGCATCTTGGCAATGACTGCTGGCTTTTCAGCAACCTTTTGGCTAAAAGCCAGCCATTTGCCATCTGGTGACCAAGTTAAGCCACTGATCCCAGATTGCAACTGTGTAAGTAGTGCCGTACGGTTTTGAGCAAGATAATGCACATGAATTTGTGTGCTGCCAGATACATTGCTCACAAAGGCGATTTTGCTACCATCCGGCGACCAGCGAGGTTGACTGTAATTGTTTTCATCAGAGAAGAGTGGTGATTGTGCGCCTGATTTCGTATCGACCAGCCACAGGTTTTGTCGCTTAGCATCTTTCATCACGTCATTATTGTTACGCACATAGACAACTTGAGTACCATCTGGGGATATTTGTGGGTCGTTTGCATATTCCAGTTCAAAAATGTCTTTAGCCTGTAATCCCACCTCAGTTTGTGCTAGTGCTGGCAATGCAGCGCAAGCCAGTAAAGTGCAAATAAGCGTCCGTTTCAATTCAAAAGGCATATCGCCACCTTCAATATAATTTTTATGTGGGCTTCATAGTTATTCAGGTGTAATTCAATGTCACCTAATACGCGATAGAATGAAATAAAAACTCGGTGTATCAAATGAAGGGGAGTGTAAGAAGGTTGTTTACGAGAGACAAAGAATAGTTCTGCTGGATACAATGCGTACCTGTGAATTATCCGTCGTTCATTAACTTGATTTTGGTAGGATCTACGTGGCGCTCTGGTCATGACGCAACAATAACGTAAAACTGTCATATGAGTGACGTACCTAACATAAGGATTTTTCAGGTTAAATAGCGTCAATAACCGTATTAAGTATGCATTTGCGCTATTCAGGCTCTACTCGTATGCAGTTTCTACCTGCTTTTTTCGCTTGGTATAGGGCTGAGTCAACTCGCTTTAGCATCTCTGATAAGTCTTGACCATCTTGTAAACTACCTACGCCAAAACTGGCTGTGATCTTGTGTGGGCAGGATAATTGAATGGCTTCAATCGCTTTACGGATCCGCTCTGCTACTTTCTGTGCATCGTTGAGATAGGTGTTGGGGCACAAGATAAGAAACTCTTCACCTCCCCAACGAGATGCGATGTCCGTTGACCTTAGACTATTTTGAATTTCCTGCGACACGAGCACCAACACTTCATCGCCGATATGGTGGCCAAACCTATCGTTCACTTGTTTAAATAGATCTAAGTCTAGAATAATCGTGCTAAGGGGAAGGCCTTTAGTTAAGCACTCTGTCGTTTCCTCGTGTAGTGCCTGATTCATTTTTCTACGATTGTATAAATTGGTTAGTTCATCCTTATTCGATAGCACTTCCAATTGTGCAGCCTTGACTTTATCTTGTGTGACATCCTGCATCAGGCCAATTGAATTAAGTGGCTGACCAATGCCGTTTAGTAGCGTTTCACAGTGGTGTCTTACATAAAGTGTTGAGCCGTCAGCTCTAGTTACAACATGCTCAAATGTGGTGCTTCCACCGTGAACAAAAACATTGTGAAGTTGTTGTTTTATTGCAAGCTCGGCACTTGGATCTAGTGCATTGATAAAATCGTCCCACTGTGTAACGGATCCGCCATCAATACCGAGCATGGCAGCAAGTTTATCGCTCATTTTAACGCTGTAGGTTAGGTGGTTAAGCCGCCACGTACCGACATTAGCAAGCTTTTGAATATCCAGCAGAGCTTTTCTGTCGTATTCGTTCTCACGTAACCTTTGTTGCAGCTTGTGGTTTTCTATTTCTAACGCCAGAACTTCATCTTCAAGTTTAGTAATTAGATCTGCGTCATCCGATTTAGATGGAAATACTTCGCTCATACATAGTCCATTGGCTAATTCAATTTTTCTACGAACGTGTATTGAGTGCTTCTTCGGCCATTTGTGTGCCGACTAGTCGCGATTTTATTTTTTCATATACTATTTCTCTGGTTGTTGAACTATCATCGGCGAATGGCGAAAAACCACAATCATCACAAGTGCCTAGCTGTGGAATAGGAATAAATTCACTCGCCAGTAACACGAGATCTCGTACGGATCTTGGGCTCTCAATTTCGCGACTATTCGGGTTAATCACGCCAATAAATACACGTTGGAAGGGCTTGAGGATGCTGCCTATCAGCTTCAGGGTTTTCTTGGGGTTCTCTTCACCTCTAAGTGCAACGTAGAAGCTTCCTGCATTAATGTCGAAAAGCGTAGGCAGCAGGTATTTATAGTCAATGTCGGCGCTATGAGTTGCATCAATATCAGCACCCGGACAGGTATGAATACCAATTCGTTGCCTTTCGCTATCACTAAATTGGGCGAGACATTTATTGATTAGCTCAACAAAGGACTTGAGGGTCTGACCTGACGGGTCTAGTTTTAAAGACAGCCTAGCTTCCGTAAAGTCAATTTGTACTTTGTGTGCACCCAGTGCTAAGCAGCGTTTTACTTCGCCAACATGCTCAGTTATCAAATCACTGATAAAACTTTCGTGATCGTAATTTTCAATTCCGTGAGAAGGATAAACTAAGCTCAACATTGAAGGAGAAATAACGGCTTGTTTGACGGGCACAGTTGCATGTTTGAGTGCGAAAGCGAGAAACTCATCCGCCGTATGTTGATAGCGAAATGGCGGTACTTTAAGGTGTGGCGCAAAGACCCGAGAGTGACCATCGTTAAAATCAACGAGCAAGCCCTGATCTGAGTAGCAAGGTGAATCGTGTAAGCAATAGTGAGCAAAACCATCAAACTTTCTTTGCTCGCCATCACTGACGATCTGACAACCAATCGCTTCGAGCTCTTTTATCACTTGTTGTGTTTCACGCTCTGCAATTTCGTTTAAAACTGCGTAACTTATCTTTCCTTGCTTATAGTCCCTGTAAGCGCTTATTAAACAGGGGTTTCGAGGAATTGATCCGATTTGTTCGCTGGGGATCTGGAACCGCGCCATCGTAGTCTACCTTCTCGAGTTGCTTATTCTAAGTAAAACGATAAAAAGCCATAAATAATCAAATAAATGTGCGCTTATAGCAATCCAGTTACTTTGTCTGTTTTAAAAACGCACAAGCGCCAATGTGAGTATAGGATCAAATAGATATAATCGCCTTGATTACATGGGATTTTACCTGATGAGATAATCTTTGGTGGGTGCTTTTGAGTGAGGCAAGGAGGTGATTTGAGGCTAACTTTAAAAATAATGAGTTAGCTTCTCTTTTATCTAAATTTCAGATTGAAAACAAACTGACTTATGAGAAGGCCATTTTATCCGTACTTTTCAAGTCAAAAAAGCGTGTTAGGTGAAGGGGGAAATAGCGGATTTATTAAGTGTATGAAAGCAAATGAAAATTGATAATATTTTTAGTAGATGTTCGTAAGCAATGAGAGTATTTCTTGCCCTTTAGAGTTTCAAATGCTCTTTCTGGGTTTATATAGCACCTTTACTTCCCAGCCGTTAATTAACGGTAAGCTACTTAAGATTATCGTATTATCTCCTGAGCTTGGTCGGGTAAGAAGTCACCTACTTCCATTACGTCATTGCCCAAAAACGGACGTCTTTTTTGTAGTGTTTCAATTGCTTTAATGATTTGCCAATCTTTTGAGAGCTCCATGTATATTGCTTTTCCTTCCGTTTTAATAACAAGCTCATAATAGAGTTGAGTGGGTGCAGATTTCCCGCCATCTTCCAAAAATAAGATTAGTCTGGCTTTGGTTCTGGCTCTTTTCTCTTGTGATTCAAAACTGATTGACCTTAAAATTAAATCACTACGATAGGCTAAATAAGTTGGTTTTAAGGTGAAGCTCTCAGAATTCATTTCATTATTTATTGTTATGTGAAGTATTTCATTGCCCGTGTAGGGGATTGACCGGCTTGTATCTCCGATAGCGTATTTAGCACCATCCTCGTATTCAGCATCTATTCTTTTGTCTAGTTCTGCGTTCTGGATTATGGCACGTAATGTACTTTTTTGTACGTCATCCAGACTAAACGCTTCTAGAGTTGTAGTTTGAACATACAAATTTCTTTCGGTATCTAGATCCCGCGCTTTACTCTGGGCGTAATGTACACAGAGTAAAAGTAATAGGAGGGCAGTAGTTTTCATACAAATGATATCCTTATTGCGTCATTAGTTTGTAGATACTAACACCTGTTTAGCAAGTATAAACCTTATTTCTTGGTTGCATTAGGCTTGATGGTTTAACTTATAAATTAGAGAATAAATTATATGGATGCTCCAATGATAACAAGAGCGAGTAGAAGTTACCTGGTGAGTTTAAGTAATAAACCGTCGTACTGAACACTGATTAAGGTTGTAAAGCCGCACCACCTATCATTCCTTGAAGGCGGCACATAATTTAGGTTTTATTTAGCAGCTAAAACTATTGTTAATTCAGTATTTATCAAGCTGATTTTTTGGCTAATAGCTCTTGGCGCACAAGTTCAGCCCCTGCGCTCAATGCAGCGAGCTTACCTCTTGCCACTTCACGAGAAAGTGGTGCCATACCGCAGTTAGTGCATGGGTAGAGTTTGTCGGCGTCAACAAACTCAAGCGCTTTGCGTAGTGTGTTGGCAACTTCTTCTGGCGTTTCGATGGTGTTGGTTGCAACATCAATCGCACCAACCATCACTTTTTTACCACGGATCAACGCTAACAAGTCGATTGGCACGTGAGAGTTATGGCACTCTAAAGAGATGATATCGATATTGGATTTTTGTAGCTTAGGAAATGCCTCTTCATATTGACGCCATTCTGATCCTAAGGTCTTTTTCCAATCGGTGTTAGCTTTAATGCCGTAACCGTAACAGATATGCACAGCGGTTTCGCATTTGAGTCCTTCAATAGCACGTTCAAGCGCCGCAATGCCCCAGTCGTTGACCTCATCAAAAAAGACATTAAACGCCGGTTCGTCGAATTGAATGATATCGACTCCAGCAGCTTCCAGCTCTTTGGCTTCTTGATTAAGGATCTTAGCAAATTCCCACGCTAGCTTTTCACGGCTTTTGTAGTGGTCATCATACAGCGTATCTATCATCGTCATCGGACCTGGCAATGCCCATTTGATAGGTTTGTCTGTTTGGCTGCGTAAAAACTTGGCATCTTCAACAAAAACCGGCTTTTGGCGAGATACAGGGCCCACCACGGTTGGAACACTGGCATCATAGCGGTCGCGAATTTTTACGGTTTGACGCTTCTCAAAGTCCACACCGCTTAGGTGTTCAATAAAAGTGGTTACAAAGTGTTGACGGGTTTGCTCGCCATCACTCACGATATCAATTCCGGCAAGTTGTTGCTCTTGCAAAGCAATGCGTAGCGCATCGTTTTTGCCATCAATAAGCTCGTCGCCCTCTAGTTTCCAAGGTGACCATAGGGTTTCTGGCTGAGCAAGCCAAGCGGGCTTAGGTAAACTGCCAGCAGTAGACGTTGGTAATAGTGTTTTCATAATAAATGCTGTTCCATATTCCCGTTGATTATAAAGCGTAATTTGCAGACCACTGCTCAAGTACGGTTTGGTAAGGCTTGATGAAATGCTCTTCTGCAAATCGACCTTGTGCAATCGCCAACTGGCTGCGCTCTTCGCGGTCATAAACAATCTGCGTTAATGAGTGATCTAGGTTTTTCAAGTTTGGCTGATAGCACTTGCCTGCAACCGCATTGGCGTTGTAAATCTCAGGGCGGTAGATCTTTTGGAATGTTTCCATAGTGCTGATGGTGCTGATCAACTCCAGATTGGTGTAGTCATTCAGTAAGTCACCAAAGAAGTAAAAAGCCAAAGGTGCAACGCTATTTGGTGGCATAAAGTAGCGCACCTGTAAGCCCATCTTTTTAAAATATTGCTCAGTTAATGATGACTCATTTGGCTGATATTCAAAGCCAAGCACCGGGTGCTGATTTTCAGTGCGGTGATAGGTTTTGTTATCCGATACACTTAGGCAAATCACCGGTGGCTTACTAAAGTGACTCTTGTAAGCTTCTGAATCGACAAAGTATTTAAATAGCTTACCGTGTAAGTCGCCAAAGTTAGCTGGGATGCTGAATTTAGGTTGATCTTTATTATGATCAAGCAATAGCACGCTAAAATCATAGTCACGTACGTAAGATGAGAAGTTGTTACCAACAATTCCCTCAATGCGTTCATTGGTTTTGTGGTCAACAATATTGGTTTTTAACACCTCAATTGACGGAAAAGTTTGCCCACTGCCTGCAATATCCATATCAACCGAGACTATCTCAAGCTCAACAGAATAACGGTCGCCTGTTGGGTTATCCCAGTTAGCCAATGCGTTAAAGCGATTATCAATCATCTTTAAGGCATTGCGTAAGTTTTGCTGGCGGCTTTCGCCTCTTGCCAAGTTAGCAAAGTTAGTGGTGATCCGCGTGCTGTTTGACGGATGGTAATTCTCGTCAAGACGAATGCTCTTAATAGTGAAAGTAAACTCGTTATTCATGTTCTTCAGGTATCCAATTCTAATGCTGACGCGCTCGGCAATTACGTTTCACTGCGATAAACAGATATCCACGGGGAAGCAGTGAGAGTGCCGAACATTAAGTGATGTGAGATTTATACGTGGATCACAAGATGAAGAAAAACGGTTTTATTTCACATAAAACATGAGTCTGATTCATGAGTTACAAAAATAGATGCCGCTTATTGAGTCACATGTGCAGAAAATATGAGCAATTGTAGAGTAAAACCCTTTGGAAATCCGAAAGTCTAGACTGCTAAATGTCTAAGTTGCATTTGTTTCAAGTAAAACGTGAGGAATATTCAAGGCTTATCTAAGTCAAAAGCACCAATGGCAAAGCGTTATGTTGTTATACTCGCCAGCGCTTAGGTGGCAGAAAGGCTAAAAGCAACGGCCATATTGCTCACTTAGGTGATTGCGCCTCAATTAAAAGAAGAGATAAGTGGAATGAGTGAGTTGATATTGTTGTTTGTGTATTGTGCACTACTCGGTAGTGTTGTCGGCTTTTTAGCCGGATTGTTAGGTATTGGCGGTGGGCTGGTTATTGTTCCGGTGCTTAGCAGTATTTTACTGTATTTTAACGTGTTACCACCGGAGCAAGTGGTGATAGCCGCTGTAGCGACATCGCTGGCATCCATTTTATTTACTTCTACCTCATCGGCAATCGCGCATCATAAAAATGGCAATGTACCGTGGGATTTAGCGCCGTGGATAATGACGGGCGTTGCACTAGGCGCGCTTATCAGTGGTTTTTTGGCAGCGCTATTACCCGAAAACGCAGTGCGCATTGTATTTGCAGTAAGTGTGGTATTGATAGCAATAAAAATGTTTTATAGCAGCAAAAATGAGAGCACAACCCAAAGGCAGCTGCCAAATAAAGGCATACTTACGGTATTAACGACGATCACCGGTGGTTTATCTGCCATGATAGGCATTGGCGGTGGAGCGCTTTTGGTACCGCTGTTGACGTTTTTCTCTGTTGATATGAAAAAGGCCATAGGATGTGCTTCTGCATGTGGCATTGTTATCGCGCTCTTTGGTTCCGTTGGCTACATTAGCTCGGGCAGTGCGCACTTTGCACTTTCGGATGGTTTCGCCGGATTTGTTTATTTGCCAGCCCTGTTAGGAATTGTGTGCACGTCTTGGTTCACTGCTCCAATGGGGGCTAAAGCCACGCATCATTTGCCTGTTGCCACGATTAAAAAGGTATTTGCTGTGCTACTGTTAGTGATGGCTGTGAATATGGCGGTGAATTAAGTACTTCTGAGCCAAAACGAGCTATGGCGTGTTTGGCTCAGAAGCTCTGCTAATCTTACTTTTTGAACGGATCTTCGGTTGGTTCAAAATGCTTGTTTAACTTGCCATTTCTGGTGCTATTGATGTATTCCCCAGATGGATCTTCGCTTATCAGTGTGAAGGCACTGACTGGCGATTCAAAGTTAAAGTTTGCCAATTCCACCCAAGCAACATGAGGCGTGCGAGCATTGCAAAAGTAATAGGTTTGGCTCCTATGTGCTGCAACGGTTGTCCACAAGGTATTAGATATATTTGGGCTGGCACTGCTTGTAAAATTATAGCCAAGGGGTACTGATGCACTTGCAGCAACCGAGCGAGCCTGTGCAAGGGCATCATGCTCATCGTTTGGTAAATCTAAGTGATTAAGATAAAACGCAGCGCGCTCGAATCTATCGGTTGAGTATGGACCGCCAGGGATCGTATGGCTCGGCTGACTGTTTTTATCACTCCATTGCCACAGCCAATAATCATTAATCCTTAGCTGATCTTCATAACTTGGTTCATTGGTAACAACGCGATAGTCAGCGCTGTGATGGATCTTAAAAACCCCATTCTCAACTTCGATAATGGCTGAATCGCCACTGATATCCGACACTATCAAATGCAATGCTGCGGTTTTACCTTCGCTGTTAGGTACTTCTGCACCAACGATCTGAATTTCTTGTTTGCTGAATACGTCAACGACTTCCTTGACGAGTACAAATTTGTCTAACACATACTGCAACCATCTCAGTACGCTCAGCTGCTTTTTATTTTTGCATGCTGATTTACCGTACGTCGCGCCTGAGTCGTACAATACATTTGCGACAAGCCCCATAGAGTTCATGCCATCGGAGGCTGCCCAGCCGCTGCAATCATCTCCTACCATAGCGACCACACTACTATAGGAAGATGTCCACGTAAGTGGGTTGCGAGTTTTCTCGCTTGCTATTGCCTCTAGCTCACAAACTGGCTCAAGCCCCGATTTTTTTAGTCCTTTTTCAAGTACAAACAAGCTGGTAGGTAATATAAACATCCAGTCCATATTTCTGGCAGTAGCCAAATATGCTCTATTCCAGTTATTAAAAGCTCTAGTACACATAACAACCTCACAAGAAAATTAAATATCCTTTTGATGAGTGGTTTCTCATCAATCTACTGATTCATACTAGGCTTTGAAAAAGGCTAAATAAATTACAGAAAGTTACAGTGCATTACAGGAGTGGTAAGTCAGTAACTATTAGCGTGAAAAACTAATGATTCGACAAGTATTCGTCTCGGGTTCCCTAAAACAAAAGTGGTGTGAGGTTAGTAGAATGAGTATATTTGCAAGAATTGGGTTAATTGCTATCAGGTATGACGTTTAGAGGAAATGGGATGATAAGAGAGATAACTCGGGAAGATTTTGAGTCGTTTTGGCCAACGTTTTCAGAAGTGATCCAAGCGCAAGAAACGTATGCATTTGACTCAAATATGAGTATAGATCAGGCATTTTTACTTTGGTGTGAAACGCCGCTCAAAGCTTTTGCATATGTTGAAAATGGGCAAGTACTTGGCAGCTATTATTTGCGACAAAATGCGATGGGTCCGAGTAGCCACATATGTAACTGTGGTTACATGGTGTCGAGTTTGGCTCGTGGTAAAGGAATTGCACGGCTGATGTGCGAACATTCCCAGCAGCAAGCGTTAGCGCTGGGGTTCGAAGCCATGCAATTTAATAGTGTGGTATCGACCAATGAACTGGCGATTAAACTATGGCAAAAGCTTGGTTTTACCATTGTGGGCACCATTCCCAAGGCATATAAACACGGGAAATTGGGTTTGGTAGATAGCTATGTTATGTATAAATGGTTGGCTGATTAGAGTGGATAGGCGCTAAACTAACGTGGCGAATGTTATTTTGCGCAGTCGATCAGTATTTGTTTACTGCGCATAGTCTTAAGTAAAAAGCTGATAAGCCGCTTGACGTTGGGTATGGATTTTTTTGTTGGATGGGTCAGGATCCATAAATCTGCATAGTGCTCACTCGCTGGTGCAAATTCAATTAAATTAGGAAAATGCCTTGCAATATAGTGCGCCCCTCTGATCATACCAAGGCCTTTGGATGCAGCCTGATGACGCAGCACCAAATCTTCAATTGATAGAGAAACTGGGGCGGTTGGATAGGGTGTATCAAGTAGCCAAGTCGGTCTTTCTGTTACGCTGGCGGTTATCCAAGAAACGCTTTCACTCGTGCGGTTATCGAGATAGTCTTTATGCATGAAGTAACCAAGTGAAATCGGAAATAGCCGGTGACCAACTAAGTGCTCATCCGGAACGTGAGAAGCTCGGATCACGACATCGGCTTCTGATTTCTCTAGATCGGAAAGTGCATAGGTAGTATTAATCGACAGCGTGAGGTAAGGATTGTTTTGCTGAAATTCATGTAATTCGTCTAACAAGACAAACTGCAAAATCGCTGGGGGGATAGATAAGTTTATTTGTTGCTTTAACTGCTTAACCGAAGTGTTAATTTGGCTTAAATGAGGGGCAAGGCTGGCTTCCATGTTTTCAGCGGCACTGAGCAGCTGCAGTCCCAATTCAGAAAACGAGACTTTGCCTTGCGAAAGCATGCATATATCAAGACTAAAGCGTTGATTTAAAGCATGTAGTCTACGAGATACCGTCGTGTGGTTTACGCCTAGAACTTTGGCCGCACCTCTGAGTGTATTAGCACGTTTTAATGCAAGCAGTAATTGAAAGTCGTCCCAGTTTTCCATGCCTACAACACCAAAGTTTAGATGCAATTAAAGTAAAGTGTTTTTCGCATCATGTACAGCGAACGCAGATATTTTCCATTCACCATCAACTAAATAGATGTAATAGCTTGCGCCTACTTTATTAAAAAGTGCGCCTGATTGGGTGTATCGCTCAGCAATGTTGCTTACTAACGCAATATTTTTATCAAGAAAATGAATACTGACCTTGCTCCACTTTACGTGACTGACACCTTCTTCCTTCAGGCGTGTTAAGAATACTTGCACCTGTTTATTCATTTGCGTTTGTGTGATCACGCTCGGCTTTGAACTTGATGACATTAACATAAGCGTATCTGTGTACAGTTGAGGACTGGTTGGTAAATCACCAGTTTGCAGATAATGGTTGTATTTACTCATGTAGCTGTCGAACAGTTTATTGATTTTAGCTGTGTCCGTTTCTGCCAATAACTGGCTACTAAAAGTAAATAAAATAAACAGGATAGCGGCTCTCATAAGATGTTGCTCCAAGTCAGTTTTTTATGAGTCTAGCAGGCAAAAGCTGGTTTTATGTGGATTATTATGTGCTTGCTATGTTGCGCTTACGCACCGTCTGGAAGGCTTGTAAAGTGTATTTTTCGGTGTTCCGGAAGTGCTACAAGTCGTATAAGAATGTCCCACTTTCGATACACCATCAACGTAATAGTTGAAGGAATTTATATTTAACCTATTGTTTTTTATAGCTATATATTTTGGCATGTAAGTTGATTGACTCAACATGTATAAAAACAACAAGGATTAATTATGAAAAAGTTTGTCTTGTCTGCCATTACTTCAACCGTATTAATGTTGAATAGTATGAATGTGCAAAGCTTTGAAGATGACCGAGTACAATTGTTAGAAGCTTACTTTACACACTGCGAACAAATAAAGTTATGCAATGGCAGTGTCTTAGTTGCAGAAAATGACGCCATACTTTTCCAAAGAACGATGGGAGAGGTTAGTCACGCTAGTGAAGAGCTGCTAGGGACTCAACATCAGTTTGATATTGGTTCTATTTCAAAGCAGTTTACCGCTATCGCGATCATGATGCTTAAAGAGCAAGGCAAACTGAAATTTGAAGATCCCGTTTATTTATATATTCCTAACTTTCCATATAAAGATATTAAAATCAATCAGCTATTAAACCACACTTCTGGTGTGCCAGATATGATGCCTTATATCTCGGACTTGTATCGTCAAGGAAAAGTGGACTCCAGCCTTGATCAAAGTTTTTTATTGAGTGTGCTGCTGAGTGAGCAACCTGCATTAATGTTTAAACCGGGTGAGCAATTTAAATACAGTAATACTGGTTATGTTGTACTTGCAAAGGTCATTGAGTCAGTATCTAGATTGCCGTATAGCCAGTTTCTTCAACAGCAAGTATTTTCACCCCTTGGTATGCATTATACAGTTAGTCGAACCAAGTTGACGGAAAAGAAAATAACAACTCGTGCATATGGGTTTCGTCGTCACTTAAATGATAAGAAGCGCGCCTTTGATCAAATTCCTTTCTTTGATGTTGAGGGGATGGGCGGGATCTATTCAACGACTCAGGACTTGTATAAGTGGCACTTAGCGTTAAGCAATAATAAACTTATTTCGAAGGAAACTTGGCTGCAAGCGCTGCAGCCGACCACAACATTAGACAACAACACCAAACAGTACGGTTATGGATTCATGTTAAAGGCTGATGCCTATGATCATCCCAAGTTTGGCCACAGTGGCCACTGGCGAGGTTTTAAGTCGATTTACAGCCATCAATTGGATGATAATAGAACGATTATTCTATTAACAAATAATGGTCAAGATGACGTTGTCGATGAGAATGAAAAAGCGGTAGAAGCCATTTTAGCGATGAAACCATATCCTCAAGTAAAACAACCTATTTCAGCAGTTCTTTATAAGATGTTTACCCAAGAGGAACCTGCTGAGGCGAGAAGTCAATATAATCGCCTCAAGGCCGATAGGTATAACGATTATGATTTTTCAGAAGCGCAGTTGAATGACTTGGGATATGCGCTTTTGGGAGAAGAGAAAAATGCCGCTGCTATTGCTGCATTTGAGCTAAACGTTGAAGCATTCCCTAGTTCAGCCAATGGGTTAGATAGTCTCGCAGAGGCACTGATTGCCGATAATCAACTAAAACGTGCAAAGGCGATTTTAAAACAGGCAATTGTACTTGACCCTAACCTCGAATCTGCAAAGAAGCAACTAGCGAGTTTAGAAACACCTGTAAGTACGAAAAATTCGCTGTAGTAACAGTTGTCTTGGCCAAATCGCAGCTGCTGGGTGAGCTATCATGATTCAGCAGCTAAGCGCGTCATTTTTATAGTTTAGTGAGCTTCAAACTGAACGTGAACTCAGTCTGACTAGAGGTTAGTTGACAATTAGCTATGGCTTTGTTGAATATACTCAGCCTATGCTTTTAAGCCACGGAATAACATCCATTAGTGATGCTCGCGTATATTGGCAGCGCGGCCAATTAGATACTTGGCAAAAGCTACAGGCGGATGGTGTTTTGAAGATGCGAGCCAGCTTGGGCTTATGGGCTTATCCGGAAGCAAGTGATGAAAGCCAAATTAGAGCGCTTAAATCGTTTCATAATACGACGCCAAATAGCTTATTAGAAGTCGACCAAATAAAGTTTTACATGGATGGTATTTTGGTGAATACCACTGCGGCAATGAAAGAGCCTTATAAAGTAGATTGGCTTAAGCTCGATGGTAACCGTGGAGTGAATTATTTTACCCAAGCTCGATTAGAGAAATATATAAAAGTATTGGAGCCTAGTGGCTTTGACTTTAACATTCATGCAGTTGGCGACAGAGGAATACATGAAGCGTTAAATGCTATTGAAGCAGTCTCTAAAGGAGCTGCTCGGCATCGCCTTACACATGTAGAAGTTGTTGATCCTGAAGATTACAAGAGGTTTTCTGCGCTGGGTGTGATAGCAGATGCACAAGTCGCAGGAGAATTTACTCAACCGCATCATTGGCAAGAAATGCAACCACTGTTAGGTCGCAAGCGGGCAGATCATTTGGTTCCAATTAAAAGCCTAAGTGAAAATGGTGCGATGCTCACGCTGAGCAGCGATTGGAATGTGAGTACGCTTAATCCTTTTATCAGTATCGCGAATGCAATTACTCGACAGCCTGAAGCAACTCATTAGAACAAGCAATCGCAGCCTACACAATAAATGCTGCGTACGCGATGCGACAAGAAGACATTGTTGGAAGCCTCGAGGTTGGAAAGCTTGCTGACTTTATTGTGTTAGACCAAAATCTATTCAATATATCATTCGACGAATAAAAGAGACCAAAGTTACGCAAACGTGGATCCATGGAAATCAGGCCTTTTAACGTGGGGCTAATGGCTTGACTGTTCATAACCAGTCGAGAATCAGCAACAATGTAGTGCGGGATTTCGGATTGAAATAGAAGTAGCAACCCTTACTCTATGGTCTAACTCAAACCGTTAAGGATTGTTATGACTTCACTTGCTAACATGCCATTTTCTTTGCTCGAATTAAGCCCGATGAAAGAGCAAGATACCGTTTCACAAACCCTCGCTAACAGCGTGGCTTATGCGCAAAAAGCGGATGAACTTGGCTTTAAACGCTTTTGGATGGCTGAGCATCATAATATGCGTGGCATCGTCTGCGCAGCAACCTCCGTATTGATAGGGCATATTGCCGGACACACTCACAATATTCGGGTAGGGGCGGGTGGCGTGATGTTGCCAAACCATCCACCGTTAGTCGTCGCTGAGCAGTTTGGCACCTTAGAAAGCCTCTATCCAGGCCGTATTGATTTGGGATTAGGGCGCGCGCCTGGCAGCGATCCTATTACCAGCCGAGCACTACGTCGCGATGACAGACGTGCGGAGCAATTTGACGATGAAGTTGCTGAATTACAAGCCTTGCTCGGTCCTTATGACGGTAGATCCTCGGTGCGTGCCATTCCGGGCGAAAACACCAAAGTACCAATCTGGTTGCTTGGCTCGAGTCTTTATAGTGCCCAGCTCGCCGCAAAGCGAGGTTTACCTTATGCATTTGCGGGTCATTTTGCGCCACGATTCGTGCATGATGCTATTGCGCTTTATCGCCGCGATTTCCAACCATCAAAGGTGTTAGATAAACCTTATGTAACGCTTGGCTTACCGGTAGTTGCAGCCGATACCGACGAACAAGCGCAGTATTTAGCTACCACGTCAAAGCAACGTATCCTAGCGTTGATGCGAGGCCAGGCGTTATGGTTGAAACCCCCCGTTGATTCGATGGAGGATCTATGGAATGCCCAAGAGCAAATGCAAGTTGAAAGCTTTTTAGGCCTATCTGTGGTTGGAAGCCCCGCGACTGTCCACCATAAACTCAGCATGATTAAACGTGAGTTAGCGGTCGATGAGTTTATTTTTACCAACGATTTATACGAGCTAAGTGATAGAAAACATGCGCTTGAAATCTTGGCGAGCTTAACGTAAAAGTCTGAGTGCGAAGGCAGTACTTAAGAGAAGGTTTGCGGTACACTGCGAGTTAAAAATTTACAGGGAACGAAAGTTGAAAACGATTTGGTTGTGTATCCTTTCTCTACTTATTCTGCCTTTATGTCGGGGCGAAAGAAATAGCGCGGACCTTTGATGACGCCCCATTACCGGGGAGTAAGTTGATGTCAGGTACGGAAAAAACGACGCTCCGTGATGAAAATGAAGCACTAAGGTACTAGAAGCTAAACTTGCTGAGCTCGGGGTGTTTAAATCACCCTGAATAATAAGTTCAGCGAGTCAATATTTGCAGTAACAACTAGGGCCTGTTGATCTTTGCTGTTTGATTTTTGTTCTTCTGAGTGTGTTTTGGTCGCGACGCTCGACTTGCCGCCTAGTAATCTAGGCAAAAGTTGAGCAACAATGAACAAAGCGCACTCAGGTGAACCCAAAGGGCAGCGCTTGATTAGCATTTCTACTGTGTTATCGCCTGACTCACATAGAATAACTATGCTACGCAGGCTCTGCCTTGTACAAATACCAATCAAACTGCTGCAAAAACAAACTTGAAAGGTAAACAGGCCCTAAGGAAAAATAATGGATCAAGTCGTACGCGTCGGGGTTGGCGTGGTAATAATGCACGATAATAAAATTTTGCTTGGTGAGCGCATCGGCGCTCATGGCGCACATACTTGGGCAACCCCTGGTGGCCATTTAGAGTATGGAGAGGACATTGAGGCATGCGCGATAAGAGAGGTGCATGAAGAAACGGGGCTAGATGTTGTAAACGTTGAAAAGCTTGGTTTTACTAATGATTATTTTGCCAATGAGCAGAAACATTATGTCACTCTGTTTGTCATGGCAAGGTGCGATACTCATGATGCAGAAGTTAAAGAGCCAAATAAATGCAAACAATGGCAGTGGTTTTCGCTTGATGAATTGCCGCAGCCCCTATTTTTGCCTTTGGTGAACTTTTTAGAAGAAAATAACACACTTTATCAAGGCTAAAATAGCAATTGGGGCACAGCATGGAAGAAATAGTCGTTAGATATATTCACTTTCTCGGTATTTTATTTTTGGCATCGACGCTCGCGATTGAAAACGTGTTACTCTCTAAATCAATGAGTAGTCAGAGCATTAAGCGGTTAGCGGTAGTTGATGGCTTGTATGGTGTTAGTGCGCTGGTAACCCTTGGCGCAGGATTAACGCTATGGTTTGCAGTTGGCAAGCCCAGTGAGTTCTACACTAAAAATCCGATTTTCCATGCCAAAGTCGGACTATTTTTGTTAATCGCTTTGCTGTCTATCATTCCGACTGTGTTTTTATTGAAGCACCGTAATACAACAAAAGATAATTTATTTGTGCCCCAGCGTATTATCGTCATTAAAAGGCTAGAAATGCTGTTACTTTTAGTTTTACCGCTACTTGCTGCACTTATGGCAAGAGGCTATGGGTTGCCCTCATCATGAAACAAAATATTGTCAATATTGCGCTCGTCGTCAAAGACTACGATGAAGCCATCGACTTCTACGTCAATAAACTAGGTTTTGAATTAATAGAAGACACCGATCAACCCGAGCAAGATAAACGCTGGGTGGTGGTAGCACCGCCTAATTCACATGGTACGGCGTTACTACTTGCCAGAGCTTCTACGCCAGAGCAGCAGGAGTTTATTGGTGATCAAGCTGGTGGGCGGGTATTTTTATTTTTAAATACCGATGATTTCTGGCGTGATTATGAGCGCATGACATCTATTGGCATTCGGTTTATTCGCGAGCCGCAAGAGCAAGATTATGGCACGGTTGCTGTATTTGAAGATCTCTATGGCAACCGCTGGGACTTATTGCAGTTAAATCCTGATCATCCTATGGCAAAGAGATGATCTCAAAGTTACCAAAATGGGTTGAGATCGGCGCTTTTATATTGGCGCTCGTCGCAGGATTTGTGAATGCAATCGGCCTACTTAGCTTTGAGCACCAATCCGTTTCTCATTTATCCGGCACTGCGACTATGCTCGGAACTAGTTTTTTAGGTGGCAGCCTTAAAGAAACCCTGCACTTATTTGGAGTGTTACTCGCGTTCTTGCTTGGCTCTGCACTTGCAGGGTTTTTGCTGCATGGCACCACGTTAAGGCTTGGCAAACATTACGATACCGCGTTGGTGCTCGAAGCCATGTTGCTTACCGTGTCTCTCGTCTTACTGATGCAAGGCTCATTTTATGGTCATTTTTTTGCCTCCGCGGCTTGTGGACTACAAAACGCATTAGCCACCACGTACAGTGGAGCTGTGGTGAGGACAACCCATGTAACAGGAATATTCACTGACTTAGGGCTGATGATTGGGGCATTGTTTAGAGGCGAGCCTTTGGATATCAGAAAAACAAAACTGTTTGTGTTGATCATTTCAGGGTTTGTGGCAGGTGGCGTGTTGGGCGCTTGGCTTTATAACAAGTTTCACTTTCAGGCGCTGTGGTTACCTATAACCATCTGTTTGCTAATTGCTGGTGTTTACCGCTTTGCGCTTAGGGATAAGGGGTAGCACACCGCTGTGTTGACGTATCTTGGTTTGGATTATTGACTACTTAATCGACATCGTATACATTGGCGCGCGATTTTAATTTGGATCTTTCCACGATGTTTTACATCCTATTTAAGAATTTTGTTAGAAGGCTTTGCTCCGCGCATTAACACGATGAAGTGTTGCTCGGAGCTTACTTTCTAAATCTTCATCAGAGACATTGGCGACTACCTGAATAAAGGTGGGCAGCGGCAGTGTATCTGATGATTGGAAAGACGAAGCCGGCGATGATACTTCATCGCCGGCTTTTTTGTGCCCGAAATTCAGTGGCACACGTTTTCGAAATTTTTTGAAACGGGAGGTCGGTATTACAGCCGATCTCCCGTTTTTTTATGGATGTAATTTAATGAATTTGCTTTTAAATGACCTGATGACGTCAGGTATAGACTCATACAAACACAAGCTTAATGTTGGCTTTATTTCTTTTGCTTTGCTGAACACCTGCAAGGTAAACGTTTGCTGCGCAAAAAAGGGGTAATGAGATGTTATTGACTTTATTACTCGCCTTTATTGCGTTTTTAGTTGGGGCCGATGAGCTGATGCTTGGGCCTATTCTTGAACCTATTGGACTCGAATTAGGTGTAAAGCCTGAGCGAGTAACACTGTTTATTACCACTTACAGCGTTGCCCTAGCGATTGTGGCTCCGCTATTTGGGGCGCTCTCGGATAAAGCAGGGCACCGCGCTATCATCTTACCTGCAATCGTGGTTTTTGGTGGTGCCTCCATCGCGACAGGGCTTGTCACTTCATTTGAGTGGGGCTTAGTTGCTCGTGTGATCACGGGGATTGCCAGTGCTGGCATGCTCCCGATTGCGTTTGCCATCGCGGCAAGCTCTGGTGGAGATGCGCTCAAACGGATCGGTTGGGTGCAAGCAGGCTTAACTCTTGGCATGATCTCAAGTCCTGCGTTTGGCGCGTTTTTAACGCATTTAATGTCGTGGCGAGCGGCTTTTGTTGCACTCGGGATCGCCACTTGGGTTGTGGCGTTATTACTTACTGTAAACCGCCGTGCGATCCCAAGTGACAAAGCTGGAGAAGGCACCAAGATATCAGTCAAGCTATGGCAAATACCTGGTGTTGTTGGCGCGTTACTTACCATGTGTATTGGTTTAGGTGGTGGTATTGGTTTGTTCAATTTGGTTGGGCAGCATTTACGAGATACACAAGCACTGTCAGTGTGGTTTATTGGTGTACTGTATGCCTTATTAGGCTTAGTGAGTGTTGCTGGAAACCTGATGATGCCAAAACTCGCAACCCACTTTGAAAGTGGGCGGCAGGTCATGCGTGCGTCATTGGTCGTTTGCCTCATTGCCAGTAGCGGTCTTTATTGGTATCAAGGTATCTCTCTCATACCGTTATACTTTTTGATGACACTTTGGGCATTGGCTGGCGGCATTGGTTCACCGGCATTACAGGCATATATTTCAGAACTTTCGCCTGCACATCGTGGTGTACTTATCTCACTGGCCATGAGCATGATGCACATTGGTGTGGCGATTTGGTCTGCCGTCGCAGGTTTTGCTTACAGCCTTGGTGCGGCTGCAATGGCGCTGCTTGCTATTATTTTGTTTAGTCTTGCCATTTTGTGTTTACGCCCCGTAAAAGGCGCATCAATTTAGGAGGTAACTAGTACCAATTAGCCTTAATACTTGCTCAATTTTAAGGAGCAAATCTGACGCTAACGGCGTTAAAAATTTCTCATTTAGAACAACTGAATAGCAAAATTTTCGCCCTGCCTACATGGATGTAGGTGCCTTGGCGGTAGCGGTGTTATCGACAAGATTCTCTCGCCTCAAAATTGGAAGCTGAATTAAGCGAGTTGGTATGCCAGCCTGCATATTCAATTGAACACGAGTGCTTTTGATTGAGTAGAAATGTTTTAATCTGTGTGGACTTTCATTAGACGAAATAAATTGCTAGTATCATTTTTGATATTAATTCTCATTTTCATTTGCTTTGGGTTTCATGGTATTTGCAAAGTTGGTACATGGTTTGATCGGATGATGTTGCGTCTATATATGTGAGCACTGTAAATCAACAACTTGTTTTCTTTCTTTGCCAAATGGGTGGTTAAGCTAGGTTCCTTGTGGAGGAAATATGGAACAACTTATTCAAGATTATAAAATGCTGCTAATCGGAGAGCCTAACATTAGGCCCATTGTTGCGGCTATGCAGCTAGGTGTGAGTGAAGCTGAGTTGCTAAACGCACAGCTGGATGAGCCTGTTACGTCTCGAGTTACCAGATTAGATGAGCATAAAATCGCGGATTTATTAAAAGGATTTAAAAAGCTTGGAAAAGTGATGGCTTTGACTAGAAATGGCTCTGTGGTGAGCGAGATAACTGGTTTGTATGAAAAGCTCTATGTTACAGGGCACAGTAACAAACTTAGTGCCGTGGCCATCAATCCAGGAGGGATTGATCTGCGGCTTTTCTTGCACAAATGGAAAAGTGTATTTCTTGTTGAAACGGATAAGCATACTAGTTTTCAATTTTTCGATGAAAATGGTCGCGCTGTACATAAGGTATATATGACTGCAGACGCCGACTTTAACGAGTTTGTGAACCTTAAAGCACGCTACCAGCTAACACATAGTCACAAGTTGGATGTAACGCCTTTTGAAGTCCTAGATACTAATATTAGGGACTTGAGTACTGCGCAACTAGATGATTTTAGGTCGCAGTGGGGCGAGTTAAATGATGTCCATCATTTTCCAAAGCTTTTAGAGACATACAACCTTGAACGCTTGCAGGCCCTTGAAATCGTTGGCTCACCATGGAGCTTTGAGCTACAAAGCTTTGACCTTGCAGATATATTTCAGCAAGCAAACATGTTTAAGCAAGAGATTATGGTATTCGTTGGCAATCCAGGTGCGGTACAGATCTTCTCTGGAAAGGTTGAAAACCTCAAACAAGTTGGCCCTTGGTTTAACGTATTAGATCCTGAGTTTAGCCTGCATATAAAAGCAGACGACCTAACCCGCGCGTTCGTGGTCAGAAAACCCACGGATAACGGCAATACTGTGGTTACCTCTATTGAGTTTTTTGATGCCAATCGCGAGACTGTATTAACGCTGTTTGGTCGCCGAATTGAAGGCAAAAAACAAACCGATGAGTGGCAGGCGCTATGTGAGCGATTGATCCATAAAGGACGGGTTGCGGCGTAATACTTGAGCTATAGAAAAGCTATCCTCTACAATCAGCTAAATTGAAAAGGGCTCTATAAAAGAGCCCTTTGGTTTTCTAGTGCCAAATAGGCGTGACTTCTGAGACCAAAATTATTCGTTTAGAGACGGTATTTTGCTGCACATTCTCCATTCTTGTCGCCATTGCACTATGGCAAAGTGGGCGGGAAGTACCACGTTGACACTCGTCCATAATCACGCCTGACCCCACTGGTAATTCAGCAAAGAGCCGAAGATCTTGGGTACTGACATTATCTATAGGGGTGTTTACCGCGACACCGTCAGCTATCACAAACTCCCCGCCTGATACATTCTCTCTGGCCAGCGTAAGGATTGAGGTAATCGTTTGATGACTTAACCCGTCGAAATGAAGCGTATTTGGGGTTACTAAGCAATCCGCATGAGGTGTCGGATAATAGCCAATAAACTGATGCTCAACATGGTACGACGGTGCCGGAATTGAATGTTGGATCAAAAATTCAGTCAGCGCTGCTATTACTGGGTGGTTGCAAATCAATGTACCGTCAGTGCAATGTGTTATTGCTTTGAACCATCTTTGTTTACCCCCTGCGTCCGGGTTTAGTTGTTGAGACAAGCCGTAAACATAGTATTGGCCTCCTTGTCTATTTTCGGGGCTGATAAGGTGAGTGTTAGCGTCCTTGACGGTATAGCGCACGATACCTCTTGCATTTTGGCCGGATGGAATATAGGTGTCTAAGCCTAATTCAGGTTCTACCTGCTTCAGTAACGACTCAATATCTTGTCGTGAACCAACGTTTAAATTTGGCAAAGAATATTGGCAGAAACCATTTCTTAACAATGTAGTTTTAGTCATCTTTGATTCTCCTATCTGTCTTTGTTGATTTGTTTTCTTAAAAATTTCAATAAGCTTTTTCATATTCACCCCATCTGATGTGTTTTGGTATTTATAGGTTTTCATTTAACTGTATGATTGTGAAGGAAAAATAAGGAATAAAAACGGAATGGGAACGGAAATTTATAGTGGTTTTATAAGTGAGTTATTTATTACGTTGCTAAGCTTTGATGTCTAGATAGGGGCAGTGAGCTTTGTGAACAGCCTTCAGTAAATTGCAAATTATAGAAGGTTGCCAATTCAAACCCGCATTGCATCCAGGAATGATATTTCTGCAATTTTGTGCCAAGCGATAGGGGTGGTTATTTCTACCTTGACAGACTTGTCCGGCAATGAATTTGCGTCTGGTTTCGCTGACAAAGTCCGATTGATAAATGTGCAGAACAGTTAGTTAGCTAGTATCGGTATGATTTTAAATAATTTTATTTCAGTGCCAAGTAATGGTCGTTGATATTCACAATGATGCAAGTTACCGAATGGTAGTTACCTTCATAATTTATATTTAAGTAACAAAGTGAAAATAGATTTGAAAATTGTGTTCTAATTGTATAGAAATGTAATCTAAATGTGGTTTTTAGATCTGTAAGTGAGATTTTTGATATGCCTAAGGGTAAGGAGCGCGAAATGGAACAAGTTTATAACTTTGCGGATGAGGTGCAATTAGAGTCCTTAAGGCAGCTGATTGTTGAGAAGATTAATCAAAACGGACTGTCCGAGCAGCAAGTTACAGACAGTGCTTACATGAGTGATAGAAGTCTTCGCAATTATAAGACGGAAGGCTACTTAGCCAGTTTAGCGCCACTCTCGTCATCGACGGTAAGTAAGCTAAAGAATCTATTGACTGCGCTTAATATTGAGCCTGAAGAAGCGCTGGAATACCACCAAAAGCGAATAGAAAATCAACAAAACAACCACCACTCAGACCCTACAAATCAAAATGGCCAGCAAAACAATACTCAGTTTCAAGGGTGCACCTTTAACGGCGGGGCGAATGGCCCAAATGTTATCACTGGTAATAGGGATATTACGCTTAATTTTGGTGCTAAAGATTAAAGGTAATCTTAAATTCTGATAAGGGGTGGCTTAACCCTGAAAATGTAAGCTAGTTAAGAAGCTTGTATCTCTATAACGAAGTGCTCGTTTTTAGAAGCTATTAAGGTTTAATTACTTCTTTTTTATATTTAAAAGTGATTTTATATGAGTGCGGATCCAAAGGAAGCGGAAGCTGGTTCAAGCATTGGCATCGAAACCAATGCATATGAGAATGATGTTCCTCAGCAGCTGAGCCAGTTTGATAGTAGTACGTTTGAAGAGGCCGTGATCCAAGGGAACAGAGATGTTCAGGTCAATAACTATTTTTCAAACGCTGATAAGAAACCACTGAAGTATGAAGCACTTCAGTTAAGAACGTTTCCAAAAATTGCGAGTAATGAGGTCATTTTAGATGACATCAAGTTAGCCGAACTTAACAACTTCCTCGTTTGTCACAACTGGCTGATTATTGGAAAAAATAACGAGAATGCCTTTTATCTCTCAGAGGCTATCGCTGCTGCTTTACAGCACACCGACATATCATCTTACTACATACGTCACAATTCATGTCGAATGACTGAGTATTTAGAAGCAAGATTTCCTTACGTAGAAAGTCAACACGCTTATGTTATTAGGCAACCAATAGAAGACCTAGAAAGTTTCGAGCGCTTTATCGAAACCCGTGAAAATCTAAATGCACTGACGTCTAAACTAAAAGCACGTAAGGCAACGCTGCTTATGGTATTGGATAGTAAAGGCGATAGTGACTGTCCTAGAAGGATCCAGGAATACCTGCGTTTCAACTCTGTAAGTTCTATGCTTGGTTATTGGCAGCCTGCAGTTCACTTTACACATGACCCATTACCTGTGGCAGCACTAGATAACGACGACTGGTTGGACTGTTTAGTTATTACACTAACTTGTTGGTTTAACAATATGCCACTGGTGTTGTTTCAAAATGCAATTGCTAAGGCATTTGACCATAAATTAAAACAAGCTAAAGAAATAGGAGAAGGAGTCGAAGCGTTAACTCATGCTTATGCTCGTTGGCAGCAAGATCCTGATGCGTTTTTAAAATTAGCTGGGCTTGAGCTCACATCACCGTCGGGCTTAGGTATTTGTTGTATCAGGCTAAGTTCGATTAAGCAGGCAAGCGTATATCGAGAAAAGTTGCTTACAAACAATCCATTCCAACTAGCTGTACTCTCGCCAATTATTGAGGAAGTCATTTTTGATCAGGATATAACAAATGAACTCATTGACATAGATGCACTTTTTTCAGACCTCGCCTACTTCTACTTAAAGCTTTCTGAAGTCGGGGTAATTACTATTAACAGTGACTACCTATTAAAATTATTTGAACGTTATCGTCAGTGTCCAAATTCAAAAATAATTCATTTTATCTCATTTGTTAGGGCGCTCTCTTATCAAGATAGATTCAAAATAGCCATCGATGAATTTATTTATCAACTACTAGGGCAAGTGGAAAAGAAAGAGAAAGATTTAATATCTATTTCAGACTTAGAAATTCATATTGACAACTGGGTGCCAGTATTTAAATCAACCTATGAAAATAAGCTTAAAGAGATGGTGTGTGATTTCAAAAATCACCTCTATTTTTTGTTTAATACTCTAGCCTATTCAATTGAATTTGAAAGTGAGTCTGAAGTTTTGTCATTAGAGTATATATTTTCTAAAAGCTATGAGCTTGGGTTGGATAAGAGTAAGAAATGTCCTAGCTTTGCGCTGCTTCGCTACTATTTTTCAGGGTATTTATATAGCGACTCCTTTCACTTATTAAAAATACTAAAAAGTATACCTTCCGATAGTGAGAAGTGTGTTTTAACTTTAATGATTGTGAGACTTTTTGTTTTTAGTCTTATGCATCGTGTGTTAGAGGGAAATAACCAAGTTGATGATAAGGCTACCTCCTACTTGATTACGTTAATGTTTGAAGAGGGGGCGGAAGAGTTAATTTACCAATTGCTCGCGATGCCAAGTTTGAGCGAAAGTCTAAAGAAGAGAAACATCACAGCATTTTTAACCACATCAATTTATATAAAGCAAACGCTGCTCCAAGCGCAATATATCACCGATGAAAGCGAATATGAGCATTACGACATGATGCTTACGGAGTTAAATGAAAAATTCAAACGATTGAATCAATTGTTTGCCATTGCTTGCACCAGAAAACAGTACGAGCAAATTAAAGCAGATTTAAGAATTCAGCGAGATAAGGCGGTAGAGCAGTACAGAAATTGTAGATCAGATAAAGAGTTGAGGATGCTACTAAAGCTAAAAAAAGGCGTGTTAAGCGAAGCTATTAAACAATTTAAAAAACCTAGATGAGAATCCTACCATGCATGAAAGCATCTCTAATTTGAGCAACTTAATCAGAAAAGTCGATACTAACTTTCACAATCCGAGAGTTCATGGAGAAGGATTTGTTGTCACTTGGAATAAGAAAACCAACCAAATCGTAACCAAGCAAGGTTTGCTATCTGATTTATTTAATAAGAAACATTATGAATATTTCTTTGTTAAATCTCATACAAAACCAATCGTCATTAGCAAAATTCCATTTGAATGGCATGAAGGTGCAAGTGAGATTGCACTAGAGTTTTACGCTACCTTTCAGCTTAAAATTACAGATCAAACTGAAGCACATAAGTTAGTCGAAATCTTGAGTATGTCGGGCACGCCGGAAAAAGGATTATTTAATTTAATAGATAAGCACCTGCATCACTGCATGTCGAAAATGTATAAGAAATGCTTGGACTCACAAAATAGCAACTTATTGGATGAGTTTTATCAGCAAGAGCTACAGCGTGGAGAAAGCAGTGAATTAAACACTTCGGTGTGCGAGCAAATGCAGCAAGAATTAAAAGGAATGGATTTTAATATTGGCTTTACGTTGCGTAATGCACCAGAGCGATATGCCGAATTTAAATATAGTACCAAGATAAAAGAAACGGGCTTAGAAGTAACGTCCGAATGTCAAATGACATTGAATAACTATCAAGCCTATCGCAAGTCTGAAATTAGCGATATCGAGGGGGTGGTAGCACACATGAAGGCGGGTATTGAGAGAGCAATCCGTCAGCATATTTTGGGCAAATCTGAAATGGATCTGCTGAGCAACTTCAAAACGGCAACGAGTCAAGACGTCTCTATCTCCGATCAGGTTAAAAATAGTGTTAAGCAACAAGCTACTGCGATTGGTTATGAACTTAATTCATTTCATACATTACCAAACATTGCTCCGCTGAGGTTATTAAATGGGTTGATGCTCACGTTTGATAAAGAAGATGGCGCATTTAAAACGGGGATGTTTGGTAGCCGTGTACGGTTAAATATTCGCATGGAAGTTAAGGCGAAAGAAGGAGAGTTTGAGAAATACCGTCACTTATTTGCAAGTAGTGAAAACGACAATCAGATTGATTTGTTAGCAATAACGCAAGCGCAAATTCTCGACAGAATAAAAGTACTAGTACACGACATTTGCAAAGAAGTGATGTTGAATGACAAGTTTAATCATTACAAAGCATTAAGTCAGTTTGAAGAATTAATCCGGCCTCAACTTGAAGATGAAATTGGCAAACGATTAAGTGAACAACATGGCTTGGTGGTAAGTATTAAGTCACTTATGGCAGTTGAATCTGAAGATGCCATGAGGCTTGAAGAGCTAAGAGGTAAAAAAATACCAATCCAATTTAAGCATTTTTTTGGTGGACAAGACGGGATTGGTGCCGAGTATTCATTCAGTGGTGCATTTGAAGTGCTCGGTCTAGTCGTCAGTGACGCCGGTGGTGAACATAGTTGGGAAACGTTTGAAAAATGGGATTTTGGTTACCGAATTGATTCTCCTGAGCGTCATACCAACACCGCCCTTAAAGGGAATGACGATAGAGTCTGTAAAAAATTGGCGATTGAGAATGAACTAGAAGATATAAAACAGGAAGTTATTAGGCTTTTCAAGGCATCAACATTACTTATCCCTTCCATTACGCTTTGGGTGAATAAACGCGAGTATAACGCAAAGTTACAAGATGAATTGCTCTGTGAGGTATCGGCTCTGTTGAGGCGCAGCCGAGGAATGGATCTACTGATTGAAAGACTAGAAATTAAAGACGAAAGCCTGATCCAAGCGCAGCTTGATAGTCGAGATCGTAAGCTCAAATCAATTGCCGATGTCGATAGTATGCGTTTAGAGCAGCGTTTAGTTGATTTAAAACAAAGCAAAGACGAAAAGCAAAAGCTTGCGGACGAAGTTACAGAAAGAAGATTGAGTTTCCTGCGCGACAGCGATGATTTTGAGGACTTACTAGACGAAAAAGAGCGTATCGAAAATGATTACCGTCATTTAAATACTAAAGAGTCGACCATAGAAGAGCTACTGCCAGCCCCTAACAGCCATGCCTCGAGCGATATCGAAGAATTAGCTGATGTACTTACTAAATCCAATAACCAGTGGGAAACGAACGATGAAAAGTAGAAAAAACCTTGTTGCTGCTTCAATCATGACAGCTTTGCTATCCGGGTGTGCAATGACTGACGACACTCAAACTCGAGCTGAGGGAGCATCGACAGGTGCACTCATTGGTGGTGCGCTTGGTTTGGTGTTAGGTGACAATAAGCAAGCCGCTATGATTGGTGCATTGATTGGTGCTGTTGCCGGTGATCTTTATGCCAAGAGTGTGGTTAAGAAGAAGCAGGATTACGCTAATACTGAGTTATATATGCAAGATGTGATTAAAGGGGCACAAGAGAAACTTATCGCAGCAAAAAATGAAAGAGAAAAAATTCATTTGGAAATAGAAGGTTATACCGCGCAGTTAGAAAGCATTGAGGCAGAGTCTCAAAAACGCAGTGCTGAGTATAGTAGCTTAGAAACGCAAAAAGATAGTCTGTCTAAAGCGGTTTCCAAGTCAGCTAAGTTAGTCGAGATATTGACTGAAGAAATTCAGTACCAAAAGGACGTGCTGGCACAAGAAAGAGAAACCGTTTCTGTGCAATTAGCCTCACATAGTGAAACGGTTATTCAACAACTTCTTGCTGAAAAGAACGAGCTAGAAGTCATGCAAGCCCAGCTAGCTTCATTAGATAGACGGAAATTATATTAATGCTGAAGCGGGTTATATATTGCTTGTTTTTGTCTTTGCTAGCAGGTTGTAAGACGACAGGTGATCCGACAACTGGTGGGTTGTATGGATGGAGCGAAGAAAAAGCAAAGCAACGACAGGCACAGCTAAACCGAAGAGTAGTGGATATCGAAGCTCAAATGAATGCGATTGAGGAAGAAAATCAAGAGCTTGAAAGTGACAAGGTACAACTAACACAGTTGATAGTAATACAAAGTGAGAAGTTAAACGCTTTAATTGCAAGCCATGATGCGTTGCTGGATAAGATAGAAACATACAAAGGTCTTGAACATATTAATCAGACAAAAATTAGCCAGCTGAAAACACGTTACCCATGGCTCGGCCTGAGTCGAGAGGAGGTATTGAGACAATTTCAGGAAGCGGCAAGCGAATCACGACAACAGCAAATGCTAAACCAGCTAGAGAGTGAGCTTGAATCACTAGCACAAGAAATAGATATGATACTTTGAGTAATGTAGATGTCGATTAAACCAATAAAAGCACAATATTATTGCAACAATATAGAACACTGCAGCAATGCTCGGGCGCATAAGTTATTTACTAAATCATATGCCAACAAGTGTAGTGTTTGTGCTCAGCCATTACTGTTTGCGCGTTGGCATTTTTCGTTTGTCACTTCCTTTAGTTGGGTACTTTGTTTATCAACATTGGCAGCGCTATCTTATCCATATTTTTTTCCTAAAGAATATGAAAATATTACTTTTTCTGGTGTGAAGACTGAAGTTCAAGAGTCTAATGCCGTTGTGGAAGTTACTATTCATCGAACAACAGGCATTGATTTAGTACAACAGATAGAGTTGATAACAGAAGATGGTACTGCAAAAGCAGCTGAGGACTATCGAGCCCTTGATATTGCTTTACAGTTCCAGCCTGGTGAAGTGCAAAAATCAATAAATATTCCCATTATTCCTGACTCCGATGTCTATGAAAACAATGAAATGTTTTACATTAAGCTGAAAAATGTGAAAGGGCAGCCGTCACATATCGTGATGATTGTCGAAGCTGGAGTAAACAAAGACTTAGTGGAAAAAAGCAGCCTTTTGGTAAGTAACCTTTCAGCTCTTGCAGCGGACCTTTCGAATGATTTGAAACAGCTTGAGATCCTTGGTAACTATCTGTCAACCAAAGAAAATCCAAAGGCGAACTTGGTCAAGAATTACCGTAATACTCAAGATAATATTCAAAGAGCGAGAGAAAAATACATCGTTCTTTTTAATGAAGCTTTAGATTTGGACCCTAATGTTTTGAGAAATGCATTGGATTCCCACCTTGAAGCGCTGAAAAAACAACAGTTTCATACTCAATATGAAGCAACAACTGTGATGAAAGCTCAGTTACTTGACTACTTGAGTTCCAGAGTTTCTAACTCGCCTAAGTGGCTCGAGGAGTTAGGTGAGGTAGTAAAGCTTGAAGTGAAAGCAAATAACAATGGTAGTGTTATCTAATCTGAGTTGCTTATTTATTGGGCTAACTTTCAACTAAGCCAATGGGCAGCGCACTCAGCGCTGCTGCATACTCCCCATCAACAGAAGTGAAAATCGAGAGAACTTTTGTTCATTATTCGATGAGTTAGCAATAGCTCATTGAAGCACCCTCAAATACTGCGAGCCTTTGGTTTACGGTGTTTAAGTTCAACCATTACATCGAACTACAATATTTACCTGTAAAACTTTCAAACAAAACGATTGCTGACTAAAGAGCTGGCAGAAGGTTGTCTGTAGCTGACGTTTGTAAAAATACAGAGCTAATTTGAGATCCTTTTATATCAAGTGCTACAAGTAGCACCTTGCTTTACTTCCAATCTATTTCCTATTTCTTTCCTAATCCATTAACTAATTGATATTAAATAGCTTATTGGTTTGTGAATTTTCCAAATATCGGCCTCTGGCATCTGCCATTATCGCCTTAACCTTATGTCTATCGGGCAAACAAGCAAACGCCTGATGTAAGGTGAACTCTGGCTGCAGACAGATTTTACCTCTCCTTTAAAAACAGAATGAGAGGAATTTACTATGTCTTTTAAAATAGAAGCATGTAATTTAAATAATATTGATGTCGCAGTTAAAACGTTGAAAGAAAACTATGTGGAAAACTTTCCAGCTATCAGAGTTACTAAAGATAAAATCTTAGATAAAGGTATTTCTCTATACCTACTTAGTGATATAAGCCAAGTTCCACATAATCCAATAGCGACTTTTGGACTGAGCAGTGCGTATGAAGATGAAGATGTTTGGAAAGAAGTAAGGGCATCATTAAGCGATGACTTTGACCCTAAAAAGGATGCAGTTGTAGGCCAGCTTAGTATATCGAGTAAAGATGTCGCAATTACCAGAGTCGTTTATGGCCTGTTATTAGATAAAGCACAGCAGATGGGTTATGAGCGGTTGTTTTTTATCCTGAGAGGAAATGTTGATTTTTATAAAAAGTTATTTAACGCTATACTGATTAAAAGTGATTGCAACTATGATATTGGGGTTGATAGAAAAATATCTGCTCTAGTTGTTGAAACGAAAGAAATAAAGCAAAGGGGCCTTCGCTTCTTAAATCGAAACTTATCATCTTGCTTTAATAAGAGTGATAGTCTAATTAAAAGGGAAATTATGAATAAATCTCATTGGGATGAATATAGTAGTGCATTTGACTCTATTATTACTCCACCACAGGTTGAACTTTATAATACAATTGCTCCTCTGTTGTCAGGAGTTGTACTGGATGCTGGATGTGGAAATGGAAACTTAGCCGCTTTTGTTAATGGTGAGGTTTCTACTTATCACGGCGTCGATACATCTCTTGATATGGTGCAAAAAGCCAACGCCAATCTGCAGAGACTTAAAGAACCACAGCGGTTTCAAGCATTTCATGTCCAACTAGAAGAGTTTGTTAATACGCATCAATACGACGTGATTACATTAATAAACAGTGTTTATGCGATGGATAATCCTTCTTTAGTTTTTAAACACTGCTATAACTTACTTGCTCCGGGTGGCCTGTTAATTATCGCAAACCCCAATGAAAACATGACAAAATCTCACATGGAAATGATGATTGAGCTGTATGAATCGCAATTTAGTGGCAATCCTGCTGTTGCAGACTTTAAGAGATTGAATTTACAATTTGTCACACAATACCAACATTCGTTTTATACTTTAGATAAAATTGAAGGTTGGCTAGAACAAGCTGGACTGTCTGTAACAAACCGAGACTGCACTCACTTTCATGGTGCAATGAATTTAATCATAGCTAAAAAGTAGGAAAATAAAAATGCGCTATCAAGATCTAGTCGATTTGTTGAATGCTTCGAATCAAGCAGAATACACTGCAAGTTTTTATCGTGCCATATCACATATCGGATTTGATAGCGCAATTTATGGTTTTTTGCCAAGCCATGAATTTGTTAAACACTTGAACCAAATGCCTATCATACTAGCCACCGAAAACGCCCCTCTCGATTATTTAAAGTACTATCAGGAAAATGAAATTTTTAAGCCTGAGAAGGATATCTTCGTGGCTCAAATACTGTCAGGGCATCGAAAGCCAATCAATTGGTGGCGGGACTTGCAGAGTTTTAACCCCACTGAGTTACAAGTTGCTACCTTAGCCCATGCAAAAAACGAATTTGGTCTCAATAACGGTTTTGTCGTCCCGCTCATGTGCGACCACAGAGGCTACGCTTGTGTTACTTTGTATAGCAATTTAAGTGATAAAGACTTTAATCATCTGGTACAGGAAAATGAAGAACAAATCGGGTTATTTTGCTCGGCGTTGAACAGCAAAATCTTCTCAGATCCAAACTTAGTTGCCGAGTTATACGACAATTATATAAAAATGAGCGATACAGAGCGTCAAGTGATGCGATACTTGGTTTCGGGGAAACCGATGAAGCAAATTGAAGATCATATTGGAATAACCTATCGCTACGCTGCAAAAGTAATTGATAAATTTAGAAAAAAGCACGGAAATGTGCCAAAAGACAAATTGCTCTATTCGCTAGGGCACTACTTTAGTTGATTTAACGCTAGTATTTCATATCTGATTTATCGTACTAACGGACGAGTTTGTCTTCAATATGGCAGGCTACTCTGAGCGAGGAGTGGATATTAATGCTAACTTATTTTTGGACAGAAATGAGTTTCGGAAAACTGAACATTAGCATGTCATGAATAACTTCAGGTATGGTAAATGACTTACCTTACATGCAGGACCTACCAGATTGGTTCTAAACTTCTGCCTTGCGATGTCTGCACATCTGATGAAAACACTAAGGCACACCTCTTTAAGAGCAAATCACACAACTTACTTATGGAGGGGAATAGGGCTTGTTCAGCACTATGGATAAGTTTCACACAAAGAGGTTAAGGCTAATTATCTTTAACGGTAGGCATTTGATATGAAAAGAATTATTATAACAGAAAGCAAAAACCCGAGAGGGACTATCTAGTAGTCTGTCTCGGGTCTTCATATAAACTGCTGCAGGCGCATGATAAAGTCAGTGGGGCCTAACAGCTGCTATGAAAAGGATTATAGATAATAATGGCTGAAAGTCAACAAGCATACCCATACAATGAAGTCATAGAAGATACTCAGAAAAGTCGAGCCGAACATATAGAGATTGATCTTTCTAGCGAAAGGCTATTGCCTTACTTTAATGATGGAAAACAAGACTGGTATATAGCTTTCAATCTCTACCTTTACAATGCTAGGTTGTCGAAAGCATTCTTGTACCCACTTCACATTTTAGAGGTAACTTTACGAAATAAATTACATGAGTTGTTTTGCTCAATATTCAACGATAACTGGCCAAATGATCCCACTTATATGGCCATGCTTAACCAGCATAGTTCAAACTCTCTATCCAAAGCCAAGCAAAAAGTTAACAATCGCAGTCCAGAGGATATTACTGCAGCTCTTTCGTTTGATTTTTGGTCTAACATCCTTTTCAGATCAGATTATACCGATTTTTGGCGTACAAATTACTCTAAACTAAATATCCATCGCCCAAAATTCAAACAGTTCAAAACTAAGATTAACGAAGCTAACGACCTGCGTAATCGTATTGCTCATCATGAGCCAATTCTAAGACTAAACTGTTCAAATCTTCATACTGAAATTTTAACTGCAATTCAATGGTGCTCATTTGAAACGTACCGATGGACTAAAGAGCACTCAACAGTCCCTGTGGTACTTCGAACTAAACCCGCACCCACAGGTAACCCACAACCGTTACTGGGAATAAAAGCCGACAATGATTTTGCTATAGTTCAAAGTACTTTGACATTGGACTCTATGCCAGAGAACGCTTTCATAATTTGCGAAGATAAAGAAATTATCATCACAATCTCAGATATCGGTAGGTACCTGCTATCGAAAAAAGATAAAAACGACTTGATGATAGAGCTGCAAGAACACACTTTAGAAATGGTGATAAAGTCGAACCAATTAAGTAAAAATTTTATTGTGTGTAGCCAAAATGAAAGCTATGTACATACCAAGAAAATCTTCAGTAAGAAAAGAAATGGGTTTATTGTTGTAAAAGATTTGAATATGGAGACTCTCGGCGTAATCCAGCAACCTCACAGGCAACTATAAGATACCTCAAATTAGGAAAAAGCCTCATATGATATGAGACTAATTTGGTACAACATGCCGTTAACCTAACGCTTATTTGTATTAGTTCATACTACTCACATCCAAAATGAGCATGGTTTTATACCCTTTCATCAGATTAGATTTGGTAGGGAAAACACACGCCCCTAAATTTTATAGAGTATTTGAACTAACGGACTTTGGGGCAAATGCGAGTTAGTACCAAACGTCCGCTTTTTGACACACATACAACAGCCAAGTTTAATTTAGCCCTGTTATTCTGGTTTATTAACGTCAGGTGGTTTAGCTGTGGTCTCTAATTAAGTCAACTATGGCTAGGTTTTATGGCCCACTCATCAAATTGTACATGAGTGGGCCTGCTTTATTTTTAGTTTGTTGAGCGATCACTTACGATAGGTGATGGCGGGTTTTTGGGCTTATTACTCTGGTGTAGCATAAAGTAATATTGTTGGCGTTCATTGGATTGATTATTGATATCAATACGTGCAACTCCTGCTATTACGTCTAAACCATCGGCACTCTTCACCAAGGGGTAGTCGTTTGGACCGAGAGAGAGTAGGGATACTCTGTTGAATACCAAAGTCTCTACATTCTGAACTGTTTGATGTTGGTTATCTTCACCGACATCAAAATAATGGTTGCCGCCGTATACATCTTTTCCAATGTTACGCATAAATGCCCCCATACTGATAAGGAAGTTGTTTTCAACTTCAATGCCTTTTAGCCCATAGAACAGCTCATGCTCACCGACAAATACAATTCTTCCCCCCTGTGCAGCAAATTGTTTTAAGCGACTGACTTCATCCGGAGAATATGAGTTAAGTGGAGTCCAGAGTACGATAAGTTTTATTTGTGGGTCATCAAGATCCCAATCTTCTAGAGACTGATATGTAATAACTTCAAAGCCTAAATCTTCCCAAGTACTGTACAGGTAATTAATAGATTGGCATGACCAACTGCAGCGAGAATCATGAGATCGATCTAGGACTATTTTAGAACCTTGGGCACGGAGGCTGTTTCCTGAAAAACTGGCTAGGTTTTTAGCAAATTGCGTGTTATCAGCTTTGTAAATCCGCTCATCATCTAGAATATTGACATCATTGAATACGATTAAATCTCCACCAGCTGCAGGTGCGACGTTACTGTCAAACGTAAAACCAATAATTGAATTTGCTCGGCTCCCCTGACTATCTGTCGCATAGAGTATAATGTTGTTTTCACCTTGAACAAAAGACTCCGCTGGTTGAGTGAGTGCGAAACTGCCACTATTAAGCGCAAAGCTAATGTCTCTTTTAGCTTCTCCATTTATAGAAATAAATAATTTGGCGATACTTGATTGAACTGTTTCAATCTTGCCTTCTATTAAGATGTTACTACTCAAAATTGCGCCAGGTGTTGGAGACAATATTGTGATTTGTGGTGGAACTTTTAATGTTAACTCAGATGTTGGCTCCGAAATTGCGCGATAAGTGCTTAAATCGCTTTCGTTTCCTGTTAAAGCAACATCTATGATACATGCTTCAAGCCTGCTTTTTATGCTTACATACTTTTGGCACAATTCTTTAACCCGTTGATATTCCGCACTACCAATTTGTGCCTCTAACCTCGCTTGAGTTAACAATGTTCGTGGAAAGTTAAGGTCAACGAAGCTTTCAGGGGTCTCATCATTGAAGTAGTCGAACAAAGAGGATTCGGATGTTACACGCCAACTATTGCCGTAAATATCATAAAGTTGATTGAAGTTACCTTTGTCTTCAATTTGATTGCCGTTAGCATCCGTTAAGTCATTGTCGACGTTGCCATCAAAGTATCCAAGTAACCCATTAACGCTGCCTGCACGAGAGTTTGGTAAAAGCACTTCTGTCTCGACAAACTCACCCCGCCGATACACTTTTAGTAATGAGGTGTCTGGCCAAGTTATTTCGTAATGACGATTATTTTGTTTAAAGATACTTGCTTGATTAGAAAGCTCACTAGCACCGTTATTCAATGTTTGTAATTGACCATCAATAAGCACGGCAAGGCCTTCATCATTGGGGTAAAAGGTGACTCTTGTTCCTGCGACATTTGCGGCGACAGCGGCATTAAAAGACACGTGTTGATTGCCAGGGACTGCGACATAACGGCCCTGAATCTCAAAAGTGTCGATATTGGACTTGGCTAAGATATACTCACCAACGCCATTAAATCCATAGTTTAAGCCGTCAAACGTACGTAAGTTTGGGTCTCCTGTGACACGAGCCTGCTTGCGCGGGTTGCCTAGGTTGTCGTCAATTGGGTTGCTACCATCTACGGGCTCACCACTGAGCAGAATTAATTGAACTGGTTGGTTGGTGTCCTCGGTAACAGTGATTGTAATGCGCTCTGGTTGAAAACCCGATTTAGAAGCGATCACATGATAATCACCAACTGCGAGTGGTGGAGAACTAAAGGCGCCACTGGTATCGGATGATAATTGTTGAGAAAACCCAGTGCTTACGCTTGTTAGTGACACATCAGCGTCTGATATGGGGCTACCGTCAACGTCGGAGATAGCACCTGTAAGCGTATTGAATTGAGTCTCAAATGGGCATACTTCAGAGCCCCAAATTGGTTGCTCCAAATCATAAAGAGGAATCTTTTTCTTCTTAGCTTTACTTGTCAGCCCAAGAATATCGCCTACAAAGCCGTAATCTAGGTTGGCATTAACTCCTAATCCTACTGAGAGTTCAAGTTTACAATTTGGCTCATGATCTGCGCTTTTGTAGTTTGCTTTAGCAGCATATTTTGCATATGGGCCCATTGCTAACCCTGCTCCAGGGCCATCTAACTCTATCTTATTCCCAAATGGTAATGGTACAGACAACTCGTAAGCAGAAAGCATAAACTGTAGCTCTGCTTTTACTTTTGCTGATGTTTCACCTGATAGTTCGTATTCAGGTCCAATTTGAGATATGACAGGCACAAAACTGTGAACTGGGCTCAGTTTTTCGTTTTGATATTTGAATCCGGTTCTATAGTTTCCTGATGCACTAATACCCATCTTTAAATTTGCTTTACCAGCAACAATAACATTAGCGCCAAGTTGTGGGTGTAATTTGACGTTTAAAAATAAAGGAATAGGCCCCACGAATAGCTTAACATTTTTGTTAATAATGGGATTGAATACCTTGCTTTTGTTCAGGCCTCCTTTGTAACTGTAGTTCGCTTTTAGATAAGTATTAGTGAGGTAATCTGCTTGAGCAATTGTAGAAAAGTGAGTTACCTCACCACGAATAATTGAAAACTCTATTCCTATCTGGGCGCTTGAGTTCATCTTTAGTTCTACAACAGACGTGACTTCAGGGCTTAGTTTTTGTTGCAGTGTTCTTGAGAACGTTAAGATAGGAACATCTACACTCGACTGTACCGTATTATTAGCAGTTGAAATCGACTGATTAAGTGTCGCTGCTTGGTTCGTAATAACAAGGTCTAGTTTAACGTCTGCATCTGGAAAAGCGTTGTGTAATGGTGCTTGCGAGGTAGTTAAAATATTACCATTAATATCAAGAACCTCACGCATAAACCCGGTGTCGCCATCAGTGGTGACACCGACTATAATATCACCGACTTGTATGTCGCTTAACGCACCTGCGGTGAGTGTGAGCCTACCCATCTCTGGGGTAATTTCTACTCCCGATTGGCCATCAACGATAAAGGTTGTGTAACCGTCAACGGCTCTTGTTGCCGGTTTCAATTCGCTGCTCGGGTCTAATGTAGCGATGACTTCAGCATTTTCAAGCGGTTGCTCATCATGGTCACCTGTGTAGTCAACAAAATCTATTGCTTCAGCAACTTCTACATTGGCGCTTGCAGAGATAGAGTAGCCTGATTTATCTGAGACTGTGACCGTAAACTCAAGGTTATCTCCAGTGTAGTCTTCAGGGATTTTTAGTGAAGCAAAATCAGGTTTATCGTTATCAATGTTAAGCTCTATATCTGTTGATTCTTCCCATACAATGCTGTCAATTTCAACGGCACTCGATATATCTGCTTTTAATTGTGCCCACGACCCTTTCGCGATGCTCTGAGGTACTTGCAATTGAATCGTTATGTTGTTCAGGTTGTTTACGGTAACAACTACCTGATCAGTAGCACTTCCTCCTTCATCATCAATAACTGTTAATTCGAAGCTTAACTCCTCGTTTTCTGTGACATCTGGAGCCACAAATGAGGAAATTGCGTTGCTTTGGTCCGATAGCAAAACTGGGGGGCCTGAAAGTTGCTGCCACTGGTAGCTTTTAATCACCCCATCGTTATCTGTGCCACTACCGTGTAATGTGACGGTTGCCTTTTCATCGACCGTTTGATTTTCTCCTGCTTGAGCAATCGGTAGGCTGTTCGTTGGTTTATTTATATCGTTATCTGAGTCCCCACCACATGCGACTAAAACGCCTGTTAACAACGTAATTAGGGTTGTGCGTAGAGGAATGTATTTATGCAGATCCATAACCATCCTTATGTATTTGAGCGAGAGCAAGTTGCTTTGAAAAAATAAGAATGCGTGAAAAAAACAGCATGAGACAGGGTCGAAATTTCCACCTTGTTCAGTATCGGTTCATTGAATAAATTAACTAGGTGTTAATAAAATCAAAAGGGTTATGGACATGGAACACGGCACTATATCACAACATTTTATATCGACACCTAAATTCGGTGCTTGGAAATTGGTTTTTACGCTATGCTCATTTTTTCTAGTGATGCAATTAGTTGGTTGTAATGCGATGCACACTGCGGTGAAAAAGCGGGATTTAAGAGTTGAAACCAAAATGAGCGACTCTATATTTCTTGACCCAGTCAGTCAGGACAAGCGTACAGTGTTTTTACAACTCAGGAACACATCGGATAAGCAGGATTTAGTCATCGCTAACGAGATACAAACTGCATTACTGTCAAAAGGCTACAAGGTTGTTAATGACCCAGATGCAGCGCACTTTTGGATCCAAGCGAATATTCTCAAAGCAGGCAGAACAACCGCTGATGAAAATCGGGGAATTTTAGCCCAAGGCTATGGTGGGGCTGTAGCGGGTGCTATTGTTGGTGCTCAGTTTGGTAGTGGTCGAGGGCAAGCAGCAGCAGGCTTGCTTGGCGCAGCTGCAGGCTTTGTTGCTGACGCAATGGTGGAAGATGTTTATTTTAATATTGTTACTGACTTACAGGTTTCTGAGCGCGCGAAATCTGGTGTCGAAGTACTAGAAGGAAATAGAGCTAAGCTAAAGCAAGGTAACTCAGGCTATAAATCAGTAACTTCAAACGAGGTGACTGACCGTAAAAAGTATCAAACACGGATCGTTTCTACAGCGAATAAAGTAAATCTGGAATTCGTTGAGGCTCGACCCAAGCTAGTCCAAGGTTTAGTAAATTCTATTTCGGGCCTGTTGTAGCTAGGTGTGCGGTAATATTGGAAATATAGTATTAGCATGGAAGTAACGTGCCAATACTATATTTCCATTTATTTTTAACTGCTATAGCGAATAGCAGACACCCATCATAATATAGATGCGAATTGTGGTGGGGTCTGTGTTAGTGCTTTATTGGCTTGTTATACAACTTTTAACTCATGAGTCCAATCTTTCCATGAAATTGATTTGCCCGGCAGTACTATTTTTGAGAAAGGCCACACCGATTGAAGCCAGTTTAAGATAGTCTGATAAAGTATTTTTTCTAACGCAATACTATCATCTCGAATCCACAAGTAGACTTCGCAGTCATAATTTAGTGATCGGCTTGGATCTATATAAACAGAGCCTAGGCATTTTTCCTTTGAATTGTTAAATATGGAATATGCAAAAGCATCCCTTGATTCAAATTCTTGTTTATGAATCTTTAAGCTTTCTATATTTTCTTCGAGGGTCATATTAACTTTAGGCCACTCAGTTTCAGGGCCAAATATTCCTTGTAGCCTTTTTTGACTGGACATTACTGCTTCAAAGTCTAACTCAGCAACTTCTTCTTCAAGCACTCTGAAGTGAAAATTTTCACTATCAAAAAACGTCGGAGGCTTGAACGATTCAGGAATAAAAGGATTGGGCATACTCTGGGCTATCCGTAGTTGTATAAAAATTTAGTATTTATGCGACATGCAGTTTGTGTTGCATAATCGTTTGTTGGGTTGAGCCGTCACCTGCTCGGTGTAACAGAGTTGGTGTTGTTTATGCTATGGACTTACTTAGAAAAAATAGGCTTTTTGGAGGCTCTCACTTTCCTAGCTAGTGTAATCAGTTTAGCTAGTGTTATGTAAGCTTTCCCTGCATTGCTCAGCGCTTATTATTTATTCATTACACCTAAATTTGCCTTAATAAGCAATTATATTTTTTAGACGTACAGAGGCCGCTAGCCTGAGCAATTAGGCAGGTTAAATAATATGATTAACACTCAATTTTTGATTTATAGAAGCTTTCTAACTTATCTAAAAAACCATACAGTTTTTGGTTCATTTCGTCATAGTTATGATTCAGTAAAACGTCTGGCTCATCTACAAATGGATGCTGCAACGCGTCACTGAGATCGTCATTTTCAATCAGTAATGCGACGATATCTTTAGTAAATTCCATATGGCACTGAAAACCGTATACTAGGTCTCTGTAGGCGACAATTTGCCTTGGGCACCCCGCGCTATATGCAATCACTTGTGATCCATTGGTGAGCCCCGGCATATCATTATGCCAATGACCGACATCCAACACTTTTCCAAAATGACTAAATAATGGATGTGTCATCCCAGCTTCCGTCAAGGTTATCGGGTATTTTCCTATTTCACGTTCAGGGCTAGGTTCAAATGTTGCACCTAACGCTTCACCAATGAGTTGCGACCCTAGGCATATACCAAGCACAACTTTTCCGGCGGTAATCGAGTTCAAGATGACTTCTTGCTCACCTTTTGTATCGAAGTGTGGGCATTGCTCAATAGTTGTCGACGGATTTTGAGGTCCTCCCATTACAATCAAAAAATCTAGGTTTTTGGCATTTTTTGGGAGCGGTTCTCCTTGATAAACTCGCGAGTAGGTAATGGTATGGCCGCGTTTATTTGCCCACGATTCATAGGCGCCGGGCGCTTCAAAATGTTCATGAACGATAAAGTGAATATGCATCTTTGTGCCTTGTAATTAACGATAGGCTGTAGATGGTATATTAAATTTGGATGGCGTAATTTATACTAACAGACGTTTAATGTTGATAAGTCGCCAAGATGCAAGCTAATGACCTCATCAAAGGTTCTCCTAATAAACAAATCATAACCAAAACGACGAATATGGCTTCTGGTTATATTGATGACTTTCACTCACATTTGTGGCATCAAATTGTGTTTCCTTTGCAGGGGCTGCTGCAATCAAGTATCGGCGATAAAAGCGGGATTGTTCCTCACAATGGCATGCTCTACATACCCGCAAATACAGTGCATAAATCCATAGCGATTACAAATACACAGTTTTTGGCGATTTACCTTAATCCCGACAAATATGTTCAGTATGGAGACAAACCAAAATCCTGTCTGGTAACGCCATTTATTAAAGCATTAATACTGCTGCTATTCGAAAACAAGACGCTCACTCAAGCAGAGTCCAATATCACACATTTGCTAACCGTATTGCGAGATCAGATCGAGATCGCAAACCGTTATGAAATACCTTTGCTCATACCTACCGATAAACGTCTTTTATCCATTTTCTTACAGCTTAAAGAGCAACCGGATTTACCATTTACGTTAAAGGAATGGGCAACAAAAGTGGGCGCTTCTGAGCGCACTTTGTCGCGATTGTGCTCAAGAGAGTTTTCCCAATCATTTTCACGGTGGAGACAAAATGTGAGGTTAGTTTTATCTTTGCAATTGTTAGAGTCGCAAAAGAGCATACAGGAAATTGCTATCGAGTTGGGGTACGCTTCTGACTCTGCGTTTGTGCAAGCGTTTAAGAAATTGTTTAACCAAACACCCAGAAAATACCGAATTGCCAACTTACAGCACAACGTAAATTTATTTTGAGCAACTTCTGCTGCTTTTAGGTTACCTGCGCTAGAGACGAAAGTATCTTATCGTGAATGCTTTTAAGTTCTTCCCGCTTTATGTAGTCTAGGTGGGATTTGATTATTGGAGGCATTTCGCGATGTTGCGAATTCTTTTATGTGCTAGCTTAGGATTAGCACCAAGTTTTGGGTTAGTTGCCAAAGAGGTAATGACCCCAGACAAGCTTTGGCAAGTAAAGCGCGTAAGTGCGCTTGGGTTATCTAAAGACAAAACCCATGTAATTTATCGAGTTACAACGCCAAGCGTTGAAAACAATGACTTTGATAGCAAAGTTTATCAAGTGCCGTTAAAGGGTGGGGTGTCCCAGCTTTTAAGCGCGTATCAAGGGATATTGTCAGACGACAACATTTCGCCAGATGGCAGCAAAAAACTATTTCATGACACCGTCAATGTTGAAGCTGTGTTGGCCACGGATAGACATAAAGCACTTACGCAAGCAGATGCTTATGTGTTTGATGATTTAAATTACCGCCATTGGGATACCTGGAAAGACGGCAGTGTTAAACATGTGTTCTATCAGGACCTGACTACTGAAGAAAAAGTCGACATCATGAAAGGGATGCCTTTTGATAGTCCGACGTCACCATTTGGTGGTTCAAGCGATTATGTTTGGGGCCCTAAAGGTGAAAATATCTACTACGTCAGTAAAAAGCTGACTGGCGCAGAATATGCGAGCAGCACCAACACAGATATTTATCGTTATAACTTGGCCAGTAAGAAAACCACCAATCTAACCGAGCAAAACTTGGGTTATGATAAAAGCCCTGAGTTCTCATCGACAGGGTTGCTGGCTTTCTTACGTATGGATGAAGCGGGTAACGAGGCGGATAAAAATGACATTATCGTTAAGTTGGGTGACAGAGAAGTCAACTTAACTGCGCATTGGGACGGCACGGTAAGCAGTTTTGAGTGGAGTCACGATGGCAAGCATATTTATTTTATTGCACCAGTTGACGGAACAATCCAGCTATTTCAAGTAGCGGTGAGCAGCAAAACTAAAGCTAATCCAAAAATTAAGCAGCTAACTAAGGGCATGTTTGATGTTAATAGCATTGTTGCTGCCTTAGATGATCAGTTAGTTGTTACTCGTAATAGCATGAATCAAGCAAAAGAGATCTTCCGCTTTGATCTGAATAGTAAAAAGCTTGTTGCGCTGACAAATGTGAACGAGGCGTTTTATGCTGGTTTGGATTTACCGAACGTTGAAAAGCGAATGGTGAAGACAAAAGACGGCGAAGACATGCTAACTTGGGTTATCTACCCACCTAATTTTGATAAGCGTAAGCAATATCCAACGCTGTTATACCTTCAAGGTGGTCCACAGTCGCCGTTATCACAGTTTTATTCCTTCCGCTGGAACTTCCAAGTGATGGCATCACAAGGGTACATTGTGGTTGCGCCAAACCGTCGTGGTATGCCTGGACACGGCGTGAAATGGAACAAAGATATCAGCCAAGATTGGGGTGGTAAGGTAATGCAAGATTACCTTGACGCTATCGACGATGTTGCGAAAGAGTCATACGTTGACAACAAACGTATCGCGGCAGTTGGCGCAAGCTTTGGTGGTTACTCTGCGTTTTACTTAGCTGGCAATCATGATGGTCGTTTCAAAACCTTTATCGCGCACTGTGGCATTTTTGATTTGCGCAGTATGTACGGCACAACCGAAGAAATGTTCTTTGTGAACAACGAATTGGGTGGCGCGTACTGGGAGCAAAACAATGCGGCCATCAGCAAAGCATACAATCAGTTTAACCCAATCAGTTATGTGGATAAGTGGGATGCGCCGATGTTCGTGATCCATGGTGGTAAAGACTACCGTGTACCGCTGAGCCAAGGAATGCAAGCCTTTCAAGCTGCTAAACTACGTGGCTTGAAAAGCCGTTTTCTTTATTTCCCTGAAGAAAACCACTGGGTACTGACACCGCAAAACGGAATAGTCTGGCAGCGTGAATTCTTCAAGTGGTTAGAAGAAACTTTATAATTGATGTCACTACTAGTTAAGAAAATGCCAGATCGCACAGTGTGTAGTCTGGCATTTTTGTTTTGCAGTTTAACCTTGGTGCTGTGCTAGTATTGGTGTGCCCAAAAATTGAATTAGTCAACGGAAAATAGAAGGAAAAGTTAAATGATTAAAAGGATAATAAGTGGTTTTTGGTTACTTATGTTGGCTGTGAATACACAGGCAGCTGAAGAAGCGTTAACGATTGATAGTGTAGTGCCTAACAATATGGAACTGGCTTTTCCGAATGATGCCAATATTTACCCAGATATCAGTGACTTCAAGGTACTTAACGCGGTACTGATGAGTAACGAAAACGGTGAGCGCTGGGCAATGATCACGATTAAAAATCAATCGAGCGGGCGTCGGACATTAACACAAAAACACCTGCTGGCACTAACAGCAAACGGGCAAAGGATCGCGCCGATGAAGCTTTCTGAAAGCTTTGATGGCGGAGAAACGCTTTCACTCACACTGGCTTTCGGTGAGAACAAGTTTCCGTTGCTTAACGTGTATACGCGAAATTAATAAGCCTTAGTAGCATCACTTTTTACAACCATAGTCACTGTGCTAAACGTTGCGACTTAGGTAACCATGTTTGTTAGCACCTGATATTTAGCCTCTGATAAACTCCGATAGATCCACATCAGCAATTCATCAATTAAAAATAAGCAATGTATCAAGTTTTAAAAGTTTTTATTTCATAAGCTTACCCAAAAATGGAGAAAAGCATGAAAATACTTTTAAAAAGTTTGATGTGGTTAAATTGCGCGTTGTTTGCGTTAGTTACTCACGCTCAGATAGCCTCAAAATTACAGCATATCACTGTGAGTTCAAAGTTAGTGGGAGGGCCTGTTGATGTACAAATATATTTGCCTTTTGATTTTGATGTTAACCGAAAAGAGCCATACTCGACGCTTTATACAACTGCGGGAGAGAGTCGTTTTGATGTACTGAAAGCTGAAGTGGACTGGCTGAGTCACACTAGTTTTTCACCTATCCCGCAACTTGTGATCGTGCGAGTGCCCAAATTGAGTTTTGCTGGGGCTGACAAGTTATCTGACCAAGCGTATTTTGCCTTGCTAGCTCGCGTGTTAGCAAGTGAAGTTGAACCAACACTAATACGGCAATTTAATCTTTCGCCGTTTAAAGTCATTGAAGGGTACTCAAGCAGGGCGGCGATTGCCTTGAATTTATTAGGAGAAATGCCCGGGTATTTCCAAGGTGCAATATTGTCTGCGCCAATTTGGAGTCACCTCCCCAAACTGCTAAAAGAGGATATTAGTGACAGCATCACCAAGGGCAAGCTCACCAATAACCTATATATCAGCCTTGGCAGCTTTGATGAAAATAGACCGTTTTTTGCTGCGCTCGCCGTTTCAAAACGACACCAACACCTGATGCTAGAAGACTTAAGTCAATATCATTATCATGTAGGTGCACAGCTAGCGCTAAGACATGGATTACAACATATTCTTGGCGCAATAAAGCTTCAAGATTATGCTCAATTTGACAAGTCAGGCCTGAATGGGTTGCGAGAATATCACCAAAAACTAGAACAGCGCTATGGGTACTCGATTGATATTAATGCCAATCAGCTTGCTCTAGGGCAATATTTATTCGCGCAAGGCAATACAATACTTGGAAAAAACGCGTTCGATGAGCTACTTACGACTATGCCTAACTCTGTTATTTACAATTTACGTTATGGACAGACTCTTTTGAATGCGGGCGATACAACACAAGCAACACTTCAGCTAAAGCGTGCCTTGCTGCTAGCAACAGAGCAAAAAAATGAAGAGGCCAAGCAGTATATTGAACAAGTATTGTCTCGGCTTTAGCGTTATTAAGAGTAATATAAAGGTGGCGCACATGTGTGAGCCACCTTTATATTAGCGGTTTTCTGGTTCTGTTATTTTTACTTTAACTTGGTTTGCGCTAAGTGTTTTTGGTGAGTCAGCTAAAACCTTAAAAGGATGTAGTTGAACATCTGTGATCAAGCGAGTCTGCTCGTCGGATTTGCCCAATGTATCCAAAACTTGCGTGTTGATGTTATAGCGCCAGATAGTCGCCTGTTTGTCGGGAATAATCAGCTCATTCCCACGTAGGTAAAAACGCCAATGCAATGTGATTTTGTTTGTTATTGGCTGTGGTTTGAGCGAATTGTTGACGAGTACTTTTAAGTTTGGCTCATCTGGTGTGGCTATATAGACAGTACCGTTTTGCTGTATTTGTGCCCAGTGAACCTGCCCCTGATAAAGTGGCTGTTTATGGTTGGTTACAGGGTCGAAAAGTACTAGCTGTTCATCGCCAAGATCATTGATGAGTAGGTAGTTACTTCCTTTTATTTCAATTGATTGCATTATAATTTGCTTTTCAAATAAAGCAGGAAAAACTTCAACGCCAGTGACTAAATTGATTTTCAGTAAACTTTGTTTTGATGCTGCCCACAATTGTTTACCATCGGCTGTCCAAACAAAAGACGAAATATGTTTGTTATGGGTGAGCGGGATCTCTTGCTGTTCTTGCTTTAACCAAACTTCATTGGTGCCTGTACGATTAGAGAGAAATGCAATGGCATTTCCACTTCCACTTGGTTGGAATTGCCCTGATAGCTCGTCGTAGTGGCTGATTGTAAGTCGGCTTGTAGAGAGGTTGTCTTGAATATTAATCTGCTTTTGTTCTCGAACTAGTGTCGCTAAATAGCTATTACCTTTAATGTATTCAGTGATGTAAAACGATTCTGAGCCGATTGCCGGAATGGCTTGTACAAGCTTGAGGTTTTGAAAAATATAGAGCGCAGATGCGGTTGAAAGTATGTGTGTTGTATCTGGCCCTTCTACTAACATCAACGAACGGTCTAACTCTACATCAGACAATTTTTCTTGTTGAAGAAGAAAAAGCTTGTTTTCTTTGCTAATCATATAACTAGAGAGATAAGCCTCTTCATCTGGATCTTGGGTGAGTAAAGTAAGTTGATCCTCATTAAATGAGGACGCTAAAATTGTTGCTGCTATAGGTAAAGAAGTAAATGTGACTGAGTCTGAGTGCGGAGTAAAAAGGGCATACTCGTTATTGGCAATAAGTAACACTTGATGACCAACCCAGTAGGCTTGTCGCACTTCGTTATTTAAGCAAGGAGAGATCACTTTTCTGGCAGCAAATCTTGGTAACACGACGATAGCTTGATGACACTTAGCTTGTGATTTTGTTTTGCGTGTTTCAATGAGTACTGCTTTTTTACCATCTTTGTTAAGCTGAGGTTTGCCAACAAAATCCAATGCACGGGTAACTAACTTGGTTGTTTGGAAATCCAAATCCTTTACTTTTAGTTCCGCTGCTTGCGGTGTTCTGGCCACATATAATAACCTTCTACCTGAGGTGAGTGTCGCAGTGCTCTCCAACTCCAATCCGTAACTTACAGGTGTAACCTCTGAAAGTTGGAAATTAGCTTTTGGCATAGTTGAATAGCTAAACAATATACCGAAGAGGATGATGAAACCTGCGAAATAGAGAGCACTGGTTCTCAGCTTTTGGCTTAAATTAGTATGCTGCTCCCCAACCTGTAAACGATAGCCCTTTTTATGAAAAGTCTGGATAATACGTTTATCACTATCTCCAAGTAGTTTTCTAAGCTGAGCGATGCATCGTTGAAGGGCATTTGGGGCGACGACGGTATTTTGCCATACAGAATTAAGTAGGTGCTCTTGCGTAACAAGCGTGCCGCGATGTTGATACAGTATTTCAAGTACTGCCAGCACCTTAGCCTCTAATTTGATTGTCTCATCAAGGTAGGTAAGTTCACCCGTGGCTAAGTCTAGCTTACGGTTATTGATTGTTATCATTATTATTTGGGAGCAGCAGTCGATACAGCTAGTCTATCTTGTATTGGATATAAAAATAACCCATCAAGGTTTATTTCACTTTATTAACTGAGCCATTATTTAGAAAATTGGATCACTGGGGCACTGGTTCATTTTGTAACGTAAACAGCCCCATATTACTAGCGCTTGGCAGCCAAACTGCTAACTGCGCTCTCAATACTTGAGTCTCCATATTCATGCGCTTAGCACAGTAAGTTATTGCTTCTTGATAGCGTAGCGGTTTGTTTCTCAGATGTAGTAATAAGTCTGCTTGCCAGTCATTCAATACACTCATTTTGATGCGATATTGTTGGCGCGATATTGCAATATGCGTTTGCTCAGGCGTTGGCAAGGTGTACGGCTTTGCTTGCTCAAGCTGGGTTATAAGCGGCAGCAAAGGGTAATCGGTTTGAATAAGCTGTACTGATTCTGGCACCGATATGACAAAATTTTCTGCGATACCGCAAAGGAGCTCAATCTCGTTTATTACTGCAGTTGATTGCTCGGTTTCCGGTCCTGGTTTTAACAGTGCAAGCGCTTTGGCTCTTTCAAACTTAGCCAGCTCTGAAGGCAGGCTAAACATAGCTTGCTGGTGGGCATTAAAATCACCGGTGGGTTTAGTGTGTGCTAAAAAATCAGCGAAGCGCGAGCCTAGTTGATGTAGTGTCCAAGATTCTGAGGGTAAGGTGACGATAAAGGCTTTGGCGAAGGTGTCGAATACTTCGTCGCCCATAAACTGGCGAAGTAGTGCAAACTCTCCCCGAAGACATTCAACTAAACGCATCACATAGCCTGCAGCATAGATGTCTACTCTTCTCATGGCTCCCAGTGTTTTACTACTTTTTACACAGTCATGCAGCGTTAAACCATGCGGATTTGCAGCGGTATTGAGTTTTTGTGGTAGGTCGCCTCGCACCATTAAAACGGTGCTAAGCCACTGCTGAGTTTGCGTTAAGTCTGGCGTTTTCATTATGTTAATTCTGCTCGCTCTTTGACGATTGGAGTTGACAGCGCGTTGGGGTTAGTAACTGTATCTTGCTTTGGAATATGCCCTGTAAGTACCAGTTTTGCTTTGCTTAACTCATCAACGAGTTCAGGAAAGCTGGGGATATTGGCATCCCATTCAAGTAAGGTAGATACGCCACCCGTTAACTGCTGCGCCAGTTGGTAAAGCTGCCAAACCTTGGCGGGCACTGGTTGGTCATGGGTGTCTATCAAACAATCACCGCAGTCGCTAGGACCGGCTAGATGGATTTGAACGATGTGCTCATGGGGGAGTTGACGAATAAACGCTTCGGCGTCAAAACCATGGTTAAAGCTACTAACAAAGACGTTGTTTACATCCAATAGCATGCCGCAGCCTGTTGCGGTGACTAACTCACTAAAGAACTCGCTTTCAGTGAGGGTTGAATGTTGAAATTCAAGGTATGTTGATGGGTTCTCAAGCACCAAAGGTCGCTCTAAAAAACCCTGTACTTGATCAACACGGTTGATAACGTGTTGTAGGCTTTCGTCAGTTAATGGCATAGGGAGGAGATCGTGACTATTCAAACCAGCAATACCTGTCCAACACAAATGATCGGAAATAAGCTGTGGTTTAACGAATTCACTTAACTCCTTTAGCTTGCTTAAGTATTCAAAGTTAAGAGGGTCGCTGCTACCAATATTCATTGACACACCATGCATCACTAGCGGGTATTGTTCCTTTAATTGAGCGAGCACATGCCGACCATAGCCGTGATTATCTATATAGTTTTCACTGATGATTTCAAACCAGTCAACATCAAGCGATGCTCCGCGTTCCAATTGAGACATGATAAAGGGATAGTGCTGGCTTCTCAGGCCAACACCAAACCCTAAGTCGGTTAGTTTTTCGATAGCGGACGCAGCAAGCTGCTGCGTCCGAATTGGATTTGTCATGCTATCTTTCCTATCAAGTTGATGGAGGAAGTGCTAGACGAATATCTGAAGGTTTTGGCTTCTCTTTAGGTTCGCCATCTTCGTTCAATAAACCATTGGCATTGCAGTATGCTTGCCAAGCAATATCGTATACGGCATCCCCTTGTTTATAAGGCATTAGCACATGATCTGCAGATTGACCGGTTGGAGCTTGTTGGTCTTTCGGGTAAGTGTAATCCATTGGAGAGAAAGTATTATCTTTTAAGTTAAACTTAAATAGTTGCATATCGTATTCTTGGTCTTCACCAGAAAGTTCAGGGAAGAGTTGAGAGGCTGAGATAGGCACTGCACACCCACCCAAGTTATTACACTTATTATCTGCAGGTGCACTTTTTGGCCCTGTTGATACGCTACCACCACAGCTACCGCCGGGCGTTGTGCTATGAACAAAGCCGCAACCACCTTGTGCTTTACAATCATTACTGCCTTTACAACTGTGATATACCTCAGGAGGTGGTAAGTCATTCGAACCTATATTGGTATAGCTCATTCCTTGGCAGGCATGATAAAGGGCGTTCGGATTTTGTGGGGCGATACCCGTTACTAAATCCGGCGCAATTCCCGTGGTTGCCCAGCAAATCGAGATCCTATCGCCAGAGCCACCCATCGCAGGGCCCGGAAATTCACTGGTCTTACCAGACCAATAACGATCAAGTGCAGTCGTTAGACCTTTAATTGTGCCTACCGCAGATTGACTGAATAATTGATGCGTATTGCCAATATTTGACGAGAGTTTAAGGTTGTTAAGCGCTTTTACTACACTGCTGACGCAAGGTAGATTTGGGTTTTGCTTAGCTGCTTCATCATCGCCGTTGGGGTCCAATAACGCCTCATTCCAGCTATTACCCTCAGCAAACCAAGTTGACCAAGTCATGTAACGTTCGTCTGGTTGACTTGAAGACTTCTCAAAGTCGACAATGAGCCTCATAGTATCGGTAAATATTTGAAAGTGATCTTTGTATTTATTAGTGATCCGCGCACACGCCGAACCGGAAATTGGACCCTCACCGCAGCTTGCGGGATAATCCGCCTTCAATGCTTCTGCACTAGGTTGAAACTTCTCTTCTACGGTGCTGAGGTGGGGATCATCCGCTTCATCCGCTTTCGCTGCTAGGAGGTTTTGTGCCCATTTCTCATCAGCCCAGCGTTTACAAATCATTTCTGCCACACCATCACCTTCTCCTTGATCAGTAATGGCATTTACATTATTCATTAACGCTTCTTTTAAAACAGTATGATCTTCTTTTACGTTGAGAGAGCCCTTAATACCTGGGAATTGTGGCTGATAATCTTTATTACCAGGGCGCTCATTAAAATAGTCGCGCTGAATGGTTGCATAGTCGAGCAAGCTTGTGCCATCGTCATACTGGATCTGGATATAATCCCAATAGCTGAGGTACATGTGTCCAATCGAGCCAAACAGCGGCAGGTTTTTCTCAGTGTAATCTGGTTTCCACCAGTCATAAGGTGCCTGCTCAAAATATTTTGGCCGTTTTGTGTCTTTGTTTGGTTCTAAATATTGCTCTTGGATAATTTTCTTTGCGTTTTCTTCCGTTTCTTCAATCAACATAAAGAGTAGTGTCTGCTCTTTGTTGAGTTCAGTGGCATTAACGCGTAGATCTTGTAACGTTTTACCTGGGAAAATTTGTTTGAAGTAAGCTTGAATCTCAGGGCTCAGTTGCGACAAGTCTTTGGTACAGTCAGCAAAGTCCAAAATATGTGGAATACCACTTTGGTTGTTGTAGCATTTCCAACCATAGTTTTCATCAATCAATGCCGGACTTGTAAAGCTTGGTGTGAGTCCCAACTTACTTGCCATATTGGAAGCAAGCTGTAAATGGAGCATTTCTTCAATGAAAACACTATATACGCCATTAAAAACTTGCTGATTGATAGTTAATCTAAACTTATCCGACAAATCGCTGGGTTTACTATCACTAACTAACGTATTTATATCGAATAACGGCGCGAGATCAACGTCATATTGACTACGGCGCTCTTCCGGGATATATCCAGCTGTTGGACCAAGTCCTGGCCAATAACGTCCTGGATAAAGGTTTGATGAATCAGCGATCGCATGGGTGCCTTGAATGGAATAAAGGCCTGTCATGTATAAAGGGATAGTGAATAATTCTACATTTATTGCGGCTTGTGCTATTGCCCTAAGGCAAGATAAATCAGCGTTCTTGTATTTACTTGCGCGTGCTTTTATTTGTTTCTTTTGTGTACTGCTGAGGATGATGTTGGTGTTGAGCTCTTTGTTTATTTTTAAAGGCTGACTCTCTTTATTCTGCACATTCATAGCTTGCTCCTTGATGACGGTGGACTTGCTGCATTTTTTCGCCTAATAGCCTGTAGTATTGGATATATATGTCGAACTATTGCAATTCAGTTAATAAAGTTAAGTGATTGGTTCAGGTGAAAACACCACTCTCTTTAGAAAGTAGCTGTAAAAGTAAAAAAAGGCGATTACACAAGATTACGGGGTGGGGATTATATGTTGTGTCTAAACGTAGATCGTTATTAGAAGTGAGTAATCAATAATTACTCACTGAATTTAGCTAGCAAGTCTTACCGTTCGCAATAGTAACCAGGATCCGGTACTGGGAATTCAGGCAAACGTTCACAACCTTCAAACTGTACCTGTGGCGATTCGAAAAGAGGTGCGCTTCGATACTTACCTTTGACTGAAAAGCTACTCGGTGCCGTAATTATCCGAGGTTTTGGATCAAAGTTTATGTCGAAACCATCCGCCACCGCTTCATAGGTCATAGCCCAGTTTGAAAATAATTGAGGGCTATTCAACCTATACATCGAGTCAGCTTTATATACATCAAACCATTTACGAGCCAAAATACTTTGACCTGACTTCAAAATGATAAGAATACGGTTATCTTTAATATCATTTATATTATATAAATTATTTATTTCAAACTCTAACTTGGATGCATCCATATTTGAAAGGTTAATTCGGCCATATTGATCGAAAATTTCTGGTGCAAAAGTTTGAATAATTGAGTTGGATGAAGAGGAACCACCAATAATAACTTGACATTGAATAGACACTCTGCCTTGAGCGTGCTCTGCATTCGCTGTCATTTTACATCCGGTTAGTGCAACTAATAAATTTGCAGCGATAATTGAGTTTCTAAATTTACAATTCATAAAATATCCTTTTTAATATGAAATTAGTACTGCAAGGAGGAGATTAGTTAATGTGTACAAAAAGATCAATTTTAATTGTTGTTTTATTTTTTCTTATTAGTTCTGGTTGCACTTCAATAGGTCGAAGTGTTATGAGTAAATCATTGAAATATGAGTTAAAACTAGTTATCGACACAGAGTTGATAAATGTCAAAAAAATTGAAAGGAAATTAAAAAAAGGTGAGTACACGTTGACTTATGACTTTTATCCAAGTGATATTTCAATCAAGGATGACATTGATATGAATGTTGAAATTAATGGTATCAGTGCCGGTTACAAAATAGTGAGAGAAGAGCAGGCTCGGGCTCTCGATTTGAGCGGGCAGCTAACTCTCTTGATCCCCGGTTTTGCCGTGGATAAATCACTACTGACTTCCTACGCGATTTGGTTTTCCTCATTGGGATCAGATGTCATTGTAATGGACTTGAAAAGCGTTGATGAAACTACATTTTCGTTTGGTAGTAAATTGGTCGACTATTATCCTGAATTATCGTCTAATTATAAGTCAGTCAATGTTGTCGGATTTTCTATGGGCTTTCTACCGGCATTGCATATAGCTCAAAAGTATAACCCTAGTAATTTGATTGGTGTGGCACCATTTTTAATTAGGGAAGACTTAAATGTTGCTGCCTCAAAAACGGTTTCATATATTGAGTACTTGCCGCAAGGATTAATCGATAAGGTGATAGAGTCATATTTAATTGAAAATGATTTGCAAGAGTTCTTCTCTGATGGACTCGAAGTTGTTAATCATTATGAAAATCTATTAGTAATTAATTCAGGTAAAGATGATGTACTTCCTGAGTCAAGCAAGTTGGTATTAAAAAATCACTGTGCACAACAGTTTTTTATACCTAATTATCAGCATCATTTACTTGCATCAACGCCGACAAATGAAACAACAAAGCTACTCGTACAATTTTTGGGAGATCTATCGCGTAGAGATAGGAATAAAGATTGTTCGAAAATATAAAAGGCTGATTGCTCAGCCTTTTATATTTTTATAGTAATTAAAACTTAGACGGCGCAGGAGGCACTATCAGTGTTTTCTTCGGGCTATCTTTTAACTCTTTCAACAGCTCCTTCACTGCACGCTCGACAGAAGGGTCTTTACCGGCATGAACAAGCTCTGGTCTATCGATCACTTCGATATCAGGGCTGACGCCCTCATTTTCGATGATCCAGTTGCCTTCATTATCTAGAATTCGGAAGGTTGCAGCGATAACCTGACCTCCGTCAACAAGACTTGGATTACCCGAGATACCGATAAGGCCACCCCAAGTGCGAGTACCAATTAGTTTGCCAAGACCTGCCTGACGGAAGTAATAAGGTAGAGCATCACCACCTGAACTTGAATAGCCGTTGATCAACATCGCTTTTGGACCATCGTGGGCAAATTGTGGAGTTTTTGTTGGCTCAACACCGCGGCGTTTCCAATAGTTAAGTGGCTTACGAGCAAGCCAAGTGATCATGTGCTCAGGGATGAAGCCGCCGCCGTTATAACGGTCGTCGATGATCAGCGCATCTTTGCTCGTTTGTGGCATAAAGTTCTTAAATAATGAACGGTTACCATCATAATGAGTATTTGGTAGGTGAACGTAGCCAATCTTACCGTTTGATAATTTATCCACGTAGTCAGCACGTGATTGAACCCATGCCATGTAACGCAAGCCTTGTTCGCTGGCAACAGGTTTTACCGTGGTTTTCCAGCTATCATCAGCGCTTGGTGATTTACTCAATACCAACTCAACTTGCTCGCCTTGGGTGTTTTCAAGTAGCTCGTAAAAGTTAACCACGTCTTTTACCGAGCGACCATTGACCGAGATGATGTAATCACCCTCATTGGCATTCACGCCGGTTTCATTGAGTGGTGAACGGTAGTCTTCATGCCAGTTCTCACCTTTGTAGATACGCTCAATTTTAACGTAGCCAGACTGATGAGCACTTATTTCTGCGCCAAGTAAACCATGCTTTTTGCGCTCGGCTGTTGGGGCATCACCAGATTGTACGTAGATGTGACCTGCGTTGATTTCACCCGCAATTTCACTAAGTACATAGTCTAAGTCGCTACGGTGTGCGACAGCGCTGGCAAGTGGTTGATACTTCTCCAAGATAGCATCCCAATCTTGACCATGGTGATGTTCGTCGTAGAACCAGTCGCGTAAGGTGCGCCAGCCTTCTACATACATTTGTTGCCACTCAACTTTCGGGTCTATTTTCAGTGTCATCTTAGATAAATCAAGCTGACTGGCTTTTAAATCTTGCTTTGGCTTTGGTGCAATTACACTGAAGTTGTTACCAGCGCGAGCGATCAGGTGCTTACCACCAGCGGCAACTTTATAGCTGCTTACGCCTTCGGCGACGGTTTCTAGTTTGCTATCTGGTTCTGTGCCGAGGAGCTTTAACGCACCGCCTGTTAAAGTCAGTACGCCTCCTTCAACACCTGTAAGCGAACCGTAATTACCTGCTGGGGCTGAGAGTGATACAACCCGTGACATAAAGCCGTTGGCCTCAATGCGATTTGGTTGTTTGTCGCTGTCCTTTTTCGTTTCATCGTCTGATTGAATGCTTAACTCATCACTTTCAAAGGCATTAAGCGGCTTGATCTGACTATTCACCGCAACGCTATAAATGCGCGTGGCATTATTAAACATATAATCAAATTCATAGCTGCTAAAGGTGAGGTTATAGTCGCGCTCAGAAGTGAAATAAATGTAGTTACCGTCAGGAGAGAAAGTAGGGTTACGCTCACTGGTCATGTTGTCAGTCAGTCGAGTGACCTTTTTATCCTCAGTGTTATAGTGCCAAAGCGAGGCGTAGCGGTTTTCATTGTTTTTAACAAAAACAATATCTTCACTGTTTGGCGACCAAGTATATTCAGTTAGACCATCTTCGTCGTATTTGGCGGTGTCAATTTTATGCATATCGCCAGATTTCGCATCAACCCACCATAGCGTGTGGTTTTTATCTGCGAAGAGTAGTTTGCTGTTATCAGCGGACCAAATTGGTGTAAAGCGCCAGATGGTACCATTGTCAGTTAACTGGATGGTTTTGTTGTTATTTGCTCTATCTTTGAGATAGATCTCATATTCACCTGTTTTATCGCTCATGTAGGCAATATAACGGCCATTCGGTGACCAGCTTGCTTCAATTTCACGACCTTCTGGTGTGTAAGAGAGGTTACGAGTTGGACCCTGTTTTACTGGGACTGAGAATAACTCACCACGGGCAGTAAACAATGCACGCTTACCATCGTGTGATATATCCATAGAATCGATAAAGTCGCTAACGTTTTTACTATATGGCATGGCATATTGACGCACACCAGCAACATCGATTTTTAGCTTTTTAGTTGTCTTTGTCGCTTCGTCAAAGCGATATAAGTAACCGCCATTTTCGTAGACAATGGCATCTGGTCCGGCTGATGGCCACAGCACGTCAAAGTCTTTGTGGTCAGTCATTTTAACCGGTGACTTGCCATCGCGATATTTATAAAGGTTGAGCGTGTAGTCACGATCAGACACAAAGTAAATACTGTCATTCACCCAAGTTGGTTGTTGATCGGTGGCTTTGTCAGTGGTGAGTTGTTTAGACGTATTGTTTTCAAGGTCGTAAATCCATACATCCTGAGCTCGACCACCACGAGAGCGCTTCCAAGTTCTAAACTCTCTGTCGATTGGTGTGTAAACATACTTATTACCATCAGGGGAGAGCATACCACCACCCGTTTCTGGAATGGCCATCGGCTGCTCAAGTCCACCTTCTACTGGTACCATATACGGGCGACCCATACGTTTGCCCCATGGTGTGCGATTTGCTCTAAAAACGATATGTTTACCATCGGGTGTCCAGTCCATCACGCGATAGTCGAACCCACCGCGAGGAGGCATTTGACCAACATCGTTGTAGTAAGTGAGTTGCTTTAATCCTGAACCATCAGCATTGATCACATAGATTTGGCGGCTGCCATTATACTCGGCGGCAAAAGCGATTTTGCTGCCATCTGGAGAGAACTTAGGGAAGGTCTCAAAACCAATATGGTCTGTTAGACGCTGACTTTTACCTGTGTTGGTATCTGCAATATATATGTCGCCAGCATATACAAAAGTGACTTTATCTTTGTGGATATCTGGAAAGCGGAGTAGGCGAGTATCTTCGGTCTGATACGCCGAAACAAAAGGCGCGGCTGCCGCAGCAATGGCGAGCACGAGTGTTCTTATCTTCATCATAATATAGGCATTTCCGTTATTATTTTGATACATAATAACTATTGATAAGCGAAATGCACCCAATTTAGATGAGTAGCTTGTTTCAAAATGTGAAAAAACACCCCAACGCGGAGTGTGGTCGCGAAGAGGTGTTGAGTAGTTGGGGGAGGTACAGATGTACCTCAATCATGTGTTGATTTAGAACTGAGCAACAAAAGTTAGGTTGCTTGTTTCACCGCCGTCAGTGTCAACTACACTACCTTTAAGGTAGTAAGTGTCGTTGAAGAAGTATTTAGCTTCTACTGCTAAGTCTGAATCATATGAACCTAGGCCAAGCGCAAAGTTGCGAGTGAAGTAGTAGTTTGCAAGCACGTTTGTTACGTTGTCGTCAAAACCATCAGTATCAATACGGTTGTGCTCTAAGTCGATTGTGAAGTAGCTGTCACCACCAACGTGCATGAAGTAACGTGCACTTAGGTTTAGGTAATCAAATTCGTCTTCAGTTTCAACTGTGAAACCGATGTAATCTGTAGAATTTAGTTCGTGGTTGTACTCAGCTTTGAACCAAGTGGTATCACCGTTTTCAAACTCTTCTTGGCGAATGCTTAGCTTTAGGTTGTCGTTGTAAAGGTAACCAAAACCGAAAGAGTAATGGTCGTCAGCTTCGCCAAGATCTGCGATGCCAGCAGTTACAAACCATTCTTTAGTGATAAAGCCTTCACCACCAACAGAGAAAGCATTTGAATAATCATCGTTAAAGTAACTTACGCCTACATTGCTGTCCGTATCAAGGTAGCCAAAGTCATCCCATACGCCTACTGATTCTTGAGGTGCGAAGAAATAGCGAGAAGAAAGCATCAGTGCGCTGTTGTCAGAGCCATCATAATCTGTATAACTAGCGGTGTTGAACCACTCTTTTTGTACGTTACCAGTGTTAGCCTGAGCTGCTGCTGAAACAAGTAGTGAAACAGCTGCGATAGATAGTAGTTTTTTCATAGTCATCCCTTTAATTTCCATATATTGAGCTACATCGACTCAACGGCGCGCATGGTAGTATTAGAAATCTGAACGGAAGCTGACAATAATGAAAAAAGTTTGGATATTGGCAAAAAAGCTGAGACTTAATTATGCTTTTTATCTATGAGATAAACATAAAGGAAGAGAATATGACGAACTCATTCCATGGCATATCAATAGGCACTGAGCGCTTTGGAGATGATATTTATCTCACACTTAAGCCTACAGGTAAACTCACTCATGAAGATTATGTTGTTATTACACCAATAATCGAGAGTGCACTGAAAGCAGTAACAACGCCTAAAATCTATGCATTTCTTGATGCGACTGATTTTGAAGGCTGGGAGCCAAGAGCCATGTGGGATGACTTCCGACTCGTCTTTGAGCATAGCACTGAATTTGCCAAAGTAGCAATATATGGCGGCAAAAACTGGCATCGACTTGCTGCAACAATAGGTAACTGGTTTGTTACTGGTAAAGTGAAGTATTTTGATGATAAAGGGGATGCATTGAATTGGCTTAATGAACGAGATTGATTAAAGTTGAATTAAATTCATGATTTTTGCATTGTGGCTCGAGATGCTAGTTACATCTGCAAAAAGTGGATTATTCAACCTATCATCAGTATAGTGAATTAACACCATTGGCTTTTGTCATAACGGCTTAGGAGCTTCGACTGTGAAAAAAATACTGATCACTGGTGCAAACCGCGGTATTGGACTTGCGTTAACTAAAACCTATCTGCAGGCTGGCTGGCACGTATTAGCAACTTGTCGAGACCCGCTTACTGCTTCAGAACTAAATTCTCTTGCGCCAACTTTTCCTGAGCTCCAAGTGTTTGCCCTAGATGTGACCAATTACGACCAGATGGAAGAATTAAGCGAGAAGCTAGCCCCTGTTGCCATCGATATTGTTATTAACAATGCGGGTATTTATGGGCCGAAAGACTATGCATTTGGTGAAACAGATATAGAAGCGTGGCGAGAAGTGATGGAGGTTAATGTATTTTCCACCATGCGACTCGCAGAGCTATTTTACACCCATCTTTGCAACGGCAATGAAAAGATTTTTGCGGCCATTTCTTCTAAGGTAGGTAGTCACACCATGAATACTAAAGGCGGTGGCTATATCTATCGCAGCTCTAAGGCTGCACTAAATTCAGTGGTAAAAAGCCTATCAAATGATTTACTGGGTGAGGGGATCCGCACGGTTGCTATTCACCCTGGCTGGGTCCAAACGGAAATGGGTGGCCCTAACGCGTTAATTACTCCAGATGAGTCTGCAAATGGGATCTATTCCGTGTTATCTCATTTTGTGGATGCACAAAGCGGAGGTTTTTACGACTATAGCGGTGATGCTATTCCTTGGTAGTTACACATTAGTTAACCTGCGCTGACTCGAGAAATAAAAGATCCTGGCTACTTAACGAGACTGATGCATTGAGTAGCGCCCACATAGTAGTAAAGGAATGTGCATATAGTGGTAGAAGTTCAAAATTTAGTCTTCACGCGTCGTGATGGTGAAGTGAATCGAGCCGTATTAGATAAGCTTAGTCTCAGTATTGCCGCTAAAGAACAGGTCGCTATTGTTGGTGATAGCGGGTCGGGTAAAACGACACTTATCCATCTTATTGGTGGTTTATTAAGGCCTGATAGCGGCAGCATTGTTATTGATGGCCGGGATATTACTCAGTTTAATGATATTGAACAGGCGCTCTACCGTCGCAAGTTAGGGATGATATTTCAACACTATCAATTGCTTGCACCTTTATCCGTCTACGACAATATTGTTTTTCAAGCACAGCTCAATCAATTGAACCCAAAGCAAAGCGATGTTGATGCGCTGGCAGAGCGTTTGGGGATTTTACATAAATTAACGGCCTTGCCTCAGCAATTGTCAGGTGGTGAGCAGCAGCGAGTTGGTATCGCACGTGCCATGATCAACAAGCCTAAGTTATTGCTGGCCGATGAGCCGACGGGAAACTTAGATGCTGCGAAAAGCGAAGAAGTGGTATTACTTCTGCGTGAGCTGTGTGAAGAGCAAGGCGTTAACTTGCTTATGGTTACACACAGCCAACACCTTGCTGACAGCCTAGATAGAAAAATCACCATTCAAAATAACCGTGCTTATGGCTAAAACGATGGAACGGCTGAGCGCGTTATCAGAAATTAGGCTGGTACTCACGGTGTTTATGCAGTTCTATAAAAGGCATCTTTGGTTGTTTTTGTTATTCGTTTTTGGCTTATCTTTGGGTAGTGCTTTACTTGGCTCAATTCAAGGACTAAATCAAGAAGCAACGGATCGTTACCAGCAAACCAGCGCACTTATAAATAATCCAATTAGTCACTTTGTTCGGCCAAGCGTAGGCCGCGAGATGTTGACTGGAGATGTATGGACGGCGCTGCGAAACGCAGGAGTCGTATCCGCTGAGCCAGTTTTGGAAGGTGTGCTGGTCGTGCCCAGTGAGAACAGGCTTCGCATTAAAGGGGTTAATACTTTGAAATGGCTTTCTCTACCTAAAGTGCAATCACAGGGAGATAAGTCAGGCAATCAAACTGCACCATTACAATTCGGATTTAATACAATTTACGTATCTGAGGAGATGGCCCAACATTTGTCGCTCAGAAGGCATGAAGTGATCAAGCTTCTTGATACGGATGTGCATTTCGCTGTTTTATCGGAACTTACTGGCGATGTTGCAATAGCCGATATTGCATTAGTTGACCATTTACTGAATTCATCAGGTCAAATTAGTTATATAGAGATCTCAAATGCAGTATTGGATGAGGCAAAAGTTAGGCAGATTTTAGGTGATAAAGCACAGCTGCAAAGTGCACAAGCGCAGTCTTTCGACTCGTTGTCGAAGGCGTTTTTCTTCAACCTGCAAGCGCTTGCATTCCTAGGCTACGTGGTTGGCGCTTTTTTAAGTTTTAACGCTATAAAGCTTTGTCTGCACGCAAGAAAAAAACTACATCAGCAACTCACACTACTTGGATGTATTCAAGCAAATGTAGTCGCAGCGGTAGTCATTGAGGTGCTCGTCTTAAGCTTGATTGCTGCATTGGTGGGCGCAGGTGTGGCTTTCTTAGGGGCGAACTTATTGGTGAGCGAGATCTCTATGGCGTTAGAGAGCCTATTTGCATTAGATAGGCGTTTACCGGTTAATTTCAGTTGGTTAGTCGTGCTGCAAGCATTTGTGTTAAACCTTTTGGTACTTGCAAGTGTGGCATATTGCCAAGTAAAGCCTCTTACTTTTTATAAATCTTGGCAGAGTAAAATAGTGAGTGGAAGTCTATTGGTTACGGCCGCTGGGTATTTTTATCTTGGTAGCGAAGCGCCAATTCATGCGCTTGGGTTGTGCGTTTGCTTACTGTTGCTCTTTTTTATGATAACACCAGTGGCACTGTGGGCTGCGTTTAAAGGTATTCCAACTCAGCATCCATTAGTCAAATGGATGAAAGCAGACAGTGTCGAGCAGATCAGAGTACTTGCAATCAGTGTTTATGCCGTGTTGCTTGCGGTTGGCACTTCCGTAGGGTTGCAAATTATGGTGAGTAGTTTTAGCTCAGCTTTGCAGATCCATTTAGATGGTCGCCTTAGCGCAGATCTATATGTGCGGCCTAGTGAAGTTACCGATGTGCAATATCAATGGCTCTTAAGCCAAAAGGATATTGAAAAGGCCGGTGTATTTTGGCGTGCAGAGATAAGTTATGGCCTGGGCTCACATCAACAAGGCACTCAATCAGCGAGTTTGATTAGCTTTGGTCGCTCTGGCGAACATCACTACAATCTTACGCTGCTTGCGGGAGCTGTACCTAATAACGAAGTGCTTTACTATGATGCGAATAAAAATGTGAGTGGGTGCCTTGCCAACGAGCCAAGCAAATTATTGTATGGCGTAAAGTTGGGTCAGCGTATTCGTTTGCAACAAGGCAAAAAGCATATTAACTGTGAGATAACGGGTTTTTATTACGATTATGGCGAACAGCGCGCGGTGTTCGTCGCTGTTAGTGACGCAATTGAAAACGCCGGGCTTAACTATGAAGCATATGGTTTTTCAATTGTTCTAAAGCCAGATATTGATACCGCTTTATTTAAGCAAAAGGTCATGCAGCAATTCCATTTAAACGACTCACAAGTGGTTCAAAATCAGCGCTTTAAACAATACGCTACGCGTTTGTTTGAACATACGTTTTACGCAACGCACGCGTTAAATTTAATGATAGTTGCTATCGCGCTATTTGGGTTGTGGGTATCATTACTGACTCTCGGCGCTAAGCAAATTCAACCTTTGGCCATCTTAAAAACATTAGGCGTTACCACTTGGCAAGCATTTGCTATTAAATTAGGGCAGAGCGCTGTTATTCTGCTTGTGAGTTTAGTGTTGGCGACGATACTCGGGGGAATGCTCGGGTGGATATTACTTAAATTTGTGATGCCAATTGGCTTCGGTTGGACGATCCCTTTTCTATTACCTTATCTTGAGATCGCGGTCTTTATCACCCTCATTTTTAGTTTAGCTTTGCTGGTTAGTGTACTACCTCTACTCAAACTGAGTCGTCACGATACTGCGGATCTGTTGTATGAAGACTAATTATCTTATCGTTTTATTACTGTTAATGGTGGGAGTCGGCTGCACTCCGGAGCTGTCAGAAGCACCTGCTTCAAAACGTGATTTTTTCAATCTTCAGTTGGGCGATCCGGTCTCTCCCGTATATCAGTTAAGTTTTCCGCGTGATCACGGTAGCCATCCTGATCAAGGCATTGAATGGTGGTATGTTACTGCAAACTTAAAAAGTGATTCAGGGCAAGAATTTGGTGTTCAATGGACGTTATTTAGAACCTCAGTTGTCAGCGTTCAATATGTCAGTCCATGGTGGGATGGTGAGTTATACTTTGCGCATTTTGCAATTCAAGATAATACCAGGCACCAATCCTTCGAACGATACGGAAGAGCAGGGCAAGTAAAAATTCAAGCTGACCCATTTATCACGCAATTAGATAACTGGTATTTGCGCAGCGCGACGGAAACATTTTTTCCGTTAACGCTTCATGCTGAGGAAGAAAAAAACAGTGTTAATTTAACACTGAGAAAAAGTCCGATAGTGCTACATGGGAACAATGGCTACAGTGAAAAAACGTCCGACGGCCACGCTTCCATGTACTACAGCTATCCTTTTTTAAGCGTCTCTGGTGAGCTTACTTTTCAAGGTGACACACATCAAGTCAGCGGTGACGCGTGGCTCGATAGGGAATGGTCTTCCTCGTTTATCAGTAAGGCACAAAGCGGCTGGGATTGGTTTAGTATTCGCGGTCAAGACAGATCGAACGGCGCACTAATGGTATTTTGCATTCGTGATAGCCAACAAGTCTACAGAGATTGCCGAGGCACTGAAATTACAGCTGAGGGTAGCACGACAGAAATAGCGCATAAGGATATTCAATTAAGTGTTTTGGAGCAGGTTTCGTTAGATGGAGTAAGCTATCCATTTAAATGGCAACTACGGCTAAAGCACAGTCCTGTTATTCTGATCGAAAGTATCAATCGTGATGCGAGAAACCAGCTGACTATCCCGTATTGGGAAGGAAGAGTAAAAGTGTCCGGTGGCTATATAGGTGAAGGGTACGCTGAGCTAGTCGGATACGAATAGCCCGCATTGGCTATACCGATTAACTTGTACCTATATTATCTTTAAATTTCCTAGTGAGATAGTACTAGGGCCTGTTGATCTTTCAAGTTTGTTTTTGCAGCAGTTTGACTGGTATTTATACAAGGCAGAGCCTGCGTAGCATAGTTATTCTATGTAAGTCAGGTGATAACACAGTAGAAATGCCAGTCAAGCGCTGCCCTTTGGGTTCACCTGAGTGCGCTTTGTTCATTGTTGCTCAACTTTTGCCTAGATTACTAGGCAAAAGTCGAGCGTCGCGACCAAAACACACTCAGAAGAACAAAAATCAAACAGCAAAGGTCAACAGGCCCTAGCCCACAATAAACATGAATTTATCCTGAAATCTTGTTTTAACAGCGATTTTTTCTGTCAAACTCAGTCCTAGAAAGCTAGACTCTAGGAATATCTTACTATCCGTGTTGCTATGTTAAATACGTTTTTTGTAACCGATCCCGCACCAGAGTTGCTACTCAACGGAACTTATGATGCTACGCTTGTAGCGTTATCTGTACTTGTGGCTGTTATCGCCTCATTTTTTACGCTTATCCAGATTGACTTTGCTGAGCAAAATCAAAATAGTCGTATAAATCGGCTTGCAAAATTTGGCGGTGCTGTAGCCATGTCTGGTGGTATTTGGAGTATGCACTTCATTGGCATGTTAGCATTCTCACTTTGTGTTGAAGTGGATTACGATCCTTGGCTTACTGCGGCGTCCATCTTCCCCGCTTTCTTAGGTTGTTGGGTTTCGTTTGATTTGATAACTCGACCAAATGTCACACTTGCAGTAAAGGGGCTCGCCGCGGTCATTTTGGGGGCGGGCATTGGCACCATGCACTATAGCGGTATGGAAGCCATGCAGCTTGGCCCTATGCTGGGTTACGACCCCGCACTTTTTGGTTTATCAATTGTTGTCGCTGTGTCACTTGCCTTCATCGCAATTCAAGCGAGAAGTAAACTGCGTGATTATGTCAGTGATAACAATATCAGTGTTGTAAGATGGCTAGGCGCTTTGGCACTTGGGGCATCGGTGTCAGGAATGCATTACACGGGCATGCAGGCGGCAAAATTTGTATCTGACTCACCAATTATCAACCAAGAAATGCAAGAGCAGCATACTCAATCGCTTGCATTGTTTATTGCTGCTGTCAGTATGATCATTAGCGCTTTATCTGCGCTTATTCATACCGCGAGCAAGTACCGCTCAGTGGCTGCAGACAAAGCCGCTAATGAATCTAGGCTTGCGGCTATCCTAGAAACAGCCGTTGATGGGATCATCACTATCAATGGTGATGGTATCATTAAAAGCTGTAACCCGTTAGTTGAACGAATTTTAGGATGGTCTGAGCGAGAAACGCTTGGTCGCAATGTTGCTGTGTTTTTACCTAAAGAAGCGCAAACGAAAGTATCATTCGACAGCACTTACCTTGAACAATTTAAGGGGGTTGGCCGTGAAATCAAGGCGCTACACAAGCAAGGGCATCTGGTACCTATTCGGCTGGGAATAGGAGAGGTTGAGTTAAAAGACCAAAGCGCGTTTTATGTGGGTTTTATCACTGACTTAACAGCGCAAAAGCAAATGGAAGAAGCACTGATTGAGCAGGAAGCGCGTCATCGGACGCTGCTAAATAACATGCCTGGCGTGGCATTTCGTTGCCGGATTGATAGCAAATGGACGATATCGTTCGTAAGTCCCATTGTCGAGCAGCTTACAGGCTACCGAGCAGAAGAATTTATTTCTGGGCAAGTTCATTTTGCCAGCTTGATTATTGAAGATGACAAAAGCTTAACGCACGATGTGGTTGAACAAGCACTGCAATGCGGCAAAGCGAGTTACTCGCAGGAATATCGAATATTACACAAATCAGGCCATACCAAGTGGGTGCTGGATAAAGGTTCATTTGAATACGATCAAGCGGGTAAAGTTGAGGGCATTGCGGGCGTATTACTTGATATTAGCGAGCGCAAGAACATGGAAGACGAACTACGTGGCGCAAAAAGCATTGCTGAAAGCGCAGCAGCGTCCAAGCAAGCGTTTTTAGCGAACATGAGTCATGAAATTCGCACACCGATGAATGCCATTTTAGGATTTAGTGAAGTACTGAGAGAGTCTGAGCTGAAACCTGATCAAAGTAAGCATGTAAATACGATACTTACGAGTGCAAAGGCACTACTGCACTTGCTTAACGATATTTTAGACTCCGCTAAGCTGGACCAAGGCAAGCTCGACCTGATTGAGAATGATTTCTGTATTTCTGAGCTACTCGACAACGTGGTATCGACGTTTTGGTATCAAGCAAAGAAAAAGGGCTTAAAACTAGAGCTCACGATGAGTCACAGTTTGCATCAAACTTATCATGGTGCTTCCGACCGCTTACGGCAGGTATTGGTAAATTTATTGGGTAATGCCATTAAATTTACTGCACAGGGCCGTGTAGAGCTTAGCGTTGAGTCCTCTCATGACAATTATGTACTGTTTAAAATTGCGGACACAGGTATAGGGATTGCCAACGATAGACTAGATTCAATTTTCAATCCCTTTGAACAGGCCGATGAGAGCATGAGTCGCCGCTTTGGTGGTACAGGCCTTGGAACGACCATTAGTCGCCAGCTAGTCGAGTTAATGGGTGGAAAAATATGGGCTCACAGTGAGCTTGGAAAAGGGTCTACTTTCTACTTTACTGTGCCTCTTAAGAAAATCGCGGCATTCACAATAGCGCAAGATGTTCATGTCGAACTTCCCCCATTAAATATCTTGGTTGCCGATGATATTCAACAAAATACCGAATTGTTGAGCTTATTACTTGAAAAGCAAGGTCATAGTATAGAGGTCGCAGGGGATGGGCTTGAGGCCATCGAAAAAGCAAAAGCGCAACAATACGATCTTATTCTAATGGATATTCATATGCCGGGTTGTGATGGACTTGAGGCGACGCGCACTATCAAAGCATATGAACGAGAAAATAGGCAACAAGAGACACCGGTAATCGCCCTCACCGCGAGTGTGTTAGGCGAGGATAGAGCGGCTGCAAAAGCTGCAGGGATGGCTGCATTTGCCTCAAAACCAGTGGTGATAGAAGATTTAACTCGCACTATTGCTGAAACGCTCAATATCAATATTGCTCATACGGCGATTGGAGTAAGGCAAACCAGCAACAAGCAGCTTATAAATAGAGCTAGAGCGATAAATTTGTGGGGCAGTGAAGCTCGATTTTTAAAAGAATTGGCGCGTTTTTGGGATGGTAAAAGAGAAGAAGTGGTAGCGCTTTTTGCCCACGAAGGTCAGTTTACGAATGATGTACTACAGAATATTCACACCATCAAAGGCGTTGCTGGAAACTTGGCGTTGGAGACACTTTTTGCTCTGCTTGAGCAAATAGAGGGTAAGAAGGAAATTGACGAGCGCTTGAGAGCTAAAATGGCGCTCATTATTGAAAAACTAGACGACGTGGTTGGACTGAGTGATGAAGAAGTTGTAACCAACGCGTTGAGTGAGGGCGACGTTTTTTTGTTTAAGCAAAACTTGCCACAAGTAAAAGAGATGATAGATGAGGCGCAAGTCGAGGATGATGTGCTTGACGCATTGTTAGAGAGCGCGCCCCTTACGTACCGAAGCCAGGTAGAGGCGTTGAAACATGCATTGGATGATTTTGAATTTGAACGTGCGGAGGAAATTCTCGCACAATTAATGAGTACTGATGTGTAATGATAAATGACCACAAGCCTCTGATCCTAGCCGTTGACGATGAAGCAACGAATCTCCAAATTTTAAAGCAAACGCTGGGTAATCAGTATCGTATGAAGTTTGCAAAGTCTGGAAAATTGGCGCTGGAGCTAGTAGATAAGGAACTACCTAACTTAATTTTACTCGATGTTATGATGCCTGAAATGACAGGTTTTGAAGTCTGCTCCAAATTAAAAGAAGATCCTACCACTGCGAGGATCCCGGTGATTTTTGTGACCGCCTTGAGTGAAGAGTTTGACGAAGCTCGAGGCTTTGAGTTAGGTGGTGTTGATTACATCACAAAGCCTATCAGCCCTGCGATAACTAGAGCGCGAGTGAAGACGCACTTGTCTTTAGTCAGTGCTACTGAGCTTAAAAGTGCATACGTTGAACTGATGCAGCGGCTCGGTCAGGCGGCGGAATACAAAGACAATGAAACAGGCCAGCATATTGCGAGAATGAGCCGCTACTGCTTTGTGCTTGCTAAAGCTTGTGGTTTACCGGAAGCGTATGCAGAAGATTTGATGCTCGCCGCCCCGATGCACGATATTGGCAAGGTCGGTATTGCCGACAGCATTTTGCTGAAACCTGGACGTTTAGATGCCGAAGAATATGAGGTGATGAAACAACATGCTGAGCTGGGTGCAAACATACTTGCGGACTCTGATTCAAAACTCGTCAAGCTTGCATATTTAATGGCGATGGAGCACCACGAGAAATTTGATGGAAGCGGTTATCCAAAAGGATTAAAAGGGGAAGAAATCTCACTTGAAGGACGGATCTGTGCGCTTGCGGACGTGTTTGATGCGCTTACTTCAAAGCGCCCATATAAAGAGGCTTGGCCTATCGAAAAGGCATTGGCCTTCATTCATTCTGAAAGTGGTAAGCACTTTGACCCAAAGTTAGTTGAATTGCTCGATGAAAACCTACCAGAAATCCTAAAGATTAAAGCGCAGTATGACTAATCCCCGGTGCGTGGTAGACATTATTCTCAATTTCCCATTGATGAAATTGAAAACGGTGTTTACCAATCAGCGCCAGTCCCAGTTTTTCGTAAAATCGATTTGATTCGTTCTCGACCCAAGTATAGAGCCAGTACCGCTCGCCAAGTTTGTCTACCATATGAGAAAGTAACCGCCGACCTATCCCACATCCTTGAAACCGGCCTAGCACATAGAGTCTCTCTACTTCAAAGCCAAGATCTTGCTGGTGGTATCTCGAGTGACGGTTAGCTTGAATATAACCTTGTATCGCACCTTGATGCGTTGCGATGTAAATGCTTATCTCTTCTTGCTGTAGCAAAGATATAAAGTAGGTTTCTGTAAAGGTAGAAAGCGCATATTCTGCGTATTCTTGTCGGAGTCCTTGGACTGCATAGGTATCGAGCCAAACCTGAATCGATAGCGCGGCAAGCTTTAATGCATCAGAGGGTACAGCTGGGCGAATTGTGGCGTTGGGCATTACGTTACCTTATCCATTATTTGCGCATATTGGTAATACGCTAGTTGGCCCACTCTTCTTAATTGTGGCATTGGAAATTTAGGCAGCGGCTTTGTATAGATGGGTAAATCAGGCACTTTATGACCCATTAATTTTTCAGCAAGACGAATGCTTGCCTGAGCACTAAATGCCACACCTGAGCCACAATATCCGAGCACATATCCAGTGTTATTTTCACTGTAGATATGGGGGAGATCATCAAGTGCGGCGGCAATATAGCCACTCCAGAAGTAATGAACTTTAGCATTGAGGTTAGGAAAGCAATCGTTAAGCGCTGAACGCAAGTTGTGTTGGTATTTTGCGTTATCCTGATCGTGGCCAAACACCGCACCTCGTCCACCGAACAAAATGCGATTGTCGGGAAGGCGACGATAGTAGTATTTAAGCCGTCTGGTATCCATGACGACTTGCTCTGTCATTAAGCCATTGACAGCAAGTTGCTCATCGCTGAGTGGTTCAGTCACGATAATACTACTTAAAATAGGCAGGTAACGTCCTTGAGTTAATGGCGAAAAATGTCGTTGAGCGTAGGCATTTGCTGCGATCACGACTTTGTTCGCCGAGACTCTGTGGCCATTCACTTCTAGCTGGTGGTTGCCATTTTGGTTCTGGTAATGAGTGACCAAACTATTTTCATAAAGTTGCACACCAGCTTGCTGTGCTAAAGCCTTGTAACCTAGTAACAGCTTCAAAGGGTGAACACCAAACGCGTTGTCAAATCGCAATGCGCCAAACCCTTGCTGGTTGTGCATATAGGTTTCGGTCAGTTGTTGCTGAGACAGTAACTGATGGCTCTTGCTACCCATGGTTGCAGTGAGAAATTCGGACTGCGCTTTTAGTAGCGAAAATGCTTGCTGATTGTGTGCAACTTTCAAATAGCCAGATGCTTGCACGTTGCAATCAATGTGATTGGCGTCGATATGTTCACGGACCAAAGCAACGGCGTTGTTGTACTCTTGATATATGGCTTTACTGACATCCAGACCATACTTTTTGGCCAGTTGCGCATAACCAAGCCGTCCCGTACTTGGTAGCACAAATCCCGCATTTCTCGCGCTCGCGCCAAAGCCAACTTGATTGGCTTCAAATAGGGCAACGCTTTGGTGATGAGTGGTTGCCAAATGGTAGGCGGTAAGTAAGCCCGTAAAACCACCACCGATCACAGCGATATCTACTTGTAATGATTTATCTAGCGAAGGGGTGGGGGTACCTATAGGGCAGGTTGCAGCCCAGTAGCTATTGGCAAAAGCTTGGCCTTGGCAATGTGGCTGAGTGAGTGGATCAAACCCTGACATCTTAAAACTCCAATACCATTTCTGCTGCTTGGCAATGGCATTCAGTACCACAAATAGTACAAACATAGCCGTGATAGATACAGTCGTCTAACCACTTATCATCATGGACTTTAATCAGTTTGCCACCGGCCTTAGTAAAGTATTTTACGGCTCCGTTACCTGGGCTTTGTTTCCAAAGATGTGCAACGCCAGCTCTCGCGCCTTGTTGTGTTAATGCTGTTATTGCGTGTTTTAGTAATTGGGGGCCAATACCTTGGCCCTGTGCGTTCGGTGATACCGCGATACATTTAAAATATGCCATATCATTTTGATCAACAGGCCACAATGTTGGCGAGCACCACTTATCTATAGGCCATTGCCCTGCACTGTATGATGTTCTAAAACCGAGCAACTCACCTTCATTGTTTAGCGCAACAAAGGAAGCATTAATGCCCTCTTTACAGCCTTTTTGGTGCATTTGTTCAATACTTACGTCATCAAGATAATTATCACCATGAACGAGATTGCCAAGTGCGATAACACTGTCGAAATGTTGCGACTGTAAAGGAATGATTTTCATAGGCTGCTCCATTATTGTTATTTGTTGTGAGGTCCTAGCATACCACTTTAATCATGTACCAAAAACGCGAAGATTCGGCAATTTTAACTGGCGCTTTTTGAGTAGTGGTAAGAATAAAAAGTGAACAAAATTTGACAGCGATGTCATTTTGTTAATAATTGTTGAACCGGTGATCTTCACCGTTAACAACAACATGTAAAGGAAAAATATGAAAATTCTAAAATTAGCGACCGCAGTTTCGCTTGCTATAACTGCAAGTCAGGTGATAGCAATGAGTCCGCAACCCGATCCACAAAACCCCAATGGTTATATTGTCTCTCGGGTGGCGTTAAATAATGCAGAAAGCGCGAAAACCAACAACCCTATGTATGCTATTTGGTCTAAAGCACTGGAAACAAGAGAAAATACGGTTGTAGAGGCGATTGTGCCGGGCTTTGTAAGTAATCCTGATAATGTAAAAAGGGCTGAGCGGGTATTTGGTCAAACCCAGTGGCAATTTCTTACCCAAATGGCGGCGCCTGAATACACCTACACGCGTTTTTTACGTGCCATTGGTAAGTTTCCCGCATTTTGCGGCGACTATACTGACGGCCGAGATGCTGATGCAATTTGTAAACGCTCTATTGTGACTGCTTTTGCGCATTTTGCCCAAGAAACAGGGGGGCATATTGCCAAAGATAATACTTCTGATAACCCTCTCGGGTTAGAAGAATGGCAACAAGCTTTGGTGCATGTGCGTGAAATGGGTTGGTCAGAAGGACAAGTTGGTTATACCACAGGGTGTGGACAAAATGACTGGCAAAACCGCCGCTGGCCATGTGGGGCGGGACAAGGATATTTTGGCCGAGGCGCTAAGCAGCTTTCATATCACTTTAACTATGGCGCGTTCAGTGAAGTCATGTTTAACGGTGATGCAACGGTGTTATTAAACAATCCGGGCTTAGTGGCTGACTCTTGGCTAAATTTAGCGTCTGCGATTTGGTTTTTCTTAACGCCGCAAGCGCCAAAACCTGCAATGTTACACGTTATTGATAGAACTTGGACGCCATCATTGCGTGAAAGTGAGGCGGGGATTGGTTATGGCTTTGGTACCACGATTAATATTATCAATGGTGGTATTGAATGCGGCGCGCAAAATAAAGACAAAGGCCAGCCCGTTAACCGTATTCGTTATTGGGAAGGACTCTCGCATTATTACAACATCACCATTGAAGCCGATGAAGAAAATACCTGTTGGCAGCAAACACCATACGGAAGCTTAAATCTTGACGGCGCAACTGATGTACTCTACACCAACTGGGAAGGTGATTGGGCTTATTATGCAGATCGCCCCGGAGGATATTCATTTGAGTGTAAACTCGTGGGGTATCAAACGGCTTATTCAGCGCTTGTACCAGGAGACTACGAGAAATGCGTGACAAACTTTTATCAATCACACGCAAGCTGGCCTGAAGTACGAGTTGTCGATGATTTACCAACCAATCCTACCGAACCGCCTGTTGACGGTGTACCCGCTTGGGATGCCGACAAGGTTTACTTAAAAGGTGATAGAGCGAGCTACAATGGTGTGATCTACGAAGCAAAATGGTGGACTAAAGGCAATATACCTGCTGCCGATGGCTCTGGCCCTTGGTTGGCTGTTAACTAGATAGTGTTGGCGGGTTTCCCGCCTCTATTCTTAATAGATTTATTTTTTTCTAAAACTCACCTTGTATTACTTTTAGTTCTATTTATTTTTTAAAAACACCCCGTCTTATTACTACTGAAATTTTATTGTTATTTATTTGATTTTTTGTTTTTATTAATTGTTTTTTGATCGTTTTTGGTTTTTTATATTTTTTAATATTTAAAAAACTGTATGTTGTGTTTTTCAAGTTTTTGAAAAAAATTCCCAAATTTGTTCTTTGTTTCGCTTAATTGAGTTTTTATTGATGTACATTTTGTTGTTTTTATATGTAACTTCGTTGTGGCTAAGGTGCTAGGATGGTATTCCCTTTTGCTCACAGATTAACCAAAGAGTACTCCGTCCTAAAATCACCTTTCCAATCTGTTCTTCTTCGTTTCGCAGCTAAACGGTCTTTTTACCTTGATGTTGCGCAACTTGTTGAAATAAGGCTAGCCCATTATCAACATCAAATGCACTAACCACATTTAGCGCATTGTACACATTGTCTTTCCAGCATCCTCGAAGCATCTATCAATTGCTATGTGTGGCTTTTGAGGTGCTTCTCGACGAGAATTAATCCATTTTAACAGTGCCTCGAGTAAAGTATCTGCATCTAATGCTCTGATTATATTAGCAACACAATGACGTTTTGGAATGTCATTTTCAAAGGAACAATGATGCCTTAGCCAATCCAGTTGCAGCTCACCAAACTTTTGAATTGATTTCCATCCGTCAGCGCCACTAAATATGGCAATCAAAGTTAATATGTCGACAAGACCATTACATCAGGTTCTTTAATATTAACATCAGTTCTAGGGTCTTCAATTCAGCTTAAATGTGCAATGATGCTCATTGTAACGACCTAAAAAATTGCAATGCTCAATCAGATCATAAAAGCCCAATACTCGTCAATTTACAGTTCGCTCCCGTCCTGAGTAGCTAATTAGGACTTTGTACTAATTTGTTACGTTATAGTGCCTGTTTGACAATCCATGATATAGTCTCTAAGAAAATTTTTGTTAATTTGTTATGGTTGAATATTTTGCTTGGTAGGCAAAATATAATGTATCGAGCACCATTCTAAGGATAGGTTTTATGGTTAAAAGAACAGGTACTTTATTTGCCGTTTCGTCTTTGTTATTTGTTTTTGGTTGCGGTGGAGGGAGTGATTCAAATGATCCTATACCGGATCCAATTAAGCCGCCGCCAGATCCTGTTATAGTTGAGCCCGATCCCAGTGTGTTTATGGACGCAATTGAACAGCAGGGCAAACAGTACGTCGCAGATGCAATTGAAGTAATAACCTCGCAAGGCATAAACTGTACAGATACGACAGCGACCCATGAAATGTGCGATATCGTTAATGTAAAGTTTAATGATGGAGTGTTTGACCAATCTCGGACAAAGTCATCGCAAACATTGCTAGTTTTAGATTATGGAATGGACTTTCATACGGCGCTTAGATACCGCTCTCGAGTCAAGGCTGCGTTTAAATATGACCCTCAATCCAAAACTTTTATCGCGGATAACCCAGAGGTAAACATTTCAAAGCTGGGAGTTAAACTTTTAACAGAGGTCAATCAGTTTACCTTTACGAATGAAAAATTTGACTCTCCGCAGCCTGCATTTCTACCCGCCGCGTGGTTATCTGATCTCGCTATTAAATATAGGGCAGTAGTGCCTGCAGATAAAGCAGATAGAGTCACGAAGCGTAATTTTAATAGTCATGGCACTAAGGTATTTGGTTATCTTGCTCAGCATAACCCTGAGGCAGAGTTTGTTGTTATTGATACCGAGTCTTTCTCACCTTTTATTCAGCATAAAAACGCGCTCTGTGCGCAAGATATTGGCGAGTTTTCCAGTTACATGGCAAGTGCCGCAAGCTCGCTGACGGCGGATATTATTGAAGCGAACGAAGTTGAATTTATTAACTATTCGGGTGGCTTTACGCTACAAGATGTGTATATCGCATGGGAGCAGAATGCGTGTGCGGGAGAGCTGAATAGCGCAAAAGCTACTGAATTTTTATATGCTTTGAAGCCTGTTTATGAGGCAATATTTAGCTCTCCCAAAGCGCTTGCATTTCATGCTGGTAATACTGATGCTGTGACAAGCAATGATGACTTGGATCTAATGCAATTTAGCAATCGAATTCGGGTTTATCAGTATTCAACTTCAGCAAAAAACACGACAATTCAGCCATTTGGAAAATCTGAGTGGCAACAGGTTTATATAGAGCAGCCAGACAGTTTTGTGGGCAATGAAAGCATCGATTTGTATATTAATGTCGGCTATGACCCATACGACAGCACGGCAAAAAATAGTACGCCTAAAATGGAACCTGATGTACTTGGTATGCGCTATGGTGTAGAGCAAGCCTTGTATGGCTCCTCTTGGACAACACCAGTTGCAACATCATACGCGATAAATGAGCAGGTAAAGCTTGCTACTGAAACGGGTGTGAGCACCTTTGACCCTCAGGAGCTAAAAACAAGACTACTACCAGACTCTTGTAATGATTCTGGTGGCTATCAAGGAAACGAGACGCTCGCTAAGTTTATTGAACAAGGGCAGGGGATCTGCCGTATTCAGGACCCATTGCGTCACCGAGCTGATGAGCTCAACCGTATTGGATATTTAAGCCGATAATCGACTCGCTGTAATAATGTAAAAATGAATCGAAGTCGCATATTGTTGTGTGCTTCGATTCATTACCTTAATTTTAGCTAATATCATAAACTCCAATTGAAGCCCCTTGGTATGCGCGCTAAAATAGTGTTTTAGCAATAATCGAGACCATATTGTGTCTGTAACTCGCTCGTTAGTTCAAACTCTGTCTGAGTGCATTGAACATGTACTAGATACTTCTCTTCATGCCGATAAAGCATTAACTCAACTGCTACAGAATAACCCTCAGTGGAGCCTTGATGAAAGGCAATATGTGGTAAGTAACTATTACCATATCTTTCGCTTTAAGCGGTTACTGGCTTACTTACTTGAGCATGAAGAAATGCCGCTAGATGGCTTTGGTTACTGGTTAACTTGCCAAGTTGTTACAGCGCAGCCGCTTCCTGAATGGTTGGATACTGAGCGTTATAATCTGGAAAAGCTACAAAGTTTAATCGAGCAGGCGCCTCAAGCTGTTCGCTTATCTTTACCTGATTGGTTGAATGAGGTTGCAAATGAGCAACTGGGTGAGCAGTGGCCTGCGGTTGCATCCGCACTAAATCAAAGTGCTCAACAATATTTGCGAGTAAATAGCCTAAAAAGCGATATAGCAACAGTGACAGAGTCCTTAGCAAAAGAAGGGATCAAGGTTTCACACGTGGCGCTTGACTCTCATGTCGCGCTAAAAGTTGAGTCCAATAGCCACCTGTTCCGCTCTCAAGCATTTCAGTCTGGTTGGTTTGAAATGCAAGATGCAGGCTCTCAGCAAATTGTACCTTTTTTAGAAATAAAGCCTGGTCATAAAGTGGTTGATGCCTGTGCAGGCGCCGGTGGTAAGAGTTTGCATATAGCGGCGCTGATGGAGAATAAAGGTCGCTTGTTGTCTATGGATATTCACGAACATAAGCTTGAAACGCTGAAACAACGCGCGAAACGTGCAGGTGTGCATGTTGCTGAAACGCGTGTTATTCAAAATAATAAAACCATTAAGCGCCTAAAAGAGAAGTTTGATCGCGTGCTATTAGATGTGCCGTGTTCAGGTCTTGGTGTATTAAAGCGTAATCCAGATGCAAAGTGGCACTTGAATTCGCAAAATTTAGACACACTTATTGCTTTGCAAACCGATATTCTGGCGCGCTACAGTCAAATGTGTAAAGTGGGCGGCAAACTGGTGTATGCAACTTGCTCCATTCTTCCTTCTGAAAATGAGCAGCAGGTTGAACGCTTTTTGGCAAATAACCCCAATTGGCAGTTAGAAGACTCACTACGTTTACTTCCAGGAGTAAATTCAGAGTTTGACGGTTTTTACGCCGCACGATTAGTAAAAAATAGTTAGGAAACGAAATGAACCCAATCATTGCATTACTTAAAGAGCACAATATTTCGGATGAACAGATCCAAGCGGTATTTACCCAGCTGACTGAAAATCCAATGATGGCGATGGCGACTATTCAACAACTAGGTATTCCACCCGAAAAACTTCAACAGTTGATGGGCTTGGTAATGCAAAATCCTGCACTGATCAAAGAAGCAGTTAACGAATTAGGTCTTGATTTTGAAAAGGTTGAGGCTGCAAAAGCGCAGCTAAAACAGTAACATTAATGGCTAGGGCTAGACAAGCTCAGGCTTGTCTAGCCCTAGCTGAATAACTCACATACAGATCAAATTTTGTGAGTAAAACCACTGTATACCCCAAATAAAAATGTGAGAATAAAAGAAAATAGTGACGAGCCTATTGCATAGGCTAGGACTGCCTTACCCCAATTTCTCCACTTTACCAACTCATGTTCCGCCATTTTATAGTTAAGTATTATGCTGTACAAACCAGAAAATAAGAGCGAAAAAATTGCGTAAAGCTGCTCGCCGAAGATACCAAGCAGTAGTGGAATTGAGAATAACAGGACGCTTAAGGTTAGAATGAGTAGGTGTCCTATAGCGTACTCCAGCATTGTGTAGGGTACAGAGCGATACACTAGCTTAGAGGCTAATCCGAGTAAAAATGCCAGGATAAAGACGCGATAAACATGAGTTGCCTCATAAAGTGCGATTTCAGATTGCCATTTGAGCTGATCTTTCGATTCCAAAAGTTGACTGCTGGATATGAAACTGATTTCAAGTAGATGCGAGGCCAGCACGATCACGGTGAGTAGAATAAAACTAAACTTGAAGGGATTACCAAAGCGGCTTCTCTGCCCATTCAAATATCCAAGAATAGTCTTAAAAGGTCTAAGTAATAATCCAAAAAGCAACTTAAAAAAAGGGGATTCGAGTTCAAGCAGTGCGCTTTGAAGCAAAATGCGTAAGTGTTTAAAGGTCAGTCTTGAGGCTTTTTTCTGTCCGCAACCTGAGCAGTACTCGCCAACAAGTTGAGTGTGACAATTTAAACAGTGCGATTGATTGTCAAAATTTGCGTGATCCATAGATGTATTTATTATTTTTTAATATCGATGAATGCTACCTTTTTTTGTCTCTAATAATCAAACAAAATAGGTGTTAAGGCCCACTTTTCCAGTACCCCATCTGAACTTATCGTCGTAAGTACATTACTATCGGAGATGTGTACATCATAAACGGTGCTGCCCAGATTCAGTAGTGCAATTGGCCAACTGACAATCTCTTTTCCCGACGTTAATTCCCATAGCGAAATATATTCCTTAGAAGAGGTGGTTAGCAGAAATTTGTCGTCAGCGACGAATTGCGCACTACGAAAAAACTTGAAGCGCTGAGGATAGGATAGAGATAACACTGCTTGACCTGTGCGCGTATCAATGAATTTTTGGTCTTGCAGGGCGTCTGATACGAACAGCCAGTTTTCATTTTGTGATAATGCCAAACTGGTAATACGATGAGGCAGCTCATAATCTACAGTGACTTCTTTACTAGTTAACTCAAGCTTTTTAGCGTGGCCGTCTAAAGAGGCCGAGTAGAGCGAGGTCAAACTCCGGTTAAAAATCAAATGTGTAATGCTACTTTCATGAAGGTTTATTCTGGTGATGATCTGCTCATCTAAACTCAAAAGTAGTATGCTGCCGTCATTGTAGCCAAGGGCGATAAACTGCTCGTCACTGGACCACAGAGCCTTGGTAACGCGAATGAATGAGTCAAGTTCAGGTAATGGATAACTGACAACTTCGTTTGAGTGTAATTGCCAGATGTTAAGTTGGGTGTCTGAAATACTGAGAATACTGCGCTTGCTCGGCGCTATTAAAGCATCGCGAAAAGTAAGTTGGTATTTACTTCCTTCAATTTGTTTCATCAACTGTTGGCTTTGGTTATCCCATACTTGTAGCAAATGATCGTCAATGAGTAATAAGGTTAGCGCCGCGTCATTTGAAAGTTGGGCGAGGCTGACTGGCAACTGAGTCAATTGTATTTGCTCTGTTGGCTCTAGAGTTTGCCTTTTGCTACATCCGGTGAGGATAAGCAAAGCGACTATCATTGCGTAAAAAGCGAGTCTCATTCTATACCTTAAGTTTTAGCCTTTCCCTCTTTCTCAAAGAAAGTTAAACACATCCTAATGACAGTACCAAAAATGGCTTGTGCTGTATTTATATATCGGCGTAAGGTAAAGCTCCATTAATATTAACCTTGGAGTATGGAGTGAAAGGGTTTCTTGGTTTAGTGTTACTTGCCGCAATTTGGGGTGGCTCATTTTTATTTATGAAGGTGGCTGCCGGTGTCCTTGGTCCTGCTGTACTCATTGAATTTCGAGTCTTATTTGGTGCGTTAACGCTCGCCGCGGTTGCTTTAGTACTAAAGCGTAATTTACATTTTTGGCAGTACAAAAAGCATTTTTTAATCCTCGGACTGTTTAACTCAGCGTTACCTTTTATGTTATTCGCTTATGCCGTGCAAACGCTTGATGCTTCTATGCTCTCAATTTTAAATTCAACCGCACCATTTTGGGGGGTGTTAATCAGTGTGTTTTGGTTAAAAGTGCCGACTCAAAAGTCGGTGTGGCTAGGATGTGGATTTGGGATTGCAGGTGTTATCACACTAGTCGGGTTGGATAGCACTGTATTGGACGAGGGTGCATGGTTACCTATTATTGCAACCCTGTGTGCGACTCTGAGCTATGCGGTGGCCTCTCATTACACCAAAACGGCACCAAAAATGAGCGCATTCAATCATGCCCATGGGAACTTATGGGGCTCTGCGCTATTGGTATTGCCTTTTATTTGGTTTATGCCAATGAGAGAAACGCCTGACTCTACAGTGATAAGTGCGGTAGTTGGACTTGGCATATTATGTACGGGCGTTGCCTATATTCTCTATTTTAAGTTAGTCGAAGATCTCGGCGCGGCGTCTGCTTTATCTGTTACCTTTTTAATTCCTGTGTTTGGGATTTTATGGGGGCATCTCTTTTTACAAGAGCAAATAGGTGCTAACACAATCCTTGGTAGTATTTTAGTTTTGCTTGGAGTCAGTTTAGTAACTGGGTTACAAGAAAAGATATTCCCACCAAAAGCGATGAAGGAGCTGTAGGTGAGAAGTGACAGCCCCTCAACATGGTGCTGTAAAAGCGTTTCCCAGAAACGATAAAAGGGCCTAAAAGGCCCTTTGGTGAAGTATCGTTCAAGTTAGTGTGGTCACTTTAACCCCTTAAAGCAACCAACCAATTGTTTTGCAACTGCGGCTTATCTCAATAAGTTTCTAAGCTAGCGAGAGGAAGAAACCTGCAATTGCTGCACTCATGAGGTTAGCCATAGACCCTGCTAACACTGCTCTGAGCCCTAGGCGAGCGATATCCTTTCTACGACTTGGGGCCATACCACCAAGTCCGCCTAGTAAGATGGCAATCGACGATAAGTTAGCAAATCCACATAAAGCAAATGTGACAATCGCTTGAGTGTGCGTGCTCAACGTATCGCGATAATTCATATAATCTAGGTAGGCAACAAACTCGTTAACTACCAATTTTTGGCCGATAAAACTACCTGCCGTCACGGCTTCCGACCAAGGTACCCCAAGTAGCCAAGCAACAGGGGCAAAGACGTAGCCTAAAATTTCTTGTAGCGTCAGTGTTGGGTAATCAAAAATTCCACCAATACTGCCTAGTAAACCGTTTAGTAGCGCAATAAGTGCCACAAACGCAAGTAGCATTGCACCTACGTTCAGTGCCAAGTGCATACCGCTTGATGCACCAGATGCTGCTGCATCAATTACGTTTACTGGTTTATCATCACCACTATCTACATCAGATAGGTTTTCGTGTGGCTTCTCGGTTTCTGGTACAATCATTTTTGCCATTAAGAAACCACCAGGAGCTGCCATAAAGCTCGCGGCAATGAGGTATTTAAGCTCAACACCAATCGCCACATAGCCCGCCATAACAGAGCCTGCCACCGTCGCCAAACCGCCCACCATAACTGCAAACAACTCTGATTGCGTCATTTTTGGAATAAACGGTTTTACGATCAAAGGGGCTTCCGTTTGGCCGACAAAAATATTTGCCGTAGCTGAAAGCGACTCTGGTCGTGACGTTTGTAGTAACTTTTGCAAGCCACCACCCAAAATTTTAATGATCCAGTTCATAATACCAAGGTGATACAACACAGCAACGAGCGCTGAGAAGAACACGATCACTGGTAATACCTGAATCGCAAAGATAAACCCTAGCGAGTCTTGTTTGGCTAATGGCCCGAACAAGAAACCGATACCGTCATTAGCATAGCTAATCACTTTGGCAACTGCGCTAGACATTGAAGCTAATACATTTTTACCCGCTTCAATAAAGAGTACAAAGCCACCAATAAGGACTTGCAGTAAAAATGCAACGCCTACGGTACGCTTATTAATAGCACTGCGATTTGTCGAACACGCAAATGCTACGCCTAGGAGCATCATCATGCCCACTAAGCTCATAATTGTTGTCATGCCAATTTCCCGTTATTCTTGTAGCAAATATTTTATTTTACTTTTAATAATATCAATCGCAACGCGATTCATACCGCCACGGGTCACAACCAAGTCGGCATTATGCTTGGATGGCTCGATAAACTGATAAAACATCGGTCTTACCGTCGCCTGATATTGTTCTACCACAGATGACAGACTTCTTCCTCTGTGCTCTATATCTCTTTGCATGCGACGCAGCAAACAAATATCCAAAGGTGTATCAATGAACACCTTGATATCAAACTCTTCACTTAATGCAGGATCGCTCAGTAGTAATATACCCTCGACGATTAGTATCTTAGCAGGGTTTACTATTCGGGTTTTATCACTACGTGTATGCTGTCCGTAATCGTAGGTAGGAACCTCTACGGATTCACCTAGGCGAAGCTTAGTTAAATGCTCGCGTAACAACTCGTGTTCAAACGCATCAGGATGATCATAATTCGTTTGAGTACGATGCTCTATAGGTAAATGCGATTGATCTTTATAATAGGCGTCCTCTTCGATTACCGCGATAGTGCCTGAGGCAAGCTCATTCACTAATTCGTTGTAGATCGTTTGACTAAAAAGAGACTTACCAGACGCAGACGCGCCAGCTATGGCTATAATAGTTCGTGTCACTAAAGTTCACACCCAGCAGTTGTTTATGTTGGAAGATCACAATAGCAAAAAAGACACGATTAATCTCTTTTGCCTCGCTTAATGAGCAAATTTAACGGGTTTAGCGGACTCAAAACAGGACTTATGTCCGCTTAAGGGCGACAGAGCCAAATTAGCAAGATCGCAGCTTTTCGTGAATTTTGTGACTATTTTATGACAGCGGACTTATGTCCTGTACGATTTTTTTAACCAAACATAAAGTAACCAACGCTTAAGGTAACCATGTATTTAAGAATAAATAACAGCCTGAGCAGTATAGAGAGGTATCTATGGCAAGAGCAATCATTTTAATGGCGGATAGCCTAGGCATTGGCGCAGCACCGGACGCAGAAAAGTTTGGTGACGTAGGCGCGAATACTCTCGCTCATTTATTACAGGCGTATAAAGAAGAAAAAGGACAAGCGTTAGACTTACCTAATCTTTCTAAACTAGGCCTTATTGCAGCATGTGAAGCTGCAGGTAAAGAAACCTGCGCCGTGGCGCAAACCATAGAGCCAAGTGCTGCTTGGGGATATGCAAAAGAATTATCGAGTGGTAAAGACACGCCGTCTGGCCACTGGGAAATGGCTGGGGTGCCAGTATTGTTTGAGTGGGGTTACTTCCCAAATACTAACCCATGCTTCCCACAAGAATTTATAGATGAGTTGTGCAAACGTGCAGACATCCCTGGTATTTTGGGTAACTGTTACGCGTCGGGCACAACGATTTTAGAACAGCTGGGTGAAGAACACGTACAAAGCGGTAAGCCGATTTGCTACACCTCAGTTGATAGCGTCTTTCAAATAGCCGCTCATGAACAATCGTTCGGACTTGACAAGCTTTATCAAGTATGTGAAATCGCACGGGCACTGCTTGATGAAATGAATATAGGACGAGTGATTGCGCGGCCATTTATAGGCACTTCAAGTGCCGACTTTATTCGTACTGGTAACCGCCGAGACTATTCGGTATTACCGCCTTCGCCGACTGTGCTAGATAAGCTAGCCAATGACGGTGGCGAAGTAATTAGTATTGGTAAAATTGCAGATATTTATGCGCATCAAGGGATCACGCAAAAGCACAAAGCGCCTGGTCTTTTGAATCTGCTAGCAAAGACAAGCGAAGTGATGGACACAGCACCAGACCATAGTCTTATCTTCACTAACTTAGTCGACTTCGATGAAAAGTTTGGTCACCGCAGAAATGCAGTGGGATATGCAGAAGCACTTGCTGAGTTTGACGCATTTTTACCTGAAATTATTGCCAAACTAAAAGCTGATGACTTGCTTTTAGTGACTGCCGACCATGGTTGTGACCCAACCGCAGAAGGCACAGATCATACGCGAGAGTACGTGCCTGTATTGGCGTATACACCGGGTATGAACAATACTCCGTTAGGAGAAAGACAAAGTTTTGCTGACATAGGTCAAACGCTTGCCCAGTGGTTTGATTTAGATGCAACGCAGTACGGTGAAGGCTTTAAGGCCGAGATAAAAGCCTAACTAAAGGAAACAATATGAGCACTCCACACATTAGCGCAAAGCCAGGTGATTTTGCAGAAACGGTATTAATGCCGGGCGATCCACTAAGAGCAAAATACATTGCAGAAAACTTTTTGGAAGATGCTCGTCAGGTAACTGACGTTCGCAACATGTTTGGTTTTACTGGTACTTACAATGGTAAACCAGTTAGCATCATGGGTTCAGGCATGGGTATTCCATCTATGTCAATCTACGCTCGTGAGCTTATTGTTAGCTTTGGTGTTAAGAACCTGATTCGCATCGGTACATGTGGTGGTATTAGTCAAGACATCAAGATCCGCGATGTGATCTTTGCACAAGGCGCAAGCACAGACTCAAATGTGAATCGTGCTCGTGTACGTGGCTATGACTTCGCTGCAATTGCTGATTTTGGTTTATTAGAAAATGGTGTAAACGCTGCTCGCCGTTTAGGTATTGAAGCAAAAGTTGGTAATGTTTTCACTACAGATACTTTCTATCAAGCCGATGGCGAATTTTATAGAGAATTAGACAAGCTAGGCGTAATGGCTGTTGATATGGAAACAGCTGGTTTATACGGTGTAGCGGCTGAATATGGTGCAAAAGCGATGGCACTATTCACAGTAAGTGATCATGTTATTACTGGTGAGGCAACGCCACCAGAAGAACGTCAAAGCACGTTCAATGAAATGGTTAAAATTGCGCTAGAGTCAATTTAATACGATTTGAAAAGTTCCTTGGTAACGTAATCGCAGAGTTTTGGAGACACGCCTAAAACAACGCGAATCACACCCAAAAAAGCCGCTTGAAGCGGCTTTTTTTTTGATCTTGGTCCATCCAAAATTCCCTCGACTAGTTTAAACTACACAAAGGTGGTAGAGTTTTCTAATGATAAGGTATTGGTGTTAGGTGATGACGATTCTTGCTCTGGGCTTTTTTGCGTTGATGGCGAATGCCGAAGTTGACTTAGATGCATTTGAATCTCTGGTTAAGAACGCGCCAGATGAAGCGCTTAAGGTATACCAAAACGCGATTGCTCGGGAGGATCTTCCAGTTCAAGATTTATATCAACTTCATTATCTTGCGATTAGAGCGAGTGCCAGTACATTTAATAATGCCATTTTTATTAAAGCGCTAGATACGCTTAAAGCACCACCCTTTAAGACTTTGGCGGACGAAGACAGGGCGAAGATTCTGACTAATATTGGTGTTGGCTATCGTCGCCGTAACCAGAATGAACAAGCTATTTGGCATTATCGATGTGCAATGAACGCTCCAGCCAGCTTCCAGCATAAGTCTGCACTTAAAGTGAACATCGCGATTGCGTACACGCGCCTTGAACAACCCGCGATTGGCTACAATCTCTTAAAAAGCGTGGATAGAGAAATGTTACCAAGCTTTATGCAAGCAGGGCTGTTAACTGCGCTTGGCAATGCAACATTTGCAATGGGCGAAACCGATGAGGCGCTGAGCTACTTTGTTGATGCGGCGATCCATTACGCAGAAGATGAAAACTATAGAGCTGTGAAGCAGGTATCAATCAATAGTCTTGGGATATACGTACTTAACTCAGACTTCTCCAGCTATCGCAAAGCGCTTGCTAATATTGCAGCAGAACCTGCCCTAATAGAAGATAATCAGCTTTACCTTGGTTGGTTGCGGGAGCTGGTACAACAGCTAGAGCAAAACAAACAAGCCTTAACCGTGTCGACAACAATGAAAGCCTATTCGCTAGGCGCTGCGAATGCAGGATATGCGTCCATGGTGAATGCGCATATTGACAAGTTTAATCTGTCGCTGCCGAAAGTCACTTCACAGGTCATCGTCAGAGATCCGCTTCCTGTTGAATTGGGAAAACACTGGTGCCCGAAACTTTGACAAAGCCAATTTTTTTGCCATGGTTATGTTATCGTTAAATAAATACGGCTTGTGAGTTTTGGAGAAATAATGTCGCAATGGGTAAAAGGAGAAATCGTCGAAATCACACATTGGACGCCCACATTATTTAGTATCAAATTTGAAGCGGATATCGCACCGTTTAAGGCTGGTCAATATACTAAATTGAGTTTGCAACAAGGGGAAAAGCGCATCGCGCGAGCATATTCTTTTGTAAACCCGCCGTCAGAACCAATTCATGAAGTGTTGTTAGTCGAAGTACCCGACGGTAACCTCTCTGTGCCTTTACATCAGCTACAAGTCGGTGATGAGCTCGATGTAACTTACCAAGCAAACGGTTTTTTTACACTAGATGAGCTACCATCTTGCGATACGCTTTGGATGATAAGCACAGGTACAGCGGTTGGCCCATTTTTGTCTATGCTCAGAGAAGGTGATGTGTGGCAGAAGGTTAAGCGGGTGATCCTTATTCATGGTGTACGCCTAAATGCAGATTTGTGTTACCGTGAAGAGCTTGAGCAGTTGCAACAACAAAGAGACGGCTTTACTTATGTGCCGCTCGTCACACGGCAAAAACCAGAGCTCGGTTGTCAGGGCCGTGTCACCGAACTGATAGAAAATAAGCAATTATTAACTCACCTAGGCTATAAGCAGTTTCCTGATAGTAGCCATTTTATGCTCTGTGGTAACCCCGAAATGGTGAAACAATTAAGTGCTCAGTTGCAGAGTATGGGATATGAACGCCACAGGCGAGCCAAACCTGGACAGATCACCGTTGAGCAATATTGGTGAACCTATGCAAGTTCGTGTTATTTATCTCTTGTGCTTGTTGCTGCTGGTAACCGCGAACACTGTATCTGCAGAGCCTAAGGTCATTAGGGTCGTGGACGCAGCAGAAGAAAATGGCACGCCGCAGAACCAATATTTTTTGTCAGTCTTGCGGTTAGCATTGGATAAGTCACGCGAACGTTATGGCGAGTATTGGATAGAGCCGATTGATTTACCAATTAATCAATCACGACAATTTAAAGAATTGCTAAAGCACAATGTCGATGTGTTTTGGACGGTTTCAACAGCCGCTAGAGACACTCAGGCAAAGCCTGTGGCCATTCCCATAGCGTTTGGCAGCTTTGGTATAAGAGTACTGGCTATGAATGTGGCTGACAGCGGCAAGCTTAATGTGCATTTATCGTTATCAGAGCTACAAAAGTTCAACGTTGTTTTAGGGCAGGATTGGCCTGATGTTCATATTTTTGAAAAGGCAGGTTTTACGGTAGAAAAATATGTTGATGGCTTGGCAAGTTATCGAGTGCTTGCAAATAGTGCCGGTAAGATCTTTCCTCGAGGTGTCATAGAAGTAGTACCTGAGCTCAAGGCGTTCGATAACAAGCAAGTGACTTATGGCGAAAAGAACCTGTTGCTCTATCCTTCAATGGTGTACTTCTACGTCCGCAAAGAAGATATTAAACTTTATAAACGCCTAGAGTATGGTTTAACACAGGTGCTTGAAGATGGCTCTTTGGCTGCCCTTTTTTACGACAGTACGATGATGACTGAGCTGAAAAAGCACTTTAATTTACAAGGTGCCGCCATCCATCAAATTGAAAATCCGTTGATTATCTCTAAAAAGCAGCTCGACGCGATTTCTCAATTACAAGTCGAGCTGCTAAAACAACTTAACTATTCACCAGCTCGTTAAAGCTTTGGTTGTCTGCAAGACTCGCAAACGCTGGCTCGTGTTGCAGCTCGTTCTTTAAGTTAGGCGCATATTCCAAAGCCATACGGATGTCGGCCATCGCATCTGCGTGCTTGTAAAGCATCGAGTAAGCACATGCTCGTTGCCAATAGGCATAACCATAGTCACTGTCTATTTCTAGCGCTTGATTACACAAAGCAATTGCCGTGTTGGTTTGACCAAGCTCTAATAAAGCATCGGCTTTGTAGGCAATCGCCTCGACATCTTCAGGTTTGCGATTTAGGATCTCATCGTAAATTTCAATTTTAGAATTCATGTCACTCTCAAGATTTGCCCGCATCCACAGAGAGTGTACTTCATTCGTTATGGATATTTTCTTCTGGTTATTGAGGATTTCTTCAGAGCGTTCGCGTAATTTTTCTTCAATAACCTGAAGGCGCTTTTCATATTCATCGGTGATCGTGCCAACGCGCAGGCTAACGATATCTTCTACTTTACTCTTAATATCTCTAAAAGAAGTCCAACCAACAACCACTAAGATGGACGCGGCCGCTGTGATCAAAAAGAGCACATTGTTGATGGTATCTGTGGTGTAGGTAATCGCGCGATCTGCGGTATCTAGCTGAGAGTGACTGATTTTCTTTTCAATATCAGCTCTTAAGCGCATTTGATCTTCTCTGACAGCTCTTAATTCATCAAGAATATAACGCTCAATTAAGGGCCTATACATGGGCTCTTGTAATTGCGACAAAGCCTGTTGTTGTTGGTTTTCTGTCGGCTTTTTTGACGTTGTTTGTTCATTCGCCATGCTAGTAAAACTACAAGCGACGAGTAGGATAAATAGTACTATGCTTTTCATATTGATGTTCTAGAAACTTTATATTTTTAATATGGTGCATGAGTTAAGGTGGAATTGCAAAAAGCGGAGAAGAAATATTGGCTTATGTAATGAAATTAGCGATTTATAGCCTGATTATACTCTCTTTAACGAGTTTGAGTGCCTCTGCAAAAGAGCTACTGGTGGTGACCGAAGAGTGGAAGCCGTACAACTTCACCAATGACAAAGGTGAGGTTGTTGGGAGAGCAACAAAAAAGGTAAGGGAAGTGCTTGCTGCTGCTGAAGTTGACTACGAGATAAAAGTTTACCCTTGGGTACGGGCAATGAAAATTGCCAAAGAGCGCCCAAATACAATGATTTACTCTATTTATCGTACCGCTGAGCGTGAAACTGACTATGAATGGGCATGCCCTTTGATCCGCCCTGTGGGCGTGTATTTCTTCAAGCTTAAAACGCGCAAAGATATTCAAGTGGCTTCATTGGAAGATGCTAAGCAATACACTTCTGCAGTAGTAAAAGGCAATATCTATTATGATTTTTTGATTCAACACGGATTTACTCAAGGAGATCATTTGATGGTCGCCGCCGACTCCAAAAGCTTTTACAAACTCTTTTTCAAAGGGCGGATAGACCTTGTAATGTCAACGGAATATATCATGAGTGAAGAACTTAAGGCGGCCGGGCTCAATTATGATGAGGTTGTACCTCTGATAGAAGTAACCAAAGCTACTCAACAGCGTGGCTGTATGGCATTTAGCAAGGATACAGAACCTATGTTAATAGAGATAATTAGGCGTGCTCTGGCAAAGCACAATCAAGAGTTTGTTGGACCATAATGGGCAATCCTCAGGGAAAGATTGCCCAGAGTGTTAGGGTACTAATCAATGTTAGTAGCTAAGCTCAATTTGACCAACTGCCACGCTGCCTTTATCCCACGTTGTTCTGCACTTGAAATCCAAAACAGCGCTACTTTCGTAGTTATTGTCTAACATTGTGGTGTAGCTAACAAATTGCTCTTCTGCTACGTTTGGATCAGATATATCTGTCCAATAAAAAGCTTTACCAGTTTCAAACTTGAACCATTTATCGATACCGCCATCACTTACTTTACGTATTCTCGAAATCGAACAGAAGGCATTAGTACCAGTTAATCCTTTAGTTGTTCCATGAACGGTTAGCGTAAATTGGCCAATATTGGCATTTAGCGGCACGCTACAGTTGAAGTAACGATCAGTTCTTAAGTAGGCTGGATTGAAAATAAAGTAGCCATTTCCCGTGGCACCCGCTTGTTCGCTGTGTTTTTGTGTTAACGCCTCTAAGTTACCAACCGCATTTGCATGTTTAGTGAAAGCAGCAGCCTCTAGTTTAGTGTCTAAAGCACAGTTATTTGCACCTGAGTACAATTCCACAGTAGCGTATGCTGAGTTCGCAGCGAATAATGAAACGATAATCGCAAGTTTGGTTTTCATACTAATTCCTTGTTTTAGTTAGCGAAGTGGGTACATTAACAGGGAGAGCTGTTCGTGTAAATTAAATGTTTTTTAAATATTAATGAATGTGTTTTTTAGGAGAGTAAGAAGAAAAGCGCACCACATGGTGCGCCTAATCAGTGCCATGGTGAAGGGGAAATTAACTAAAGGTGTTACACCAATCAAACCCTTCATAATGATAAACGAATGAGCAAAATAAAAAGATCATCATTTTTTAAAGTTTTGCAGCTTGTTGCACTACAATCGCGTGGCGCTTTGCTAATCTTTGGTGATCTTTATCGTATCCGCCACCAATCACGGTTGCGACAGGGACACCATGCTTTTGACATAACGTCAGCACCAGTGCATCTCGTTTCGCAATGCCAAGCCATGAGATATCTAATTTACCTAAGTTATCACCTTGCCAAACATCGACACCAGCGTCGTACAGCACGATATCTGGATTTAGGTCAATCAATAATGACTCAAGCGTATGTGCAACAATTTCGAGGTAGTGTGTGTCACTGATCCCTATTTCTAAGCCAATATCTAAATCGCTAGCATGTTTACGGAATGGGAAGTTTTTCTCACAGTGGATTGAGCAGGTATAAACATACGGGTTGTGCTTCAACATGGCAGCGGTGCCGTCACCTTGATGAACATCCAAGTCAAAGATTAAGGCATTGGTGATCTGATTATTGTCGAGCAGATGTGTGGCCGTAAAGGCGAGATCGTTTACCATGCAAAAACCAGAGCCAAAATCATAATGTGCGTGGTGCGTGCCACCGGCTAAATGGCATGCAATACCATGTTTAAGCGCCAGTTCTGCAGTTTTTAGCGTTCCAAGAGGCGCAGTAAAAGTACGTGCCATAAGCTGCTCTGACCAAGGTAGACCTATACGGCGCATCATTTTAGCGTCGAGTTGATTACGCCATAAGTCCCAAATATATTGCTCGCAGTGCACGCTTTCAAGTGGCGATGGGTCGCCGGGTTCTGGGCTATAAACATTGTTATGAATGAGCCTTAATGCATCTACTTCTTGGTATAGACGCGCAAATTTACTCATCACGAAGCGGTGTTTTGGATCAAAATTGAATGAGTAATTAGCGTGATAAACTAGTGGTAAATTTGGGTTGTTCAAAAACGGCTCCAAAAATGGCGATATGGCAGTGTAGCAATATCAATCTCCGAAGCCGAGCGCTTTAGCTTTTAGTGTTGCTTGCGTTCTGTCTCGTACTTGCAGTTTTGCGAGCAAGCAAGAAACCGAGTTACGGATGGTACCTTCCGCTTTATATAACGTATTGGCGATTTCCTTATTGGAATATCCTTTCGCGATTAGTTTTAAAATATCCTTTTCTCGTGTGGTGAGCTTATCTAAAGTGGGGTCAGGTTTTAGTAAGGTCTCAGCAAGCTCGTCTTGGATGATGAGTTCACCTTGATGAACTTGTCGAACGGCATCAATTAACTCTTCTAAGTCCACGTCCTTAAGAAGGCAGCCTTTAGCACCAAGTTCTAGGGCTAATTTTAGCTTTGCAGTATCGTTGAAGGTAGTGAGGATAATGACTTTAAAGTTTATAGCCAAAGGCAAAAGCTCGGTGAGCACATCGACACCATCTAGCTCAGGCATTCGCATATCTAAAAGCACAATGTCAGCTGTAATTTTGTTTGATTGAACCTGTTGAATGAACTCACTGCCGCTGCCACAGCTTCCAGAACAAATAATGTCACCACTCAGCGAAAGCAGTGCTTGCATACCTTGGCGCACAAGCGCCTGATCATCGACTAGGTAAACTGATATTTTAGCCATTTGTCGCCCCAAAATGGATAGTTAATGTTACGCCTTGATGAGTTGACACATCAAGACTGCCGCCGAGTTCTTGGATCCGCTCCTGCATACCAGCCAGACCATTTCCAAATCGAATACTATTTAAGGTAATGCCGTTATCGCTTATTTGTACTTTTAATCCTTGTTGACAATACACTCGTACTTGCATTTTATCCGCCTTGGCGTGCTTCAAGGTATTGGTGATGGCCTCTTGGCAGCATTTTAGAATGCAATTGGCATAACTTAGTTTCTCGAGTAATGGGTGATGTTCATAGTCGAGTTCAATGTTAAGACGAGGGATAGATTCAGTAAGCCTCAGCAAAGCATCATGGAGATCGATATGCTCGTTGCTACGCTTGTCGCTGACTAAATCGCGAATACATTTTAGGGTGTCTTTAGCTTGCAAATAGCAGCTATCTAATAGCTCGGTCAATGGTGCCGCTGCAGTTCGTCTTGCGACATCTAAATTTACAATCAGACTGGTTATTTGATGTCCAACGTCGTCATGTAACTCTCGTGCTAATTGAAGCCGCTCTTGTTTAGCAATACTTTGGCTTAGCAGAGACTGCGTTGCAGATAGCTGACTGTGGGCGAGTTGTAGCGCTTCTTTGGCTTCTTGTTCCTTTTGCATTCTTTTACACACCACGTACGCAAATAACTGAAAACAGGCAAATAACACTGCGTTGAGATATTCAAAGCCATGTCCCCAAAAAAAGTATTGCGACGCAACATACAAGCAAGAGGTAACTAGGATATATCCAAGCGCAAAGCTCAAAGGAACATAAAAAGCAAGGATCCCAACGAGTTTTACATTGTAAATGAGATGAATTGCGGCGGGGGAGGTAAGATTAATTGACTGGATCAAAAGCGCCAATACAAACAGCATCGAATATCTAACCTTGTAGCCATAGTATTTTTCGGATTCATTGATACATAAAAGCACGAGGATCAAAACACCGATATGCTGTACCCAAGGCAGCCATTGTGCTTTTTGCTGAGCATAAACCAAACTTGGTATTGCAACGGCTAACCAAGTGAAAATGGTTGTTACTAACCAAGCCGTCGGATAGCGAAAAAACGCCGACATCTACTTACTCCGCTAAAAACCTGCTCTGCAGGTATTATTCCTTTATTCTCTTGCGAACCTATCCTAGCAGATATTTGTGACTCTGTGATGATGACGAATGTCATAAGTTTTACATTGTAAATCAAAGTGCAATAACAGTTTTTCATCCTTAATAGTGCATTGATTTGTGGCACCACTATTCCTGTTCTATCTTTATGTAACAATCTTTTCATAATTAGGGATACTCAGAATGAAAAGTGTAAAGGCAAAACTTATTTCTGCGGTAACAGCGGGTTTAGTGGTAATGCTCATCGGGGCGATGGTTACTGTTTTGGTGATGAAACGCGTAGCGGAACAGTATGACAACATGATAGACAATGAATTGGCTGCTCGCGAGCAAATAAACATAGTGCTCGATGATTTCAAAACCCAAGTACAAGAGTGGAAAAATGTACTCATTAGAGGAAGAGATCCTGCCCAGCTAAATAAATATTGGTCAAGATTTGAAACCAAAGAAGCTGAGGTACAAAAACAACTCAGTTCAATTGTTTCAGCCTATACGTTACCACCTACCCTAGAAAATAAGTTGCGTGAATATCAAAAAGAGCACCTCACCTTAGGACAAAAATATCGTGAAGCGGTGGATCTATTCAAAAGTTCAGGCTTTGATATTAACCTTGCTGATGCTTCTGTGAGTGGAATAGACCGCCAAGCAAGTGTGTACCTACTTGAAATTAATGAGCAAATTAACGCGTTAGTAGACACGAGAACGAGCGAAATTGTCGCAACAAAAAACCAACTTATCTTTTTTAGTACCCTAGGACTCATCGTTGTTGCGCTTGTGACTTTAGGATTACTGACTTGGTATATGCAGCATTTAATCACTCGTCCAATCCGCCGTGCATCTGATGTGGCAAAGGCAATTGCGAGTGGTCGATTAGACAACAAAGTCGTTGTACACAGTGACGATGAAATAGGTAACTTACTGACAAATCTACGGCAAATGCAAACTAGCTTACTTGATGCGACCCAAAAGCTAGAGCTACAAGCAAAAGAAAACTTACGGATCCGTTATGCGCTAAATAACGTGGCCGCGCCCGTGCTTTTATGTGATGACAGTAATCAAGTGATCTACGTAAACGCACAATGTGAGTCTCTATTTGATCGTTACCGCACTGCGCTAAGCGTGCCTACTGAAATTGTTAATCATCCAATTCCCGAAGCTTTACTTCACAGCTCTAAAGCACTACACCAAGCCTCGGGTCAATTAGTACGCCAGTTAGAGTGGGAGTGGTGCGTAGGTGACATAATCATTGCGGCAACCGCCAACCCAGTTTCCGATCAAAATGGTAGGGTGTTAGGTACGGTATTTGAATTTAAGGATTTAAGTCAGACAAGACGTGCGGAGCAACAGGTTGAACAGCTCATTCAATCAGCTTCCGATGGCAAACTAAGTGAACGTCTAAACCTTGAGGGATACGTTGGCTCCATGAAATTAATAGCCAGCGGACTTAACAAACTACTTGATGCTGTTGAGCAACCCATTAGTCAAACAAAGCAATATCTTACTTCGCTTTCAAAAGGAGAAATTCCTGAGCAGATTAACGGTGAGTTTAAGGGCGAATTTGCGCAAATACATATGGCCTTACAACGTGCCACGTCTTCGCTTTCGTTACTTATTGAAGATACTTACAGTTTAGTTGCCGCTGCAGGAGAGGGGAGGCTTTCTACTCGGGCGGATGAGGCTAAACACCAAGGTGAATTTCGAAAAATCATTCGTGGTGTTAATGAAACACTTGACGCGGTCTCTAAACCCGTTGCACTTACAAGCGGATATCTAGAAAGTATCGCAAAAGGAGAGTTACCCGCATTCACGAATGATGGTTATAAAGGAGAATTTGATAGCATCTATCAAAGCCTCTTCGCTTGTGTTGGTGCGATAAAATTGATGCTAATCGATGCCGAAAAGCTTGCTGAAGCGGCCAGTGAGGGAGACTTACAACATAGAGCTGATGCCAGTAAACACCACGGCGCATACGCCAGTATAATCACAGCCATGAATGAAACGCTGGACTCGATAGAAGCGCCGCTTAAGGAGTGCATGAATGTGATGGATGGGCTATCTCAAGGCAATTTAACTCGCCAAGTTGAAAAAAGCTATGCAGGTGATTTTGCGCTGTTGAAACAATCTGTGAATACCAGCGTTGGCAACTTAGCCAATATGATGCAAAAGCTGCTGGCCATGGCGGAATCCATCACTGTCTCGGTACAGCAGATCACCACAGGTATTGAAGAGTTAAGTGAGCGGTCCTCTTCTCAAGCCGCATCTATTGAAGAAACACGAGTATCAGTCGGTGAAATCACCGAAACCGTGCACTCAAACGCCAATAATGCGCAATCTGCTAATCAGTTGGCTATAGAAGTTAACCAGCAAGCACAGCAAGGTGGAAAGGTTGTTGAGTCAACGATTGAGGCAATGACCGAGATTAGTAAGAGTGCCAAAGAAATACTCACAGTCATTGAGGTTATTGATTCCATTGCATTTCAAACTAACTTATTAGCACTGAACGCCTCTGTTGAAGCTGCACGAGCGGGAGAAAAAGGAAAAGGTTTTGCGGTCGTTGCCTCAGAAGTAAGAAATTTAGCGCTGCGTAGTGCAAGTGCCTCAAAGGATATCTCTGAGCTGTTGGGAAGCAGTAACGTCAAAGTGAAGCAAGGGTCTAAGCTGGCTTCAGAATCCGGTGAAACGCTAAAAACCATTGTGGAAAGTGTATATGGGCTTGCATCGCAAGTGCAAACGATCGCTGAGGCTTGCAATACGCAATCGAGTGGTATTGAGCAAATTAATCTAGCGATTAAACAAATTGATGGTATTACGCAGCAAAACAATACCTTGGTAGAGATGACGAATGCATCGGGGCTGTCGTTGTTGAGTAAAGCTAATGAATTGCGAGAGATGGTTGAGCGGTTTGATATCGGCAAGACTAAAGCGGAGTTGATGAAAGTGGTGAGCTAAAGATCAGCAAAATCTAGCATGTACGGTTGCTGACCTTTATTGTTTTTAGGAACATCACGTGACATGATTGGCGTAATTAGATGGCTTTTTAGCCGCTAACAATGTTAAGGGATAAGGCATAAACCATGGTTACACCAATCATCATTATACTGTTACTTTGCGGCCCGTTATTGTTCGGTGTTATCTATTCAAAGATAAGAGACGTACAGGTAGAGGCAGCAACGCTTGCCTGTTGGGGTCTCGGTATCGCATTTATGTTCTTTTTTATTGGCCATATCGTAAAAGCACAAGGGATGGTAGAAATGTTACCTAGTTGGGTGCCGTATAGGCTTCCTTTGGTGTACTTCACTGGTGTCATCGAACTCGTAGTAGCGATTCTGTTATTTATACCAAAATACCAATTACCTGCAGCAAAAGCGGCAATTGCCATTTTTATGCTGTTTTTTCCCGCAAATGTGTATGCCGCGCTCAACAGCGTTGGCCTAGGAGGACATCAGTGGGGACCAGTTTATTTGCTAATTAGAGCACCACTGCAAATCATATTGATTGCTTGGGCATATTTTATGTGTGTAAAACCGCTATCAATGCCTGTGGCTGAAATTAAATAAAGCTCAGCTCAAGCAGAACACATAAACAGAAAGGGGTGTGAGATTTACCCGCTTCCCTTTCTGCATTTCGCGACTAGACTATTGGTCGTTTGCTTTTTCATTCTCTAAGCAAGGTATACCAGCCAAATGATCAGCCAAAATTTGTGCTATTTTGTCGGTTAGCCAGCTCGGACCTTCGTCAGTCATGTCATTGTGTTTTGCGGTCGCTATCGTGACAACACAATCCTGATATTTGTGCTTTTCAGTACGACTTGGCAACACCCCTTTGTCCGCTGGAAAGTCACTTGCACGTATCGACAATACCTTTACATCAAGGCTTCTCGGTAATGGCACTCTGCGATGATCTAGCGTAATGATTTGGTTTACAAATTTAGCCCCGTGATTGATTAACCATGCTGAAATGTCGCCGCCATTAGAATGGCCAATTAAGAGGATATGCTCAAAATCAAAGGTGGTGAATTTTGGCTTAAAGTAATCGTGAATAAACACCAGCGTATCAGCGCCCCGTTGCCAGTTTTCTGCGCGTGTTTCGTATAAGTTCCCCTCGACGGAAAGAGGAGGATCAGTTGCAAGCTCATGGCCTACAGTAATAACCAAATATCCAGCTCGGTTTAGCGTCTTGACCAAAAATTGATAGTCAGTATGTGAGACACCATAGCCGGCGCTTAGCAGTGCAACAGGACAAGGTGCCGCTTTTGAACAGTGATTGATGTCGGTTGGCAAATGAGTTTCTACTGGAATTGCTCTATCACGAGCTGGATCAATTACAGTTTCAGCGGCCAAAACGAATGGCAGACATAATAATAATAAAAGTGGGCGTAACATATTTATCCTAAAAAATAGTGGCGCTCGGCAAAAGCCAAAAGCGCCACAACTGGTTGGAGTCTTTTACAGATTATTCAAAAATTGATTGACTGAAGCTAGCTCTCTTTGCTTTTGCATGATGCAGGTATTTGTTGCCAGTTCCAGCTGCTTAAGTGATTTACTTAAACCTTCTACTTCTTTTTGCATCGGTTCAAAAAACTGCTGAGCTTGTTTTAATGCATCCGCGTCACAATACGTAAATAGGTAAAAAGGTAGCTGTGGCTTTGCAAAAGGAGGGAAGCGCTCCTTTAAGCGCTCAAAGTGCTGATAAAACCACTTTTGATAAAGCGCTTTTCGCTCATCGCCTTTACCATTCCCGCTTAATATGTAATTAAAGTCGGAGGCCGTTACATGCTCGCTTAGCGCATAATCTAGTACTTGTTGTTGCAATTCTTGTGGACCAAAATAACCCATTGCAAGCAATAGATTAGTACGTTGAGTTGGGTTATTGGTGGTTTCAAAGACTTTTTTGTATGACTTCAACAGCTCAGCATCACCGTAGTAAGCGGCAATTTGCAGGAAGCTTCTAGCCAAGTAGGGGTCGACTTTATCAGGTGACGTTAAATATAAACTCGCTTGCTTTTTTGCATGCTTAATAATGGTTTGATGCTTTGTCTCGAAAGCCAGTGCTCTAACCAATGCTGCACGTATTTCCGATGTGGCAGCTGGTTCATTTGCATTTGCCTCAAGTCCATATCGAGAAAACGCAGGCTCAACATAAGTGGTATAAAGTTTCTCCCAAAGTAACTTATTTGAATCGTCTTCATACTGTTTATGTTGTGATAGTAATTGAGTAAGAGCGGCCTTTGCTACTTTGGGATGAGTGTCGTTAATAAACTCACTGAGCGTTAACATCAACGCATTGGCGTTTATTTTTCCAGACTCCATCAGCGCGTCAACATTGCTTAGTAAGTCTAATCTCTCCCGCTCGTTTAGCTTGTTTGGGGCATGTGATATTAGGCTTGCGAGTTGAGACTCAGAAAGATCCCAGCGATAATAACCTGTCGCGTTGTCGTTTGGTAAGATCCACTCAGGCTCAAAGTCTAATTTAATCTGTTGCGCCTTGGAGTCTAGAAGTATTGTCTTAGTGGCTGTTTTGTCACCTCTACCATAGCGCAGTGTGATGGGGATATGCCAAGTTTGTGCTGCTGCTTCTTGTCCTTTTATTACAAAACGTTGTTGCGATACGGTGGCATTCTGGCCATCTAACTTAATCGTCAAAAGTGGAAATGAAGCTTGTGATACAAATGAGTCTAGCACTGTCGCTACATCTTTATTAGATACTTTACCCAGCTCATTCCATAGATCTTTGGCTTCTGCATTCTTATAAGCAAATTTACGGATATAATTGCGCATGCCTTGCTTAAATACCTCTTCCCCAAGCCACTGCTCAACCATGTAAAGTACCGCGCTACCTTTGCTGTACGCAAGACCCAAGCCGTCTGTTACATCAGACTCTGTAATAACCGGTTTACGGATCGGTGAGGTAGTTGCTTGAGCATCATAGGGCATTGCATTGTGTTGAGATAGGGATAAATTTGTTTCTAGTTCAGGAAATAGCTGCTGGGTGATCTTTGCAGCCATCCAAGTGGCAAACGCCTCGTTTAACCACAGGTCATTCCACCATTTCATCGTAACTAGGTTGCCATACCATTGGTGTGCAAGTTCGTGAGCGATAACATTCACATGTGAGGTTTGAGCTTGTTGTGTTGACGTTGCAGGGTCAATAAGTAGTATATCCTCACGATAAGTCACCAGGCCTGCATTCTCCATTGCGCCGAACGGAAATTCAGGGACTGCAACTTGGTCTAGCTTTTTATAGACATAGGGTAAGTCAAAATAGTCTTCAAGTGCTTTGAGTATCTTTGGCGTGTTTTCGATGGAATAAGCGGCAAGATTTGATTTCTTTTGTGGGGTAATAATGTTACCTGGAACCGACATCCCTTTAACATCAAGTACTTCGAATGGACCAACGGATAAGGCGACTAAGTAAGAAGGAAGAGGCGGCGTCTTGTCGAAGTAATGGGTGGTCATGCCATTCGACTTTTTGGTCTCTAAAACAGGCGTGTTGGCGAATACTTTTTGATCGTCTGGGGCTGTAATAGTGAGCTGAAATGGGATTTTATACTCAGGCTCATCAAATGTAGGCATTGCTCTTCTTGCATCACTCATCTGAAACTGTGTAAATAAGTAAGGCACGCCGTTGTCTATGGTTTTGTAGAGACCGACGCTATTACGGTTGAAGGGGGCGGTATAGTCGATAGTAAGCGTGTAGCGACCGGGTTGCAGTGTTTTTTCGCAACTCAATCTCACTTTACCGGTTTCGAGCATTTTATCTCTGAGCTCACACGACGTTTTTCCGACTAGTGCAGCGGTATCTATCGCATAGTCTAATCCGTTGAGCTCAATAAATTGGGTGGCTTTGAGCACCTCAAGTTTTATAGTCGTGTGTCCTGAAAAACGCTCTTTAGAAGGGTCTAAGTTAAATGTGACCGCTTGCTCTATAGGTTTAGCCACGGTGGCTAGACGATGAAGTTCAGCATTTGATTGGGCCTGAGCTGAAGCGCTGATAGACAGCAAAATAGCACTGCATATTAAAGACCTAGATAGCATAAAAATCCTTTATTCATTTTGTTATTGTTGATTTATCTTGCGAATCAATGCTCTGTATGTTGTCACTTGGTGTGATAAAAGCATAGATAGTTAGCGCAATGTTCCTTTTACTTTAACAAAACTTGTTGCAAAAAGAGTGGGGGTAAAGGTTTACTATCGGGCTAATATTTTAAATATTAAGTAATATCAATAAATTGAAGAGGTGGATTAGCCGACTTTTTGTGTAACAAAAATTGTAACAGACTCCACCGTACTTAATTAACCTGAGGTTTGGATAAGGAATGTTCCCACATATTGAAACTACTTATGTTTCACTATGTGTTCTAACTTCAGATAGGCCCCGATTATAGTTAACCAGTGTAATAACTGTGACTTTGGCTTTGGTTTACAATAATTCATTGTTGCTCCTGTCGTAGTAGTGAATAAACTGCGTTTAGGTTAAGTAATTTATGACTGTATCTTGGGTCAAAATATGGCAGGATACCAACGATAGTTAATTACAATTAATATAAGTTGAGCTTATGGATAAGAGGTTAAGGCACTTAAGTGCACTACGCTGTTTTGAGAGTGCAGCTCGGCTCCAAAGTTACACTCAAGCTGCACTCGAATTGAACATTACGCAAGCGGCAGTAAGCCAACAAATGCGGCAATTAGAAAATGCACTTGCAGTTAAGCTTTTTGTAAGAAAAGGCCGCAATATGCACTTAACTGAAGCCGGCGAAGTGTTGTTAATGTCTACTCAAAGTGCGTTTAAGCGCATTATTGGGGGATTGAACCAAATTCAAACACAAGAATTGGCTGGTAGCTTGACTATCACGTCAACCCAGTCTTTTTGCTCTTTATGGCTAATGCCTAACCTGTGCTCGTTTTACGAGTCTCATGACGACATCCAAATTCGCGTGCTTGGCTCTAATCGCTTTGAAGATATTCGTTTAAATCATATTGATATCGCGATCCGGTTTTCTACCAAGCGAGAGTTAGCCTGCCCCGCCGGACTTGAGCAGTTATATCTTGGGGAAGATAGTAACTATCCTGTTTGTTCACCAAGCTACAAAGAATCGCTGCAAATTAAGTCTCCGAATGATTTAGCAAGGTGCAATCTTATTCACCACGACGATGATAAAGTAAGCTGGGAGCAATGGTTTGAGTCTCAGGGGATATGCGGTTCAAGTATTTGTGCCAAAGGCCCACACACTCGAGTCTCTTCTAATGACATGGCATTGAGTGCAGCGCTTAAAGGCCAAGGTGTTGCAATCGTCTCCAAAGAGCTATTTTTAGACTTTCAACAAGCTGGCCTTATTGTGCAGCTTTTTGATACCCCTCACCCTGTGGTATGGCAACGCTATGTGTTATTTGATCCCTATTCACCAAAAAGAGCTCGGATCCAAGTATTTATTGATTGGCTTATCAATCACTTGCCATAAGGCCTCGTTATGGCTCATTTATTGAGCCACTTTCGTATTATTTCATGAATGCGGAAGTAAATGTGAATTTGAAATAAATATTAAACTAAAATTTTACATTGCCGGATTAGACTCCGTTCCCGCAAGGAAAACTAGCAAGGATGCCAACATTCAAATACCGAGGAAACGATGAAAACTTATACTCTCACGCCAGCCGTGTTGATGCTCATGAGCAGCGTCGCCAGTGCAGAACCTGAAGTTCACTACGAGTCTTGTAAATCCACCTTTAACTATCTAGCCGCACAGTATCAAGGGACAACGGATAAAAATAATTCAGGTTCGCAGTGGTGCTATTTAAAACAAAGCATCGAAGGCGCAACATGGGGTCATGTCAGAACAGAAACCATCCCAGAATTCAAAACGGTAACCGGAAAAGCATGTAAAACGCCATCTGAGTATCAAGGTGAAAAATTTTATGGCTGTACAACCCGAAATCACACCGCACCTTGGTGTTATGTCGAAGAGGGCGGTTGGGAAGAATGTCAACCAGAAGCGCCGCCAACGCTTTTAGCTCACACTCAACCCCTACAAAGTAAACGATTAGATAGAGTTGCGTTAGGTTCATGTTTCAAAACCAAAGGAGATATGCCAGAAGCGCTCGCTAAGTTAATTGGCCAACAACCGGATCTGTTTCTTTGGTTAGGGGACAATATCTACGCAGATACCACTGATATGGCGGTGATGCGCCAGAAGTATGATGATAAAAAGAATAATAGTGAATATCGCAAGTTTTTAGAGGCTAAGATCCCTGTGATGGCGACTTGGGATGACCATGATTTTGGTTGGAACAATGAAGGCAAACATTATCCAGAGAGAGTATACGCACAAAAAGAATATTTGCGTCACTTTGATGTTGATAAGGCTGATCCAAGACTAAACGGTCAAGCTGGTATTTATGAAGCAAAAATGTTGGGGGGATCGGGCGAAACCACGCATGTGATCACATTAGATGCCCGTTACTTCCGCTCTCCAACCTTCTCAAGTTACGGAACGTGTGAGGGGGAAAGTAGCACTATATTGGGAGAGGCGCAGTGGCAATGGCTTGAGCAAGAGTTACAAAAGCCATCAGAAATCAAGCTCATTGCAAGCGGCATTCAAGTACTGCCTCCGCTGCATCAAGGCAGAAGTAAAACTAACTACTGTGCTTATGGAGACGGCAAAACATTTAATGCTGCCATCGCGTCATTAGAAGAGACTAATATGTCTGGTACTAGTTATGAGTCTTGGGCTGAAATGCCAGCACAAAGAGAGCGTTTGCTTAGGTTAGTACAGAAATCAGTGAACGAAGGTAAGACTAAAGCCGTTGTGTTTTTGTCTGGCGATCAGCATTGGGGAGAGCTTCTACAAAAGACTATTCCCGCAAGCAGCACATATGGTCAAGCAGTTAACGTCTACGAAGTGACGGCATCGGGTTTTGGTCAAAACTGGCCTTATCACATTGAAAATCCATTAAGATTACCTATTTACGCAGACGACAAAGGGGATGGCAATTTTGCCAAAGCATGTCAGCTACCGTTCAAATATGCAGGCATTACCTATCAAGGTTGTATCACGCGAGACAATGATAAGCCTTGGTGTTATACCCAAGTGGATGATAACCAAAAAGGTATTGAGGGTGAATGGGGCAACTGTGCGCCAGCTGGTGCTAATATCCCAACGGGACGAGTTGGCGTAGTTAGCAAAGATATCGCAAAGTTGACAACATCTAACCGCCATTTGATTAATAAATCGGGAAGTAACTACGGCTTGATAGACATTGATTGGCAAAATCGTGAGCTGAAAATGTCTATTGAAACGGCAAACGAGGAAGCGGTTTCCACTGTCATTAAATTTTGATATGTTCATATTAGCTGGGCGCTCGCTCAGCTAATATGGGGCTTACATAGTAACTCTTTGTAAATTATCGAAATAAATTGTATACTGCGTGCAATCTCTGAATAAATCAGTTAGACTTCATTATGGATTGTAGGTCACGCAAATTAAAAGGACATTAATTTGAAATTTATCATTTCTCTTTTACCCGCACTTTTTTTAACTAAATTAGTCTTTTACATCACTGATTTTGAATATTTACTTTTTGAAGAGCCTTTCGATTTTGGCAAATTGCTAATTGACATCAGTGTGTTCGGATTCTTCTATTTTACTTCAGTTATCGTTTACGAATACTTTTTTGGTGAAAAGCTAGAGCTCAAACGTCAAGTGACGAGCAAGCGGACTAAAGGTTCAATGTAAACTTATTGGGAGCTGGATGGCTTTTTATAAGGCTCAAGTAAGCGAAATACCATAAAGCCCACCGCGCTTAATACAATTGCGATTTCATATCGCTGATATGCACTAGAGATCCCTATTGCCCCGGTTAACCAGATACCTGCAGCGGTTGCTGTGCCATGTGTGGAATTATCGTTTTTCACAATTGAACCGCCACCAATAAAACCAATTCCAGTAATGACACCGTACATGACTCTCGCTTGTGCTTCATGTGACTCAAATACATCCATACTTGTTAAAATAAAAGCACAACAGGAAATAGCGACTAATGGGAATGTTCTAAGCCCCGCGCTATCAGAGCGACTTTCTCTATTAATAGCTAAAGGTAATGTAAGTAAAAACGCAAAAACAATTTGGTAAAAGTGATACCAAATGAGTGCTAAATCAAGATTAATCCAATCTGGCATTTTTTATCTCCTATACTGTTATTGGGTTAATGCAAAAGGCATTCCTTTGAGTTGGCATAACCCATGCAGGATGAAAGCGTCTATAACTTTTAGGAGAGAACAATGGATTTATTGAGGATCATCATTGCAATTCTGCTTCCACCACTTGGTGTATTTTTACAAGTCGGTCTTGGCGGGGCTTTTTGGTTAAATATTTTGCTGACATTGTTGGGTTATATACCAGGAATTGTGCATGCAGTGTGGGTGATCGCCCGTCGGTAAAAAGCGGACAACAAGTAACAATAACACGGTAATCTTTGCAGGGTATTATCCTGCAAAGATCTCCAGCACAATTGGCATTACTGAAAGTACAAGTAATGCAGCCATCACAAAATTAAACCATCTACGACTTTGCTCATTTTTTAATACATGTTTCAGCGACGAACCAAACACTAACCAGATCCCAACACAAGGAAATGACACCAACAGAAAGACAATGGTGATCATCAAGTTTTGACTCATAAAATCTGCGCCAGCGGAGGTATAAGTTGAAATAGCACCTATTGCCACAATCCATGCTTTTGCGTTTACCCACTGAAATAGCGCGCCTTTTAAAAACGAAAAAGGTTGAGGGGTTGAGTCTGCATCAGTTGTGGGTGAAGACATCGCGACAAGGTAAGCAAGATATAGAAGATAAATGACGCCAATGCACTTTAAAATAAAGTGCAAACTAGGAAATAGCTCAAAAAGCTGCGCAAAACCTAAGCCGACCAGCAAAAGCATAATCGAAAAGCCCACACAAATACCGCTTAATAGCGGAATGCTCCTCTTTAAGCCAAAATTAACACCAGACGTCATTACCATAATATTGTTTGGCCCAGGCGTTACGGAAGACGCAATAGCAAATAAAGTGATAGCAACCAAATAGTCCATTAAGTAGTCCTTTTTATATAGCCGGAGTGTTACATCAAGGCATTTGTTATTTAACCTGAGGTTTGGATAAGGAATGTTCCAACTCATTGTTGCTAAAGCACAACTTAGTTTTTTCCTTGTCTAGCCAGCAAGTTTTAGGGAAAACAAGGCGAATTTACGCACCAATAGCTGGCTATTGGAAGTGAATTCAACGCAGTTAGCGCTAAAACTGGCTGCTAGAAAGGCATTAATTATCCGCAGCTCAGGTTATTTAGAGAGTGTCTTTTGTCTGGTAATGCCAAGTGGATTTCATACTTCACTATTGGGTTTGCGCGCAAAATAGTCAATAGGTGATTAGTCGAGGTGTTGTTTTTAGTTTTGTTATAAGATAACATATTTAAAGTTATGGTATAACATAAATAAAAATAGGATCTCTCTCATGGTATTAAAAGGTAAACTTTTGGCAGTTGCCATTTCCGCAATTCTTCTTTCTGCATGTGGTGGTACTGAACACACAATCGTAAAAGTAGACCCGCCAGCACAAGATAATGGCAACGATGACGATGGTCATGATGATCACGATCATGGAGATACGATCGCAGACGCAAATGGTCGTCTGTTAGTTACTAGCGCTGAAAGTAACGTTGTGAATGTGTACTCAACGGCGGATAAATCACTTATCGACTCGATTGGCGTTACACACTATCCAAAATATGTATATAGCTCTGAAAATCACCGCTTTGCTGTCTTGGTACAACGTGACCAAGGTTTAGTGGAGTTTATTGACGGTGGTTTATATGAAGAGGAGCATGGCGACCATCACCATACTCACGAAGAGTCGCCTGCACTTGCTTCGTTCCATTTAGAATCAGTGAAGCCAACACACGTGACTGTCGGTGAGTCTGGTATTGCTGTGTTCTCAGATGGCGACAAAGACAGCCAACAAAATGCCAGTGCCGCGATGTTTAGTGAAGCGCATATTAGCGGCGAGCAAAGCGAAGTCGCTGCATTACATTACGACACTTACATGCACGGTGCGGCGCAAGCTCGAGGCGAATTTCTAATTAGCACGATCAGAGACCCTCAAACCGAAACTTCTCTACCCTCGCAAATTGGTTTGTATCATGCGCATGGTGACCATTTTCATCAAGAGCAGGTATTTAACGTAAGCTGTCCAGCACTTCACGGCAGCGCACAAAATGAAGAAGCAGTGGCATTTGGTTGTGGTGATGGTGTTGCGGTTATCACTCAGCAAGGCGAAAGCTTTAGTGCAGTAAAACTAGCTAATCCAGATTACTTTGCTGACGGGCAGCGAATTGGCACCCTCAAAGGCCACCATGATGCAGAGCAATTTATCGCATCAGCAGGTAATGATGTGCTGATGGTTGACCCAGAGCACGGCCATATCGAGAAGCTTGAATGGCAAGTAAGTGATAACTATCGCATTGCTAGTTTTGGATTTAGCTTTGCGGGTGAGCATGTTGTGGTGATGGATACCGCAGGTAAACTCAGCATTTTTGCCGGTCATGAGCATGATGGTGAACACCATTTTGAAGCTGCAGGTGAAGTACAAGTAAGTGATGCTGATTTAACTACGATGCCAGAAGGTCACGGCTTCCAAATTACATTTTCTCATTCAGAGCAAGCGGTATATGTGAGCGACCCAATCGCAAAACAAATTAAAAAGTTTGATTTAGAAGAAGCCAAACTGGTAGACACATTTGAGCTAGATTACGTACCAGAAAAACTAGTATGGCTTGGTATTACTGCAGAGGAATCTCACGACCATTAATACTTAACCTCATGTAGTCCCTGACAATTTTTAACACTGTAGATAGTGGCTTTGCCACCTTAGTTAAGCTAAGGTGGCTTTTTTTAAGGGAAATATATGATAATTAGACCAGCCACCATCAACGACTTAACTACACTTCTAGGTTTAGAACAGCAAGTGATCGAAGCGGAGCGTCCGTATAACTCAACAATCAAATCACAAGACGCCAAATACTACGATTTTGAAAAATTACTCACTTGTTCAAATACGTTAGTGGTTGTTGGTGAAGTATCAGAGCAAATAGTGGCAACAGGGTATGTGCAGATAAGAGCATCTAAACAGCAGCTACAGCACACGCAGCATGGTTATCTTGGGTTTATGGATGTAGCACCTGAGCATCGTGGTAAAGGTTTGAATCAAGCGATCATGGAGCACTTAATCGCTTGGTGTAAAACCCAAAACGTCAACGACTTCTACCTTGATGTATACAGTAGTAATGCCGCAGCAATTCGCGCTTATGAAAAAGCGGGATTTACACCTTGCCTGCTTGAAATGAAGCTACACCTCTAGATTAACCAAAGTTTACAGCCAACCTTTGTGTTTAAAGAATAAATAAGGAGCAAAACCAGAGAGCAGCATAATAGCAATGGCAAAAGGATAGCCCCATGCCCAGTTTAGCTCTGGCATATTATTAAAATTCATCCCATACACACTGGCAACCACAGTGGGCGGCAAAAATACGACAGAGGCAATGGAGAAGGTTTTAATAATTTGGTTCTGTTCTATATTGATAAAACCCTGCGTAGAGTCCATCAAAAAATTCACTTTATCGAAGAGAAAGGCGCAGTGCGACATTAGGGTTTCGATATCTCGTGTGACTTCCCGTAGCGTTTCTCGCTCCTCAGATTGCACCCCCACATGACGCATTAAAAACGAGATATTGCGCTGCGTATCCATCAAACATAAGCGCACTTTACCGTTGGCATCTTCTAGCCTTGAAATACGACTAACAGCTTCTTCTAGATCTGAGTCTTCTTCCTCAAGCACATAGGCACTGAGCTTTTCAAGCTGGTGGTGCATATCCTCAAGCATATCCGCGTGGTTTTCGACTTTTTGGTCGAACAAAGTCACTAACAGCTGTTTTGGGTTATCGCACGCCACTTGCCCTTTGCGCGCACGCAGTCGCAGCAACCTAAAATCTGCAAGCTCGTCATCACGAATGGTTAATAAGCAGTTTTTTTGTAATAAGCAGGCCACGGTCACCGTATTAAAACGCCCGTCATTGGGAGACATAAATAAAGCGTGTACATGCAGACCTTCGCTGTCGATAAAACAGCGCGAAGAGGCTTCGATTTCTTCTACGTCATCCGCACCAGGAAGGGTAATATTTAGCGTGTTTGCCAGAGCAACTCGCTCCTCCTCAGTGGGATTAATAGTATCTATCCAATGGGCGTTTTTGATTGCTATTTCAATCGGGGTGTCGGCGCTTGGTTCCATTTCGGAAATTACACCGTGTTCAATCGAAAAAAACCTCAGCATCTCATTACTCTACACGACGACTCTTTGGCAAAGTATAAGAGTGAATGTATTAATCAACAATGACAATCCAGGGATTATCCGCAGATTATTCAGCTTGATAGGTGTAGATATTACGCGCCGCAACCGAGTTATTCATGATTGTTGTGTAATTAGCAACCAATTTAAAGCCATGGCGCTGAAATAAATGATTCACTGCTAAGGCATCTACTCGACAACGAGTGTGGATAGGTTGGCGAGTAGCGGCTAAGGTGTCTTGTAGTAATTGCTTACCAATTCCTTTGCCGCGAATATTCGCATCAACCATAAAGTTCGAAATATATAGGCCTGACGTAAGATCAAAGCGCGCTTTATCTTTAAAATGCGCGATTGGCACTAGCGACAAACTGCCTATAAGTTGCTGTGTTGAGTCATCAAAAATAACACGTACTTCGCCTTCTTCGATTTCCTTTTCCATAAGCAAGCGAATGGCTGCTTGGTCTATTTCTTCATTACGTGGCGGCGCTGAAAAGGTCGCGATGTATAGCTTGGTAAGCTGCTCAACAATATCGCGGGTTGGGGTAGAGATTATTTCAATCATGCAGATACGCTCCGTGTTTTTGGATCAGCTTGGTAACTTTCAAGTAAGTGCTCAATATTACGTTTAAACAACTCGCTGGCATGTTCTGTTAGTACCGTATTTTTCGCTATCGCATGGCCTAGATACAAGTTGTATAGCTCGTACGCCGCGCACTGCGCATCAAGCTCAGGATGAAAAATACCGCTTTCTATCCCTTGCACAATTTTATGCTTAATATAGCTAAATAATCGGTTATGTTGCTCGGTAACTTTGGTATGAATAGGGCTGTCTGTATGGCAATTAAATTCAACCAACGCTTTGATAAACGGGCAAGTTGAATGTGGCTCATTAAATAGTTCACGAGTCCAGTCTGCCCAAATAGAAAAGAGCATTTTGAGTTGCACTAGGGGATCTTGGTGCCGTGCCGGTGCGACGACATGCAGCATAAATTGATCTTCACAGTAATCGAGGATCGCCAACTGCATATCTTCTTTACTGTCAAAATGCGAGATAAGCCCGCTGCGAGACAAGCCACAAAGCTTTGCCATAGAACCAATAGTGACTTCTATTAAGCCATATTGGCTACTAAAGCGCATACCTTGCTCTAAAATGGTTTGTCTCGTTCTCTCGCCTTTATTCATCACTTATGCAGTTATTCTTTGAGTAATACGTTGAATAACGCCAGTATCGCCTAAAATGCGGCGATGTCCAAGGCCTGAGGTTTGGATTAAACGCTCAGGAGTGGCAGCGATAAGCGACTCTACGTGTTCAAATGGCGCAAATCGGTCCTCGGTATCGTGAATAAATGTCGGCTTAAACTTAAGTACACCGTCGTGGAATTTATCTCGGATCAAATGCCAATGCGTGCCATATCTTGTGGTGATAGCGCCTAACACTTGGTGCAGCATTTTTTCAGAAATACCCGCTCGCGCAACGCGCTCAAACATCAGCTCAAAAAACTGCACGGGAGTTGCAACATTTATAACCACACGATTTTCTAGGCGATAATCCGGTAAGTTCATCAGCGCCACAGCGCCCATAGAATGCCCCACCAAAGCCACGATATCATGGCGATCGGCTTCTAGCTTCTCAATCAGGGTATCCAGTGCTTCAACAAAAGCCAGCAAATGGGCTTGCTTACCATGAGATTGTCCATGACCAACATGATCAATCGCCACAACGCAAAATCCCGCTGCTACGAGTTCAGGGATCAAAGTATCAAAGCAACTGCTGTTATCGGCCCAACCATGACTTAACACAACGGTCTTCGGACCAAGGCCAAACACGTTTACATGAACGCGACCTAGCGAGGTAAGAATATTGAACTCACCATTGGGTTTTTTATTTTTAAACTGATACTGACGCTTACCATGCGGACTCATCAGTAGTACCTGACCTAACCTCGAAGTAATAGGTGGCGCAAGCGTGCACATAAGCCCTGTGACACCCCGACTTATCTTGGTAATAAGCGAGCCGTCTTTGTCGTTAAAGTAGCTGAATTTCATCCTGACCTCTAAAAAAGAACACTTGTACTTTTATTAAAATAGAACAACTGTACTTTTTTGTAAAGCATAACAATCACCTTTTAATATTGCAGCTGGTTTACTCTGCGATACACCTCTATGTAGGAGCTGGTTCACCCAGCGACACACCCCGCGTAGGAGCTGGTTTACCCAGCGATACACCTCCGCGTAGGAGCAAGTTTACCCAACGATACACCTCCGCGTAGGAGCTGTTTTACCCAGCGATACACCTCCGCGTAGGAGCTGTTTTACCCAGCGATACACCTCCGCATAGGAGCTGGTTCACCCAGCGATCTTTACCAAGCACCAACCGCTGCACAAAGCACCTTATACGGACTCCACACCACCGCGTAGGAGCTGGTTCACCCAGCGATCTTTGAGGCACCAACCGCTGCACAAAGCACCTTATACTGACTCCACACCACCTCGTAGGAGCTGGTTTACCCAGCGATCTTTATTACCCACAGAATTTACTTGTAACGACATAATTAAGTAGATATGTTCAAAACATAATAACAATTGATGGTTAAATGTAACTAAGGAAGGGTTGTGGATAGTTCAGACCAATCAAAATGGAACAAATATATCGCTCACCCAGATACTCAACTCGGTAATCATCAAAGCGTTTTGGAGCATTTACTTGGGGTAAGTGCACTAACAGCCAAATTGGCCACAAAGATTGGCTTTGCTGAACAAGGCCGGTTAATTGGTTTGCTGCATGATTTTGGTAAATACAGCACTGAGTTTCAAGAGTACACGCGACTGATTATCACAGAACAAAAGGGTTACAACCCTAATAATGATGAAGGTAACAACATCCGCAAAGGGTATTTTCAATGAGTAAGTATTTCGGACATTCAGGGAATAACGAGGATAAGTCTGACTGGCAGCCATTGAGAGACCATCTATGTCGAGTTGCTTCTGGAGCAGAGCTGAATTCCAAATATTTCAAAGCCGCTAAATTATCGTATCTTGCAGGTCTTTTGCATGATTTGGGTAAATATAGTCCAGAGTTTCAGGCGAGACTAGAAGGTGTTACAAACAAAGTAGATCATGCTACGGCTGGCGCTAAAATTGCCGCGGAACTTTTGCCTTCTCCCTACGGTAATCTGATCGCATATGCTATTGCAGGGCATCATACAGGATTAGCCAATGGCTCTGGTGAGGGAGCAGGACGTCGTGCTCTTAAAGACCGGTTAAACCTGCAATTTGGCAAAGATATACCTGCGCTGGATGGTGAAGCTTGGCAGTCTGAACTTGTCTTGCCACCTATCGAGTCCCTTATTCCTGAAATATCACCAAATCCTAATGCGGATTTGCAAGGTTTCCAATTTGCATTTTTAATTCGAATGATATTTTCGTGTTTAGTTGATTCTGATTTCATTGATACTGATAAATTCTATAAACACCTTGAAGGTAAGCCCTTATTGCGTGGAGATTATCCTCAATTAGCAGAGTTAAAAATACAGTTTGATCAAGCTTTAGCTGACAAGATCAAAAGTACTGACCAAACCCAAACCGTTAATCAACTTCGCAAAAAGATTCTTGATACTGCTCGTATCAAAGCGAAACTTACTCCAGGGTTATTCACTTTAACTGTGCCGACGGGGGGTGGAAAAACCTTTAGTTCAATGGCCTTTGCATTAGATCACGCTCTAGCACATAACATGCGCAGAGTTATTTATGTCATCCCGTTTACCAGTATTATTGAGCAGAATGCCAAAGTGTTTCGTGAAGCATTTGGTGATTTAGGCGAGTCAGCCGTTTTAGAACACCACAGTAATTTTGACGATAGTAAAATAAAGGAGGTAGAAGGAGTTGAGGAAACTCGCGATAAACTAAAACTGGCAATGGAAAACTGGGATATGCCAGTGATTGTGACTACGGCAGTACAGTTTTTTGAGTCCTTGTTTGCTGACCGTCCCTCCCGTTGCCGCAAACTACATAACATCTCAGGCAGTGTGATTATTCTGGACGAAGCACAAACTCTCCCGCTTAAATTTCTCCGCCCAGTAATGGCCGCAATTGATGAGTTGGCGCGCAACTACGGCTGCTCTGTTGTACTGTGCACCGCGACTCAACCGGCACTATGTGAGCCTGATTTTACTCACGGATTTAAAGGTGTCCGCGAAATTGCCCCTGATCCAACCAGACTTTTTGACGAACTAAGTTTGGTGAATGTCTCTCATTTGGGAGAATTAAGTGATGATGAGCTAGTCTCGTGTATTCAAGCTAACAAACAGACTCTTACCATTGTAAATAATCGCCGTCATGCTCAATCACTTTTCCTAGCACTCAAAGCACAGCAAACAGAAGGGGTTTTTCATTTAACAACCTTGATGTGTGCAGCACACCGAACGGCAACTTTGGATGAGATTCGTAAGCGTTTAAACCCCAAAAAACCTCAGCCATGTCGTGTAATCTCGACGTCGCTCATAGAAGCTGGGGTAGATGTCAGTTTCCCGTGTGTGATGCGAGCTGAAGCTGGCTTAGACTCGATTGCACAAGCGGCAGGCCGCTGTAATCGTGAACGGTTATGGCTAAAAGCGGATAGCCATGTTTGGATTTTCAGATCTCCCGACTGGCCTATTCCACCCGAATTAAAAGGGCTCTCTGCGGATATGCGAGCGGTACTGAGAAAAGGTCATGACAACTTATTAGACCAAATGGCTATCAAAGATTATTTCTCCAATGTTTATTGGCGCAAAGGGGATGAGCTTGATCAGAAGCAGCTTTTAAAAGCCTATCGAATTGGTGCTTCGAAGTTAGATTTTCCATTTCAGAGAATTGCTAGTGATTTCAGAATGATTGACAGCTTTATGTGTCCGGTTTTAATCAATTATAACGATGAAGCGCGCAAGTTATTGACCGAACTTGAATCTACGGATGAAGTGAGTCGCGTTTTAAGAAAGCTACAGCCGTATATTGTACAGATCCCACAAAGTGGTTTTGACAGCTTACGATTTGCTGGGGTTATTCAAACAATTGCCCCACATCGCTTTGACGAGCAGTTTTGGGAGTTAGTAAACATGGACATTTATGACTCAGAATCTGGGCTCAGTTGGAATGCACCTAATTTTATCAAGACTGAAAATTTAGTTTGGTAATTATTTTTTAATGTCGCCCTTAGGGGCGTGGATTATTTTGTGTGGTAAATCAAGCCAAAAGGAGAGCATCATGGCTTATGGTATTAAATTGCATGTATGGGGCGACTATGCGTGCTTTACCCGACCGGAAATGAAGGTGGAACGTGTTTCTTACGATGTTATTACCCCATCGGCTGCAAGGGGAATATTGGAAGCCATTCACTGGAAGCCCGCCATCTGTTGGGTAATTGATCGTATTCACGTACTGAGACCTGTGCGTTTTGAGTCGATACAGCGCAATGAATTAAAAGAATGCAAGGTTTCGACTAGAACTTTAGGTTCTGCGATGAAAAATAAAACTACGACAAGTTTGGGTGTATATATTGAAGATGAGCGTACACAGCGGGCTACTACATTACTTCGTAATGTAGGCTATGTTATTGAAGCGCATTTTGATCTGACCAATAAAGCAGGCACTGAGGATTCCATCGGAAAGCATCTCGACATCTTTAACCGTCGTGCTCGAAAGGGTCAGTATTTTCATCAGCCCTGTTTAGGTAATCGTGAATTCCCAGCGTACTTTTCTCTCATTGAGCATGAAGGGGATTTTCCTAAATCAGAATTGGCAACGGCCAGTAAAGATCTTGGCTGGATGCTGCATGATATTGATTTTGCTAACGGTGCTGAGCCTAGGTTTTTCAGAGCAGAATTAAAGGACGGAATAATAGATGTGCCGCCTCTTCAATCGTCAGGGGTGGTGAAATGATTTTATCAGCCTTAAACCAATACTACGACCGCCTTAATAATGAAAACCAAGGCAAAGTTCCTAATTTTGGCTTTAGCGAAGAAAGAATAAGCTATGTTCTTATACTTTCAAAACAAGGAGAGTTGGTTGATATAGTTCCAAATTTAACGGACGAGAAAAAGCCTAAACCTAAGTTAGTGCAAGTTCCTCAATCGTTTAAAAGACCTGGTAAAGTTAAAGAACCTAAACCATTTTTCCTATGGGATAAATCGGCTTATGCTCTGGGGGTAACTGCTTCAAAGAGTAAAACTGATGAATTATTTGAGGTGTCTTTACCAACATTTGAAGGCTTTAAAAATCAACATTTAGCGCTACTGGAAAATGCAGATGATGTAGGGTTACAGGCTTTAGCTCTATTCTTGAAAAACTGGCAACCTGAGAAGTTTAAGAGTTCGATACTTACAAAAGAAATTCTAGATACTAATGTTGTTTTCCAGTTGGATGGGGCTAGAAATTTTATTCATGAGACCACAGTCGCAAAATCAATTTGGTCATCAAGTAGATCTTCTTGGGTTGACCCTACTGGAACCAATCTTTCAACATGCTTAGTTACAGGGCAACTCTCGCCAATCGCAAGACTTCATCCCGCAATTAAAGGAGTAAAAGGCGGACAGCCAGCGGGAGTGTCGATAGCTTCATTTGATAAATCTTCATTTGAGTCCTTCGGAAGGAAGCAAGGTAATAACTCACCTGTTTCTGAGAAAGCAGCCTTTGCTTACACGACAGCATTAAATTACTTGCTACGCAGAGAGAATGATCAGGTCATCAACTTAGGCGATACCAGTGTGGTGTTTTGGGCGCTGGCAGAGAGTGAGCAAAAGGCCAAGAGTGCAGAAGCATTTTTTGTTAGGGGTTTTAATCCACCAATGCCGACCGATGAAAGCGAAGTGGCGGCGCTTGGTGCTGAATTGGGAAAGCTGGTAAAAGGGCGACCACTAGCAGAAATATCACCGGATCTAGATCCCAATACGCAATTTTTCATCTTAGGATTGGCTCCTAACGCTGCCCGTCTTTCTATCCGGTTTTGGCTACAAACTGATCTTGGGCATATTCAGCAGAGATTTACTGAACATTTTCAAGATTTGGCGTTAAATCCATTGCCTTGGAAAACTGCGCCGTCAGTGTGGCGTTTATTACTGCAATTGGCACCTCATAGAGAGGGGCAGCAGCCGAAAATTGACGATGCACCAGCCCATTTAGCTGGTGAATTGATGCGTGCTATTTTAACGGGACAACGCTATCCAAGAGCGATATTGGCGCAATTGTTATCACGATTCAGGGCTGATGGCGATATTAGTAGGTTGCGAATCGCGATGGTAAAAGCGGTATTGCAAAGAGAGCTCAGATTACTAGGAAAAGAGGAGATTTCTATGAGTTTAGATGAGTCAAATTCTAACCCAGCATATTTGTTAGGAAGGCTATTTTCTGTTTTGGAAAATATTCAACGAAATGCTTTGGGTGACAAAGTCAATGCGACAATTACAGATAAGTATTACGCATCAGCATCGACAGTACCTTACTCAATTTACCCAAGGCTATTGTCTGGAAGCAAACATCACCTATCGAAATTGCGCAAGGAAAAACCTGGTCTAGCCGTTACGTTGGAAAAAGAGCTTGGCAACATTATGGCGATGCTACCAACAGAATTTCCACGGCACTTTTCAATTGAGCATCAAGGCCGCTTTTCGATTGGCTATTACCATCAAAAAAATGCTCGCTTTTCTCAATCTGAACAAATAAAAACCGATGAATCAACGATAGAAGGGAATGACTAATGACTATCCAAAACCGCTATGAATTTGTTTACTTTTTTGATGTGACAAATGGTAACCCAAATGGAGACCCAGACGCGGGAAATATGCCGCGTCTTGACCCTGAATCGAGTAAAGGCTTGGTAACGGATGTGAGCCTTAAACGCAAGATCCGAAACTATATTCAGCTCAGTGAAGAAAACTCACCAGGTTATGATATTTACGTGCAGGAAAAGAGTGTTTTAAATCAACAAAATCAAAAGGCGTATGATGCGCTTGAAATTAAATCTGAGCCAAAAAAACTGCCAAAAGATCAAGCTAAGGCAAAAGAAGTAACGGATTGGATGTGTGCTAACTTCTTTGATGTTCGTGCTTTTGGCGCTGTAATGACCACTGAAGTGAACTCAGGACAAGTTCGGGGGCCATTACAGTTGGCATTTGCGAAGTCCATCGATCCGATTATTCCACTGGAAATTTCCATTACACGTATGGCTGTGACCAACGAAAAGGATTTAGAAAAAGAACGCACAATGGGTCGCAAACACATAGTTCCATATGGCCTTTATCGCGTGCATGGCTTTGTTTCTGCTAAATTGGCCGAGAAAACGGGCTTCTCTGAAGATGATTTAGAGAAAGTGTGGAAGGCTTTGGAAATGATGTTCGAGCATGACCACTCTGCGGCCAGAGGTGAAATGGTAGGACGTAGTTTAATTGTGTTTAAGCATGAAAATGCTTTAGGAAATGCCCCAGCACATAAATTGTTTGAGCGTGTTACAGTCGAAAGGGTAAATGGGGAAGAAGGCACACCAGCTGCAGCATTTTCTGACTACAAAATTAGTTTTAATGCAGATGGGTTGGAATCTTTGGGCGTTGAAGCCAAACAATATTTTTAGCCGATGAGTTAAAGAGTAAGGTCTATGATTAATGGACTTTACTCTGATTTTGGATGTTTAAATCATGGACGAACAAAAGTTAGTCAACATCTCTGCTTTACAGCACTTTGCTTTTTGTCAGCGCCAGTGTGCGCTGATCCACCTCGAGCAAGTATGGCAAGAAAACTACCTTACCGCACATGGTCGGCAGTTGCACGAGCGGGTAGACAATGGCGAGCCAGAAACGCGCAAAGGTGTGCGTTTTGAACGTGGCGTAGTAGTTTCTGCGCCACAACTAGGCTTAACAGGCAAACTCGATTTGCTAGAACACCATAAAGCTAGTAATCAATTTATACCCGTTGAATACAAACGTGGTAAGCCAAAAACTAATGATATAGACCAAGTGCAACTCTGTGCGCAAGCACTGTGCATTGAAGAGATGCTTAACGTTGAAGTGAAACAGGGCGCGCTGTGGTATTGGCAAACACGAAAACGTATTGAGATTGAATTTGATCAATCATTACGCGCTCAAACCCATGCACTTATTACGCAAGTGCAGAAACTATTCAAGCTTGGCAAAACTCCATCACCGACAACAGGCAAACACTGTAAAGCTTGCTCACTTATTGATATTTGCCAACCAAATTTAACAGAACATGATGGTTCTAATCGTTACATAGCAGAATTATTCAACATGGAGGCTGAATGAAAAAACTGCAAAATTCACTTTATATCACCAAAGATGGTGTGTATTTGCATAAACAACGCGAAACCTTGTTGATTGAGCAAAAAGTAGCTGGCGAAAAGCAAAAGTTGATGCAGCTCCCAATCCATTCCATTGGCAGTATATTTTGCTTTGGTAATATCATGGTTTCGCCGCAGCTGCTCGGTTTTTGTGGTGAGAACGGCACACACTTGGCTTTTTTCGATATGCATGGTCGATTTTTAGCAAATGTAGTAGGTAAACAAACTGGTAATGTATTGCTGCGTAGGCAGCAGTTTAATGTCGACGAGTTAACCGCAAACGAACTAGCAAAATATATTGTGGCCGCAAAAATTCGTTCATCACGTATGTTGCTATTGCGTTTTAGACGCAATCACACAGCGACACCACAAATCGAAAAGGCCATAGAGCGCTTAAAACAAATTATTGAGCAACTTAAAGGCGTGACTGCTTACGACACAATTTTAGGGCTAGAAGGTGAAGCCGCATCACATTATTTTGCTGCGTTTGCTGATATGTTTAAAGGTAATGGTAGTAAACAGCTATTTGATAAGCGCACGCGCAGGCCACCTAAAGATCCAGTCAATGCCGTGATTTCCTTACTCTATTCAGTGCTTGGGCAAGAAGTTAGTGGCGCATTGCAAGGCGTAGGGCTTGATCCACAAGTAGGTTTTTTACATAAAGAACGACCCGGCAGAAACAGTTTAGCACTTGACCTCTTAGAAGAATTTAGAGCCTATATCGTCGATAGTATCGTACTAAAACTCTTTAATAACCAAACTCTAACGATTAAAGACTTTGAAACGGACTGTGTAGGTGGAGTCACAATAAAGGATGATGCGCGTAAGCAAGTGTTTCAAGCATATCAGGCTAAAAAACAAGAAGAGTTAATGCATCCATTTTTAAAAGAGAAAGTGCAAATTGGTTTACTTCCTCATATACAAGCTATGCTATTGGCGCGACACCTGCGAGGAGATCTTGATTATTACCCTCCTTTTGTCATTAAAAAATAAGGAGTTTTATCAATGATGGTATTAGTAACATACGATGTATCATTTACTAGTGAAGATGGACAAAAGCGACTTCGGCAATTGGCTAAAGTATGTCTAGATTATGGTATGCGTGTGCAGTATTCAGTATTTGAATGTGAGATAGACTCAACGCAATGGCTGATTTTTAAAGACAAACTATTGTCTATATATGACCCTAAAGTAGACAGTCTACGCTTCTATAAGCTTGGCAGAAACTGGCAAAACAAAGTTGAGCACCATGGTGCTAAAGTTGCCCTCGATATATTCAGAGATACCTTAATTTTATAATCGCTAGGGTGTAGTTCTCATGAAAACCCCAGTGATCTAGCGATTTTATAAGTTCTTTAAAAATATAGATAAATTTACTTTTTGACTAAGTAATGCAAGCGAACGGCTTTTGTTTGCATAAAGTTAGCGGGAAATAATGCATTATGTTAGTGTAAGCGTGCCTTTGAAAGAAGGCGGTCGCGCCTCCCGCAGGCGCGTGGATTGAAACAATAACCAACTCTGCGCATTCAATCAGTGGTTGAGTCGCGCCTCCCGCAGGCGCGTGGATTGAAACATAAAATATCAGGGATGTTACCGACATAAATACCTGTCGCGCCTCCCGCAGGCGCGTGGATTGAAACACTGATAAAAAGTGATCCATGTATGGAGCAAGTAGTCGCGCCTCCCGCAGGCGCGTGGATTGAAACAATTTCTGCGTTATCAATCCGTTTAGCTTCATCAGTCGCGCCTCCCGCAGGCGCGTGGATTGAAACTTGGGTCTGCCAACTGGCATTTTCTTATCATTCAGTCGCGCCTCCCGCAGGCGCGTGGATTGAAACATAATAGGTTTATATTATCTGATATCTTACTTAGTCGCGCCTCCCGCAGGCGCGTGGATTGAAACCATCTCTACAAGCGTATTAAGCGCTATTTTTAATGTCGCGCCTCCCGCAGGCGCGTGGATTGAAACAGTACATTGCCTAGTAGCGGCTTTTGTGATGATTGTCGCGCCTCCCGCAGGCGCGTGGATTGAAACGAGTATGTCGGTCATGATACCTGCAAGCGTCTTAGTCGCGCCTCCCGCAGGCGCGTGGATTGAAACAAGATAGCCATGCAATTTATCTATTTGCCCTACCGTCGCGCCCCCCGCAGGCGCGTGGATTGAAACATTCTAAGGGGGCGTTATGTCTGGATATGCAGAGGTCGCGCCTCCCGCAGGCGCGTGGATTGAAACATTTAAAGTTAAGGGAGTGGATTTCGAACAGTAGTCGCGCCTCCCGCAGGCGCGTGGATTGAAACTATATAAAATACGTTAGCAATGACTCCTACAAATGTCGCGCCTCCTGCAGGCGCGTGGATTGAAACTGAGGAAAGAGAAATGAGCGCAACTGATACTGCCGTCGCGCCTCCCACAGGCGTGTGGATTGAAGCTGAGAATGACGTGATACCAATCCCAGCAATAACGTCGAACCTCCGCGTAGGAGCTGGTTTACCCAGCGATCTTTTTAAAACGCCGGCTGCGGATTACTCACGGCTATGAGGGCATATCCTCAATAAGGTTTGGCTTTAAAGAACGGTTAAGCGTGAAAAACGATGAAAATGTTTCAAATTACGTAAAGTTGGTGAAGTATTGAGTGTTTTATTGTTTTTTCATTGCAATTTATCGAGAGAAGCTTGTCTTTATATTTAACTAAATGTAATGTTTGGGTTAATTTCAAGGGAGCTAACGTAAAACAATGGTGGACAGATGCAAACGCCAGAGGAATATGAGGTAAGCCAGCGGATAGGTAGGTTAATACTTGGGTTAAAGCGTACTAGAGGTATGACCCGAGAAGATGTCTGTAAACGTTTAGGTATAGGCTCGCGCACGTTAGACAATTACTTAAACGGGGTGAGCTCATTTAAACTTGGGACATTGTTAAAGTTTGCGGATCTTTGCAAGGTAAAACTGGCTGATATTTTGGATGATACCGAGGCGCTGAAGCGCTTGTATCCTGAGAATATTAAAGACAAAGGCAATATCTTTTTGCTATTTACGGGCTATTTTGTCGGCGTTATGGTGCTTGAATTTACCTTATTTGCTTTTCTTATTTTGTTATTGTTTTATGCGCGTAATGACAAGAATAGCCAAAGCATTGTTGCAATTTTTATATTTGCTTTTTCGTTAGAAATCGTTGTTGCATACTGGTTGAATTATGTCGTCTTCCCAGCTATTGAAAGCTATTACATTGAAAATATCTATGCTTTTGCAACTCAACTTTTACTGAGTTTACTGCTGGCGCTAATGATCAAATACAGAATGTTTTTAGGTGCGTGGTTTACCAAAGGGAATTCAGCCAGCATTTTTGAGAAGAACCAAGTAGATGCGCCGCTTTATGCACTCGCATGTACGTTAGCTTTGATTGATTTTGCCGCATTGATGGAAAACTTTATCCGTAACCTAGAGCGTTTAGGTATAGATGAAGAAGTTGCCAAACCATTTTGGGAGCTGACCTTTATTTATGATTACTTTGCTTATATTAAGGCCGTGCCTTATCTGCTCTGCATGTTTGTTTTATACGCAGGAATAACAGCGCGTCGTAAGCAGGTTTTAAATAAAGCAAATGCTGCGCCTACACAATAATGTGAAGATTTTCACATAAAAATAGAGAAGTTTGTGTGTTTTTTAATTATTGATTTTAATGGTCTGCAAAACAACAAATAAGCAGGTTTAGCGAGGGTTGCTTAAATCAATTGATACCAAAAATTCAAATATAGTGATAAGTTTGTTTCTATTTTGGGTTGTTTTGCGAGTGTGCACCTAAAAATAGTACTGTCATCTACTTGTCTTTATATTTAACTAGATGTAAACTTTTGGTTAACTTGGTTGGGGTGATTGAGAGATATGGTGGGGCGATGCAGACGCCAGAAGAATACGAGGTAAGCCAACGTATCAGCCGACTGATACGGGGGCTAAAGCGCAAAAAAGGGATGACCCGAGAAGAGGTTAGCCGGCGTTTAGGTGTGGGTGACAGGACCCTGGATAACTATTTAAATGGCTCTAGCTCCTTTAAGCTTGGGACATTGCTTCGGTTTGCTGAAATCTGTAAAGTAAAGTTATCAGATATTTTAGAAGATACAGATAAGCTCTCTGGCTTGTATGGAGAAAATAGTGAGGAAAAGAACAATGAAGGCTGCACAGAAAAAACTAATAAAAATAGCCCTTAGTCACTCATTGTGTAAGCAAGTTGCTGGTGGCGTAGGCATGACCACTGGAGAGGGGCTAGGAGATCGACGAGAAGCCTCATCACAAGAAAAGTCGAATTGTTGAGGTGTATCTTGAAAAGTTTATATAGCCTGATGTTGCCAACGAGTCAAAAGAAGCCCACATATAAAACTCTTTGTCGCTCGGTTTGTGAGCAAATCTATGGTGGCACGGGTTACGGTAAAGGGGATGGTGCCAAGCCACAGGCAACTGAAAACCCTGAAAGTGAGGTAGGTGCATGAAAAGTTTGTTTAATTTAGCTTTGTTAACGAGTATTGCAGCAGCACTATCGATTACTTTTATTAATACCTCTTTGATAGAGCTAGCAGTACCCATAGCTCTGATTATTTTAGTTTTTATGTCTAAAAATGATCATAACAGTCAGATGCTTACGCTTTGTTTTGCCTTCGTGTTTGTAATAACTTCAGTTGCCATGTATGTGTTAGATGCAGTAATTAAACCAGCAGAACCGAATGTGTTTTATCAGAACATTTATGCTTTCTTGATAAATCTATCATTGAGTTTAATCTTGCTTTTTCTACTCAAGCATAGAATGACAGTTGCTGTATTACTCACACGCGGCAAATCAGCTTCTGTATTTGAGAAAAATTATGCTGAAGGTCCACTTTATTTACTGGTTTTGTTTCTTGTGTTCGTAGACCTTATGGCTTTGTTAGAAAACTTTATCCGTAACCTTGAGCATATCGGCGTAAACGAGGAAACGGCGAAGATTTTCTGGGAGTGGACTTTCTTTTATGATTACTTTGAATACCTCAAAGCAGTACCTATTTTCTTGTGCGTTGCACTTTTATACGTTGGATTGATTGTCCGGACTAGAAGACAACCAATCCAAAGCCAACCTTAAACCCAAGCAAGCGCAGTATCCTCATTTGTCGTGATACTGCGTTTTAGTATTTGTAACTGAGATGAAATTTACTATTTAAGAACAAGAATTTTTAATTTTCCTTGTTTGTAATTTCGATTCAATATTGTTCGCTTCTCTCAATCCTAATATATGAACCGCTTAATCACAAACTGCCCTGAACATTTACTTGTCTTTATATTAAACAAAATGTAATGTTTGGGTTAATTTTGTGGTTTGGTTAAAGGGAAATGTGGGGCGATGCAAACGCCAGAAGAGTACGAAGTAAGCCAGCGCATAGGGCTACTAATAAAAGGTCTAAAGCATAAACGTGGGATGTCGCGAGAAGATATATGTCGCCACCTCGGGATTGGCATGCGAACGCTAGACAACTACCTTAATGGTGTTAGTTCCTTCAAGCTTGGTACGTTAATGAAGTTTGCCGATCTCTGCAGAGTTAAACTCGCCGATATTTTAGATGATACCGAAGCGCTCTCACGACTATATCCAGACAATATGAAGGACAAGGGCAGTATTCTAACATTGCTTTTGGGTTCTTTCGCTTCCGTTATGCTCTTTGAATCCGTTTTCTTAGTTTTACTAATTTTACTGCTTTGCTACTCACATAAAGATAAAAATAATCAATGCATAGTTGCTATTTTTGTTGTGGTCTACGTGCTAACTAATATCGGTGGCTACTGGCTAAACTATGTCGTTTTTCCTGCAGCTGAAAACTATTATATGCAAAATGTATATGCATTTTCACAGCACCTATCATTAAGTCTGTTACTACTCATTCTGCTCAAGTACAGGCTGATGTTCTCGGTATTGATTACTCGAGGCAAATCGGCAGCTGTTTTCGAAAAAAGCCTTATTGAAACTCCTCTCTACTTTTTGGCTACGCTGCTAGTTGCTATAGACTTTTTGGCGTTAATAGAGAACTTTATTCGTAATCTAGATCGGTTAGGAGTGGATGAAGAAAAAGCTAAAGTATTCTGGGAGTTAACCTTTTTTTATGATTACTTTGGATATCTCAAGGCTGCACCATTATTGCTTAGTTTAGTACTCCTCTATGCAGGAATACTCGCACGGAAAAGAAATACGCAGCAGCCCCAAAGTGCGTAATAATAAGTCGATAAGTAAATCACGGAAATAGAAGGATAGCGAGGCGATGCAAACGCCACAAGAGTACGAAGTAAGCCAGCGTATAGGACTATTAATAAAGGGTCTTAAGCATAAACGCGGGATGTCACGAGAAGATATATGTCGCCACCTCGGGATTGGCATGCGAACGTTAGACAACTACCTTAATGGCGTTAGCTCCTTCAAGCTTGGTACGTTAATGAAGTTTGCTGACTTATGTAGAGTCAAACTCGCTGATATTTTGGATGATACCGAAGCGCTCTCACGACTGTATCCAGACAATATGAAGGACAAGGGCAGTATTCTTACGCTAATCTTGGGATCTATTGCTGGGTATTTTCTTATTTTCGAATCTATCGTATTCCTCCTTCTATTATTTTTGTTTTGTTGCTGTTACAAAGATAAGAATAGTCAAACTATCACAGGCATTTTCCTTTTTATTTATGCACTTGAGGTCGCTGTCGCATATCTCTTGAAGTTCATTATTTTCCCAGCTGTTGAAAGCTATTATATTGAGAATATTTATGCTTTTGGACTGCAGTTAACTCTTAGTCTCATGTTACTGTTTTTACTTAAACATAGAATGACGATTAGTGTATTTTTAACTCAGGGAAGATCTGCATCTGTATTCGAAAAAAATGGTATAGAAGCCCCAATTTATCTTTTGGCAATGACGTTAGCACTTATCGATTTTTTGGCTCTAATGGAAAATTTTATTCGAAATTTAGAGCGCTTGGGGGTTAGTGAGGAAACAGCAAAGGTATTTTGGGAGGTGAGATTCTTTTATGATTATTTCGAATACCTCAAGACAATCCCAATTTTTCTCTGCATTGCTTTACTCTATGTTGGGTTTATCGCGCGAAGAAATGCTCCGCTACACGTTAGAGTTACACTGTAACTTTAGTAATAACAGGTTCAGTACTAATTGATAGTTTAATATAAAAGGATAGTAAGGCGATGCAAACGCCAGAAGAGTACGAAGTAAGCCAGCGCATAGGACTGCTAATAAAAGGTCTAAAGCATCAACGCGGAATGTCGCGAGAAGATATATGCCGCCACCTCGGGATTGGCATGCGAACGCTAGACAATTACCTTAATGGCGTTAGCTCCTTCAAGCTTGGTACGTTAATGAGGTTTGCCGATCTCTGCAGAGTTAAACTCGCCGATATTTTAGATGATACTGAAGCGCTCTCACGACTATACCCAGACAATATGAAGAACAAAGGCAGTATTCTTACGCTTATCTTGGGATCGGCTTTTGGCGTCATTATTTTTGAATCTACTTTATTTATCTTATTGTTAGTTTTGTTCTTTTACTCTTACAAAGACAAAAATAGTCAGCTGTTGACGCTTTGCTTTGTAGTAGTATTTTTGTGTTCAACGGTAGTTGCTTATGCGCTGGTAAATGTTATTTTCCCAATTCTTGATAGTGGATATCATAAGAATATCTGTGCGTTCACCATTCAATTTTCACTCAGCCTTTTATTACTTTTTTTGCTAAAATATCGGATGGCTTTTGCAGTGTTTCTAACTCGAGGAAGAAGCCCTTCTGTGTTTGAAAAAAACTATGCGGAGGGGCCATTACATTTCTTAGTTTTGACCTTAGCGTTAATAGATTTTTTTGCGTTAATGGAGAACTTTCTGCGCAATCTGGAGCATTTAGGTATAAACGAAGAAACCGCAAAGGTGTTCTGGGAAGTAACCTTCTTTTATGACTATTTTGCTTACTTAAAGTCAGTGCCTATGTTGCTGTGTGTCGCAGTACTTTATATCGGTTATATCGCACGTAATCAAGTATCAAGATCGGCTGAACATGTTGAGTAATAATGGTAGTATCTGATGTCAATTATACTGATTTTTCGTTTATGAGTTGCTGCTATAGTTTGGTCTCCTCAACCCTTTGAGGATAGCGTTAAATCATAGATTACTTTGCAAAAGCACACAAAATCGTCTGCGGTGGGTGTCAGTGATTTTTCGGCTCAATTTTTAGGAGTTAAATTGAAGCGTAGTTTACAGTTTAAGATTCATTTGGCTCTACTCGTAGCGTAAGCGTACCGCTAACTACACCTAGAGGCTAACATGCCAGGGCAGTAAACTGTTGATATCGTACTGTGGCTGGGCTAATTCGTTTAAGCAATGCATCACATAATCGAATGGGGTGTGGCCGTTTGC
>NZ_JAKKCW010000010.1:36069-243702 GCF_021728455.1 Pseudoalteromonas sp. L23 | reverse complement strand
TGAGTTCCTGTTGTTCGATAAGTTTCAGCCATTGCTCTGCGGTTTTGTGTTTAGGCATGGTCAGCTCCGAATTGAGGTCAGAGCTGTACTTTATAGGCTGAGCGTATTCAGTAGCTAGGTGTGGTTCAGGCGACGCTTACTGTATAATTTACAGCGCAATTATTAGCAACAGCAATATGTTAGGTTTTATTCGGATACCTCACGAGGGGTCACGTATGTTCATGATTGTACACGTTTGAACACAGTTAATTTTTATGGGGTGTCAGGGGTCGCAGGTTCAAATCCTGCTATGCCGACCAGTTTTTCTACACTCTATTCAATAAGTTAACTTCATTCATTTCCGTTCGTAAAATACGCTGTATTAGTATCTTAGTAATATAACTTTTCCAATTTTCGTTCGCTATTCCTGTTCAGACTTATGAACTTTGTTTTCTTTGACGTACTAGAAGCTCACCTCAATGAGCATCGCTAGCGACTCCTTTCAATGTCAACGCCTTAAAACAATGTAAGAAAAATTCCTCGTCAGAGGCAAAGCCTTCAAAAACGAATGACTCTGATGACTAATTCAGCTTGAATAGATTGATTTGCCGAAATAAGAACACCAAAACATATCGCTGATGTCGGCTATTAAATGCTTTCTCCCGACACAACCTCTCACTTTAAACTTCAAACAGTGTAGTTTCTACTTCCAGTACTCTACGTGACAAGACCAAAAGGCATGCATTACTCAGGCTTGGATTATTTGTGCCTATTCCATTATGTAGGCTCTGCTCCTAACCTCTATTTTCCAGTTAATTAGTAAAATGAAAATGAGGGATTCTTAACATAATTTATAGCTATAACGCCTTATAAATCGGTTCTTTCACAGTAGTTTTCAACTAACAGCAGCAATCAAAAAACACAATATATTTACATCAAGGTAATAATACTGACAAATAACCAACCTAGTATTGCGTGACTTTCAATTAAGCACGGAGATTAAAATGAAATTCGCAATACTCATGCTTGCAGTCAGTGCGACTGCAAATGCAAACACCAACATATGTAGCAACTACGGTTGCCCAACTGGCACACCATCAAGTAATGATATCGTTGAGCGACCTATATATGTGCTTAGCAATAATCGCGCAACAAAGTTTGCGGACTGGGTAGCATACAAAGTCACACCAAGCACAATTGACGGACCAAGCCGTTCTAGAACTTGGAAATCAGACCCTAAAATTGCAAGTAGATACACGCTAGAGCCAAGTGACTACAGCGATGCGTGGGCAACTATCCATACAGATAGAGGTCATCAAGTGCCTTTGGCGTCGTTTTCCAATACATCCAATTGGAGCGATACTAACTATCTCTCGAACATTACCCCACAATCATCAAACCTTAATCAGGGTCCATGGGTTAAATTAGAGAATGCAGTGAGAAGTTTAGTGCGAACGGGCGAAAATGCCTATGTGTTCACGGGTCCCTTGTATGAATATTACTTTGCTACCTTGCCTGGTGCTGATGAATCTCACACTATTCCGTCAGGCTATTTTAAGGTCGTCGTCACAATAGCTGGCTCAAATGTGAAGGCTTCTGCTTTTATCATGGAGCAAACTTCTGGAAGATACCTTGATTACTGCAAAACAGAAGTAACCATTGACGAAGTAGAACAAAGAGCAGGCCTGAATATCCTACCTAGCCTGCCAAGCTATAAAGCCACCGACATTGAGGGTCGAGTCGGCGGTCTTAGCGCACCACTAGGTTGCTAGTTGTGACGGCTACCAGTTGGTAGCCCTTTAGTGCCTAGCAGGTCTTATTCGAACTTTAGGTTAGCTTAAAATAGCTGAGCAACATAAGCCACCCTGCACCAAACATAACCACATTTTCGGTTAATGATATAAAACCTAAAGGCACATCAGTGTCACCACCAACACATGCACATTTGAGCACTCTTTTATCAATATATACGGCCTTAAACACTGAGATTGCGCCTATAAACCCTATGAATATTGCCACTGGTGCATAATAAATGGCTGGCAAAGTTGTTAGCATGCAAACGCCGGCATATAACTCTAAGTAGGGGTAAGCATACGCGTATTTTAGGTGACGCATCGCTAACAAATCGTAAGTGATAAAGGAGTTTGTAAAGCTATGAACATCGCGTATCTTTTGTACCGCGAGTAACAGCATGGAAAACCCAATAAAGGGCATTACCCATTCCACAAGATTATTGACAGGAAATTGTATCGCGAATGTGACCAGCAGAGCGACTAAAAATATCGAAAGTACTGGCCAGTATACGCTTTTCTTTTCCTTATGTGACGGCTTACCTAGATATCGACGCAGCGCCTCATAGCCACCAATACGTTCATCGTTAATAAATATTTGTGGTGTAGTGTCAACGCTATGAGTGGCTTTAAATTCATCCGTCTGTTCCCTTGACTTGAGCACTCTGTCGTCTACATAAAAACCCTCTCGTGAAAGCAAATCCTTAGCTCTGAGACCAAAAGGGCAAATGTGCGATGAGGTATGCATTCGGTAAAGTGTCGCATTTTTCACTGGTGGCTCCCCCTATTTTATTACAAACATAAGTAGAAATTACCGACCGAGTAAATCAGCTAAGAAAAATCTGCCGACATTAGCGCAATTTCAGCTTAATGATTGTAACTAAAGCGAATTCCATACCACCTTTAATTACACTCAATAACATGAAAGCTGGTTGAATTTATTGATGCATCACAATCAAATTAACCTCGAATGAGGTAACCAAAGATAAACCTGATCTTGGTCAGAAAACACGTTATTAAAGCGCAATTCGGGTAAAAAAACCTTCTGACTATAAAGTCTTAGATTTATATTTCGCCTTGTCTTTAGCTACCGAGATAAAAAACAAATGTCAAAAATAATGGGTAGGGAAATAAAGTTAGGCAAGCACAGTGTATTGCTTTCAACAACGGATCTGGACAGTCGAATTACATACGCAAATCAATCTTTTTGTGACATATCAGGCTTTAGCATTGAAGAAATGCTTGGTCAGCCCCACAACTTAGTTCGTAATCAGGATATGCCAAAAGCGGCTTTTAGAAATATGTGGTCTACCATTCAAAATGGCCAATCTTGGATGGGACCTGTTAAAAACTCAACAAAAAATGGGGATTACTATTGGGTAAACGCTTTTGTCACTCCCATTAAAGACGAGCGAGGCAACATAGTTGAATACCAATCTGTAAGAACTTGTCCTTCTCCCGAGGTAATTAAACGCGCAGAAAATGCTTATCGCACTCTTGATAGCCAACAAAAAACGAGTCGCTATGACAGCACTCGCCTCTCATTTATGTTATTGCTTTTCATCGCGATAACTTTGCCTCTAGCATCGCTATTAAACAACCATTGGTTTACGCTGCTACCTTTGACTCTACTATTCATCACAATTGCGTTAACCGCACGTTTTCGCTCTAAATATAAAGCTTTGCTCACACAAGCCAAAACGATTTTTGATAATGATTTAATGTCTGTGGTATACGGTCAATCTCGCGATCGGGTTGCTGATATTACACTAGCATTTGAAATGCAGAAGGCAAAAATTTCTGCGGTGGTGGGCAGAGTAAACGACGTGTCCGTTCGAGTAAGTGAAAATGCAAAACTTACTACACAAAGCGGCCAATTTGTTGCTGAACTACTAAAGCAGCAAACAAGCGAGGCAAAAGAAATGGTCGTTTGCATGGACGAATTTTCACAAACGATTGACGAGCTCTCAGAAAACGTAAACCACGCTGCTGATGCGGCTAATAACTCAGAACAACAGGCTGGGCGTGGTAAAGCCGCAGTAAAGGATGTCATCGACTCGATTCACTACCTTGATGAGCATTTAATGGAAGTGAACAATGCCGTGAACCGCTTAGTCTCCGGTAATGATCGAATTCAAAATATCCTTAGTGTTATCAACTCTATCGCCGATCAAACCAACTTGCTTGCGTTAAATGCCGCAATTGAAGCCGCCCGAGCGGGCGAACATGGGCGAGGATTCTCAGTTGTAGCAGATGAAGTTCGCACACTTGCACAACGCACACAAACTTCCACAGAAGAAATCACGCAATTACTTAAAGAGCTAAATGATATTTCCAGCTCCGCTGTTGAGTCAGTGCAAAAAAGTAATAGCTTATCAAATCAAAGTGTTGATCTTGCAAAAAATAACGGTTCAAGCCTTGATACCATTCAAAACCATGTGATGCATCTAGCCGACTTAAATCGCAGTGTTGCCGCCGCCATTGAACAACAAAGTTGTGTGGTAAAACAGATAAGCATAAACGTTGACAGCGTGACTACGCTCGCAGAGAAAGGCACGGAGCACGGCGAGAAATCTTTTATTTTAAGTCAAGAATTGCTGACTCAAATCGAGCAGCAAACGCGCCTAATACAGCAATTTTCTCAAACATGAGAAATCAAAGTGAAACAGGACTTAATGTATGCGTACATTAAAGCCTAATCAGTAACTACTCTTAAATATCAGTGGACCTAAGCATTTTACTAGACAAATTAGGTCCACTTAGTTCGCAAATAAAACAATGTTATAGTTCCGCCTCAAGAATGGCGAGTGCCTCCTTTTCTGCCTGTTTCACATTGCCATCAGCTTCAATAACACGCACGGCTAGATCTTTCGCAAGTTTACGCATCGGTTCATCAATAATGTTATTCATGCGGTGTTGCACATAAGCTTCAATATCATTATTTTTTATCGCAACAACAGACTTTGACAGGCTGTCTTCAATATAATCGTCTAATGCGATTGCAGAGTTCCAATGTAGGCTTTTTGCCCACTTTCGCACAACATGCTTTTCACTTTCGCTGATGACACCGTCAACACCAATAAACAATAGTGCGATATCAATTAGAGCTTCTTTTTGCATCTGATCGACGCAAACACCAGTATCAAAGTGGTTTAATAGCTGTTCAAATTTCATAATTCTTCCTTAACCCTTTTCTGCAAATTAAGATCACAGATATTTCAAGACGGAACAAAAAACGCTAATGTTTAAACATATGCTAACTTTTTCCATTTGTCATATTAAAAAAGTGCAAGTTCATTTACACCTCATTCCAAAGCTTGTTAAAGGTCAAAAGGACTATCGAGTCCAACTTATTACATTTTATTTTTCACAATATAAGAAGCATCCAAACTCCTTCAACATTACGGTCTGTATCGCTAAAATGGGTTACGTATGCTGGTCACAAGCACCAATACATACGAATAAAGAACCAGCCTCCCCAAAAAGCATCAATCTTAAAGTTTGAATTAGTAAGAAAAGTTCTAGACCTCCACAATTGATTCATTTTGTTGAAATAATTTGCACACTCTCAAAATCAATCAAAGAAAAATAGGAACAACAATGAAAGAGTTAAAATTAGGAATGAACTTATCATTTTTCATTTCCCTTTCTATTATCGCGCTTAGCTTGCTTATCTTAGATACTTTAATAGTGTCTGAAAGAATTAGCATGATTTCGTTTGTCCAATTAACGCTATCTGCGGCAATCATGTTTTATATTGCTACAGGGCTATGGGCAATATTCAGTGGTCAAAGCCGAGTAATCATCTGCAATCAAGGTGTGGTTTATCACAGCTTGTTAGGTCAAAAGCACTATATTCCAGCAGAAGAAGTGGAAAAAATTTCCGTAGAAGGATTACTATGGTTTAGTTACACCAAACTTTATCTTACAACCGGAGAACTAAGGATCTGGTCTTTCAAACCCAATCTTGCGCAACAACATAGCCTTAAACTACTCGGGTACATTTAATTCTATCCTTATTCGCGTGTAGTAAGTCTCATAAAGTTGCTTTCAAAACGAGGCATTGAGTAAGATAACCTAAACTTATAACGAGGTTATTATGCAAAGACAATATGCTATAGGTACGCTCGGCGTACCTTGGACTTCAAAAGAAAAAACATTGTGGTTAGAAAACCAATCGATAAAACGCTCATATTCTGAAGAAGTCGTAACTCAAATAGAAGCGCTCAAGCACACTTTTGACGTCACCGAGTATGGTCAGCTTGACTACCCCAACCAAACTTATTCTCTATATGCATTAACAACAAAAAACTGGCAGCAAAACAAACCGACCATACTGGTTACCGGTGGCGTGCATGGCTACGAAACAAGCGGTGTACATGGTGCTCTTGCTTTTGCCAAATCAGAAGCACAACAATATGAACAGGCTTATAATTTCATTATCTTGCCTTGCTTGAGTCCTTGGGGCTATGAAACGATAAACCGCTGGAACCCAGAAGCCGTTGACCCTAATCGCTCTTTTTATGCGGATAGTCCAGCGCCTGAGTCTCGATCAGCAATAGACTTTGTCAATAAGAAAGCAGCGGATATTCTGTGTCATGTTGATTTACACGAAACCACAGATTCCGACAACTCAGAATTCCGCCCAGCATTGGCAGCAAGAGATGGTAAAGAGAATCATAATTGGAACATTCCTGACGGTTTCTATTTAGTCGGACATACACAAAAACCGGAAGCTAAATTTCAAAAACGTATTATCGAAGAAGTAGCTGCGGTAACACAGATTGCTGATGCAGATGACCATGGGCAGTTAATCGGTGTTGATTTAGAACAGCACGGTGTGATTAATTATGACGGTACTGCGCTAGGTTTATGTATGGGTATGACAAATGCCGCTTTTGTAACAACAACAGAAGTTTACCCTGATGGTCAAAACGCAACACCAGAAAACTGTATCGCGGGTCAAGTGGCAGCAATTAGAGGGGCCATTAAATACCTACAAAACGAAAGCCTATAAGGTTTCAGAAGGTGTGGTTTGTTAAAAACCACACCTAGGAGCTAGGAGAATGAACAGGATCTACCAAGTTGTCATATTGTTAAGCGCTAAACTTTTCCGGTGAAAACAACACGACCTGTTATAATAAAACCTAATTCGCTAAGTCTTCCTTACCGCTAACAACCCCAAAGATTTCTTTGAATGAAGTCGGTTTTTGCAAAATACTCACTGGAATATGCAATGCTCTTGCGATGTCACTAGCTGAGATCATACCTCTGAGCCCTTCCGAACCAACCAATAAAACGTGCTGCAATCCTAAACTTTGTAAGGTTTCAAGCACATCTCCTATTGTACTTTTAGCAACCATTTCATAGGGAACAGCGTAGAGCTCTTCTTTACTCACCATCACATCTTCAACGCACACATCTTCTCTCGACACCTGCTTTCGCTGGGCAACACTTAAGACCTTTCTACCCGTAAGGTCGCGACAGTTTACCACTCCCAAGAAATTATCATCTTCGTCGACAACGAGCTTTGAGCGCACATGGCCATTTTTCATCATGTATAAAGCATGATCAATATCGACGTCTTTTGCTATCACCTGAGGCTGCCTGCGAGTAAAGTCAGTCACCACCTTAATCGCACTACTGTCCATATTTAAAGGTTCTGAATCGAAGTGATCACAAAGCTGAAATACCCCTTCCAACTTAACGGTTTTTAACGCTTTGTATTGGCCCATTTTATACTCCTGCTTCTATAAAGCTCTTCGAAAGTCTGGTTTTTATGTTGCTGTGAACAATCCACAACTAAAAATAAAAAGAACAACCAGTGCAAAGGCAGTAAAAAATTATTTTAGGTAACTGGAAAAGTAAGAGAGATTACGAAAACTCGAGCACATGAGAGCTAACCTCACTCCTCTCTAATTAAAATATGGTTTATACAGTGAATATATTCAAGTCAATGAAGTCTAAAACTCCTGTAATCTCAGTGTAATGCCGTGTAATAGCTAAATTTAAGCAAACGAATTAGACTGAAGATGTTTGCTAGGATTTATCACCCTAATATCAAACAATTGGTTTAGGCATTGGAGTTCCGCGTCAAACTAGAAAAACTGTAATTCCAAATTAGACCAAGCCGGTACGATAAGTACTGGTGAATTCTTCCCTCAACGAGACCCACCTCGTGGGTCTTTATCATTGAGTAGAAGGAAATAAAATTGTATGCTTCACGGCACTTATACATTGATATAGATGAAATTTACGCCTTGCTGAATTGTGATATCTATTTTGTATAAGCATGTAATTTTCATCAAAGTTATACGGAACTAACTATGGCTTATTTAATCGACGAACAGAAACTCGAACGAGTCTATCTTAAAAGCTATCATACGGTAGGCCGCTATAAATATAGTGTAGATACCTTGATAGACAAGCCGGGAGTATCGCGACATCACGCCATTATCGAACTCAATGAAAACAAATGGTTTATCAGAGATGTGAGTACAAACGGCATCTGGATAAACGATAAAAAGCTCGACAAGAACCTGCCGTATCAGCTATTCGAAAATGATAAGATTGATTTTGCAGCACCTGGTCAAAACTCGTTTGTGGCGGCGAACTTGCAAACAGAGTGTCAATATCTAGTTTCTCAGTCAAACAACCAAAAAGTAGTAGAAGTAACGAATCAACTTCTACTTCCTAGTGAAGATGATCCTAAACACATCATTTACTATGATAAATTGCTCAACTATTGGTTTTTAGAAGATCTCAATACCTCAGATCGACAAGCCTTAATAGATGGCAGTATTGTATCGCTGATGAACGACCAATGGATGTTTTTTTCTGCCACGACAATCGCTGTAACTAAGCACCTTGAATGCCAAAAAGCTGCCAAGCCAATGGCGCTAGAGTTCAATGTAAGTCAAGACGAAGAAGATACCCAATTAACACTAAGTGTTGACGATAAACACCTAGATTTAGGTGTCAGAAGTCATCACTACTTACTGTTGCTGCTTGCCAGAACTCGGATCCAAGATAAAGATGCTGGCCTTGAATCGGATGTTCAAGGTTGGGTTTACCGCGATGACTTAGCAAAAGCACTCGGCGTACAAACAAACCATATGAACATTATGGTTCACCGCGCACGCAAGCAATTTGTCGATTCTGGTGGCGAAGATTACCCAGAAGCAACCTTTTTATTAGAAACTCGCTGTGGTCGAGTAAGATTGAATTGCCAAGATATCACGATAATAAAAGGCTCTAAATTAGAAACTCGCATGACAACTTAAGCGATATTGTTAGTTGGGCAGAAATAGCATTTCTGCCCAACTATTTACCTATGCCTTATACTCTCCAGCATTATTCACTATTTTGCTTTCGAGCTCTTTACATAGCCCCAATACGAATAAAAGCTCTACAAGTACAAACAGTGGTCCAATTGCTAAACCAATCAAATCATCGACAAACGCAGGCTTTTTTCCCTCAAAATAATGCCCTATAAACTGTAACACCCAACCTACAAAGAAAACACCAGCCCAAAACAATACCGTCATTATTCCTGCATTAACGATGAGCGGACTCAACGTTTGAACAAGAAAATAAAAAGCCAGTATGATGGCGCTCATCATGAGCCCAAAAATGGGGGATAGCATCAGGTAATAGCCACATAAAACGACCCCTATCAGCGCGGCAAGGGTGATGGTCACTCCTGATACACTGAATAGCGGGATAAAAGTCATACCCACAACAGCAATGACAATTAACGGGATCCCAAAAAAGTGAGTCAGAATGTTTCTTTTGCTGCGATGATACATGGCATACTGACTTAATAACGTCTCTAGTTTGTTCATTATTGTTCTCTCATTGATACCAATTATCCTACTGATAATTAGTCAATAAAGAAAATTTATCAATAAAAAATTCTATTAGCTTATTAGGGCCTATATAAATAACCAAATAAACAGCATACCGAATACAATAGTCTGCATTATGAGCACCATCAACAACTTAAAATTAAAACTAGGTTTGATGGTTTTATGCCTGAGCATATACATTGCCACTGGTGTGATAATATTGAGCCCAAGTAACCCACACAGTAGTAAATTACGCTCAGGAATGCGTGATTGAGCAAGCGTTGAAGCGCGCTTATCCCACCAAAAAAGTGCAAATATAAATAAATTAATAACCAACAACACCGCTGCAGAAATAACCGCTTGCCAAGGTAGCTTAGATACGCAAAGCGCCCCTAACCACACGCCTGCGCCCCAAAAGAGGCCCATCTGCTGATGCATTAAACGAACCGCTGACATGCTACTTTTCCTGTCTTATGGTGTTGATTTCAATGAAAATTTCAGCTGTAGCATAAGCATCATCCATCGCCCGGTGATGATTAACCAAAGGTACATTCATCGCTTGGCAAAATGCCCCTAGCGCATATGAGCGCAGGCCCGGCACAAACTTTCGGCCTAACTGCACAGTACATAACTTCGCACGAGTAAACTCTCGGCCGACTCGAGCAAACTCCTGCCGAATAAAGCCATAATCAAAGTTCACATTATGCGCGACAAAAATAGCACCTTGGCTAAACCGCTCAACTTGCTCCAAAATTTCAAAAAAACTTGGAGCATCACTCACCATTGCTTGAGTGATCCCTGTCAGTTCAGTGATTTTTTGTGGGATACGACGCATCGGATTAACAAGTGATTGCCATTTAGCAACGACCTCGCCGTTAACCACTTTTACCATGGCTACCTCGGTAATGCGATCAAACTCTTTGTTGCCACCGGTGGTTTCAATATCAACAACGACATAAGGTTGCTCTTTGCAAATATGCCATTCAACGGTTTGCAGTCGCGTGGGAATATTACATTGCAAGAGTTTAGAAATGTTAACTAGCTGACTTCGGCTAAGACTATCTCCAGGTGCCTTGATTTCTTCAAACCTTAAGCCCGCTTTTTCGTCGACTATCATCAGGTCGGGAAAACCAGATTTCATCAGATGAAAATCACTACACATTAGCCTTAAAACAGATTTGACATCCTCAATTGACAAGTAAGACAATAATATTTTTATTGAGTCGAGCATCTTATCATGCCAATTAAACAACCGATTAGCTTCTCCGTAATGTTCGCTCATCTGGCGTAGAAGCCAGTTCACCCAAGCAGAAGTATCTGTAAAACTCGCTAAGCGACATTCAATCTCCTCCTCAAATTCGTTGTAAAAGCGATTTTCTTTTAACGCCAGCGGAGTTCTAGAAAACCCATTAGCAACGATACTTTTTGGGTGATAAAAGAGTTCTTGCCAAAAGGTCAATCCAAATAAGGCCAGCCAAATTTCATTTTCAACATGATAGGCCTCGATGCCATGCCGTTTATAATAAGCAATGACGCCAGCTTCTGTTTGTCCCTTAAAAGCCTCATCAATTTGGATCGCTGGTTGACTTTTTCTTAGCATATCCGTAAGTACAGAAGTGCGCTTTTGGTTAAATTTACGCTGATAAAAGTCTTCCGCGAAGATCATCAATGTTTCATCGCTTTCCCCCTGCAAAATGCGCTCTAATTGCTCTCGCACCAGCTCAACTTCACCTTGTTTATAATTATGTCGTATCAACATCTCACAAGCTTGAGGGTGCTCAGTCATACCTAGTAAGGTTTTAAAATGGGAAAATTCAGGACCTAACTTTCTGGCAAGCGTTAACAGGTACTTTGCATGTGCAGTCACAGCATATTGCCCATCAACCTTTGGCAATTGTTGCGCTGCGGCCTGTCTAGCACGCCACACTAATTCATCTTCAGGGGCATTTTTGAGCTCACTGAGTGCATTTGCATAATAAAACGCGCTCACGGCTTCTGCTTTTTGCTCAAAATGTGCATGGTAAGCGGCGTCAGCGCTCCTGGTATTCATTACACCAAGATCTCGCATCGAAAATTGCGCTAAGCTAAAGCCTACCTTGCCAAAGTACAAAAATAGAAAGTAGTCGATATCGGCTTGAAATGAGAGCGTGAGATACTGGGATAGGTATTCTTGTGTATTTAGATGTTCAACGCAGACAGATTGATTGATATACGCTACCCAGAGCGATTTTTTTGCCGATTTATTTGGCAGTGTAGTTAAATTCTCTCGCTCGGCAAGTTCAATTAAACATGGTTTAGTTAAGCAATGCAGCAGCGCTTGAAAGTCGTCTTGTTGTACCTGACGAAGTAATCCCTTTGCTTTTAATGAAAACGCGACTTCACAAATATTATTGATCTCTTCGTAGCGCAGTGAATTGATATCCAGAAAAGGAATTTTGCGGGAAATAAACCGCACTAACAAACACAATTCATCTTCAGGCAAGCGGTGTAGCTCAGCCAGCAGCTCACGCTGAGCACTACTTAATAGCGGTTGACATACTTTAAGTAAATAATCGCTAAGCTCACTAAAGTGGCTTAAGTAATATTTGGCGGGTAATTCTTTTCTCAACACAAATTCAGATAACTGTTTTTATATACAGTAAAGATTATCATAGATAGAAAATATTGCCAATTTGCTTCAGTTACCCCCTTAAGTCGTTTCTTCTGTATCGTCTGTGGAAGCGTATTCGCTTTTGTATAGCCAATATTGTAGTTTCTCGCTCAATGGCACTTCCGAAATGGGCTTCGTGAGGTAATCGTTCATGCCTGCATTTAAACACTTCTCTCTATCACCGGACATTGCATTGGCTGTCATGGCTAATATTTTTACTCCCTGATAACTCTCACCTGCGGCTCCGTCTCGGATTAACTCGGTAGTCCGATAGCCATCCATTTCAGGCATCTGACAATCCATTAAGATTAGCTCAAATTGACATTCATCTTGATGTGACTTGAGCAGTTCAATGGCAAGCAGTCCGTTTTCGGCAACTTCAATATGGGTTATCCCCAATTTTTTGAGCATACTTAATGCGACAACTTGGTTCACCTTGTTATCCTCAACCAGTAGAATACGACAAGGTTTTGGCCACGTAAATTCGGTTTCGTTCGCCTTTCTTACCAGTTTCAGATAGTGACTCGTAACCAGTGGTTTCGCATTCGCCAGCGCCTTGCCATCTTCAGCTAAAATGGTTAACGCATCAAAAAGGTCTTTAGTTGTCACGGGCTTTGGAAAATAGCCTGAATAGCCACGCTCCGCGTAAAACTGGCCATCCCCCTTGGTACCCATTTGCGTCATCATGATAAGTTTTATCGCTTTGAATCGCTTATCATTTTTTAGTGCAGCGCCGAGCTGCTCACCCGACATGCCTCTAAGCGTCATATCCAGTAAGGCGATATCAAACACATTTTTATCACGTTGGTATTCAGCTTCACACAGCGAGAGTGCTTGTATTCCAGAGCTGGCTTTATACACATCCGCCCCCCAGTGCCTCAATTGAGATTCCAAACTCGTCAAGGCTGAGAGGTTATCGTCAACTAGGAGTATTTTTATCCCTTGTAAATCAATTTTTGCAGCTTCGAATTGAGTATTATCGCCATGGATCAACGTCACGAAAAATTCAAATTGGCTACCATGTCCAAACCGACTACTAACGGCGATATCGCCATCCATTAATTCACAGAGTTGTCTGACAATGGCAAGCCCCAGTCCAGTCCCTCCATACTTTCTAGTCGTAGAGGCATCAACTTGAGAGAATTTAGCAAAAAGCCTATCCGCTTTGTCCTCTGGTATCCCTATGCCGGTATCTTCAACTGAGCAATGAAATCTCAGTTTATTATCCACTTCACTAAACCAAGCTCGGATGATGATCTCGCCTTGCTCGGTAAACTTGATTGCATTACTAATTAGGTTGGTGATTATTTGTCGAATGCGGCTCGGGTCCCCCTGCACCAATGGCTTTTCAAGTTGGGTTACATCTAGAATAAGTTCAAGTCCCTTTTTCTGTGCTTGCAACGCAACGGATTCAATCAATTCGCCAAGTAATGCCCTAACATCGAAATCTAGTGACTCAAGTTCAAGCTTACCCGCCTCAATTTTAGAAAAATCTAAAATATCGTTGATGAGATTTAATAACGACTTGGCACTGCCCATTGCTAGACTCACTTTATGTAGTTGAGTTTGAGTAAGGTGCTCATCTTCTAGCAGACTTAACATGCCTATTACACCATTCATTGGTGTGCGGATCTCATGGCTCATTGACGCTAAAAACTCGCTTTTAGCTTGCGCGCCCTGTTCCGCCGCTTGCTTCGCTTGTTCTAGCTCTTTTTTCGCTTCAACAGCAGCGGTAATATCCTGTTGGATGCCAACGAATGCAGTTAATTGATTTTGTTCGTTGAACACCGGAGAGATCTGTAAACTATTCCAAAATGCCTTTCCAGATTTGGTGTAATTGATCAATTCAACTTTGACGAATTCGTGAGCTATTATTGCTTCCCTGATTTCCTCTAACGCTTGCTGTTGGGTATGTTCACCTTGCAAAAAACGACAGTTTTCACCCAGTACCTCATCACCATATTCGGTGATTTGTTGAAATGTTTTATTCGCAAATACGATTGGCAATTCAGGCTTAGTCGCGTCAACAATCGTTATGCCGACATTTGCGCACTCTATTGCTTGAGCGAGTAAATCATTTTGTTCCTTGGCCTTTTTCAGCGCTTCTTGATGAAGCTTTTGATCGGTAATATCCGAAAGTGAGCCAACTATCCGCTTCGCTTGTCCATCTTTAAGCGCCGCGGCACCTTTTAGCCAAAAATAGCGATAGCTGTTTTGCCTCGTTTTTATTCTACACTCGACACCAAAAGGCTCTTCTTCCGTCATATGAAACTTAATTGAGTTTTCTAAATTGGGGAGATCTGCAGGGTGGACTCGGTCAAATAAACTAGAAATATGCGCAGAGAATAAAGCTTGTGTCTCTTGCGAAAAGCCTAGTAAAGATTTAAATCTATCTGAATAAAACACCGCATTCCGCTCAAGATCCCAGTCCCAAAGGCCATCATCGCTACCAAATATTGCAAGTTTAAATCGCTCTTCACTGCGTTTGAGTGTTGTCCTCGATTCTTCTAGTTTTTTGAATGGATTTAACAGAAGTTGCTTACCAAACAAATAGAGCAAGCCAAATGATAGGAATAGCCCAAAAGCAATAGCACCAATAAGATCCCACACAAATATTTTCACTTCGTCAGTGACCTGACTTTTCTCTACTCGATAGTCTAATACTAAATCGGTGGAGCCAACATCGAGACTGCTTACACTAAAGTAAGTTTCAACTTTTTGGGTGTTAGAAAAGTTAATCCACCTGCCTTTTAAACCAATGCTATGAAAAGATGTGGATGATGAGGAGCTAAGCAGACTCTCTAAACTCGTAGAAAATTCGCCAATAAGTGCTCCCTCAGCAAAGCCGTTATAGTAAATCGGTACTGCTATTGTGAAATAGTGCAGGTTGCCAACCTGAGTGAGATCTATCGCACTGACCAACTCTGCATTGATCACTTTATCGAGCCACTTTGGTTTTTGGTCTAACACTTCATGAGAATCAAAGTTTGCGTAAACAACATCGCCCAATACATTGATCACCATTAACTTTTCTTCTCTACCTATAATTTGAAAACTGCGCATAAAGTCTCGTAGCTTAGCAGCGGAGAGCCCTGTACCCATCGCACCATTTACGATAATAGGATGTAGAGAAAGATCAGAGAGTATCTGCTTACGGCTCTCAAGATACTGAGTTAAGTTGTTAACTGCGAGTTGAGCTTGGGTTTCATTTGTTTCTCTTACTAAGTCTTCGACAATGACGTTTGCTCTCAGCCCAACAAAAAGTGCACTGAGCAAAAGTGAAACGATAGCCGTTAGTCCTAAAAAGGTGTAAAAAGCGCGATTACTCGTTAAGGTAAGTTTAGTTTTCAATGCGACCCCGGGTAACTATAAACTAGTTTAATGCTGCCATTAGACTGGTATTGCCCCATACACAAGTCTTGCACGGTTAGCGCTTCATGGGCTGAATCATTTTTATCACTCCAGACACTAAAAGGCCGTTGATACATTTTTACTAGGCCGCTGACCGGCGATTGCAAATCCTCAAATGCGCTTTTTAATAAGGCTCTGTTGGTGGCGACTGAATCTGTCAGTTTTATCTGCTCCGCTGCCGCAATAAGAAGCTTGGCAATGTCATAGCCATGGATAAATCCGGGAGCTGCTTGAACAAATCCATGCTTGGCAAACTCGGTCGGGAAAAGCTGTTTTGCACGATTAAATACCCGTGCCGAAAACGCACTTAATGGTTTATTCTCAAAAGAAAAACAGCTTTGTAGGACCGCCAATGAGACATCTGCAGATAGCTTATCCCCAACCACTTTAAAAAAGTTACCCGCAGTTATCCCCCAATGACTAACAATGGGCAGGCGCTGCGCCTCGTCAATACTTGCCATGGCTTTTACAAACTCTGCGCCCTCAATCGCATTACCAACAAAAATGATACATTGCGGCTCACTTTCAATAATATTATGGACCATGATCCGTGCTTCATTCTCTTGTGTTGCCCAGTTAAACCAAGATACAGGCAGCGCGTTGTTAGGCTTGGCCGTTTTATATTCCTCTAGCAATGTGTCGTAATTAGAGCGCCCCCATGCGGTATCCTCAAGGAGTAAATGAGGAGCAACACAACCTTGTTGCTTTGCATAATTGATGAGTACTTTACCCGCTTTGGTGTCATCCACAGAAAGCCTAAAAATCCAATTATCCTTACTCGGGTATCTTGTAATTGGCCCACCAGCGGCCCAAGGAACCAACAGCAGCGCTTCACTCTCATTGATAAATTTACGAAATTTAATATAAGGAGGAGAATGAACACCACCAAGCACGAGTAAGGCATTCGGGTCTTTTAAAAATTGCTTAAAGTGAAGCAAACTACGATTACTATTACCACGATGGTCTTTGGCCACCAATTCAACCTTATAACCTTGGATTTGATTATCTACTTCATCTAATGCGGTTAGAAATCCCATTTTTATCGCTTCGGCTGACTCATTTAAATTAGAATAATCAGCGTCATGATAAATACGAAGCACTTGCTTGGAGTTTGCTGAAAGACAAACCGAGCTCAGGAGGCAGAAAAACAGTAATAATATTTTCATCGTATTACTAATCACTCAATACATAACTAAACTTTAGTTCAAATCATTGTGATTGCTTAATTCTATAGCGAATACCTTGCTCGTTATAAATTAGCAAGACAATGCATGGCACACAAAGAAACCGCACCCAAAGATAGGCGCGGTGGTTGGGATCATTCAGGGCTATTAGCAAGTTGGCTCTGAATGTAGTTTGGTAAACCAATTAGTTTGATTAAATTGATATGCTGTTCAAGCCAATAAATGTGATCCATTTCGGTGTCATCTAACAGGGTTTCGAGCATTTCACGGGTAACATAATCTTGCGCTTGCTCACACACTGCTATCACCTTTTTCAAGTGATCTTTTACCAGAATTTCCGCAGCCAAATCATTTTCTAGCATTTCTTTCACGTCAGTACCGACGTGGATCGGCGCACGAGAAGCGGTATCTGGCGTGCCTTCCAAAAACAAAATGCGCTCCGTGATCCGCTTAGCGTGATCGAGCTCTTCTTCGTATTCGTGAGATAACTTATGGTGTAGCTTCTCCAGTCCCCAATCTTCATACATTTTGGCATGCGCCAAATATTGATCCATCGAAGAAAGCTCAAGCGTAAGTTGTTTGTTGAGTAAGTCGATAACGGTAGAATTGCCTTGCATAACTTACCCCTCAATCTGCGATTGCAGATAGTTTTCAATGCCAGTATTTTTGATTAAGAAGTGTTGTGTTTCGAGCCAATCCACATAGCCCTCTTCATATTCAAGAATATCTTCAAGTAGCTCTCGACTAACATAATCCTGTTCATGTTCACACAGCGCAATTGCATCGCGCAATGTCGGAAGCTGATCGAGTTGAAACGCTAAGTCGCACGCCATCATTTCTTCGGTGTGCTCACCTATTCGTAGCTTTTCTAAATGCTGGAGGTTTGGTAACCCTTCAAGGAATAATATGCGCTCGATAAGATCATCAGCTTGCTTCATATCCTTGATAGATTTTTTATACGCTTTCTCGTTTAGCTCTTCCAGACCCCAATTTTTGAACATTCTTGCGTGTAGAAAAAACTGGTTTATCGATGTTAACTCTAGCGTAAGCACTTGATTTAGCGCTGTTATGACTTGCTTATTACCCTGCATAGGGCCCCCTAATAATGTCGAGTGACGCCCTATAACCCTAGTTCAATATTTATTCTTCGCAAGATTAAATAAAAATAACAGTTTTCTTAATATACCCTTTTAAAATAAACAACTTATAAGAGTATTAATAACAATTTTCATTACATTTAGGGTTTCATTTTTTGAACGGCTTGTATTCAATCAAAACTCAGAATAAGAAACATGCTAACTTATTGAAATTTATAAAAGCAGCTCCGGCTGCTTAACTCAACTGCTTTTTAACATCCAACCCTAAACGCTTTGCTAGTCGAACTAAATTTGCTCTATCCATTTCCAGCTCTCTCGCAGCTGCCGACCAATTAAACCCATGACGTTCCATCGCGTTAACGATCATGTCTTTTTGTAGTAGCTCAACGGCGAATTTCATGGCAACAGGAGGTGCTTTCTCTTGCGTGGTAATGCACTCAGCCTGCTGAATTTGTTGATGGTGTTTAGGCGCGATGTCTATGTCATGGATCTCAATGATATTAGCCTGCCACTGTTGATGCTTAGCTTTTAACGCTGCACGACTGACACAATGTTCAAGCTCTCTGACATTACCCGGCCAATCGTAATGCATTAACCGACTGAGTGCTTGCCTATCCATCACCACTTGTTTTGCGTTGAGCGTGCCTCTTAGCTGCTCTAAAAAGAACCCAACCAGCAGCGGGATGTCATCTAGCCTTTCGAGCAGTGGAGGAACAAATAAAGGATACACACTCAAGCGATGATAAAGATCAGCCCTAAATTTTCCGCGTCTCACCTCTTCTTTTAAATCACGATTAGTCGCAGCAACCACTCTAACATCCACAATATGAATGCGGTCAGCACCTACCGCTTGCACCTCACCGCTTTGCAGCACACGTAATAGTTTGCTCTGTAAAGTCAAACTCAGTTCGCCAACTTCATCCAAAAACAGCGTGCCGCCGTCCGCGGCTGCAAACTTGCCTAACCGGTCTTTATCGGCCCCAGTAAACGCCCCTTTTTTGTGACCAAAGAGTTCACTTTCTGCTATCGAGTCAGGAAGCGCCGCACAGTTAATTTGTATAAACGGTTTGTCATTTCGTTGGGAATTAAAATGTACGTGTTTTGCTACCAACTCTTTACCCGTTCCCGTATCACCTTGAATAAGCACATTAAATTCAGAACCAGCAACCAGTTCAATTTCTGATTTAAGCGAGTGCATCACCGCACTCTCTCCTACTAAAATTTGCTTTTTAACGGACTTTTGAGATTGGGTAAGTGTAGATGCACGTGCTTGCTCATAGAGGCGCTCAGCCTCAAACATACGTAATGCACTACTTGAGACAATTGCTTGTAGGGTTTTCATATAAACCTCAGACAAGTGCTCAAAGCTATCCGGTTTAAGACAATCAAACGTCACCAATAAGATGCTACTTTGCAGCGCGACCTTAAATCCCATGCAGGCATGCACTGGTAAGCGACTTTCTTCGGCGAGCAACAGACCATCGTAAGGGTCAGGTAAGTCGCTATTGGCAGGAAAACTAACTAGTTCGTCAGACTCGAAAATGGACATCAATCTAGGTTGCTCTGTAAGCAAAAATTGCCGCCCAACAGCGTCCGCACTCAACCCATTGCAAGCTAGGATAGTTAATGCATGCTGATCGCCATAAAGAATGGCGATGGCATCAGCGGTAACAGATTGACTCAATGCTGAAAGCAAGGACTTAGCGTATTGCTTAACCTCGCGACCCTCTTGCGCCAACGAAAGTCGTGATAACGACATACTAAGCTCAAGCAATTTGGAGAGCGCTAACGAATTCATGTCAAAAAGACTCAATTTATTCAAATAAACACTAATTAAGATAGGTCAATTTGACTCAAACATCAATAATAGAATACTAATACAATGATTTATATAGCATTTTAAAGTTGGCGTGACACCTGCAATGTGCAGTCTATATATCAACATTCGCAGAGTTAACGATGAGCCGTGCATACCAACTTTTAAGATATAGCAACATCGCCATTTTCACTTCACTCGCAGCGTTTATGCTGTCACTGCAAGTGAGTTTTTTTAGCGTTGAAAGCTTCAGCCTCTTCTCACAAATTGCAGCACATATTAGTACTATAGTATTGGCCGCCTTGATTAAGCTTGCCTACGTCATCCGCCTTGTCTGTCTATACCACCTAGGTTTGGAGGTTAAGTAAATGAGCTTAATCCAGCTAGAAGAGCCCAGTCCAAAAGCCGTGTGTTGGTATTTACCATCTACTTGGCCCGTGTTGATGCTCGGCTTTAGAGCGCTATTTTTACTCGCGGGCTTATTCGCTGTCGTGAGTATTTCTGTGTGGGCTTTATTGCTCAATGGCAATGTTGTTTGGCGTAATGATTACCCAGCGACCTATTGGCACGCCCACGAGATGCTATTTGGCTTTGGCGGTGCTGTCGTCGCCGGATTTTTGCTAACCGCTGCAAAAAATTGGACACAAAGACAGACATTACATGGTGGCGCACTGCTGTCACTCTGTATTATTTGGTGTGCCGCTAGGCTGAGCTTTTTTGTGGCAAATTCATCAATCATCATCACCTTGCTACTACAACTGAGTTTTTGGCTCATTGTACTAATCAATTTAACGACCGTAATTGTTGATGCAAAATCCAAAAACAATCGTGTTTTTATTTTTGCTGTAAGCATGTTGTGTGGCTGCAACATCGTATTTTTAATTTTACTTCACAACCAGCACTTCTCATTGCTAAGCGCTGCAAGCCAAGCAACACTTATTGCTTACATGCTGTTGATTGGTGTGGTGGGTGGCCGCGTTATTCCGTTTTTTATTGCCCGAGGATTGCAGCAAGCACAAAAGCCACATACTCCAAGGTTAGACAGGGCGATCTTTTACCTCGCCATCATCTGCGTTTTCACCTATATCCTGCAGTTTACGATGCAAAATACTCACTATTTAAGTGCTGCACTTCTGCTCCTTGGGCTACTGCATTCGATAAGAGCAATTTATTGGTTTAACGGTAAATTATTTAACGTACCACTGCTTTGGTCACTGTACCTGTCATATTGTGCAATCGCAGTGGGTTTAATACTTAGCGCATACAACAACACCTTTGCACCAGAGCATTTGCGCAGCCACCTTCACTTAGTGGCAATTAATGGCATGGGATTAATGATCTTAGCCATGATGACTCGCGTTACCTTGGGCCACACAGGCCGGCTATTACAGGTAAGCGCGACAACTACACTGGCATTTATCTGTATCGCGGTATCAGGTCTTATCCGCGCCTTCCTTATTCATTTTATAAACCCGCACAATGCATGGCTGTTAAGTGCCGTGGCTTGGGTTTTTGGTTTTATGCTTTTTTCCATAACCTTCGCGCCCATGCTGATACAAAAACGCGTCGATGGGCGAATAGGTTAACTCTACTCTCAAACAGGAGATATTAATGCTTACCCAAAATACGATTGAGTTGGTAAAACAAAGTGCACCGCTATTGGCTCAAGTCGGTCCCGAGATCACCGCCAAGTTTTATCATAGCATGTTCAATCAACACCCAGAGTTAAAAGGGGTATTCAACCAATCCCATCAGGCTTCGGGAAAACAGCCGTTGGCACTATTTGCAGCATTAGCGGCCTATGCCAATTACATTGATCAACCAGAGGTACTCAGTGACGCCATTTTACGTATCAACCATAAGCACGTTAGCCTTGGGATTTTACCTGAGCAATACGCTATTGTTGGCCGGCATTTAATTGCAACGCTCAAAGCCGAGTTCAGCGAGCAATTCACAGACGAAATAGAGCAAGCTTGGCTTAGTGCCTACCAGTTTTTAGCCGATTTATTTATCACCGCAGAGCATGGCCTGTACCAAACCGCGCTTGAGCAGCAAGGTGGGTGGCAAGGAACGCGTGAATTTACAATTGAAAAGGTGATAAGCAATACTGAAAATATTAAAAGCTTTTATCTCAAGCCTGTCGACGGTAAAGCCCTACCTCATTACCAAGCAGGACAATTTGTTTCTGTCTTTGTACCAAAAGAAGTGGCAGGGTTTCAGCAGATCCGCCAATACTCTTTGTCTGCTGCGCCCAATGGTTCGTACCTTAGGATCTCTACTAAACACGACGGTACCGTATCGCAATATCTTCATACACTTAAGGCGGGCGACACCCTCAAGCTCACTCCACCAGCTGGAGACTTTGTCAGACAACACACAGCCAGTCCAAAGGTATACATTAGCGCTGGGGTTGGAATAACCCCTATGCTTTGCATGCTTGGTGTTCATAGCCAACATTCACCTGAAGTCGAAGCACACTTTTTACACGCGAATAAAACTCACAGTGACTTAGGTTTCAACCAAGAAATCAATGAGCTTGGTAGCAATATCCGAGATTTTAATGTGGTTACTTGGTTGGAGTCAGAAGCCGACGATACGCATTCCGGACTGATGGATATCAACGCAATCAAAGATACTTTGCCGCTAACAGACGGAGAGTTCTACCTATGCGGCCCGGTTGCCTTTATGCGCTTTATCAAAACCCAACTGATGAATGCCGGTGTACAAACCGAGCAAATATTCTATGAGGTATTTGGTCCTCACGAAAACCTTCCAAACTAACGAGTTAAATTTGGCGTCCTAATAAAGTTGGTATTAGCTGACGCCTTATATTTTGCTCTAAAAAAATCGCTAGACTGGGTGAATGAATACTACTGGTATTAGCCGGAATCTTATATTTTGCTCTGAATTAAAAAATCGGTAGACTTGGAGAATAAATACTATTGGTATAAAAGCGTACTTGAAGGACAACAATATGAGCGCAATTTCTAGTATCTTAGTCGTCTGCATGGGTAATATCTGCCGCTCTCCAACTATGGAGGCGGTATTAAAGCACAAACTCGCAGCAACAGAGTTAACAACCCGTATCGATTCCGCTGGCACCATTGGCTATCATCAAGGTAACCCTCCAGATCCACGCAGTGTCACGGCAGGCAGCGCAAGAGGGTATGACTTTTCAGGCATATCAGCGCAACAAGTAAAACCCAGCGATTTTGAAGATTACGACTTACTTTTGTGCGCAGACAACTCAAATTACCGCGATCTACTCTCTATTTGTCCTACCGGCTTGGCGCATAAAGTTCAGCTGTTTTTAGCGTTTGGTGACATGAGTGAGCATGAAGTGCCTGATCCTTATTATGGTGGTGAACAAGGTTTTGAACATGTGCTTGATTTAATCGAAGCCGCCAGCGAAAACATCATTAACAAAATTCGCTTATCGACAAGGTAAAATTAACTCGCTGGATCGGTACCAAACAAAGGGGTAAAAAGACCTTTTTTAGAGGCACCGCTATTGTTAGATTTAGACTTAGAATTTCCGTTCGAGAAATTAGCTCAGGACTTACAAACCACAGGCATTAGTATTTTGCCAAATTTCGTCAGTCCCGACATTTTATCCAAGTTGGAATTGAGAATAGCAGAGCTAAGCAGTGATGATTTTAAGCAAGCTGGAATTGGTCGTTTAGCCTCTCACGAGCAAAATAAGAAAATTCGCAGAGATAAAATTCACTGGCTAGATAGCAGCAATGAGTTGGAATCTGTTTGGCTCAACTACATGGGCGAGCTAAAAGCCTATTTAAACAGACGGCTGTTTATGGGACTCTTTAGTTATGAAAGCCACTTTGCCATTTATCCTCCAGGGGCGTTTTACAAAAAGCATTTGGACGCCTTTAAGGGAAAGACCAACCGAATTTTGACCACGGTATTGTACTTAAATCAGTCTTGGGCACCAGACAATGGCGGCGAACTAGTCGTTTTCAATCCCGATAATCACGACGAAATACTCACAACGGTGCTGCCCAGTTATGGCACGCTAGTTACCTTTTTAAGTGATGAATTCCCTCATGAAGTACTGGTTGCCAACGAAAAGCGCTATTCAATTGCAGGGTGGTTTAGGGTTAACGCCAGCATTAATCATTCGATTGATCCACCAAAATAATTGATGTTCTCAGTCTTAAGTTTATTATCCTGAGTTAAACTCAGGATAATTTGTTCGGTAACCGAATTTCGACGCACAAACCTTTACCTTCGCGATTATAGAGGCTGATCTTACCGTTGTGTGCTTCCACAATTTCTCTGCACAGCGCTAAACCAAGCCCTGTTCCTGACGCTTTGGTAGAGTAAAATGGAATTAAGGCGTTGGCCATCACAGTGTCACTCATGCCTTCGCCTCTATCGAGCACCCAAATATAAGCTTCGTCGCTGCGCTGCTCAGATTGAACACAGATTTCCTCTATCTTTGAGCCAGACTCGGTCGCATTCTTTATCAAATTAATGAGTAACTGTTCTAACTGTGTCGTGTCTGCCTGTAATTGCATTTGATTAAGCTGATACTGGAATGACCAATGGCTTTGCAGTCGCGCACACAAAACCTGCAAATTCACAGATTCAATGTTTGGCAGAGGAAGTTTGGCGAACTTACCATAACCCTGAACAAACTCGCTAAGGTGCACAATGCGCTCTTCTATCGTCGCAAATACTCGACTTAGCCTAGGTTCATCCACGCGTTCAGCCAAGATCTGTCCGCTGTGCAGCATAGATGAAATAGGCCCTAACGAGTTGTTTAACTCATGACTAATGATGCGGATCACTTTCTTCCAAACTTGCACTTCTTGGCGGCTCAACTCTCGAGTGAATTGCTTAAAAATATATAATTTGTGAAAGTGGTTGTTGAGTAATAACTCACCGTTGGCGAGATGCCACATTTGCGACTCTCCAATGCTACTTTGTATTGAGAACAAGCCATCAAGTTGGTTGCTTGCTGCTTGCTGAAGTTCATCCGGAACTCCGGATAACAACTTACTAAAACGCTCACCTTCAAGGCGATGCTCACAGTTAAAAAACGTTTTTGCACTATTGTTAGCAAATACCACCACATCCTGTGAGTCGACAAGGACAAGTACCTGAGGTGACGACTCTAGCACTTTATCTAGCATCAGCTCACGCTGATAAATCCATTGTTTTTCATCTCTCAACTGCTTTGCTGTTTCATTGAATAACTGGCACAGTCTACCGAGTTCATTGTTAGCGTTATAGGTAATGGACGTAGAAAATTCGCCATCCTTAAAGTTCATCAAGCCGACTTCTAGCGCCTCCCACCCCGCTTTGTTTTCACGCATTAATAGTTTATACAACAGTAGTGCAACACTGACGGAGCCCACTACTATTACAATGAAACCACTGTGATCATCGAGTAAGAACCATAAAGGAATAAGGCCAATAATAATACTGATGGCTATGATCAATGCATGTTGCTGCGAGGTCGTCATTATTGTCCTTAATATTCAATGCCAAACTTTTGCAAGCGACGATAAAGCGCTTGTCTACTCATGTTGAAATGTCGTGCTACTTTCGCAATCACGCCAAGGTGAGTCTTGAGCGCCTGCTCCAATTCTTCTTTACTGGGTTCTCGTATGGTTTGCGATACGTTAACTTGTGCTGTATTTGCCTGCACATCAAGACCAAAATCCTTCGCACTGAGCTCGCCATCTGGATTCAATACTGCCGCCCGTTTACAGGCATTTTCAAGCTCTCGTACGTTTCCAGGCCAAGGGTGTTCACATAATGCTTGCTGGGCATCCGAAGTAAGCCCTCTTGCGGGTAAAAAGTGCGCGACCAAAGGTAAAACATCATCCACTCGCTGTGACAACGCGGGTAGGTTTAGCTCGATGACATTTAAGCGATAATATAGATCCTCACGGAATTTCCCCCCTCGAATATCCGCTAGCAGATCCGCGTTCGTTGCTGAGATGACACGGACCGATACTTTTTTTGTCTCGACTGAACCCAACTTCTCAAACTCGCCACTTTGCAAAACACGTAGCAATTTTGTTTGCCCTGGAAGAGGTAAATTACCAATCTCATCCAAAAATAACGTGCCTTTATCAGCAGCTTCAAAGCGACCAATACGCTGCTTATTCGCACCGGTATAAGCACCGCTCTCAGCACCAAAAAGCTCAGCTTCGATTAAGTCACTTGGGAGCGCGCCTGCATTCACTTTGACAAACGGTTGGTTTTTTAGTGGTGAGTTCGCTTGAATAATTTCCGCGATTTTTTCTTTACCGCTACCATTTGGACCGGTTATTAACACTGACACATCAGATTTGGCGACTTGCAGCGCCATATCTATGACTCGCTGCATGGCCACCGATTTATACACAAACCCGCATAAATCCGCGCCTTGATTAAACTGTTGGCGTTCTTGTTCAGCCCGTTCAAAGTTTGCAACTTGCTTATGTGCCTCACCAAGCGCGACGAGATTTGCAATTGTGGTGAGTAACTTTTGGTCGTCCCACGGCTTGGCTAGATAGTCTGCCGCTCCAGCTTTTACCAACTCAACCGCCATGGTGAGCTCAGTCCAAGCCGTTAATAAGATAATAGGGAGTTTTGCATTTAGTGCTTTTAATTGGTGAAAAAGCGCAGCCCCCTCCTCTCCTGAGGTGGTGTCTGCACTAAAGTTCATATCTTGGATAACTAGTGCAATTTGCTGAAACGATACCACTTTAATTGCTTCTAACGGTGAGCACGCGGTAACCACTTGATAATCATGCAGCTCTAGTAACAATGACAGTGCATCAAGCACCGCAGGGTTATCATCCACAATTAAGATTTTATCCATATGATTTTATTCTTGTTATTACATATTGCCACTTACCTATACTAGCACAACTAATACAAGGTAAGTTAAAGTAATACCAACTAGGTTGCTCACACAACCTAGTTGGTATAAGGGTTATACACTTCTTGTTGCGATACTCGGTGAAATGTTCGCCGCCTTTTTAGCAGGAAAAATAACTGATGCGATACAGAGCACGATAAGCCCAAGCGCCGTTATCAAAATATAGCTTACTTCTAGCGGTGGCACTGAATACAAAGACATTAGCTTTTGTCCTAGGAAAACAGTAGCCACTGTGCCAAGTATTAAGCCAATTGCACAAACAATGAGGTTTTCTACCACAAAGTAACGAACAATTGCAGATTTACGCGCCCCCAAAGCTCTGCGAGTACCAATCTGTTTAGTGCGTTTACTAATATTAAACTGAGTAAGACCAAATATTCCCAGCGCCGTCACGACGACTAATGCTGTGATTAGCACTAGCAACATTCTTAGCATCAATATGTCTTTAGAGTTGTACCTTTCCTTTACTTCATCAAGTCCTTTCATATTGGTGATCACTCTATTTGGATTTTCTTGAAGCAGCACCGACTCTATTTTTTTCATTACTTCGCCACGCAAACTCGGATCTGTGCGAACTAAGAAATCTTGAAATCCATTCGCATTTACCATGGGAAAAATAATTAAGCGATCAGCATTTCTAAAACGCGGCCAAGCATTAGTCATACGCTCAACAATCCCCACGACTTTTAACGGGCCGCCACCATAATAAATCGTTTCGCCCAATCCTTTACCCTCACCAAATATCTCGTCCGTAAACGCCTTACTGGCAATAACAACATCTGGTTGCTTAGCGTATTCACTTGAGATCAGGACATCACCAGATGTGAAATCACGGCCTTCTATCAATTTTACGCCCAAGGTACGGATCACTTGTTCATTGGCGTATAAATGCCCCGAGTTTGTATGTTTACCATCGTCTTCTGGGGTTAAGCTGAATCCCGAATTGCTACCTCCTCCTGAAAGCGGAACTGAACTCACTCCTACGGCTTCTATAACACCTGGGATACTTTTTAGTATTCTCTCATCAACGATAAACTGTTGGTTTGCATCTACCTTGTCGTCAAACGACATGACACTGAAGGTGATTATCGACTCTTCTGGGTAGCCAGTTGGCTTGTTGAGATAGCTGACGCGCTCACTAATAATGGACAGCGAATTGCTGACAATTGCCAACGTCAAGGCAAGTTGTAGGATGGCAAGTACGGCACCAACTTTAGAGCGCAATAACGCATTGATAATTGGTTTTAATTCCAACATGGGACTCTCCTTATTGCACTTTTAGATAAGTAGCAGGTGATGTTTTACACACTATCCAAGCTGGGTAAAGCCCTGCAAGAATACAAGTCACAATAGCGATGCTCGGCGCTGCTAACAGCATAGAGACATCCATCGTTGCAAGACTTTCGTATACATGGCTAGTTCTGCGGATCCCCCATAAGCCAAGCTGAGCAAAAACTATCCCTATCACTCCCCCCATAAAACCAAGCAACGCCACTTCAACTAAGTGTTGGTAAAACACTTGCGTTTTACTTGCACCAAGCGCCCTTCTTACGCCAACATCAGGGGCACGTTTAAGAAATTTCGCTAGTAACAATCCGAGAATATTGGCTAAGCAAACGGCAAGGAACATAAAACTTAAACCAATCATGACTTTGTTATCTTCACTAACCACATTATTGTACTCAAGCCATTCAGTGACATTTCGAAGTGAAAACTCTCGTGTTTTACGGTTAAATCTTCCCAAATCTTGTTGGGTTTGGATGTAATTATCCAGTTGTGTTGCTAACGCTTGTTGTTCTTTTTCGTTCTCTAATTCAACCCAAAACTGAGTCCAAAGCATTTCTGAATTCATTTTGTCCGTGAAGTTGTTAATCTCTTCCCTCTTCCAGCCATTCGTATTACCCCAAGTGTCAATCTCATAAGCTGCAGCATGACTGAAGGGAATGAAGATACGCTCGGCATCAGCAAACGCGCCATTGTTTAAGTCATACATTTTGACGTTTGGCTGCCACTCCTTAGTTACCCCTACTACTTGATATCTTCGCTGCGCCAAATAAATACTTTCTCCAACCACATCACTGCGGCCAAATAACTTTTGTGCGATAGTTTCGTCAATTACAACCACTGGTGCAGCATTGTCGGCTTGGCTTTGGCTCCACACTCCACCATACAAAAAACTCAACTCAAACATGGCAAAAAACTCTCGGGTGATTAGCCGTGTCGTTTGCAGCATGGGCCTCACTTCGGGGTTGCTTACATGAACCGCAAAACCGGATTTAAACATCGCGACTTTTTTGTCGACGTTTAGCGTTTGATACAGGTTTTTCGCATCTAAAAATGTCAACTGAAAGGGAATATCATCAGCTGAATGATAGGTTTGCCCCTCATCCATCACTTGTAGCTGTACAGCATAGAGTTTGCCACTTTTGCTTGGAATTGGATCGGCGGACATCATGTGATACACGGATAAACTCACCATAGTGACGCCAATACCAATGGCGATAGCCAGCGTCATTAGACTAGTCGCAAGCGGCGTGGCTTTTAGGCTACGCCAAGCTAAATCAAGGTAATGCGCAAACATAACTTAAGCTCCCACCTGAGATTTCAACGCTTGTGAAGCCGCACCTTTACCTTGATACAAAGTAAAATCTGCAACCTGTCCATCTACAATTTGGATGTTTCTTGGTGTACGCCTTGCGAGCTCCGGGTCGTGGGTAACCATTACTATCGTTGCGCCGTCACGGTTAATTTGTTCTAGTAACTCCATCACCTGACGCGCCATTAAACTATCTAAATTCCCCGTTGGTTCATCGGCGAGTAAAAAGCGTGGCTCACCAGCAAGCGCTCTTGCAATCGCCACACGCTGCTGCTGTCCACCGGACAACTGTTGTGGCAAATGTTTTGCACGGCCAGCAAGGCCAACTTGCTCTAGACAGTTTTCAATTCTGCGCTTGCGCTCAGCCGCCTTGATACCACGATAACGTAGTGGCACTTCAACATTTTCGTACAAGTTTAAATCTGGGATAAGGTTAAAACCTTGAAAAATAAAGCCGATTTTTTGGTTTCGCAGATCAGCTCTTTGGTTGTCATTAAGCTTACCAACATCAATTCCATCTAGCATATATTGACCACTAGAGTACCCTTCTAGCATCCCAGCAATATTTAAGAAGGTTGTTTTACCTGAGCCTGAAGGGCCTGTTACCGCGATAAACTCTCCTTCATTTACTTGCAGGTTAAAATCTCTGAGTGCGTGTGTTTGCACCATATCAGTTTGGTATACTTTGCCGATATTATTCATAATTAACATTATTATTTTCCTTCTTATCTTAATAAGATGCTGGGCGCACGTTCGAATGCGTCGTAACTACTGATGATGATTTGATCGCCTTGCTTTAAGCCATTAAGCACTTCAACTTCACTGATGCTTGAGGTACCGGTAGTGATCTCAATTCGCTCAGCGATATCACCACTTAGTTTGTAAGCGATGTGCCCACCTTCACTCATAAAAGCACCACGTTTAACCATTAAGGTGTTTTCTTTGTGTTCTAGTAAAATTCGAGCAGACAAACGTTGATTTTGTCTAATGCCATCAATGTTTTCGTCCGAAAAACGTACTCGAGTGGTGACTTCACGGTTATTTACTTCTGGAGAAATCGCAGATAACACGCCAGAAATATTTTGGTTGCCAATCCTGAGCTCGACGGCCATCCCGAGTCCAAGCTCTGCCGCATAACTTTCAGGTACTTGAAGCTCGGCTTCATAAGCACTTAAGTCAACGAGTTTCATCAACCCCTGATTGGCATTAACCAGCGCATTTTGATCGACTAATAAATTACCGACTATGCCTGAAACCGGCGCAATCACATCTAAGCTTGCAACTTGACGTTTTAATTCTTCAACGATTAAACGTTGCCGCTCAAGCTGATTCTCAACAGATTTAAGTTCAAAGGCCAAGGTATCTTTGCCTAGTGCAACTTCTTGCTCTGCATGATTGAAGTTTAATTTTGCCCGCGCTAGGTCGTCTTGCGCTTCTTCTAAATCAATTTGGCTGATGAGGTTTTTTTGGATAGACAACTGAGCACGTCGGTCTTCTCTATCTGCCGCTAATAGTTCGACGCGAGCGAGATCTAAGGAGCGATTTAACGCCAAGTTTTGACGTCTAACATCTAACTTTTTCCCTTCAAGCTCCCCCCTCAGTCTTTGCAGCTCCGCTTCTTCTTGTTGGAGCTGGTTGGTTAAAGTTGGACTTTTAACCGTGGCTAGTACTTCACCTTGAGTCACGCTATCACCCGCTTTGACCTGTAAAGAGACATAACCCTGCTCCGGACTATAAATTTGTGGTGCATTTGCAGCAACGACAAAACCTGTGGCAGCAATATCGCGGGTAAACTCACCGAATGTCACGGCTGCAATTTGCACTCTATCTTTGGCCACGGAGCTACTAGCATTTGGCCCACCAAACACGACCTGTGCGGTAAGTGCTGCAATAATTACAACACCCGCTATTACAAGGCCAAGCTTCTTTTTGGATTTACTAGTTTGGAGCACTTCATCTTGTCCGCTTGTGTCTTTAATCATAATGATTCTCCTCGAATTAACGAGTCAAATACCGCCACGACCGTTGCTACAGCCAACATCATCAAGGGTGAAATTAAAAAAGCAGTACTTAACCACATAACGTATCTTCTTTATTAGTTTGTATGCAGTAAAAGAGGCTAACTTTGTGCCAAAACTTAAGTTGTTGATTATATTTATTTATTTCATTTTAGAAGAGGATAAAATGTGTCCGCGGACGGAAAAAGTGTCCGCAGCGGACACAATAAGAAATCTGAAACCGTTACGAGGGAATATTCCCTTATTTATGGACAATAGTTTCGCAACTGTTTAAATTAACAGGAAATTATAATTATAAGGTAAGTTAATGAACGTTAAGCCACTTGCTCTTGCTATCACGGCAAGTTTGTTCACTCTTTCAGGATGTTCTACTTCTAATCTCCAAAAACAAGATATTACAGTTCAGCCAGCAACCGATGTCCCTGATCATGCCAACTCGTCTTTTCACGTGGATTTTGAGAAGTTCACTTTAGATAACGGCTTAGATGTTGTTTTTCATATTGATAAATCCGATCCCGTCGTTGCCGTCACCCTTGCTGCACATGTTGGCTCTGCACGTGAAAAGGTAGGCAAAACTGGATTTGCTCACTTATTCGAGCATTTATTATTTTTAGAGTCTGAAAATTTAGGTAAAGGTGGGCTAGACAAGCTAAGTGCTCGAGTGGGAGGCTCTGGTGCAAACGGCTCAACTAACCGAGATATCACGAATTACATGCAAACGGTACCCAATGATGCACTGGAAAAGATGATTTGGGCTGAGGCCGATAAACTGGGCTATTTCATCAACACCGTAACAATCCCCGTTCTTCAACAAGAAAAAGAAGTAGTAAAGAACGAAAAGCGTCAGCGCGTCACTAACCAACCTTACGGTCATGTATTTGATGTAATTACAAAAAATTTGTATCCAGTCGATCACCCATACAACTGGCTGCCATTAGGCTCCCTTGAAGACCTAGCTAGCGCTACGGTCGAAGACGTCAAAGACTTCTATAAACGGTGGTATGGACCGAATAATGTTACGTTAGTTATTTCTGGAGACTTTGATAGTAACCAGGCAAAAGCTTGGGTCGAGAAATATTTTAACGATATTCCAAGAGGACCGGAAGTTTCACCCCAACCGAAGCAACCCATCGTGTTGACGAGCAGCAAAAAACGCTATCATGAAGATAGTTTTGCGCAAGTTCCTCAGTTAACACAAGCTTGGCCTTCTATGCCGCGTTTTCACCGAGATAGCTATGCGATGGATGTGCTAATTAAGCTGTTAACTGATGGCAACCAAGCGCCTGTAACCAATGAGCTCGTTGAGAAGCAGAAATTAAGCTCTGGTTTAATGCTACTTGATATCCGCTCTGAATTAGCTGGCGAGTTACTCATGATGATAACCGCCTATGACGGTGTCGATTTAGATCAAGTTGAGCAAGCGATTGCAATTGGGCTAAAGCGCTTCGAAACAGAAGCATTTTCACAAGACGGTCTTCATCGTGTAAAAGTGGGTATAGAAACTGAGTATTATCGGAATCTATCAAGTGTTGTAAATAAAGGCGTCGCGCTTGCCGATTACAATTTGCTGCTAAATGATCCTGGATACATTAATAAAGAAATTGACTTGATGCGTGCAGTCAGCGCAGACGATATCTGGCGTGTTTATAACACATACCTAAAGAATAAGCCTTTTGTTTCAACTAGTTTTGTACCTAAAGGTAGTAAAAAACTCGCTGTTGACACCGCCCAAAAGGCAGTGATTAAAGAAGAGCAGATCAACCTTGAAGACATCAGCGAACTCGATACGGCCAAGCCACTCCAGATTAGCAAAACACCATCTAGCTTTGATCGTTCCATTGAACCCGAGTTTGGAAAAACTCCGGTAATACCAACGCCAGATGTAAAAACAGCTCAGTTAAAAAATGGACTAGAGGTTTTTTCGTTATACAGTGACGAAGTGCCATTGGTTGAAATAAAACTTACTATTGATGGTGCATTGTTACTCGAGTCGCCAGATAAAAATGGTACCGCTAACTTAGTTGCAAATATGCTGACCCGGGGGACAGCGACAAAATCAGCTGAAGAGTTAAACAATGAGATTAGACAGCTAGGCTCAACTATCACAGTAACAGCAGAGCGCGAGCAAATAGTGCTAAAAGCAAGTACTCTGGCACGTAATTATGAAGCCACAATGGCATTAATTGGTGAAATACTGACTCAACCGAGGTGGGATTTAACTGAATTTGAACTTGCTAAACAAACGGTTACCGGACAACTACAACAATCATCAGCAGATCCCGAAGCCATCGCCCAAAAAGAACTATACAAGCTTACATATCCAAGACATCACCCGTTAGCAAATAATACACTGGGCACAGAAGAAAGTATCTCGAAGATAACAATTGATGACCTAAAAGCCTACCATCAAAAAAATATAGCCCCACAATTGGCAAAATTATATGTAGCCGGCGCTGTCAAACATGCAGATATTCAAAAGTCTCTTGAGCAGCTAATTGACCACTGGCCCGCATCAAAAGCAACACTTCCTCTTTTACCTGAGCCAAATGCACTTAATTCTGCAGCAATATATTTTTATGATATTCCGCAGGCAAAGCAATCGACACTACTAATTGCTCATCCGTCACTTAAAGCAAATCACACTGACTACTTTAACGCAACAGCGATGAATTACATCCTTGGCGGTGGTGGGTTTTCTTCTCGCCTTGTTCAGGATCTAAGAGCAGACAAAGGTTATACCTATCATATACGCTCAAAATTTGACGCTACACCAGTCTCTTCAATGTTTGAAATAAAATCTAACGTCCGAAGCAATGTCACTTTGGAGTCTCTGGAGTTAGTAAAACAAATCGTCGAAGAGTACGGGAACACGTATACTTTAGCCGATTTAACAACGACAAAAAATTACTATTTAAAAAGTAATGCCAGACGCTTTGAAACCTTAACAGCAAAAGTTAAAGTACTTGAGCAAATTGGGTCTCTGAATTTGGCAAACAACTTTATGCAGCAGCGCAACGAACAAATCGAAAGCCTGGGAGTTGATGACATGAAGGGACTTGCCAAGCAGTATATTCATCCGAATAAACTAATATATATCGTGGTTGGAGATGCAAAAACGCAAGCTAATCGCCTAACGGCGCTAGGACTTGGCGAAGTGATAAGACTCAATTAACTTTGGTAAAATAACAAAGTAATAAAGCATGATAAGTGTGAGCGCAGAGGAAGCGCTGATAGCACTTATCATGCTAACTTTAGCATCGAAGGTAAAGTAGAGAGTACACTAGCAATCAGATTAAGGGTAAAGTGATGGCTGCTTTGGTACCTTTACCAATCACTGACGTTAAAGATAGTTCACCACCGTGAGATTTAATGATATTAGATGCAATCGTTAACCCAAGTCCTACGTGTTTTTCTGAGGCTTTAGTGGTATAAAACGGATCAAATACTTTATGCACCAGCTTATCCGCAATCCCTTCACCACAATCGAAGATATCGATAGAGAGCGTTTTACTCTCAACTTTCGTGGTGATTTTAATGGCCTTGCGCATTCTACCGGTACTTTCTAAGGCGTTCTTTATGAGGCAATAAATACCGTGTTCTAGAAGTGCAGGGGCACAGTGCAATTCAAACCGTTCTCCTTTTTCAAATTCAATCAGGCTCAAGTTTGTACCATCCAACTCCAAATTAATCATCACAGAGTCCATAATTTGAGAATAGAATTCTACTTGCTGAAACTGGGTTTGATTGCTTTCAAAAAACACACTCAGCTCTTTAACAATCAATTGAATTCTGTCGAGTCCCGAGTGCATTTCTGCCATCACATCATCACTTTCACTCAAGGCCCAGTTTAGTTGATACTCTTTTTCCAATTCACTCAGCGATTTTGCACATTCAGGAGAGAGTTGCGAATTATTTGCCAAAAATTGCCAAGCTCGATACAACTTAACCAACGAACTTTGTACAAACTCTAAGTTACTTTTTAAGTACGCAAGCGGATTATTAATTTCATGGGCGACACCTGCAGCAAACTGCCCTACCGATGCGAGCTTTTCTGATTGGATCAAGGCTTGCTGCTGCTCAGCAATACGGTTATATGCCTCTCTTAAGGCATCATTTGACGATTCAAGTTCATGAGTGCGCTGCTTGACCTTTTCTTCCAATCCTTCGTTAAGTTTGGTTAGTTCATCGGTCAACAACTCAAGTCGATTTAAATCTCGGTAAGAGCGTAGCGAGCTGGTTAACATAGTGAAAAGACGAGATTTTGTGAGGTCAGTTTTATTTTTATAGTCATTAATATCATAGCGTAGCATGACTTCATGTTCCGGCACACTGCCGGGCTGGCCAGTGCGCAGTACTATTCTTACGTTATGATAGCCAAGTTCTTCACGTATGTATTGCGCACATTCTAAGCCCGCTTCTTCACTTTCCATGATGACGTCGAGTAAAATTAATGCAACGTCATCTCGATTGCTTAAGATATCAATCGCTTCTTTTTTGCTATAGGCATGAAGCAACTCGAGCGGTTTTAATTCAAACCGATAAGCCGTTAACACAAGTTTAGTCACATCGTGAACTTCAGGTTCATCATCGACAATCAACACCACCCAAGGAGATGCAGACTCGTCTAGGTTTTGTTCATCAGGCTCTGAAACGTTTAAGAATGATAATGGCTGCTGCTGACTCATTAAAATGACACCCTTACTCCTATTTCTTAAGGATGGTACAAATCCACAGGTTTACCAAATTATTCGAACCAGAAAATAGTATAAATTTAGCGTTATGGTAGGATAAAATACTGAGTGACGATAGAACGGGATCTGTACTGTTAAGAAGCCACTCTTCGCAGTACATCAGGTTTAAATATACTTATGCGTTTAGCGCATCCTTATAGTGTTTTCTACAAAGAGAAACATATCTATCGTTACCACCAATCACAACTTGATCGCCATCCGCAATGGCCTTGCCATGCTCATCGGTGCGAAGCACTCGGTTTGCTTTACGACCACAGTGACAGATGGTTTTTAGCTCAATCAATTTATCTGCCCACGCCAGTAAATATTGTGAGCCCTCAAACAGCTCACCACGAAAGTCAGTTCTCAGACCATAGCATAATACCGGGATCCGCAGCTCATCGACGATATCCGTCAGCTCTGCGACTTGAGCTTTTGTTAGAAACTGGCACTCATCTACCAATACGCAGTCAATTTTACTCTCGGTGTGGGCAGACATCAGCAGTGCTTTCACATCTGTTTGGCTTTCAAAAACTTGCGCCTCAGCTTCTAAGCCGATACGCGACGCTACTTTGCCCACACCAGCACGGTTATCAATTGCAGCAGTGATAATAAACGGGCGCATGCCTCGCTCTCGGTAGTTAAATGCCGACTGCAATAAAGTTGTAGATTTACCGGCATTCATTGCCGAATAGTAAAAATAAAGCTGGGCCATAATAGATATTTCGAAATAAAAATTCGCGCTAGTTTACTGGCTAACGATTAAAAGATCTATTGCTTATCCATTTGGCTGGGTTGTGAACGCAAATACTCACTATATAAGGTGTCGAGGTTAATAAGCTGACTTGCACGCCACACTTTCCAGCTTAATTCAGGGTGCTGCTGATAAAACTGCTCAGAAAATGCCATAAAACCAAACGACGTTTCTATCGGTGGAAAAACCGCTTCCAAGTGGTTAAAGGGAGGCGATAATGTGATTGGCATATTACCGATTTGGCAAAGGCCAATGGTCGCATCTAGTAATTCATTTTCAACCAGTGCAATAGCATGCTCCAACGAGTCGGTTTCGAATATGGAAAAATGCTTGGGCATACTTTCTCGAATAGCATACCCACGAGGTACTGCGAGTTCTATTTCTTTGCTCAGATTTAATGTTGCTTTGTTAGTTTTGCTTTTGAGTAAACAAGTGCTGATCCGATTAATTGCATATTGCTGTGCAATAGTGCCATCGGGATTCTTTGGATACGCCATTTGCTCTTCTCTGGATGCTCGGTGACTTGCCACCACAGCATCAACTTTGCCATTTTCCAGCTCATGCAAGCAACGGCTCCATGGCTTTCGAGTGTAAGTGAAGTTCACCTCTTTTACGTGCTCGTCAAGCTGTTGCACTATCTGGATCGTGACGCCTGGATTTGCCGATGGCACAGTTTGCCCTGCACCATGGATAAAGGGTGGAGCATGTTTATCTTCATAACAAAAGCGAACCTCTGTTGCCATACAGGTCCACGAAGTAAAAACGCAAAAAGCAATAAATAGCAGTCTCAACATTCACTCCAAACATGTAGTAAATCGAAATAACAACGATTAACCACTAGTATACTCTATTTTTTAAAGCTTACTCCCTCGTGTTGCAACAACCACTCTTTCGCTTCAAGTCCACCAGCATATCCTGTTAGTTTGCCATTTGCACCAATAATGCGATGACAAGGCACTATGATACTAATTGGATTTTTGCCGTTGGCAGCGCCAACAGCACGGACGGCATTTTTGTTCCCTAAGCGCTCCGCTATCCAACCATAGCTATGCGTTTCACCAAATGGTACTTGTGCCAACACCTGCCAGACTTGCTTTTGAAAGTACGTACCATCCACATCAAGTACCACATCAAAGCGTTGGCGTTTGCCAGCAAAGTATTCTGTTAACTGTTTTTTTGCCATTTCTGTATGCCGATTTTCCCCTTGCTCATAACGCGTCTTTGGAAAAAAACCAACATATCGTAAACCATTATTGGATGCTTGTATTATCCACTCTCCAGTGGGCGAGGCTAATGTAGTTTCAATCATAATTGTTGCCATAGTTGAAAAGTTAAATAAGAACGAAAAGGAGCACACTTTTCGATATCTATTGTTTTTAAGGATTTTTCCATTGCCTTTTTGACACCCAAATCACCACCCAAGTAAATGTCTGGGTGACTCAATCCGCGCATTTTTGCATAGTCGACAGTCCAAGGGCCTATCCCTTTAATATTTAACCAGTCATCAAGTTCAACATGTTCCGAACCAACATATTGCTCAGCGAAAGCTTTAATAGCCGCTTTTCTCCGCTCAGGCATTTTGAAAAAGGCGAGATCACTATCAAATACGGCCTTAGGCTTAGGGAAGTAACGCATGCCATCTTCAGCTACCTCACCAAGTGTTTCAACCAATAAAGCAAGTAAGTTTCTCGCCGCTTGAACACTGATTTGTTGACCTAAAATAGCTCTCATTCCCGCTTCAAACTCACTCCAGATCCCAGGTAATCTGAGTCCCTCTTGTAGCGGCAAATCAGGTGCGGCTTCATGAAGGTGAGACTCAATAAAACAGGTATCCGCATCCAAATCTAACACACGCCTGATCTGCGCAATCATCGGAACTAACAAGGATAAATCACAGAGCGCGATAACCACTTTAAAGCGATGTTTTTCAGGCTCGATAGTCGCGGTGAAGCGCCCTGTTTCCCCTTCTATCATCACGGTTCGCCCATAACCGTTTTCTGTTAACCACTCGATACCTGGCACAATTCTCATTGCTAAAAACTGCTGCATTTTATCCCAGTTGTACGGTGGTCGATAAGACAAGTAAATCGCAATGGCTGAGCCACTACCTGCGTCTCTTCTGAGTTGACTTGGTGATAACTGATACAGTTTCTGGAATGCATCATTAAAGCGTCGCAATGAATTAAACCCGGCGGCAAACGCGACTTGCGTGACAGGAAGGTCACTTTGCTGTAATAGCTGCTTAGCTAAGTCACATTGCTTATAAAGTGCATATTGTTTGGGGCTGGTGCCAAAATATTGATTGAATACTTTATTTAAATAACGGACCGAAATGCCTAACCTATCGGCTAAGTCTTCTGTCGAATGACGTATCAAGGCCCCCTCGTCGATTAACTTTTTGGCTCTGACTGCGGTTGTTTCCGTGCCAAGCCATGCATAACTACCCGGTGCGCTGTCAGGGCGGCAGCGAATACAAGGTCTAAAGCCAGCTTGCGCTGCATTGTGGGCAAATTGAAAATACTCAACATTTTTTTCTTTTGCAGCAGGTGCTGGACATATTGGCCGACAATAAATGCCGGTGCTCTTGACCGCAACAAAAAACAACCCATCAAATCTAGCATCGCGACTATTTCTAGCTTGAGAACAAACTTCTGGTGTATACATGACTTTCGCTCGTACTTCGTTTTCACTCAGTCTAATAGCTATCACTATAGCAAACTAGCCATTTTTGGTACTCAACCATGTTTGGAGTATTCATGAAAAAAGCCCGCTAGGGGCTTTCTAACCTGAGCTTCGGATAACTAATGCCTTTCTAGCAGCCAGTTTTAGCGCTAACTGCGTTGAATTCACTTCCAATAGCCCGCTATTAATGCGTAAATTCGCCTTGCCTACAGGAAGTAGGTACCTTAGCGAGAGCAGGACGCGGAAGCGGTGTTTTCCCTAAAACTCTCTGGCTAGACAGAAAGTCATTCAAGATAAATTTTAAAACTATATGTTAGCTCATTACTTACCCAAACCTCAGGTTAAATAACTGAGGAAAAAGTACTAACCTATTGCTTGATTATATCTGCGCTCGACTTCAGACCAATTAATGACGTTGTAAAAAGCGGCGATGTATTCTGGTCGACGATTCTGATATTTGAGGTAATAGGCATGTTCCCACACATCTAAACCCAATATTGGGGTGTGCTGCTCCATGTAGGGACTATCTTGGTTAAGACTACTCGTCACCGCTAACTTGCCATTTTCATCTACAACTAACCATGCCCAGCCACTGCCAAATCGGCTGACAGCAGCGTTTGTAAATTCAGTTTTAAAGCTATCAAAACCGCCGAATTCACTTTCTATCGCTTGTTTTAACGGCCCATCACACAAAGGCGCATAATTCGGAGTCATAATTTGCCAGAACAAACTATGGTTATTGTGCCCGCCGACATGTTCTTGCACTGCTTTTTGTAAGGTTTCAGGTAACGTTTTAATGTTTCTCAGCAACGTTTCGGTGTCTTTACCCTCGAACTCCGTCCCCTCTAATGCTGCGTTTGCTTTATTTATATATGTCTGATGATGCAAAGTATGATGGATCTCCATCGTTTTCGCGTCGATATGTGGTTCCAGTGCATCATATGCGTACGGTAATTCAGGTAAGGTATAAGCCATTCGACCTCCAAATGTTAATGTAAAACGCGAGAATGCTGGTGCGTTACCAGCATCGCTTCGTTAATTTGATGAATAAGCTCAGGTAAATGAGGATAGCGTGTTGCAAAATGGATCAGCTCTTGTCGAGTTTTATGCAAATGATGTAAGACGGTAGGCGCAAGTTCATTGTTATATTCGAGGTAGGTTGCATGTATCTTCAGATGGATTGAGATAAGTTGCTGGCACGCTCTATTTGGTTGGTCAAGCGCAATAAAGGTATCAGCTAGATTATGTGCGGATACTACGACGGCTGGTAAACTGTGCTCTATGGCACTCATCACGACGCTGTCCTTTTGGCATAATAAAAACTCATCTAAAATACCTGTCGCGAGTGTCAATGCAACCTGATATTCATCACGGGCACGCAGAAATATTTGCGCTTGATATGCTTGATTACCAGAGAGTATTTTAGCTTGCCAAGGTGACAACACTGAAGATAACGCGCAAGCTCCGCTTGCTAAGCGATTTGCACTAAGGTCCATGCGATTTTTCATATTTTACCCTTATACCGAACTAGCTTACTTGTGCAAGCAAACCAGTATGAGCTATTGGGGCACTATATGATCACACAAACATTAATGCAAACTATTTTCATTTGTATTTATTTAATTTCTACACACTGATGTGTTACCAAAGAGTCCTCGGTTAATTCAAGTGTGGTATGCGACAATCCAAACCGCGACTGTAAACTCTCTTTTAACCGCGCTAGCGTGCTTTGGTCGCTCAAGGACGTAATGACAACTTGCGCCTCTAAAATATATTCATGCTCATTGAGCTGCCAAACATGAATATGGCTTACTGTCTTAACATTCTCTTGAGTCTCAAGGTATTCCTTAACCTCTTGAATATTCACATTATCTGGCGTCGCCTGCATGAGAATTCTAATACTACTTTTGCTCAGTTCAACGCCATGGTAAATCACGTATGCGGAGATCAATACAGTGGCGATAAGATCCACCACATACCATTGATATAAGATGATTAATGTTCCAGCCACGATCACTGCAACGGAAGCCGCAGCATCAGAAACATTGTGAATAAATGCCGCACGAATATTTAGGCTGGTTTTTGCACCTGCAGAATAAGTAATAAGTGCTGTGATAACATCGATAACTAACGCCAAGGCCGCGAGCCACACCACTATCCAGCCATCAATTGGCTCTGGATTTAAAAATCGAGAAATCGCCTCGAATAACAGATAAACCCCAACAACGATGAGTGTCGCACTATTAATTAACGCCCCAATTATTTCAGCACGTTGATAGCCATAAGTGAGCTCAAGTGAGGCCGGCTTTCTTGCAACTTTTTGCGCGACTAACGCGATAATAAGCGCACCGGCGTCACTTAAATTATGTAGCGCATCAGCAACCAAAGAGAGACTACCAGAAAGAATGCCACCAACGACCTGCGCGACACTCAGTAGAATATTAACAAATACGGCCCAACCGAGCTTATTTCCATGATGGTGATGATGTGCGTGAGACATACTCAATCCTATTGATTGATCCGAATAAGGGGCCACTTTCAATGGCCCCCACGGGCATTACGAATTTTTAATTTGCTTTGAGAATAGTGGATAAAGTGCTGGCAATACAAACAACGTCAGCAAGGTTGACGTTAATAATCCACCAACAATTACACTGGCAAGCGGCCTTTGAATTTCAGCGCCCACTCCTGTCGATAGCAGCATGGGAATAAGTCCCAGCGCTGAGGTTATCGCAGTCATAAGCACGGGTCTAAGCCTTGAAATTGCTCCCTCAAAGACACCCGAATGAAGCGGTTCTCCCGCAGCCAATCGCTGGTTTATGCTCTCAACCATGACCACACCATTGAGTACCGCGACACCGAATAAGGTGATAAACCCAACCGAGCTTGGGACCGAGAGATATTGTCCTGAGATATATAAAGAAAATACCCCACCAATGACCGCAAGCGGCACATTCACTAAAATAAGCGCAGCCTGAGCCATTGAACCAAATGCAAAGTAAAGCAAGAGTGCTATTAGCGCCAAAGATAACGGCACCACGATTGCCAAGCGTTTTTGTGCTCGTTGCTGGTTTTCAAATTGACCACCGATTTCAACACCATAACCTGTTGGTAAGTCAACTTTACTATCAATAGCCGCGCGAATATCACTTACTACACTGCCCATATCACGACCTTGCACATTAGCTTGGATCACCACTCGACGTTGAACGTCATCTCGTCTTACTTGCGGAGGACCAGATTGATATTCAACATTCGCAACATCAGCCAACCGGATCCACGCCCCTGAACTTGATTGTAAACGTATTTCTTCAATAGTCTGTTTGCTTTGACGGTACTTGGGTGCCAAGCGGACATAAATATCATAGCGTTCGTTACCGTTGATGACCTGCCCCGCTTTACTGCCACCAATGCCATCTTGCACTAATGCCATTACGTCTCCGACAGCTAAACCGTAGCGCGATAACGCTTGACGTTTTGGGGTGATGATCAGCTGTGACTCACCTGCTATTTGCTCAAGTTGTACACCTTCAGTCCCTTCAACTTGCACCACGGCCGCTTCAATTTCCTTGCCTTTTTTTGCAAGCACAGCTAAGTCAGGGCCAAACAACTTAATCGCCAACTGCGCTTTAACACCTGAGAGTAATTCATCGACACGCGTCGCAATAGGCTGTGAAAAATTAAACAGTAAGCCGGGATAAGCCGATAGTTTTTGTGCCATCAAAGCTTGTAATTCGTAGCGATTATTTGCGCTTTGCCACTGTGCTACTGGCGCAAGGCCAATATAGATTTCAATGTTATTTACCGGTTCAGGATCGCCACCTATCTCCGCTCGACCAATTCTGCTTAGCGCGTAGTTTACTTCAGGAAAAGTGAGCAGCATTTTTTCCAGCTCAGGCGCAACATTAAGCGCGGTTTCAAGACTGGCGGAAGGCGCTAGCGTTACCCTTAGGTTGATGGTGCCTTCTTCAAGCTCTGGGACAAACTCGGTACCAATTTTAGTGAACGTAAAACCGGCCGCCGCCATCAATAATATGACGATTGCCATCAACAACTTTTGCCTATGCAACACTCGATTTAACGTCCAGCGGTAGCCTTTTTCTAGCGCGACGAGAATTATACTCTCTCGCGCTTTAACGCCATGTTTAAATAAGTAGGTCGCAAGCGCTGGGACAATGATAAGGGCAACAAATATCGCCGCAACAACAGCCAAAATAATACTGATTGCCATGGGTTGAAATAACTTAGCTTCAACCCCTTCAAAACTAAATAACGGGGTGAACACTACTAAGATAATACTGGCAGCAAAAAAGATTGGCCTTGCCACTTCCTTTCCTGCGAGCTCAACAATGAGTCCTACAGAGAAGTCATCACTTTCCTTTTGCCTTGTTAGGTGTTTAAAGATGTTTTCTACCATCACCACTGAGCCGTCGACTAACATCCCTATCGCGACTGCGATACCACCTAGCGACATTAAGTTGGCCGATACGCCAAGCCACGCCATAACCACAAGTGCAATGGCAATTGAAATAGGAATTGAAATGAGCACCAGGAAAGTCGCTCTCAGATTCATTAAAAACAGCGCGAGCACCACAACGATAAAAATAAATGCCAGTGCCAAGGCTTCAACGACAGTTTGTACTGCTTTGCTGATCAAATCAGACTGATCGTAAAACGGCTCAAACCTTACCCCTTCGGGTAGCGCTTTATTAATAAGTTCCACGCGGTTGTTAATGCTATCAATGGTTGCTTTGGTGTTTGCTCCCATTCGCTTTAGCACTATGCCTGTTACGACTTCACCGAGCTGTTCCACTTCACCAGAGGCGCTTTTTCTAGACATCGTGACAGCGCCTTGACGGATTTCTCCACCAATCGATACAGTAGCAACCTGAGCCACAGTCACGACCGTGCCATCAATGGTTTTGACGGGCACGTTGGCAATCTCCTGGATCCCCTTCTCCCCACTTTGAAACCAGCCAGTTCCGCGGATCACCAACTGCTCTTGACCGCGCTCTAAATACCAGCCGCCAACATTTTGGTTATTACGCTCGATGGCACTCACCACATCTTGCTGAGTGAGTGCATAAGCCAATAGCTTATTTGGGTCGATATTGACTTGATATTGACGCACATCGCCGCCAAAAGCCAATACATCAGTTACCCCGTCAATGGGCATAATTAACAGCTTAACCACCCAGTCATTGAGACTACGTAAGGCCATTGCATCATATTCAGAGTTCGGCTCGCTCATCAGCATATATTGAAATACTTGACCAAGCCCTGAGGTATTTGGCCCCATTTCCGGTGTACCCACACCACTTGGGATCAACTCCTTTGCAGCTTGGAGGCGCTCAAATACCAACTGTCTGGCAAAATAGATATCGGTGCCTTCCTTAAATACTACCGTAACGCCAGATAGACCAGTTTTAGAAATTGAACGCACTTGCTGCACATCAGGCAAGGCATACATCACAGCCTCAATGGGATAGGTGATTAACTGCTCAACTTCTTCCGCTGCCAGTCCCGGCGCCTCAGTATTCACCGCAACCTGCACATTCGTTACATCGGGAAACGCATCTAAGTTGAGTTTTGGAATAGTCACGCTAGCAGTTGCCGTGATAACGAGTAAAAAAAGAATAATTAGAAGCCGATTGTTTACAGACCAATCGATAATTCGATTAAACATGATGAGGCTCCCCTTAATGGTTATGCGGATCGAAGCCTGATTTGGCTTGCTCTGAGGCAATAAAGAACGCCCCGGTTACGGCCACGCGCTCACCCACAGCCAAACCGATAACTTCAACCTGAGCGCCAAAGTCTTCACCTAAAGTCACTTCTTTGGGATGGAACTCGCCGGGTGCTTCTTCGATGTACACCACCCAATCGCCGTCAGGCCCACGACTTAGCGCGTCTGCAGGTAACGCAATGGTTGGCTCTTTTGACGGTATGATAAAGTTGACGTTAACAAACATCCCTGCGTGTAGCTTGTCGTCACTATTTTCAACCAATAGGCGGATCTGTCTGGTTCGAGTAATGGGGTCGATTGTATGCGCTTCTTGGATAACTCGAGCCTCATATTGCTGATCTTCTATGCCAATCAATGCTTTAGAGTTAACCGCTAACGAAAGTTGAGAGTTCGGTTGTAAACGGGCTTCCACCCATAGCTCGCTTTCATCAGTGATTGCCATTAAAGTTGTGCCAGAAGCAACATGCTGGCCCTGAGTAAAGGCATCTTGAGTCACCACCCCCTCGCGCTCAGCAACGAGCGTATATTGGCCAAGTTCACTGGCAGGCTTAGTGGCTATTTCTTTGATCTCCTTTTCTGTTACTCCAAGTGCCAACAACTTTGAATAAGCCGAACTAAAATCGGCACTTGCTTGAACGCGTTCACGCTCACTGATGGTTTCTTTGCTTAAGCGTTTAACTCTATCCCACTCTGTTGAAGCGACCAAATACTGCGCTTGGGCCTGCGCCATTGCCTCTGAGAATAAGGTGATAAGTGGGTCGTTAACATTAACCATAGAGCCAAGTGTAGTGTGTCGCTTTAACACGATTGAATCGGCTCTTGGCGATACTAAATAGCTGGTATAACCATTGGCTTTTACTTCTCCAGGTGCAAAATAAAAGCGCTCATGGCTTTCCAGCTTGACTTCTTTGGTCTGAATTCCGGCAAAACGCATTTGTTGCTGCGTTAGTACGATGGCATTTTCTTCCTCTTCATGTTCTTCATGACCGTCGCCGGCATATGCCAGCGAGCTAAAAAGCGCGTTCACCGCGAAATAGATGGAGAAAATTTTAAAATTTGTCATTCGATACTCTTTTACTCAAGAACGTAAGTTGACGTTCAAAACCGTTAGCTTGTTTAACGAATTGCACCAAGCATTGCTGTTACAGTGCCAATTCGTAAACAAGAATGCGCTTCTCAAGCAGACGTGATTTATCTGTAATCAACGTCATCAGCTAAGAAGGAGTAATACCAATCAGGGTTAAAGTAGCTCATTTACTTAATACAATTGGTATAAACGGAGTGGGCAATATCACTGAAAGCAAAACACATAAGCATAGAAAACAGGTCTAGTTGTTTGCTCACTAACACGAATTTGCGCTAAGTTGGGTTTATCAATTTACGCATTAACCTAAACACAGGTTAGTGAAGTTAAATTGAGTTCACGCCTTCAATGATAACCGCGACTTAAGCGATCGGTGGACGATGTGCTTGCTCTACAAAAGCACGCACTTTAGTATCTGATTGAGGATAAATTTCGCTATTTGGTCGCATTTCAAAGGGGATAAAAGATTTTAAAATCACTAAATTCAAATGCGTCCCACTGCAATGGCCACAGTGGTGGCAATCTTTTGTGTGATGGTCGCTGGAGTCTGCTTGCGCATCTTCAGCATGGTCGTGAGTATGTTGGAGGTGAGACACTTCGATTTGATGGAAGCTAGATTCAGACGCGAACACACTCACAGCTTGCACCGCAAGTAAGAGCATCACAAAAATCAAAACTAGCTTATTCAAATCTACATTTCTCTTTAAAACAAAAGATCGTTGTCAATTTACCACCTGCACTTGTTCTGTCAATAGTAGCGCTAAGCTTTAAGTCTTATTTTTTGCTGTCATTACTGATCCTACTCAAAATGAAATAACAATAATTTGCATTGTTAGGCCAAAACATCAACTTAAATGCGAATTATAATCAATATATAACACTATGTTTTATAAAGATTTTTCATTGACACATCACATAAATCCGTTAGACTAGCCGCATATTCACAGCTTGAGGTAACAGCATGCAAGGTAAACAAAAAGTCATCGACGCATTCAATAAGCTATTAGCCAATGAGCTTGCAGCTATCGATCAATATTTCATCCATTCACGTATGTACGAAGATTGGGGGTTGAGCAAACTATACCAACGCCTTGAGCACGAACGTGAAGAAGAAACCACGCATGCGGATTGGTTGATCAAACGCATTCTTTTCTTGGAAGGGGTACCTAACATGACAAAACGTCGTGATCTACTCATCGGCCAAGATGTTAAGTCCATGATGGAAAACGACCTAAAACTAGAGCTTGAAGTTGTCGAATGCGTTAAAGAAGCAATCAAAATCTGTGAAGAAGAGCAAGATTACCAATCTCGAGAAACGCTTGAAAAGCTGTTGTTTGATACAGAAGAAGATCATGTTTACTGGCTAGAGCAGCAAATTCGCCTGATTGATCTTATCGGTGCTCCGAATTATATCCAATCTCAGCTTTAATATTAAGGACTCGACAAATGAAAGGTGATAGAGAAGTAATCGGAGCGCTTAATAAAGTTTTGGCCAATGAGTTGGTAGGTATCAACCAATACTTTTTGCACGCACGTATGTTTAAAGACTTCGGTTTTAGCCAGTTAGACAAAGCGGATTATAAAGTCTCAATACAAAAAATGAAAAACGCTGACCGCCTTATCGAGCGAATTTTGTTCTTGGAAGGCCTTCCTAACTTACAAGATTTAGGTCGTTTAAAAATTGGTGAAAACAGCGCTGAGATGATTGATTGCAATATGGCATTTGAGCAAGCGTCTTTGGTCGACCTCCAAGCAGCAATTAAATTGTGTGAAGAAAAGCAAGATTACATCAGCCGTGAAGCGTTAGATAAAATCCAAAACGAGCAAGAAGAGCAAATTGACTGGCTTGAAACTCAGCAACATCTAATTAAGGTGATGGGAATAGAAAACTACTTACAGTCTCAACTATAAGTATTTAATTGAGGTTGCGTGATAATGTACTGTTACGCAACCTGATCAGTGACATCAACAATCGCAATCAGCTTTTCATTTAGAATTTTCTTCGCACAGTTACAGCACTTTCCACACTGCTTACCAACAGATAATGTCTGGCTAAGATCACGCATTGAACGAGCACCATCGTCTATCGTCTCTGCAATCTTTTTATCTGTAACACCATGGCAAATGCACACGTACATAAATGAAAACCAATCTCAAACTCATTAACTGAAAACAAGTCTAATCTAAACGATAACAATTATCAACACATACCTTAGCTATAAATGCGAATTATTTTTCTTTGTAAGCTGCAGCAAAGACTTCGTTATTCACACTTCGTAAAACGTCGTACTCAAGCCGACGTTTATTTCTATAAAATTAAGAAAAATCCAGTAAAACTGCTACGCTTAACTTAACCAGATGAGTTTCACTTTAAACATGAGAGTTTGGGTGCACTTTCACCCAAGAAGATTGTTTTGTTTGCTACAAATGACAAACCTTAAACATGTATAAATTGTTAAATATATTGCATAAAAACCAAGGTTTAAGTTGATTTCAATCTAGCATTTCCGCTAGACTTCGCGTCACCGCTAACAGTTTTATTAGCGCGGATCAGCTTAGTTTGATTTGGTAACATGTTGTTAAAGGACTAAATGAGATTGGATAGAGAAAGGTCTTTTAATGAAGCAAGCGCTATTGTGTTTTTTTATATTATTATCTTTGTGTTGCATAGTCGCGCCTAGCCACGCCCATAACTTCGGTCAATATACTTCTCGTTTCTCTGTTGAGGAGGGGTTAAGTCAATCAGCAATCACCGCCATCACACAAGATAAACATGGCTTTATTTGGATCGGTACTCTTCAAGGCTTAAACCGCTATGACGGCAATCAAATCGTTAGTATTGCAGCCTCTCAGGGTCTTGATGAGCAAGAAATAGTTGGGTTATTCAATATCTCGAATGACGAGTTACTGATCTCTACTGGTATCAGCGGTGCGTTTTTACTGAATGTTGATGACTACACAGTTCAACAAATCTACGACGGTAAACGTCAAGACAACAACGCAGCTCCAAAACCCATCGCTACAGCCATTGCTCATCGAGAAAATATCATCTTCTCCATTGAAAGTGACCTCTACACATTAGATCGCGATACGTTAAAGTCAGAATTACTCACTCACTTCGCACCAAGTAGCTACATTCGCGCCATAAACGTTATCGGTAATTTTGTGATTATTGGTACAACGGAAGGTCTATTCACCTATTCTCTTGCGACCGGCAATGTAGAGCAAATAAATTACACAGATTCAAAGTCAGAACTCAGTCATGATGTTAAATTACTCAAACGCGACCCATCGTTGGGGTTACTCGTTGGTACTGTAGAAGGCTTATTTGTAATTCCAGTCAGTAATCAAACACTTGTTGCTTCAAAAAGCTATGAGCTCGTTCCTGAGAAAAATATTTGGGGACATCAAATCACTCCCTATGGCGAGTTTATTGCTACCGAACATGGATTGTTGCTTATTGATAGAAGAAAAAAAACCAGTTCAAAGGTGCTTTCCTTAACCGAAGGGCAATATCGTCTCACCAACCCCAGTATCACTAACCTTTACGCAGATAGAAACAATAACCTATGGATGGGCACGTATAATGATGGTGCATATTTATGGCCTTCAAGCTCGCTGCGCTTTACAACATTTATAAACACCCAAGACAGGTTTGCCAATAACAATATCTGGTCGATTCACCCTACCAACAATAACACGGTACTCCTCGGTACGGATAACGGCATTAATGAGTTTGATTTGAGCACCCAGCAATTGAAATCCAGTTACCTGCAAAATAGAGACCCAAAAGCGCTGTACGGAGCAGATGCTGTATTCTCTATTTTTAATTCTTCATATTTCGACAAAAATACATTTCTTATACAAACAACTCAAGAGACCGCACTATTTAACACCGACACCAAACAGCTAAACCCAATTACGCTTGAAAATGGTGACAAACTTGAACCATATAGCTGGGGTATTGCTAAGTACTCAGAAAGTAAGTTTCCATTTATCAATAGCAACGGGTTTTATGAATATGATGCTGCCACTAGTACAGTGCGGGCTTTAGAAGGACTGTCAAAGCAGCTGGCAGCGGCACAGAGCTTTTTGATCCTACCGCCTTTGGATACGACTAACGATGAATATTGGATAAGTACGGACATCAGTTTGGTCAAATATAATGAGTCAACAGATACCCTAACAACAATTTACAACAAATCGGATAAGCACTTGGTCTCCGCCGTTAATAGTTGGGTAGTAGATAGAGCTGGAACACTATGGTTGGCGACCTCAACCGAAGGTCTAGTCGGGATCAATAAAGATACTTACGCCGAAGAATACAAGCTAACGACTGAACAAGGTTTGATGAGTAATGCTATCTACAATCTCCAGTTAGATAGAGATGGAATGATTTGGGCCAGCAGTCAACGCGGCATGTTTAAATTTGATCCAATAAATAAAGTATTGGAAACCTTTGGAACGAATCAAGGCCTGCCGACGCTTGAGTTTAACGGAGGGGCAGCAGCAGCACTTGAATCTGGCAAGCTGATGTTCGGTACAGTCAACGGCTCTATCACTTTCGATCCGGAACAGTTTTCAGATGGCGCGGTTAAGCGCCGCCCACTACTGGTCACTCAAATGGATATTTTAAGCAGGGATCAAACCTACTTAGCACCTGATGCAATATTGCAAGCATTTGATTTTAAGTTTGATGACATGGGCATTGAGCTACTGTTTTCTGATTTTGACTTCAATGCCAATCATCATATTCAATACCAAGCTTCTTTGCATGGTCCAAGTGCACTTACGTTTTCAAACTTAAAACGAAACAAAGTATTTCTAAATCAATTACTCCCTGGTGATTATCAGTTAATCGTTGCACCGCATTCGCTTGACGGTGATGACCTGAGCAATGCACTCAACTTGCGCTTTCATGTTGCTCACTCTCCATGGCGCTCGCCTGTTGCATTAATCTTATACAGTCTAAGTGCATTCGCGCTAATATCGCTCGTCGTTATTAAGCACAAACAGAAACAACGTCAGCTTGAAACTGCACTTAAAGCCGTTACGCATGCAGGAAGGCAAACGAAGCTGGCGTTGAAATCAACCAAAAGCGGCGTTTGGTCAGCAGATGTCGTTGCACGCCAAATCACACAGCAGCGCGCCGAAGCGCTTGGCTTTAAGAGTGATACTATGACGTTGCAAGAACACTATAACGCCATTCATCCAGATGATAGAGAAGTTGTCGAGCGTGCTTGGAAGAAATTTATTTCTAACCCGACCAAAGAGCAGCTTTCTCTATCTTATCGACTGCGCTGCACTGACAATAATTGGCACTGGTTTCACGACTTTGGCCAAGTCGCAGAGTTTGACGCACAAGGCAAAGCCACTGAACTACACGGTATTTATACCAATGTAACCACGCAAAAAGCGAACCAGATGCGCGCAAATATGCTGGGTGAGGCCTTCAGCCAAGTGAACGATTGGATTGTGATCTTAGACCCTAACTTACAGCCCATTTCGGTCAATAGTAGCTTCTGTAGAGCATTTCAACTGCAGGAAAACGAAGCGTTAAACGACTTAACGACTGAGCGTTTTGTTAATGCCATCGGGCAAAAGAAGTTCCACGGTTTAATTGCAAATTTAAAATCTCTTGGACCAAATCAATATCTAAGACAGGAAGTTCAAGTTACAGACGGCTGGGATAAAGTGCATCCAGTTCAACTAAGCATTAGCGCGGTTTCCAAGGACAATGTGAATCTCCAATACTTCGTGGTCGTTGTTACCGATTTGACTGAGCAGAAAAAAGCCGAGAATGAACTTAGATATCTCGCCAATTTCGACGCTTTGACGGAGCTGCCGAATCGCAGCTTAATGCTACAGCACATTGAATTTGCGCTGTTTAACGCAAACAACACACAGCAAAGCTGTGCCCTACTCTTTATTGACTTAGATAAATTTAAACCAATTAATGATGCCTATGGACATCATATTGGCGATAAACTACTGGTCGCGATAACTAAGCGGATCAAAGAGCAAATTAACAATAATTGTATCTTAGCAAGGCAGAGTGGCGATGAGTTTCTTGTGCTAATTAAGTCCTTCCCTAGCATCGAATATGTGAGCGAGGTAGTCTCCCGCTTAGTGAAGCACATACCCGAGCGTATCGAAATTGATGGGATCACCATGAGTGTATCTGCCAGTATTGGCGTTGCAGTTTACCCATTTGATGCACCGGACTCAGAATCCTTAATCCGTAACGCGGATATCGCCATGATCCATGCAAAGCAATCGGGAAGAAATGCATTCAAGTTCTTTACTGAGACAATGAATGAAGAGATCAGTAAAAAGCTTCGGTTAGAAACCGCAATGAAAACGGCAGTTAAAGACGGTGAGTTTTTCAATCACTATCAGCCTATCATCAATACCACAACGGGTCAGCTTGCAGGCGTTGAGTTACTCATGCGTTGGCGCAATAATGACATGCTAATTCCTCCATGCGATTTTATTCCAATCGCTGAAGAAAGCGGCTTGATCGAAACCTTGACTGAGCAAGCGCTTATCAGAGCCTTAATAGAATTGCGTCCATTGTTTACACAAGAACCAGACTTTTATTTATCTCTTAATTTAAGCGCGGTACATATTTTACGCTCAGATATCGCACACCAGTTCACTGAGATTTTAAAAGCGCATGGTCTTACTAATCGTTGCTTAAGACTTGAAATCACCGAGTCAATTTTTATGTCTGATATGGTTAAGGCACGAGCAACTATCAACGAAATGAAGCGGGCTGATTTTATATTGCTACTCGACGACTTCGGCACTGGCTTTTCTTCACTCACGTATCTGAATGAGTTCCCTCTTGATATTATAAAGATTGACCAAGGGTTTGTACGCAATATGAGCGCAAAACCCGCGAATAAATCTATCATTAGAACCATTTATTTATTGGCGCAAAGCTTAAACATGAAGTGTATTGCAGAAGGTGTCGAGACAGAATCTCAGCTTAATTATCTAAGAGACGTAGGCTGTGAATATATGCAAGGCTACCACTTCGCAAAGCCTATGGCGATTGACGATTTGCTCGCATTTTACGAACAGCATGAACGCTCACGAGCTTGATCGCGGATTGAGTGGGCTAGCCTAAGCGTTAGCCCTTATCTTGCGTTTCACTATCAGGCAGTTCTGAGCGCTGCCATTCACTAAGCTTTTGATAAAGTTCGTTAATATCAATGGGTTTAGCAATAAAATCATCCATGCCTGCCTGGATACATTTTTGTTTATCTTCTTCGTAGGCGTTCGCTGTTATCGCAATAATATGTGGATTGCCGTATATATTTGGCTCGTTTCTGATTGCTTTGGTACAAGCAAAGCCGTCCATATTCGGCATTTGGCAATCCATTAAAACCAAGGCATAGTTTTTCGCCTTCATTGCAACTAAAGCTTCGACTCCGTCGTCCACTTTATCTAACAAGCAGTGCGTTTTCTCTAGCAACTTACCAACAACCACTTGGTTAATTTTATTGTCTTCTACCAATAGAACATCGAGGCCATTAAAATCAGGAGCCCCTACTTCTTGTTGCTCTCTCTTAACCCCCTGCCCTTTTGAAGCTGGAATATCTACATAGAATTTACTACCGAGCCCAAGTTCACTGTGAATGCTTATCTCGCCATGCATCGCTTCGACTAGTTTTTTAGAAATAGCTAAGCCAAGTCCGGTACCACCAAACTTTCTTGTGGTTGAAAGGTCTGCCTGAGTAAACTCATGGAACAACGTTTCCTGTTGCGCTTTTGAAATGCCAATTCCAGTGTCAGCAACAGTAAACTTTAACATCCCACTCTCATAATGGACGGAAAGTGTTATGTGGCCTTTGTTGGTAAACTTTCCAGCATTGCTGAGTAAATTATTTACCACTTGTGACACGCGTAGTTCATCTAACTCAAGGTACGTAGGGAGTTCAGCCCCCTTCTCGTACTTAAACTCAACACCATATCTGACGTTAGAAATTTTGAAAATGCTGACCAGACTGTCGAGCATTTCTTGTAAATTCACTGCCCGGCGTTCTATTTTCAAAGCCCCCGCCTCAATTTTAGAATAATCCAAAATATCATTGAGGATAAGCATCAGGTTCTTTGCCGACTGCCGTATAATTGTTATTTGGTCTGCCATCTCATTGCTAAGACTTTGCTCTCTGATCAAGCTATCCGACATACCGATAATTCCATTTAACGGCGTTCTAATTTCATGACTCATATTGGCGAGGAACCGGCTCTTGGAATGATTAGCAGCGTTAGCGGCTTCTACGGCTTTGGTTAGCTCTTCCGTTTTCTCAGCAACTTGTTGCTCTAACTCACGATTGAAGTCGGTAAGCTTACGGTTAAGTCTTTCGTTTTCTAGGCTGGCTTGGTTTTGTTTTGTAAAACTCAGTGTTAGCTTAAAAGCCAGCTGATTGAACTGCTGCTGCAACTCAATTATTTCTAAAAAGCTGCTATCTGCATTCGCCGAATTTTCGATTAAAGTTGAAGGTTCGTAAGCACGAATATCATGACTGAGCGCCACAATTGGACGCACCAACAATCGAGTGAGCTGACGGACAAAAATAGAACTCAATACAATAATCGCAAGCGCAAGCCCCAATGCATCTGACCAAGCTTCTGCAGCAACTAGGTTAAGATATTTACGATCGAGCATAGTGATAACTGACCATTCATATTGCTTAGATACCGCAGTTTGTTTAAATAAAATCTGCTCAGTCGAGTCTTCAAAAGTTGAGGATTCCTTATCAAATAAGGCTTGTAACACTACATCACTTGGCATATCCAAGGTTTTAAATTCGGTTTTTAACGAGCTGTAGACGACCCTTTTGTGTTTATCCAGCACAATCAAGTTAGCATCTTCAGCAAGAATTTTTGGAATAAAGCGTTCAAATGAGCCAAATATTAAAGACCCTTCCACTATTCCTTTAAACGCTTCAGCGATAAAGATTGGCGCTGAAATTGCCACGATTGGCGCTTCATCAAAGCCACGCCCTTGGAATATGCCCGACACAAATCCTTCAGGGTGTTCAGGTGCTTTAATAAAATAGTCTCTATCTGACACATTGGCGTTTGTTCCCTTCATCGTCTCAGCAAAATGCTGCGGATAAAGGTGGGTAACATTAGCATCTTTGTCCGCAACAATTGCGGTTCTAAAATTAGCATGAGTTTTTAGCAACCGCTCAATAACATAATCAGCATCAATCCCTAAGGATACATCCGTTGCGGATATCACCATCGCGCGACGGTATGCATCAAGGTAGTCATCAATTTGAGCGACTATAGAACCGGAGGCTTCTTCAAGCTGTGTTTTTATCTCTGCTTCAATTCTTTTATAGTAATTGTTTGTCAGCACGACGGTTGTCATTAATACAACTAAAACGATAACAAGGTTGACGGTAGAATTCAGAATTTGATTGAGCGGCATCCCTTGCCACTTGCAGCGAGTAAAGAAAAAGCTCAGCAAGTCGACCACAGCGAGGCAAATACCAGCGTTGATTAGGTACTTAGCCAGTGCAGTGAATATAACGAGTAACGGCAGTTCGAGGGCAAAATAGCCAAAAATAAATAATGCAGGTAACCCCAACAAAATCCAATAAACGATACCCCGAACAAAAAATGGCTTGGCGAAACGGACGCAGACAAAGTGAAGCCACAACACTTCGAAGAAAAAAACCACAGAAGGCCAAGCATGCTCCCATCGATACCAAATAAAACCGGCACCTATAATCACAGCGATGATGGCATAGCGCCATCCGCATAGCAGCAGGATAAATAATACAAACAGCTGGCCAAAAAGGAATTCAGAACTATCCAAAAACCAAATTGGCAACAGATTGGCCAGCCCGCCAAGTACACCTAAGACTAAAGTTATGATGAGCGCTTGCTTTTGATTCAAATGTTACACCACCGGTTTTTGATACTGCCTATGTATAACAATAAAAAATATTTTAAAACCTGCCAAGGTAGTGCAACAAATAACTAAAAAATATATCACACATTGGGTTTATTTTCCCTAATGATGAGGGCAGTCATGGCTCTCTATTTGTAGCACACTACTCAGCACATTAAAGGACTTTTTCAACGCTTCTTCCACTTCCACGCGACACGCTGAATCATGAGATTCGATAGTACAGTGATGCTTTAATACCACATGTGCACCAACGACAACCGCCCCATCAATTTTGCTAACCGTAATATTATGGGCGCTTTCAACATGCTCCGTAGACACAATCGTTCTCTCAACTTCTTGAACCGTGGGCAAAACTTCTGGGGGTGTAGCAAGTCCTTTAAGACAAGCAATTATCACCTTAATTCCTGTGAACAATACAAAGACAGAAATCAGCATGCTCGAGAGAATATCAACCACCTCCCAGCCTGTGAGGTGTATAATCACACCTGCGATAAATGTCGATATGGTGGACAGTAAATCAAAAAATGAGTGCAAGAAAACAGCATAGACGTTAATACTGTCTTTACGGCCTTTGTACAGCACCCAAGCGGAGGCCCCATGAAACAAAAACCCAATTGCAGCAATCATAGACATTAAATAGCTATTCACCTCTAGGTCATGACCGCCCGCATGATGAGACAATCGCTCACTCCCTTCGAGCAAGATAATTACCGCAATTGAAAGGTAGAGAATGCCATTGATAAGTCCACCGGTATATTCAGCACGCTTGTAACCATCGTTATATGTTTTAGCAAGATAAACTGCCACACTTGACGCTATCAACGCGATAAATAAAGAACTATTGTGCACAAACAAGTGTCCAGCATCAGCTAACACAGCGAGAGAATTAGCGTAATAAGCACCAATAACTTGAATGATCATAAAAGAGCAAGTGATTGCAAGCGCAATCAATAATCTTCGGCGAGAAGCTTGATGCGTAGTGATATCTGTCATGAAATGAGTCGTGTACCTAATTTAATATAAGATGCTACGTACAACCACAGCATAAGATGGAGCCATTTGACTAAATGCACCTCACCTTATCTTTTATACCGTGTAGGAAAAAGCCGTGATTCAAAAATACAGAAATAAATTTAGAAATATACGTAGTTAACCTGAGCTTAGGATAATTAATGCCTTTCTAGCAGCCAATTTTAGCGCTAACTACGTTGAACTCACTTCCAAAAGCCAGCTATTGGTGCGCAAATTCGCCTAGTTATCATCAAAACTCTCTGGCTAGATAAGGTAGTAATTTAATATTACTTTAGAAACAATGAGTTACCTCATTCCTTATCTAAACCTCAGGTTAGTTATCGTTTAAACATTGCCCTAAATGGCAATGATATACAGTCTCAATTGTAACGTTTCCACGAGCTAAATGCACTAACATTTGCGGCTGTAACGGCCGACTTTATAGAAAATTTTGACACCCATCGCTTTTACTTGCGGTAAAGTACAATTAGATTTTTTCTAACTGAGTTACAACGTCGGTTGCGATTTGCTTTAATATTTCACAATCAGCTTCACTCAACTCTCGAGGTTCTATATCGATAACACATACGGTCCCAACGCGAAAACCGCTGGACAATATGATAGGAGCACCAGCATAAAATCGAATATGAGGGGCATTTAACACCAAAGGGTTATCCATAAAGCGAGGATCTTCGAGCGTATCATGAACCACAAATACCGTGTCTTCTAATATTGCATGACCACAAAATGAAACATCGCGAGACGTTTGCTCAGCATCCAATCCAAAGCGAGATTTAAACCATTGTCTGTCCTTGTCAACAAGACTTACCAATGCAATTGGAGCATCAAAAACATGGGCAGTAAATTGAGTAATTCGGTCCAATTCAAGTGTTGGTTTTGTATCGAGTATCGCAAGCTCCCTAAGCGCATGTAACCTAGCTGGTTCGTTTTTAGGTACCTCAGGGGTTTTCATAATCTACTTACTTAATTAGACAGTGTTTATATTTCTACTATAGTTTGTTTTGTGAGATAACGCAGGTGGCAAATGTGAGCAAGTATTTTAAAATAATCTCCCTAACCCTTTTTTCCCTAGTCTGCTTAAGTGGTTTTTACCTCGAAATTAACGAGTTTAATAAAAATCGTGTGGTTCACCAGAGTCTGACTTTATACTACAACAACCTTTCCGCCCTAGATAAAGCGATTGAAGTGATCTTTAGTCTGCAACGTGAACGCGGCATGTCCACGGGGTTTAAGTCCGAAGAAGAACACGACGCGCGACTACTTGCATATTATCAGGAAACGGACGAAAAAATAATAAGACTCACTGCTGAAAAACTCACGAGCATTAATAACTTCGATCAGTTTCAATTGACCATAAAAGACGATATACAAACACTGAGAAAGCTCAATAGACAGGCAAATATCAACCACGAGCAACTATTTCTTCGCTACACAATTTTGATTAATCACTTAATCGATACAGTCCGAACCATACAAACTGAGCAGTCCTTCATCCATAATTTTGGTAGCAATGAGGATAAAACACAGTACCAGAATATTCACACACTTATCAGAGCAATTGAGTTAGGGGGCAGACTCAGAGCTAAGATCAGCCGATACTTAACGGCAGATGAAGAGGCCACTAGATTAAGTGCAATGAGAAGCGCGCTACAATACTACGCCACTCATGTCACACTGATGGACAGCCTCAAAGATAATCAAAATACCGTACAGCTATACAATGCCGCTACGGCGTCTAGAGAGTATGACTATGTCACCTCAGCCCTAAACCGCTTTAGCCGTGGAGCTGAAATCAACTTACCACACTATGTGTGGTGGGATAACAGTACTGCCTATTTGAACTTGCTCGCTAGTGGCAGCCTGAATTTACTTGAATATATGAAGGACTCTGCTGCCGCATCTATGCAAAATTCACAAGAGCGAGCTCAAACCTCACTCATTATCTCTTTGATCATTGCGCTGCTTTATATCATTTTAATTTGCCTATTGATTAGAGCGTTTACCGAATTAAAAATATATAAAACGGCACCACTTAGAACACAAACCGCACAGCTCATTGTGATATTTTCGTCAGTACTTGCCGTGCTATTTGTGGAACATTTTGCAAGTCAAAAGCAGCTATTATACCTCTCTGAAGTACAAACTCTTAGGCAGCTGAACAACCACTCATTGGAGCGTATAAACCACCTTAAAACGCTATGGTACAAGCCACATGTTGAAAGCCTTAGGTATGCCAGTATTAGCACCAATGCCGATCTCGCTAAACCGTCTCAGTTGCAAACGCTAGCCGTTAATAATCTTAATAACACTCAGTATGTAGACAAAAGCCAGATCGCGTCGTTTTATTCTCAATATCAAGAAAGTTTGCACCGTGGAGGGGTAGTTACACAAATTATAAAGGGTAATGATGGCCATCGAATATTGATTATGGCGGGTCTTGGGCTGTCCGATAAGGGGCTGACGGAAACACTGTATTGGTACGAAGTTCAGCTGGATGTCTTACTTGGCAGCCTAGAACTCAGCCTTGATACCCGCCTAGAAAACGCATCGGGTTACTACACTATGCAGGAAGTCGAGGCGATTAAAATTAGCGGCACGCATACTCCACTAAGTCAATTACTGCTTACTAATAATATTGACCAAACCGACTTTCTAAGTGCAAAAATCTGGGATCAAGAACTTCAAGTGGGTGCTTATGCTTATTCACGTGAAGCGTTTAATCAAGATCTCTTCTACACCATAGAAATTAAGTTTATCTGGCAGGTGTTGTCATTAGTTGCATTTTGCTTATTTGGTTTAGCAATTAGCTATCGCGCCCAACAAAAAGCAAAATTAGACAAGCAAGCTGCAAAAGACGCGATTCAAAAGCGTCAAACTTTATTGAACTCATCTGAGAAGCTTGCCGCTATCGGTAGTTTTGAGGTGCCTGTTGGACAACACGTAGCACATACCTCTGAAGGCTTTAGGACGCTGTTTAACTTAACTCCCGAACTTGAGTACCATAATTTAAAACCAATTATAAAATTACTCGATAGTGACAATAGGAAGAAGTTGCAATCAAACTTACGTTCCATAACTCACGATCAATCTAGTGAACTTCAATTGACAATAAGAGACGAATCTTCAACTAGATACCTAAATGTCATTCTCAATTTAAAATACTACTCAAGTGAAAATTCGCAGTTTGTTGTCGGGGTTGTAAAAGATGTAACGAATCAAGTTAATGAAAACAATCGCCAAAAGAGAATACAAAAAGAACTCGTTGCCGCGAGAAAAGCGGCCCTAGAAAAAATGCATGAAGCGGATGTGGAAAGAATGTCAGCTCAGCATTTACTCAAAGTCCAAAAATCTACAGAAAAGCTGCTTCAAGAAGCCATTGATTCATTTCCAGCATTTATCCTGCTAATTGATGAAAACCAGCATATAGCTATGCTAAATCAGTTTAACGAACACATTAAAAGAACTAATCACAACGAATACCAATTCATGGGAAGCTCTCTCAACAAAGGTTCTGACGTTATAGCATTTATTACCCAACTGCCAATGACAGACAACAGCGAATTACTGTCCATGTTAGAAGAGGCAAAAGACAAAGAGCAGTATCAAGCACTAACGACGTGCCAGTATGTTAGTGAAGATACCCTGTACTGGTTCAACGTGTTAGTGAAAAATATCACCACAGATTCTGGGAAATACACCCTCATCTATCAGAATGATATTACTAAAAGCATCAACTTTTCTGCAGAGCTTGAGCAAGCTCGCATAAAAGCAGAGCAAGCAAGTGAAGCAAAGTCTCGCTTCCTCGCAACAATGAGTCACGAGATAAGAACGCCGATGAATGGCGTGGTGGGCATGCTGGACATTCTCGCCCAGTCTAACCTTGATCACGAGCAATCTCACCTCACCAAAGTCGCAAAAAGCTCAGCATTAGTACTACTTCGAATAATTAACGACATATTAGACTTTTCAAAAATCGAAGCTGGGAAAATGCAACTTGAATCTACGCCATTTAGCTGGCAAGAAATTATTAGAGAACTCGCGGAGCTCCTTGCATATCAAGCGGACTCTAAAAAGCTCAAGCTTGCCTTTTATCTTTCGCCACAGTTACCTAACTGGCAATTAGGAGATCCAGTTAGACTGCGCCAAATTTTATTAAACCTAATCGGTAACGCGTTAAAATTCACCAAAACTACTGCAACCGCCGCTGGCTTTGTAGAAGTGACTATTGGGCGCTCTCCCGATGATGGTTATATGGAAATTAGCGTGAAAGACAATGGTAAAGGTATGTCCGAAGAACAAGTAGAAAACCTTTTTAAACCATTTGTTCAAGCAGATAGTAGTATTCAACGCCAATATGGCGGTACCGGGCTGGGCCTTTCCATTACCCACAAACTTGTAGCCATGATGGAAGGGGAAATTGACTGTAGAAGCCTCGAGGGTTTTGGCAGTAACTTTATTGTTACTCTGCCATACTGTGAAGTGCCAAAACAAACCCGTGATATTAGCTTAACCTTAGACAGACTAAAAATTGCTGTGGTGGGCGACGAGGACAAATTTGAAAAAGACCTGCAAAATCAACTGCGCATCTATGAAGCCCAATGTGAAATATTCCCTCGAGAACTGTTTAACGCGCAACTGATTGATAGTCAACAATTTGATTATCTCGTTATCACTGCAGAAGCCTTCCAACAACTCACTACAGAAGGAAAAGAAGTTTTCATCGCGGAAAGCGAGTGCAAGTATATTTTACTAGACAATAATCAGGACAAGCTTCCGCATGCAAACAATATCAACGTCTCAAACCTCGCGCTATATCCTTATTACGCTTATAAAGTCGTTTCACACATCGCCACCTTAGAAGGGCTAATTGACAGTGAATCAACAAGTGACGACAGCGAGACTAAATCTAAGGCACTACCCACAATTAATGATGCCCAAGCACTTAACAAGCTTATCTTAGTCGTCGAGGACAATGTTTATAATCAGGATTTATTCAAAAGACAGCTAGCTCTGCTAGGCTATCAATGCATTATTGCCGACAATGGTAAAGTTGCCTTGCAGCTACTCGAACAGTATCACTTTTCGCTTATTATTTCGGACTGCCATATGCCTGTGATGGATGGCTATGAATTCGCAAAACAACGTCGCGAGCATGAACGTGAACGCAATCTAGAGCACATTCCTATCATTGCGGCAACGGCTAATGCGTTAGACGGTGAGAAAGATATTTGCTTTAACGCCGGGATGGACGATTACATTGCAAAGCCCATTGTCTTGCAGAAATTAAACAAAAAGCTAAAAAAATGGTTTTCGAGCAACATTCCAACAAACAGCCAAGGAGCGGAGAATGCTTCCTCATTGATGGAGGAACTAGATGCGCCAACCAGACATATCGACTTGGTGATACTCAGTGAATATGTAGGTACAGATAAAGAGTTACAGAGTATTTTCTTAAGAAGCTTTGTCGACGACACGAAAAAACTGTTACAAGGGGTAGACCTAGAACATCCTGAAAGTGTCAAGAATATTGCACATCAAGGGAAAACCTCGGCGAAGGCTGTCGGCGCAACACAACTCTCTGAAAAAATGGCAGAACTTGAACATGCAGCAGGTGAAGGTAAGCAGATAAAAATTGAAAATTTATTGAATCAATGTTTGATGCTTTTTGATAATGCACAAGCTGAAATCGCTTCTATACTTAATGTGGAAGATCTCACGTAACACGTGCTAAAAATTCAGGTCTAGTATGTATGATAAATGAAAAGCACCTTATTATTGCGATTGATGATAGCGAGCTTATTCTCACACAATTGCAATTGTTGATTTCTAACCAGACACCGTGCGCCTTTAAAGGGTTTAACAGCGGGCTGTCTGCATTAGAAAGTCAAGAACTCCATCAAGCTTCCCTTATTTTACTTGATATCAACATGCCGCAAATGGATGGCGTAGAGATATTACGGAAATTTGCCGAACTAAGTATCCAAGCACCTATCGCTTTGCTAAGTGGTGAAAAAGGTCTATTTATCAAAAATACCGCTGCACTGGCAGAGCTTCATGGCCTCACCATTATATCTAGTTTAGAAAAGCCACTTTCTGCAACTAAGCTAAAAGAACTTTACAGTCAGCTTCAGTCTCAAAATACATCCACAAAGTCCCAACACGCTCTACAAAACTATAGTAAAGATGAGATCTATGAGGGATTATTGCGAGAAGAGTTTTGTGCGTATTTTCAACCTAAAGTCGCAAGTTCATCCGGTGCAATCATTGGCGCAGAAGTGCTTGCAAGATGGCATCATAGTACCGATGGCACTGTGCCTCCTTCACAGTTTATCGCGACAATGGAAGAGAACGAATTAATTCACCTGCTATCCTATAGCCTGTTGAAACAAACCTTGTCCTTGCTTAGCTATAATCGAGATATTCTTAAAGCGCTTCAATTCAGCATTAATTTGAGCGTGAAAGAGCTAGAAGACATAAAACTCCCAGAAAAACTCGAGTCTATTTGCGAAGAGTATTGCACCCCCACCTCTCAAATCACGCTAGAGTTAACTGAGAGTCACTTGTTAGATAACATCAAGCGTGCGCTTGATGTGTTGCTGCGTTTAAAACTTAAAGGCTTTAAGCTGTCTATTGACGATTTTGGTACAGGGTATTCTTCTATTAAGCAGCTCAACGAGTTACCGTTTGATGAACTCAAAATCGATAGATGCTTTGTTGATGGCTGTTCAACGCAACCAAACAAACGCGTCATTATCGCGAGCACCTGTGAGATGGCTCACCAACTTGGACTAGAGGTCGTCGCTGAGGGTGTCGAAGAGATTGAGGACCTAGTCGTTGTACAAAGTTACGAAGTAGAATCGGTTCAAGGCTATTATTACTACCCACCTTGTACCCCGTCGGAGTTTTTGCAAACTGTCTCTGAATCCGCATTGCAAAAGTCTCATTCTAGTAAATAATTAAATTTAATAGGCTTTGATATACTCTCATAGTTAGAGGGAATCTATGCATAAAAAAGACGTTGAACACGCACAACGACATCCAAAAGTGATTATTATTTGCGACGATCCTGCAGAAATGACTGGCGTTGTTGATATTGTTGCTTCTCAAGTCAATGAATACCGTACTCTCACTAGTCATAAAGAAGTAGCTGAAGTGCTAACTGAGTCTCCACCAGATGTCATTGTTATTGCTCGAAAGACAGTCGCAAAAAGCGTCGAAATCTATAGTTTGCTCGCCAAGCATGGCTTACTTAACTATGCTCATGAAAATATTTTACTGTGTGAAAACAAAGAGTCAGGCGTGGCCTTTCGATGTTGTATGAAAGGTATTTTTACCGATTATTTTGTCTACAAACCGATGTATGAGAACTACCGATTTCGTATGATCTTACATAATGCTTTGGTTCGTACGGAAGGCACGTCTGAGGTTGCTAAAATCAGAGAGGAGCATTTTGGTCGCATAGATGACAAGCTAAAGCAATTGATTGATGATGCAGCTTTGTATCATCAAAAAGCGGATGAAACGCTACAAACGGTAAGACGTAATCTCGACAATGAAAAAGGGATTAATAAAGTTCAAGATGACTTGCTAAATGAATTAAAACAAAAACACTTATCGCCACTGCTGGATGAACTAGAACACCAATTGGCAGATAGCGTTCATGAATTAACAAAAAGATTGAAAGATAAACAATTCTCTATCGCTGAGCTTACAGCATTGCTGAGCGAAAAAGACAACTCTAAGTGCGCGCAATTAGCGCAAAATGTATTGCCAGTAGGTGATACCGGTGAGGTTGATGTTAGCGAACCAAAAGCGCTTGAAACCAAGCAAGAAGAAGTAAAAATAATGGTGGTGGAAGACAACGAAATTTATCGAGAGATGATAGCCAAGATCCTACGTGATGAGGGGTATAAAGTAGACTGTGAAACCAGCGGGTTAGGCGCTATAAAAACATTGAGAAAGCATAAATTCACCATGGTATTTATGGATTTATTTATGCCAGAGCTTGATGGCTACAATACAACCAAAAATATTCGCAATATTCCACATTGTAAAAAACTTCCTATCATTGCGCTAACCAGCAATAAAAACAAAGATATAATCAGAAAGTGGGCGTCTTTGGGGCTCACTGGGTACATCACCAAACCGTCTACCAAATCATCTATTTTAAAAGCTGTGGAAAAAGCACTTACGGAAAACCAATAAGTTGCGTAAAGTACAAATCAGCAAACATTATCAAATCGAGTTCTGCCATGATAAGCCATATCAACTCTGACGTAAGTTTCGGAGTTGTAATACCAATTCGCCTAATTAAGTGATCTATTTTGAGGTGAATTGGTAAAAGTGGCCGCATAAACCAACAATGAAGTGAATGATGACTAGAAAAGCAACAACCCTGAGCCAATACACTACTCGCTTAAATATTGTTATTGATTACATCTATAACAATATTAATCGCGAACTTGATGTGATCACGCTTGCTGATCAATGCCATATGTCGACTTATCACTTTCACCGTGTTTATCGCTCAATCGCTGGGGAAACCATCAATGCAACCGTAAGAAGAATGCGACTACATGTTGCTGCAGGTATGTTAATTCGCACCCAAGACTCCATTGCAAAGGTGGCTGAGCAGACCGGTTATGCAAGTATTGAAGCGTTTAGCCGAGCATTTTCTCAACGATATAAGCAACCACCTAGCCTATTTCGCCAACATGAACAGGCCAAGGCAAAAGGCTGTGCGGCCGAGTTTTATATCATTAAGGTAGAAGAGGATTCGAATATGTTTAATGTAGAAATAGGCAGTAATGAGCAAATGACGTTAATCGGACTTGAGCACCATGGCGATTACATGCAAATCGGTCAAGCATTTGAAAAATTAAACGTACTGGCGCAGCAACAAGGCTTATTAGGTGCGGATACGCGTTTCTTTGGTGTATATTTTGACGACCCAAAAACCGTCGAGGAAAGCAAACTAAAATCAATGGCAACAATTTTAGTGCCAAAGACAACCGCATCTCTCCCAGAGGGGCTTTGTGAATTCGCCATTCCATCAGGCAAAACAGCTAGCCTACTTTACCAAGGTGACTATGCTTCTCTTGAAACGCCTTACGAGTACCTGTTTGGACAATGGTTACCTAACAGTGAGTTCGAACCTGCCGATGTGCCTGTTATCGAAGAATACTTAAATGATGTTAGAGATACACCACCACACGAGCTTCTCACTCGTATCACTTGTTACATTAAATAACTGATTTTTATCCTGTTCAGGGGTTAACTAATCTAAACGCGACTAAGCATCGACTGCTTAGAAAGAATAAGGAGGGACTTCCCTCCTTATTTATTTGCGAACCAATTAGAACCTATAGTTAAAGCTCAATTTAGCATTTCGCTCGTTGCCAGGCGTGCCACCTAAGAACAATGCTTTACTGTAATAACGCTCGTCAGTTAGGTTTTCAAGGTTTAGCTGAATATCGAACTGCTCAGCATCGAACTTAATTGCAGCATCCCAGCGAGTATAACCATCAATAGTTGCCGTAGGCAGGCCGAAAGAAACAGAATTAATTGTTCGTTCACTCTCGTAGTTAATTCCAAGACTGTACTCTAGAGTCCCTCCAAACCAATTAGCTGGCTGGGTATACTTCACCCACGTGCTGGCAAACTTTTTCGGTACCCCTTTCATTTGACCTGAGCGTTCATTCGAACGGATCTCAACAGCATCTTGATAAGTCGCGTTCATATTCACACTGATTTGGTCATTCAATGCTAAATTTAAGTCAAGCTCTACACCTTTTGACTCATCTTCATCATCGAAGAAATAGCGTGGAACGCTGACATTGTAGTCGTCACCTGGCTGCTCGTTATACTCAGGATTGTTATACATTAGGTTTGTGCGTTTAGTTTCGAACCACACTAATGAGCCCAATAAATCTTCATCAAAGGCAGTAAAACGCACACCAATATCTAACGTTTCAGATTCAGAGTCAGGTCTGTTTTTACGATTTGCATCAGCTTCATTTTCTAGACTACCCAGTACACTGTATGCAGTACGACCTTTTGCCATATTTACAAAAGCAGAAAGCTGAGAGGTCACTTGATAATTCAAGCCAATATTATACGTCATACCTGCATCATCCGTGTCCAGCTCTTCACTCTCTTCTGGTGAACGATCAGTACCTAAATGCTGATATTTTTGTTCAACGCTAGTATATGCAAGACCAGCACGAGCAGTTAGTGCATCAGTGATATACACCACTTCTTGTGCACTAATGCCATACGCCGTAAGCGTTTTATCGTAATTACTACGTAGCGATGGGTCATAATCCTCGAATTCGCCTGTTGGCCAGTTTGGACTGCGAATGTCTAAGATATATGGAATTGAACCTTTACCATCGGCATCATATGCAGACCAACTTTTTAAGCGCATATCACGATTTTCATAGTTAACGCTGACTAAATGCTCACCGCTCAAAGAAGCCATATCCCAAGTTAACTGTAAATCAGCAAAGTACTGCCAAGTTTTTTCGCTGGCAACTTGACGGCGATACTCTTGACGGCGAGCCGCATAAGGATATAGCACATCATCAATCACAAGCGGAGCTCTTGGGTTTGCATTGATCACACCATTGCGCTCCCAATAAACATAATTGTAAGCACCTGTTTGGCGAACAAAATCAGAATCATAGCTACGCCATAATACCTGCTGGGTTAGCTTCGAGTTGCGATTTAAGTACCAATCGTGACGAAGCTTTATCCGTAACTCTTCACCTTCATTAGGACGAGATAAAGGAGAAATCAGATTCCCATCGCCAAGATTGAAAGGCTTTAGGCCATCGCCAATACGAATTGACTCAGCAAGTTGCGCGCGCTGTTCATCATTCAGCTGTACACCTAACCACTTACCTTTCTCAGCATCATATTGTGGGTCATTTGGCAAGCGATCAGCTGTAACCAGTCCTGGTTGCCCAGTAATGCTATCCCAGTTAATAATCCGTACCGGATCGCCAATTGAATCTACTTGTTGCGAATCATCAATATAGGCCGCTGAAAGTAAAAATGAGTGCTCGCTGCTTGGGTCGAAACGTAAGCTTGCATAGATTTCGTCTCTATTAGATTCTAGGTCTCGATAGCCGTCGCTACGCTCATGGTTTGCAACAACACGGTAGGCAAGCTTGTCAGTAATTGCATCTGTAAAATCAACGCCCAAACCATAAGTATTCCATGCGCCCACTTTACCGTTAATTGAGAGCGCTTGTTCAAACTGTGGCTTTTTCTCAACTAAGTTAACTACACCACCTGCAGCACCAATACCATAAAGGCCTGTAGCAGGACCTTTTAATACTTCAATACTTTCGATATTGGTTAAGGAGCGTGTTGGGTTAAAGCTGTTCCCTAAGTCAGCACCACCATACATACCATCGTAGGTATAGTTTACGCCTAGGCCACGAACCATTAGTGAATCACCAATGCCGTAGTTATTACCGGCCTGAGACAAACCACTTACGTTGCGTAGTGCTTCTTGTAAAGTCGCTGCGCTTTGCGAATCTAGTAGCTCTTTGTCAACAACAACAACCGCGGCGGGGGTCTGCATAAGATCCATATTGGACTTAGTTGCAGTTCCAGATTGCAAAATAATTTTATTATGTTTGCCATAAACACTGATTTTTTCTATGTCTTCAGAAGCAAAAGCCGTTGTGCTTGCACCTAGTAAAGCCAACTTAACCGCAACGCATGAGGCGGAAAGAACAGAAGAGCGAGAGTATTGCATTTTTAACTCCAAACTACGCAATTGGATAGTGGTGAAATAAGCCAAATACCTATTTCAGAAAATAATTTATCAGAGAGGGGGCGAAGTTTAGCAAAACAATAGTAATGATAACAACTATCATTTACATTTTAAAAATGTAATGTTTTTTGCAATACACGAAAAGATGATAATAAAGTGTAACAGATGGATATTTTTATTTAGCGAGCGTAATCTAACTTCGTTATTTGCTCGCTTCGCGGCTTACCCAATTTTGTAAACCGCGTTAGATTAGAACAATCCTAGCAGCGTCGGATATAACTCATAACAGGTAAAGCTCACTTCAAGCCCAATCAAGACTAAAAGAAAACTGACCAGATGCCCCACTTTTACTTTTGAACAAACATAAGCGCCTAATGGAGCACCAACGACCACAATCGGTATTGCCGCTAGCAAATAGCCATTTATTTCACTGCTGATCGTATTGAGGTGCCACGCATTAATGCTACTTCCAATCAATGAGGTAAACGTCATCACCACGACGGAGGTTGCAGTCGCCTTTTTCACATCTGCATTATAAGCAATCACCAACAAGGCAAAGAGTGCAATATCTGCACCCGACCCTACTAATCCACTAGCTATACCTCCGATTAACGCTACGGCCATAAAGCGTAGCATTTTAGGTTGGATAAACTCACTGCTAGGTTGATGATGTGCCTTACGCCACCATCTCAAAATCAGTGTTAGTGCAAAGCAGAGCAACAAAAAACTAAAAATAGACTTAACTAGGAGCCTTGGTGCCAGAGGCGCGATATACAATAGACTGAGCGTTACACCAAGCGCAGCCATTGGCAACGCCATTAAAATAACGTTTTTATATACCGGAATACGGCGACAGAAAATAGTAATGGTCGCCGCTGTCATACCAAAACTTTGTATCGCGAGAGAAAATACCTTGGCCGTAGCGGGATCTATGTCTAATAATTTAGTCATCACAGGAAAGGCGACGGCGCCACCGCCTAATGCCGTTCCACCTGCCACAAACGATCCCAACGCCATGGTCAGCGCAATATGGGATTCACTGATAATTTGACCAAGTGCTTGATAAAAGCCTTGTACCCAGATCAACGTAGCGTACACACCCAGTGTAAAAAATAAGGGCCACATCGTCGGTTTTGTTATTCGTTGCAACATTATTCATCCATTACTCAAAGAGCCTTTCCTTATTAATACCCGTTACCATACTCATCTAGTATTTGAGCGAACGCAATTAAACATGATGAATACACTTTTTTCAAATTAAATTTACATTAAAAGTGAATACACCTGAATGCAATAAACACATCCTCAATAGTTGAAACGCACGCCTATCTCCCTTATTATAACTATAAATAATTACTTATTACTTTTTGTTATATCGGTAATTTGCTTATACCTAAAGGCACAATCATGACAGTAGAATCGGTGTTACCTCAAATATATCTAGATGCTAATGCAACAACCCCTGTATTAGAGCAAGCAGCAGACGCAGCATTGGTTACCATGAAAACCATGTTTGGTAACCCGAGCAGCAGCCACATTACAGGCCTACAGGCTAAGCAACTGATGGAACAAACTCGCCAAAAAGCACGTGCGGTGCTGGGTTCTGGTCATGGTCGAGTGATTTTCACCAGTGGCGCAACCGAGGGCATCCAAACCGGCATACTATCAGCCCTTTGTGAAGCAAAAAAGAAGATACAGCCAAACAAAAAATATACACTACTTTACGGGGCAACTGAACACAAAGCAGTACCAGAGTCACTTAAACATTGGAATCAAATTTTAGAAATTAATGCCGATGTCAAAGCCATTCCGGTTGATGGTGCAGGCAATCTGGATTTAGCGTTTATCGCAAATGAAGTACCTAATGCGCTAATGATTTGCACTATGGCTGTCAATAATGAAACCGGTGTATATCAAGACCTGAACCAATTAGAAAACGTAATAAGAAAGCATAATTCAAATATTTTTTGGATGGTTGACTGTGTTCAGGCGCTGGGTAAACGCAATTTAAACCTAGCGAGAACAACTATTGACTACGCACCTTTTAGCGGTCATAAGCTCTATGCACCAAAAGGCATCGGTTTTGTTTATATTCGAGAAACCGCGCCGTTTACGCCATTTATTGCTGGCGGTGGTCAAGAGAGCGGTTTACGCTCAGGGACAGAAAACTTACCTGGCCTTGCCGCGCTGAATGTGATTTTTGATGAACTGCTAAAAGAAAATGACAGCCAATTTGCAAGCGTAGATAAACTACACGATTTTCGAAATCAACTAGCACAAACGCTCAAAGATGCGTTCCCGACTATTGTATTTAATAATCACTTCAGTAATAGCGTTCCGACTACACTAAACTTTGCAATTCCGGGATTTAGCTCAAAAGAAATCATGGATTTGTTTGACGCAGCAAACATCCGTGTCAGCTCGGGCTCAGCGTGCAGTTCAAAGGTAACGCGCAGTTTTGTGCTAGATGCCATGGGACTCCCTGCATGGCAAAGCGAATCGGCTATTCGACTGTCTTTTGGCCCTGCCACAACCCAAACTGAAATAGACGCGGCGTGTGAGCGCATTCTCCATTGTGCTCAGGCACTCGGTCACAGTTGTCTCATGCAAGCGGCGAATGGCGTTAACAATAAAGAAGCGCTTGACGGCCTAGTACAATTTAAAGTGGGTGGTGCATGCTGTTGGTTGTTTGCTGATAAGCAGTCAAAAACGGCGATTATTATCGATCCACTTCCTGAGCTGGTAGAACGTCTTAATACGATATTAGAATGCCAGCAGCTAACACTGCTCGCTGCGCTTGATACACATGGGCACGCCGATCACGAATCGAGTCGAACCACACTGAATTTACCAAAACAAACATGCGACCATTTAGGCTGGCCAACTCAAACTACACAAATTGACTATAAAGGCCAGTCACTTGAAGCGCTAGCTATTGGTCATTTCCGTCTTGCAAAACTAACCACCCCAGGACATACGGAAGATAGCGTCACCTTTATGCTATTGGAGCAACAACAAGATAAGTACGCCATCAGATACGTTTTTTGTGGTGACCTAATCCTGATGGGGGCATTAGGTAGAACCAACTTCTCCACCAGCTCACCAAAAGCGATGCTGAATAGCATTCAGTTACTTGCTCAGCTCATCGACACAGATACCTTGTTATGCCCAAGTCACGACTACAACAATGAGTTTGCAACCACCCTAGCGGCAGAGTGTAGTCGAAATTTACTATTAAATAGTGTGCTTCAACATGACATTGCGGTTGATGTATTTGTTGAGAAAAAGGCGCAAATAGACAAAAACATTGTTGATGAGGCTGGCAGTGAGATCATGTGTGGCGCAACGGTTTGCAATAAAAACCAATTTGAATTGCACGAGTACAACGCAACAGAGCTCAATGCTCACATCGCTAACAACGAAGGTGTGCTGTTAATTGATATACGTGAACCGCATGAATATGCTCTAAATCACAACAGAGCGTTTGATCAAAATGTGCCACTAACCCGCCTTACTGACTTTATTTGCAAACAAAGCCAAGACAAGACGAAAGAGTTGGTGTTGGTGTGTCGCAGCGGCAGTAGATCACAAGTTGCAGCACAGGCGCTAGCACGACTCGGCTTTAATAATATCGGACATTTAAAAGGAGGGTATGCACTCATCCCATCAGCATAACCTTCACTGTTTCCTTTCTAAAGCCCCTACGGCGCTCGCTATGGGGCTTTTTTGATCTCACTTTTCATCACTACCGTATGAATACTAAAAATGACTAATACCAATTGGCTTAATTAAGTGATCTATTTTGAGGCGAGAAAATCTTGTCGATAACCCCGCTACCGCGTCCTGCTATCGCCAAGGTACCTACATCCGTGTAGGCAAGACGAAAATTTTGCTATTTAACCTGAGGTTTGGATAAGGAATGTTCCAACTCATTGTTGCTAAAGCACAACTTAGTTTTTTCCTTGTCTAGCCAGAGAGTTTTAGGGAAAACACCGCTTCCGCGTCCTGCTCTCGCTAAGGTACCTACATCCTGTAGGCAAGGCGAATTTACGCACCAATAGCTGGCTATTGGAAGTGAATTCAACGCAGTTAGCGCTAAAACTGGCTGCTAGAAAGGCATTAATTATCCGCAGCTCAGGTTATTTAGTTGTTCTAAATGAGAAATTTTTAACTCAGTTAGCGTCAGATTGGCTCCTTCAAATTGAGCAAGTATTAAGACTAATTGGTATCAACCCTAAATGGCTCATAAGAAAGTAAACCTACCTTATAAAGTATGCCCTATTTGCAAACGCCCGTTTTATTGGCGGAAAAAATGGCAAAGAGATTGGGAAAACGTTAAATACTGCTCAAAGCGCTGTGCTGCTGAGCGCCGCTTAAGTATAGGGCACAACAATTAACAAAACGTGGCGAATGTTGTAACTAGAATAATGCTTTGTAATATTTGCAAATTACAGAACAATAATATTGATAATCACTCTCATCTACAATATCATTTGCGCAAACTTAGATCATAGGGATTAATCATGCGCTCATTTAAATACAAATATCCAAGCCTTATTGCCAGCGTTGCACTGGCATTGTCTTGCTCTGCGATTGCACAAGAGCAAACAAAACAAGATAAAGACGACATTGAAATCATCGAAGTTAGCCCAAGAGGACTAATTTCATACGTTAGCGCTACTGCATCAAAAACAGCAGTTCCAATCGTCAAAACACCTGTTTCGGTTTCTGTATTAACAGCACAACGTATTTCTGATTTAGGCGCAGAAACGCTGCAAGATGCGATTGGGTATGTTGCAGGTGTTTATAATGGGCCATATGGTGTTGATACTCGAGGCGACTGGTCTAAAATTCGTGGCGTCGACCCCTTACTCTATGTTGACGGCCTGCAAAAATTGTTTGGCAATTACAACAATACCCGTACTAACCCTTATGCACTTGAAAGCGTAGAGATCTTAAAAGGTCCTTCATCCGTGCTTTACGGACAGGGGTCTACAGGTGGTATCGTCAACGCAGTATCAAAATTACCAAAAGCAGACACTGAAGGTGAGATCTGGGCACAAGTGGGCAACTACGACCGTAAGCAACTAGCACTTGATTACAACACCACATTTGGTGAGCAGCAAGAGTATCAAGCACGTGCTGTTGCCATGTATCGAGACAGCGGCACACAGACCGATTATGTTGATGACAACACCCTGATGCTTGCACCAAGCTTTAGCTGGCTTGCTTCAGATGAAACTAAAATTACCTTGCTTGCCAACCTTCAGAGAAATGAATCAGGCTCTTCAACGCAATTCTTCCCGCATGAAGGCACTATTCTACCTGCAAAATATGGCCAAATTCCCAGTGAGCGTTTCGTCAGCGAGCCTGGCTGGGATAAATATGATACTGAGCAACAAGCGATCACCGCTATTGTTGAGCACAGCTTTGATTTAGACACACATATTAAGTTCTCCGGTCGCTACAGCGATAGTTCATCCGAGTACCGTACCATTTATTCTTGGCCACCAAAATTTGAAGCCGACAAACGCACTGTTAAGCGTATCGCCAGCCTCACCGACTCAAGTGCACGTAGTGTGACGATGGATCTTCAATTCCATAAATATTTGGAACTGGATGCGGTTAAACTCACTATGGTATCAGGTGTTGATTACCAAAATGCGGATACAGATTCTGATCGCGGCCGTGGCGTTGCAGCTCCACTCGACTTGTATAACCCAGTGTATGGACAAAGTACAGCGTTACCAACAGCAGTTGTCGATAACCCTGAAAACACGTTAAACAATAAACAGCTTGGTGCTTATGCTCAAGTTACTGCTGAAGTGAATAGCTGGGTACTCAATGCGGCACTTCGCTATGATGATGTTTCAAATCAGGTGCAAACGGCAGGTGCAATCAAAAATAGTCAGAATGCCACAACAGGTCGGATCGGTTTGCTTTACCAATTTGAGAATGGCATAGCGCCCTATGCTAGCTATTCAGAATCGTTTAAGGCTGTATTTGGACAAAAACCACAAGGTGGCGCATATAAACCGCTAGAGGGTGAACAAATTGAACTCGGCTTAAAATATCAACCAACGGGTACCGAACACCTTATCACGGCATCTATATTTGAAATTAAAGACAAAAATCAAATACGGAAAGTTTCCCCCGAATTTGAAGTACAAGACGGTGAAATCGCGGTCAAAGGGTTAGAGCTTGAGGCCCAACTTGAGTGGCAGCACCTTGATATCTATGCAGCATATTCTTATTTAGATACGGAACAAGACGTTTCTCCGCTGTCACCTACAGAGCTCTATGTAGCACAAGATTTGGTTACGCTCATCACAGATGATACTCAGCTCTCAGCAACACCTAAGCACTTAGCTTCAATTTGGGCGACGTACCGCGCAGATGAATGGCTTCCAGGGCTAAAATTTGGCGCGGGTATTCGACATGTAGGAAAAACCTATGATGGCAGTCGCACAGTTGAATTAAACGGCCAAACACTACATCAGCAATTAGTGACTGATAACTTTAACCTTATTGATATGATGATTGGCTATGACATTGAACAATATCAATTCAGTTTACAAGTCGATAATGTCACCGATAAAACGGTTATTACCAGCTGTTTGTTCCGTGGCGATTGTTTCTATGGACAACGTAGAACTATCAGCGCTAACGTGAAATACAAGTTTTAACGGCTAAATTATAAGAACTAAATCGCCCTAGAACCGAGACCAATGTTCATAGGGCGATGACTTAAAACTGATAGCTAACAATAAAACTACCATCAGCACGCTTTTTATGAGACTCGCCGCTTTCGCCATAACCAGCCACCAGCTTCACACTCCATCCAGACTGATTTATACCCGAGAAGTGATAGCTATAACTTAAACCTGCGCCATTGGTGGTTTCATCATCAAGTAAATCGATAATTGGCTCAAAAATACCACATGTAATATCATCATCTTCACATGCAGGGCCAGCATCTCGTGCCCCCAAAGCCCCTAACACCACGCCTATTGCATGTTTGTTATTATCAGACACCGCTTTCTCATAGCCTATAGAAAATCCATCATCTAAACCGATAAGGTAATTTCCGTACCACCGACTATTACTATCGGCTTGTGGAAGAGAAAGTTCGATTTGACCAAAAAATGGATAGCCAGTACCAACAGAAAAATCGACCGAATTGGCAATGCTTGCGGTGCTGATTAGCAAAGCAGAAATACCAAACGTAGCCTTTATCAACGAAAAGAGCATTGAATTTTCCTTATATAACTTTCGCACAAAACTAGCAGTAAACGTTCCCAAATAGAATACGTTAAATGTAACGAAATATAATACCTATCACATCAACAAATTGGTGAGTTCTGTTATTAGCTCATCCACATCGGCGCGGCTCACTCCCATATGCGTCACAAATCGCATGCCTTGATATCCTGGAGTGATATTGATGCCCTTTGCCTTTAACTGCTTTGCTATAGTAAAAAGATCAATGCCAGCTTCCACTTCAGCGAAGATAATATTCGTCTGTACTAAGTGCTTGCATGGCTTAAACCCAGGCAGTTGCTCAAGTTTATCAGCTAAATATTGCGCGTTTTGATGATCTTCCTCGAGACGCTCTACATTATGTTGCAAAGCATAAAGACCAGCCGCCGCGAGCATGCCCGCCTGACGCATACCACCTCCAAGCATTTTTCTAAGCCTTCTCGCCTTTTCTATCAATGCTTTATCACCAAGCAATAAAGAGCCAATCGGCGCGCCAAGTCCTTTAGATAAGCAAATAGTAAATGAATCAAAATGCTTTACAATTTCTGTGATATCAACCTTTAACGCGACTGCAGCGTTATAGACTCTTGCACCGTCAAGATGGAGCTTTAAGCCATGCTCGTCACACAGCGCTCTGGCTTGTGCGATATATTCTAGACTTAAAACCTTGCCACCAATGGTGTTTTCTAAACTAAGCAGCTTAGTTTTCGCAAAATGAAAATCATCAGGTTTAATCGCTTGCTTAATTCTTTCTAAGCAAATACTGCCATCAGCCTCGTTTTCCAATGGTTGCGGCTGAATAGAGCCAAGCACAGCCGCTCCACCCGCCTCAAATTTATAATTATGCGCCTGTTGGCCACAAAGATATTCATCCCCTCTTTCACAATGGCTCATCAGTGCAAGCAGGTTTGCTTGCGTGCCTGAGCTGGTAAACAGCGCAGCTTCAAAACCATGACGCTCAGCCGCAAACTGTTCAAGTGCATTCACTGTCGGATCATCACCATAAACATCGTCACCAAGCGGCGCGTCAAACATGCTTTGTTTCATGGCGGGGGTCGGTTGCGTAACCGTATCAGATCTAAAATCCATCAATCTTATCCTTGTCAAAATAGGAGCACACAGCATAATACCAATTGAATTAATTCTCTAATCAATTTGAAGGGTGAAATAGCATATTAGCTTCGTTAAAAATTTCTCATTTAGAACAACTAAATATCAAAATTTTTGCCTTGCTACTAAAGCTATTTCCCCGCTTCAAGATAGATCATTTACTTAATACAACTGGTATAACTGAAAAACGCGGATTGAAGTAAAAAACAAGATGAAAAAGGGAGTTGTTCACTCCCTTCAAGATCCGTTACTTTTGCAGTGTTTACTGCAACCCGGGCCAAGTACCGTTATCAATGGCTTTAGGATAACCCGCATCCACTTTGTCAAAAGTAATGCTATATCTTAGATAGCGACCGTCAGCTAAGAAGAAATAGGCACGCGTATCGTTCCACTTTAATGCTGCATTTATCTTTGTCGCATAGGCACCAAGTCCCGGCCAAGTATTATCGTTGACAGCTTTGGGATACCCACTGTCCACTCGGTCATCTCCCAAGTCATAGCGTAAGTATTGACCATCATCTAGGAAGAAATACACCTTATCGGACGTCCAACGAAGGGTTGCGGTTATTTTATTTGCGTAGGCAGCAAGCCCCGGCCAAGTATTGTTATCAATTGTCTTAGGGTAACCTGCTCGTACCTTATCGTTCTGTACGTCATAGCTTAGGTATTGACCATCCGATAGGAAGTAGTACACAGTACCACTGTCTTTATAAAAACTTGCACGAATTTGTTCTGCATAATCGCCAAGTCCCGGCCAGTTGCCATTAGTCACCGATACCGGATAGCCATCATCCGTTTTATCTAACACAGTATCGTAACGCCAGTAGCGTGCATCTTCAGAGAAAAAGTAGCTTTTAGTATTGTGCCACTGATGCGCCGCACTGAGTTTCAGCTCGGTAACTCGATAACCAACATGCACACCCTGTTGCTCAAAGCTATAGTTATTGATGCCAGATACGGGCTGCGGGTCTTGCCACTGGGCAACACCCGCAGGCAATGTCTCAATCAATTGATTATTTCGATAAACACGCGTTTGTGCATTCGCACCATTTAGCCACGTAAATAGTTTATTGCCATAATTGAGTTTACGAATTCCTAAGTCACCATACATTGGCGTGCTTTCAAAACCCGCTTGCACATTTGTTTCAATGCCCATGTAAGATAAAATGGTCGGTACAATCGCTGTTTGTGCCGGATAGCCATATAAACCAGAGAAATCGGTATTAGCAGGATTAACATCTTTTGAGCTAAATTCTTTATTCAACACTTTGTTAGTGGCCATAAAGATGGTTTTTTCCGGCTCGGTTTGCTCACCGTGATGACAGCCAACAACCGGTGTACGGCCATGATCAGTGGTGACCATCACCAACCAGTTCTCACCGCTTTGCTCTCTTGCTTCAACCGCGTCGAGCAGTTTACCCAGTCGCTTGTCCGCATCTTCTACCGATTTATTGTAGGCAGAACCAAAGCATAAGCTGTGGCCCACAGCGTCCGGTTCATCTAAATGTAAAAAGACAAAATCTGGTGAGCCGCTGTTTAAGGTAGCCAGCGCTTTATTTAAATTATCGTCGTCGCTGCCTCCCTCCGATCTCCTGTCCATCAAGGCAACATCGTCACTGAAGAATTGCGTATGAATAGGTCCCCAAGTACTAAAACTTGAGATATCGGCGTTAGCATCATGTTCTGCGATGTAACGATAAAGACTGGGATAGGCTTTGTTTGCTAGGCCTGAGTCGTTGCTCGGCACTTGATGCTTATTCACCCAAACCCCAGTTAAAATTGTCGCCCAACCTGGGCCACTTTTGGTTTTTTGCTGTGTTTGTGTTTTTGCGATCCCGCCAGTGTAAGCTTGAGTTAGATATAGGCGATCAAAATTCGGTGTATTATTGGCACCAATTTTTTCGTATTGCAGGCCATCGATACCAATAAGCAATACTTTGTTTTCAAATGCATCTGCACTTGCGGTAAATGAAAGTGCAAGTAATACACTGCTAAGCACGGGTAATTTCATTATCTTTCCTTTAAATGTGAATTTCTGGACTAGTCCAAGAAAGATAATAAATCCCAAACATGAAAAATCGTTTACAAAAAAATTACATGAAAAAATATTTTATCGCGGGTTTTGCTAACTAACCTGAGGTTTGGATAAGGAATGTTCCAACTCATTGTTGCTAAAGCACAACTTAGTTTTCTCCTTATCTAGTCAGAGAGTTTTAGGGAAAACACCGCTTCCGCGTCCTGCTCTCGCTAAGGTACCTACATCCTGTAGGCAAGGCGAATTTACGCACCAATAGCTGGCTATTGGAAGTGAATTCAACGCAGTTAGCGCTAAAACTGGCTGCTAGAAAGGCATTAATTATCCGCAGCTCAGGTTAACTAGGTTTCGGTTCCAAACTTTCGCTTAGCTGCTCCAAGCTCTTACCTTTGGTTTCTTCCACAAACAAAAATACCAGCGCAAACGAAAGCAATGAAAACAGGCTGTACAATAAAAAGGTGGTGCTTGCCCCTAAATACTCAAGCTCCCACGGAAACACTAGTTGTACAGTAAAACTGGCGGCATTATTAATCACACCGACAACGGAAATCGCAACGGCTCGAATTGCATTTGGAAATATCTCCGAAAACATTACCCACATGACTGGCCCCAGCGACATCGCGAACGACGCGACAAAAAGGGAAATCCCAAGCAGAACCAGTTTTGCTGGCATATTAATACTGTGTGCGAAAATCACTGACTTGTATTGCCGGTACTCATCTGCAGTTAAACGCTGTTTTATCGCGTCATTAAATGCAACGTCGGAGGTGAAAGTCTGGCCTAATATTGGTGCTAATGCATGCACAGGAAAATCGGCAACTTCTGTCTTAATTTCAGCAATATGTGCTGTATTTAGCTGATAAGTTGCTTGTTTAAAGCCCCAGCTACACAGCGCCATACTAAAGCAGATGCCCGTTAACCCGATGAGTAACAATGGCCGCCGTCCGAGTTTATCTATGGTCAATAGCGCAACGATGGTAAAAACCACATTGATCAGACCAATCCAAATCGCTTGCATAAATGCAGCATCAGTACCAATACCGCTTTGCTCAAAAATGGTCGGGGCATAAAAAAACACCACATTAATCCCGGTGACTTGCTGCGCGATGGCAAGCACAACCCCTACCATCAAAGGGACACGAAGTCGCTTACTAAACAAACTGCCCATTTTGCGCGCAAGCGACAAACTACTCAGTTGCAGTTTAGGTAACGCCGCTTGAATAGCATCAAGTTGCTGTTGTGCATTGTTGCTACCAAATAATCGCGTTAATGTGCGTTTAGCCTCTAGCTGCTGATCTTTCATCAATAACCACCGAGGGCTTCGTGGCAATAACAGTAACGACAAAATCCACGCCAGTGCTGGCAGCGCCTCAACACCAAGCATCCAACGCCATGTTTGAGTATCTATTTGCCAACCAGACACCCACATTGCTTCGCTATGACTGAGCTGAAGTAAGAAATAGTTAGTGAAATAGGAGATAAATAGGCCAACGACTATATTGAGCTGATTAACCGATACTAAACGCCCGCGCTGATCCGCTAAGCTGATCTCAGCAATATACATGGGCGCCACCATCAAAGAACAAAATGCCATTCCACCAATGAAACGCGCAATCACCAATGCTTCAAACGAAGTTGCGAAAGCCGAGCCAATCGCGGAGACAAAATACAAACACGCGGTCATCAGCAATGTTTGCTTACGGCCAATAGCGTCTGCCACCGGTCCTGCAATAAGTGTTGCGACCAACCCTCCTAAGGTAGGTGCACTCACGACTATCCCTTGCTGCCATGGGGTGAGCTTAAAGGCCTCACTGATAAAGCCAATTGCACCCGAAATCACCGACGCATCAAAGCCAAAAATAAACCCGCCTAACGATACAATTAAGGTGTACTTTAATGCATTGGATATCGACAAGCTGGTCATCGCTTATTACTCTGCTTTTACGGCGATAGAATCGCGCAAGATTAAGGTTGGTGGGTAGAGATTTTCTACATCGGGTTGGTGCTTCTCTTTATACACATACTTAAGTACCCAACGCGCCGCCGCATTGCCCATTTTACGAATGGGGTTATCTATGGTGGTGAGTTTTGGATAAAGATATTTGGTAAATAACACATCGTCAAAGCCTACAACGGAAAGCGCTGATGGGACATCAAGTCCAGCTTCTCTGGCCGCAGTCATCGCACCTGATGCCATCTCATCGTTTGCGCAAACCAAGGCACTAAAGCGCTGCCCTGTTTGCATTAAATGATTAAATCCCGCGATGCCATCGGTTTCATGATAACCGCCTTCAAATGAGAGCTTAGGATCAAATGACACATTGTATTCAGCTAAGGCTTTTTGATGACCAGCCAAACGCGCTTTGGCGTCAAGCTTAAATAACGGTCCACTGATATACGCGATATCTCGATGTCCGCGCTGCAATAGCGCCTCAGTCGCTAAGTATCCACCCAGTTCGTTATCAGTATAAAAGCAGCGCTCTGCCAACTCTGGAATGTGGCGGTTCACTAGCACCAGTTCTACATCTCGTCCCGCAAGCTCAATGAGATATTCATCACTGACTGCTTCTGCATGCACAATTAAGGCATCGCAGCGCCTATCCAATAAAAATTCGATGGCTTGTTGTTCCTTTTCTTCATCACTGTGGCCCGCAGCAATAATGGCATGTTTACCCGCCGTTCTTAGCGTACTCTCTATGGTGCTCATCATGTCACCAAAGAAAGAGCCGTGTAGCTCAGATACCATAAGCCCCACACTGTTACTGCGGTTAGAAGCCAAAGATTGCGCGATGGCGTTAGGTTTATAACCTAACTCGGACATTGCCGCGAGCACCTTCTCTTTGGTTTTGTCACTCACCTTTGCATTGCCATTCATCACCCGTGACACCGTGGCTAATGATACCCCTGCAGCTTTTGAGACTTCGTAAATCGTTGCCATATCTATTACTTTTATTCCATCAGTTGTATCTGCGCACTATACCAATTTTGGCTAAAAATGCGCATAGTTTTAGACACTTGATTTACGCTCAAACAGCATCGTTTGGTAGGCTTTTGCACTCGCCTTTAAGGTTCTTTGCTGAGTATGATAATCAACGTGCACAATACCAAAGCGTTGCGTATACCCCTCTGCCCATTCGAAATTATCCATTAAACTCCATGCAAAGTAGCCACGAATATCAACGCCCTGCTCCATTGCTTGATTAACCGCGAGCAGGTGAGATTGGAAGTAAGCCAGCCTTTGCACGTCTAATACTTCGCCATTTTCCATTTTGTCGTCAAAGGCAGCACCATTTTCTGTGATATAAAGTGGTGGCAACTGGTACTCAGCATGTAACTCCCGAAGCAATGCACAAAATGAGTCTGGCACGACTTCCCAGCCCATTGTAGTGAGCGTTTCGGCACTAGGCTCAACTTGTTCATACCATCCATTACCATCAGATTGATAAATATTTCGGGTGTAATAGTTCACGCCAAGATAATCAATGGGGGCAGCAATAATCTCTAAATCTCCAGCTAGAATATCTGGTTGTACGTCTTTGGGGAGCTGGGCAAGTAAATCTGGGTACTGCCCTTCAAGAATTGGCTTGATATACCAGTGATTACAGTAATCATCCGCGATTTTTGCCGCTTCCACGTCACAATGCGCTGTAGACACAGGATCCGCATTGGCAAAATTCAACACGACTCCATGGAGGCTATTTGGGCAATGCGCTCTTAACACTTGCATCGCTAAACCATGGGCAAGAAGCAGGTGATGAGCTGCTTGTCGTCCCGCCGCTTGGGAGCGCAAGCCCGGTGCATGAATACCTAATTCATACCCCAAATGTGCACTACAAAATGGTTCATTTAACGTGGTGTACGCATACACTTTATCGCCAAGCGCTTTACATACCACCTCGGTATACCGTGCAAACGCCACAGCCGTTTCTCGATTCAGCCACCCGCCCTTATCCTCAAGCGCTTGTGGTAAGTCCCAGTGATATAGCGTGACAAACACTTTTAAGCCTTTAACAACCAACGCATCGACCAATTGTTGGTAAAATGAAAGTCCAGCATCGTTAACCGTGCCATCATCATTCATTACTCTTGGCCAAGAAATAGAAAGGCGATAGGCGTCAACCCCTAAACTGGTTATGAGTTCAACATCTTGCTGCCATCTGGATAAATGCTCACAGGCAATATCACCGTTACTACTATCCTTTATCGCGCCATCATGTTCACAAAACCTATCCCAAATTGACTCACAACGCCCACGCCGCTCACCTTCGATTTGAAATGACGAAGTCGCAACGCCGAAAATATAGTCTGCCTTCAACATGGCCGAGTGTGTTGGCAGGATAATTTTATTCATGGTTAATCGTTCCAAGTTATGTGTTCACGCCAAGGTACGAGCGTGTTGTGTTAGTCACAGTGCAAGGCAAAAACATTTTTTATTTGAATTCGTGTTCGCTTTCTGCAATCATCATTAAAAATGTAAGCGCTTTCATTTTTATAAATGTAAGCGCTTTACCAAAAAAAATCAACTAGGAGTTTGTCGTGAGCGTACCGTCTCAACCACAGGTTTCAGCAGCAATCGCCACAGGCCATACTGGTCAGTACCGATTTGCTTTGGGGGCCCTCACCTCACTATTTTTTATGTGGGGTTTCATCACTTGCTTGAATGATATTTTAATTCCGTATCTCAAAGGCGCGTTTGAGCTTAATTACACTCAAGCTATGCTGATCCAATTTTGCTTTTTTAGCGCCTATTTTGTTGTTTCGGTGCCAGCTGGCAAATTGGTTGGAAAAATCGGCTATCAAAAAGGCATTGTAACTGGATTACTTACCGCAGGCATCGGCTGTGTGCTTTTTTACCCAGCGGCTGAAAGTGGTATCTACGGCGTGTTTTTATTCGCGCTATTTGTACTAGCGGCAGGGATCACAGTGCTACAAGTTGCTGCTAACCCTTTTGTTAGTGTACTTGGCTCTCCCGAAACCGCCCCTGCACGACTCACCATGACCCAAGCCTTTAACTCTCTCGGTACGACTGTCGCTCCATTTTTTGGCGCCATGCTCATCTTCAGTGAGGGAAGCACAGTTGAGGTAGGTAATGCCAGCGCAACCCAATTGCCTTACTTGATGTTGGCAGCCATGCTCGCGTCATTGGCTTTGATCTTTGCCTTTATCAAACTTCCCCAGCTAAGTAGTACTACTGAGGAAGTCACCACAGGTGAAATCAAGGCATGGCAGCATAAACACTTGGTGCTTGGTGCAATCGGTATTTTCGTTTATGTTGGAGCTGAAGTGGCAATTGGCTCAACGCTCGTTAGCTTCTTACATCAACCGGACATTGGCAACATGACCGAAGCCCAAGCTGCAAAGCTCATCGCATATTATTGGGGTGGAGCCATGATCGGGCGCTTTATTGGCGCGTTAGTCATGCAGAAAATATCGGGTCGAACCGTGCTTGCCTTTAATGCAGCCTGTGCATTTGCATTAGTGCTTATCGCAGTATTTAGCAGCGGTCAGCTCGCCCTTTGGAGCATTTTGGCGGTCGGGCTTTGTAACTCCGTGATGTTCCCGACTATCTTTAGCTTATCGTTGAATGGGCTTGGAAAACAAACAGCACAAGGCTCTGGTATTCTCTGTCTTGCTATTGTCGGCGGTGCAGTTATCCCGCTATTTCAAGGGATGCTAGCAGACGGAATCAATCTGCAGCTATCATTCTTACTGCCTGCTTTATGCTATATCTACATCGCCTACTTTGGATTAAAAGGCGCAACTCCTCAGCGTTTCAAGAGTAATTAAGACATGAAAACGAAAATAACCATGCTAAGTCTTGCAATGGCTATCGCAACCTTAACAGGATGTAGCGAAAGCCCAAATAAAACCAGTGTTGATGCAGCTCGCCAAGTAGAAAACTGGCCAGCGCTGACTCCTGCGATTCAAACCGATAGCAATCTAGAAGAAAGAATTCGGTCGATACTCGCTAAGATGACCCTGGAGCAAAAAGTTGCGCAGATGATCCAACCTGAGATTCGAAATATTACCGTCGCAGAAATGCGAGAGTACGGATTCGGCTCATATCTCAATGGCGGCGGCGCATTTCCTTACTACAACAAACATGCAACGCCTGCAGATTGGGTTAAACTTGCCGAAGCGCTTTATCAGGCATCGATTGACGATAGCCTAGATGGCAGCGCTATTCCTACCATGTGGGGAACGGATGCGGTTCATGGCCACAATAACGTCATTGGCGCTACGCTATTTCCACATAACATTGGCCTTGGCGCGGCAAATAACCCCGATCTCATCGAGAAAATCGCCCACATTACCGCAAAAGAAGTGTTAGCCACCGGAATTGATTGGATCTTTGCCCCGACGGTCGCGGTGGTGCGTGATGATCGCTGGGGACGCACCTATGAAGGATACTCGGAGCATCCCGACATCGTAAAAGCGTATTCCAGCGCTATTGTTAAAGGCTTACAGGGCGATCCTAAGGCGGACTTTCTTGGTAAGAACCGCGTGATCAGCACGGTAAAGCATTTTGTCGGCGATGGTGGCACAGTTGATGGTGACGACCAAGGCGACAACATCGCCTCTGAAAAAGCATTAATTGCACTTCACGCTCAAGGCTACGTAGGCGGACTTGAAGCCGGAGCACAATCGGTGATGGCGTCGTTTAACAGTTGGCATAGCGAAAAAGTGCATGGCAGTCATTATTTGCTTACCCAAGTGCTCAAAGAGCGAATGAATTTTGATGGTTTTGTGGTGAGCGATTGGAATGGTCACGGCCAAATAAAAGGCTGTACGAACGACAGCTGCGCAGAGGCCATTAATGCCGGCATTGATATTGTCATGGCCCCGAACGACTGGAAAGCCTTGTACAACAATACGCTAGCGCAAGCAAAAAGCGGCGCTATCGCGCAGTCTCGCATTGATGATGCAGTAAGTCGTATTTTAAGAGTTAAACTCCGTGCGGGACTTTTTGAAAAACCAAGTCCTGCAAATCGTCCATTGGCTGGCAACTCAGAAATCATTGGCGCAGAGTCACACCGTAAAGTTGCGCGCCAAGCCGTACGTGAGTCACTGGTTTTACTCAAAAACAAAGATCAGCTATTACCACTTAAACCAAACCAACATATTTTGTTAGCAGGCGATGGTGCCGACAATATCGGCAAACAATCCGGCGGATGGAGTATTACTTGGCAAGGTACCAACAACACCAATGCCGACTTCCCGGGCGCTACTTCTATTTATGATGGTATAAAGCAGCAAGCAGAAGCGGCTGGTGGCACCGTCACATTAAATACTCGCGGTGATTTTGAAGATAAGCCTGACGTTGCCATTGTGGTATTTGGCGAAGATCCCTATGCAGAAGGCCACGGTGATAGAGCAACACTTGAATACAAGCCGTCTGATAAATCTGATCTCGCATTACTCAAACGTTTTAAACAAGCAGGAATTCCTACAGTGGCGGTGTTTATCAGTGGTCGCCCAATGTGGGTAAACCCTGAACTCAACGCATCCGATGCATTTGTGGCAGCATGGTTACCGGGGTCTGAAGGAATTGGTATCAGCGACGTATTACTGGCCGACAAAAACGGCCAAGTTCAGTATGATTTTACTGGCAAGCTTAGCTACTCTTGGCCAAAAACGCCGACACAAATCGTAAATTACCAAGATGAAAATTACGACCCGCTTTTACCTTATGGTTTTGGCTTACGTTATTCAGACCAAAATGTATTAGCAGATAATTTACCAGAGCAAATACAAACTCAGGCAAATCTCGCCAGCGGTGTAGACTTGCTGGTAAGATCAATCAATAAACCTTGGCAAGGCCATCTATATAGCAGTGCCGAAAATCAACTGATAAATGCCAACACCCATAAGCTTGGTGGTATTAGCTACCGCACAACGGACAGAGAAGTACAAGAAGATGCCATTCAGCTACTTTTTGACGGTAGTCGACGCAGCGGCTTTAGACTCGCCAGTGAAAGCTACTTTAGGGAAGACATAAGCCCAAGTATTCCAATCGACAGCGCCCTTACTTTTAAAGTACAAGTTGATGCTGCGCCAGATAAACCGGTTTGGGTAGCGATGAGCTGTGAAGGCGAAGCGGACGCAAACGGCTCATGCACCGCAAAAGTCGATATTGCTAAGCAACTTCAAGCTATGCCTTTAGCCAAATGGCAATCACTAAGCATTGACCTCAATTGCTTTACAGCCCAAGGGATGGACTTCACTAAAACCGTTGTCCCTTTCGAGCTTTCAACCGCTGGAATACTAGAGGTAACGCTGTCTGAGATACAGATCTCTTCAGAAGCATCACCGACACTAAGCTGCAATTAGTCCCCTTAACACGATGTGGGCACGAGGCTGTGTTCACATCGTTTTTTAGTGTCTAATGAAGCAACTTTAATTTGGACTAGAATTTAAGAGATCTAAGGTAAGCCAATTGTCTGATGCGCTCGTTTATTCTTTTTACAGGGCACAAACAAGCGATTTAAAAAGTCACACCAAGAGCACACTTGCCCTCACCTGCTCAATTTAATACTCTACTTTATGAGCTAAATGAGCTAATACCAAGGAAGAGCCAGAGTGTCAAACATAGCCGAACAAGTGATTACTACCTATCCACCTGCTGCACAAGCAAAAATCAGGGCACTGCGTAGCCTCGTTATGCAGGTTGCCAGTGAGCAAAACTTTGGCGCAGTGATTGAGGCAATAAAGTGGGGAGAGTTAAGCTTTAGTGTTAAATCGGGTAGTCCTTTCCGTATGGCTTGGAAAGCCAAAACGCCTACTAACTATCACCTTTATTTTCACTGTCAAACGAAGCTAGTTGATACATTTAGAGTACTATTTTCCGACGAGTTACAGTTTGAAGGAAACCGAGCGATAGTCCTTAAACTGGAAGAAGACATGCCAGCCGCGCTACTCTACCGCTGTATCGCCATTGCAATGGACTATAAAAACCTCAAAAACTTACCTTTACTCGGACAATAACAACCAATCTGGGTAAACCTTGCCAGGAGCGAAAAACCCACCGTTACCAATTTTTACAACCGTGTACTTCTTACCTGAATAAAACGTGAAAAATTTACCCCATTAAAACACGAAGATTAAAAACCAATTAAATTCAATAACTTAAAAATTTAAATTTGTGGTTCGAGCCTTGCTTACATAGTGATAGATAAACAATGTAGATGCATTTCGCCATTCAGCATTGGAAACCACCAAAACCAACTAGCGCAAATAACAACATTAGGAGCATAAAACATGACACCACAACCCGAGCTGCAAGATAGTTTTATTGATTTCGTGAACAAGCAGCAATTTCCATGCATTTGTGGTGGTAAAAGAGCCGAATTAGCGTTTAACCATGTTGAGGTTTTAGGTTTTGGCGATCTCACCTCAAGACACAACAACTTTAGTTTGATAACGAGCCTCTATTCTTTTGTCGAAAAGGTAGATTTTGACAGCATGAAAAGTGCCGCGTTTGTGGCGGTTTTTGAGCAGAGCCAACACTTAGATGACAGCGACTTTAATAAGTCTGTTTGGCGTAAACTGCAGGAATTGCAAAACCTAGTTTCGCAGAGCACGCCCAGAGGGCCGCATTCTCAATCGTCAGATTGCAGCAATAATTTTCATTTTAATTTGGATGGCGAGCCGCTTTATATCACTTGTTTAAGCCCTACAAGCGCATCGAGAAACAGAAAGTTTAAGTACCCAGCGATTGTTTTTAACTTAATGCCTCAGTTTGAGGTCCCACAGAGTTTCCGTGTCGTCGAATCACACGTAGAAACCCACAGAATTTAATGCACATTGTACCAACGGAGAGGAACTAGATATGAGCAACATCATGGTAATCGATTTTATTATTTACGTCGTCATTGGCATATTAACAACTTTGGGTTGTTTTGGCTTAATGAGTGCTTCAAGCGCTTATTCAAATCTAAGTAGCCCAACCAGTCGCACTAAGGCGAGTAAGGCTGCTGCAGTGCGGAGCTAAGCGATGCCGAATTCAAGCTTTGCTCCCTTTAACTACTCGCGGGAAAAGGGAGTATGCTTACATTTTTAAGCCACTCAAACTACTTACCGGCGGCAACTAAACCGGCGCCAAACCCAAAAAATACGCCACCGCTCACTTTGTTCATCATCGTCATACTCTTCGGTGACGACAATTTAGTCTTAGCAAGGCCAGAAAACACCGCATAAGAAATATGTACCATAAACACCAGCAGGCTAAAGGTAAAAACCAGCAACATAAATTGCGGCATAAAGGCATTTTCCACATTGATAAATTGCGGAAAGATAGACATAAAGAAAATAACAGCCTTAGGATTGGTGATCGAAACAAAAAAGCCTTCTAAAAAGCACTTTTTCATCGTACTTGCAGCAATAGACTTGCCTATTTTACTTTCACCTTTAGTTCGCCACATTTTGTAGCCTAAATAGAAAAGATATGCAGCGCCAATAAATTTAACGACCGTAAATGCCAACACCGAACTGGCTAAGATCACACCTAAACTTGATGCCGATACCGCGGCGACAATCAAAATCCCGAGCGCGACACCACAAATACCAGCTAAAGACTTGGCAAAGCCTCTTTGAATTGAGTTATTGATAGTCAGCATCACCGCAGGCCCTGGTAATAAAATTGTCGCCAAAGCGACACCTACAAACAGCAAATAATTGTCCAAAACATCAACCCCGCAAACATGTCCGATTCACACTCACTGCATCATCACACTAAATCATGAAGTTACAAAGTAATATGCGATAGGTGGGAGCTACGTACTGAGTTTATCAATGATATTCATCTTCGAACTCAGCCTTATCATTTCCCTATGCAATATGCGCTTGAATGAGCGCGACATAAAGTCGCCCCTACTAAAGTAAGTAGTTTAGAGCCAAAAAAATGCAGACTCATCGGTCTGCATTTTTATGCCAATTTGCTTAATTAAGTGAAATTGGTATTAGGGCCTGTTGATCTTTCAAGTTTGTTTTTGCAGCAGTTTGATTGGTATTTATACAAGGCAGAGCCTGCGTAGCATAGTTATTCTATGTAAGTTAGGCGATAACACAGTAGAAATGCCAATCAAGCGCTGCCCTTTGGGTTCCCCTGAGTGCGCTTTGTTCATTGTTGCTCAACTTTTGCTTAGATTACTAGGCGGCAAGTCGAGCGTCGCGATCAAAACACACTCAGGAGAACAAAAATCAAACAGCAAAGGTCAACAGGCCCTAGTGAACTGATGCGAAAAAGATCACTCAAAAGTATACCTCACACCAACCGAGTATCTTGGACCGTACTGACGAGCAAATAAGAATTGCTCTTCATAACGACCATATCCTTGCTCGGTTTCATTGTTTAAGTTTATACCTTCAAAGAACACCGTAAACTGCTCATCAATATCGTAATTCACACTCACGTCCCATTGACCGTAAGACTTGGCATATTGCGGTGGTGCATCTGCCGAGCCTTGCGCTTGACCTACCCCGATAAGATAAGCGTCACGCCATGCGTAGGTTAACTTCACCGATAACCCGTCTTTTTCGTAAAATGCTTGGAAGTTAGCCGAGTCACTCAACCCCGTCAGCGGTGCTTGCTGCACTAGGCTTTCACTATCAAACTCAACATCGCCATCAACAAAAGTTGCGTTAACACCAAGGCCAAAACCCGTTTCACCAAATAAGTGCTGTACCGCCACTTCAAAACCATCAACCGATTTACTATCGGTATTTTGTGGCTGGCTGATGTTCCATACCATCAATGGATCGTCACTGCTTGGTTCAATTTTACCATCGGCATTACCGTGACCATTGGCGAGCATTTGCGCAAAAATGGCATCACTGGTTGCCTGCTCTCCACGGGCTTCAATGTCTGCAATCGCTTGTTTATACCTTGGACCATTGTAAATATCGTAAAGACCTTCAATGGTGGTTTGCGTGATTGTGGTTTGAATAAAGTTATCGACCTCTTTTTTGAAGTAGCCAAGTGACGCGTAACTTCCTTCGTTGTAATAATATTCAAGTGAAAAATCTAGGTTTGTCGACTCAAATGGTAATAGATTTGTATTGCCTCGAGAGCCAGTTCTTGCTCCAGGTTTTGGGCTGCCTGACAAACTTCTGCCACCCGCAAGATTGCTAAGCGGCGCACGCGACATCGTTTTGCCCCAAGACGCTCGTGCAATTAAATCTTCGGTGATATCAAAACGCACATCGATCATCGGCAATAGAATGTCGTAATCCCCTTGCTGCGTTAAGAAGTTGTCATCACCGCCCGCAGCGTATTGCATAATCCATTCAGATGGACTGTCCCAATTCACTTGCGTTTCCACACGCTGACGCACCACACTTGTCACATCCGTTTGTTCATAGCGTAGGCCTGCGTTGATCTGCACAAAGTAGTCAGAAAATTCAAACTCCCATTTGGATTGCAAGTAGATGCTGTCAGTGGTTTCATCAACTCGACTTTGGCTATCTATGCCATCAAAATAGGCATCCGCCGAGTAGTAGTCAGCACCGATCACATCTTCTGTAAGATACGCAAGCTGCCTTGCAATAGCTTCATCAAAGTCATAAGTATAGTAATACCCCGGCTGTAGGTCACTGCCACCACCAGCGAATTGGTCTAGCAAATCGCCAGTTTCATGGCGCGTAAACATGCTATCTGGGAAAATTTCTTTAAACGAAGGATTAAAGCCCGGTCCTCCTCGTAGACCACTCCACGCTTCATATCCCCCAGTTGACTGTTCAGTGCGAGCTGCACCAAACTGCACACTCACTAGGCCAATATCAAAACTGTCGTTAAACCAAGTGGTATCAAGTTGCAACTGCTCGACCGTCGCCTCTCCGGGAGAATGGATAAATTGGCTAAAGTTAGAATCAATTTCACTTGCCATGAGTTCATTCGTGCCATTTTTCCAAAGCACATTTGCATGCGGTACTTCGCCCTGCCGATAATCATAAATCTTAGTGAGCAACTGATCTGAGCCTAAGATGATTTGACCATCACTACCCAAGCCTTTATCTGCGCCATTATCGGTTTCGTTTTTTGAGTCGTGATAATCAAGCTCTACATGCCAATTATCGTTAATTTGCCAGTCCAGATTTAAGCCAAGTGAACGCGCCTCGACTTCCGTCGTATTTCTATTTGCAGTGAACGACGCATCATTACCGCCAATATCGGCATAAACCGCGGTGCCATTGGCATCTAACTCATAGGCGTTAATGTTACCGCCAAACTCATTCCAAATACCCCACCCCACCGTATTAGAGCCAGTTACGGCAAGGCTTGCCGTGTAGTCTAAGGTGGCAACAAAGCCGTTAGTCGGTGCATATTGAAAGGTAACTTGACCGTTCGTTCTTTCTCGCTCTAGATCTTCGATGCCGTAGTTCATGTCTTTTGGAAAAAAGTAATTTCCGACTTTATTACCCTCGGCATCTTCAGCACGGCCATCAATGATTTTAGACGGGTCTAAATCAGGTAGATCAACATTGGCCTGCCAGCCCTGAATATTGGCTTGCTGCTTTTGAAAATCACGTTGCTGATGGGAGAAGGAAAATCCAAAACCAAAGGTTTCATCGGCAAAGGTATTACTATAAACCGCGGAAACCTCAGGTGTAACATCATCTCCCGCTTCGTTAGAGGTATCAACAATCGCCTTTGCTGTTGCGCTAAAGTGTTGCCCTGGGCGTTGTAGTGGCTTAGCCGTGACAATGTTGACCAAAGCCCCTAAACCGCCACTTGGTACATCAGCACGCCCGGTTTTATATACCTCAAGCGCACTCACGCCTTCAGCGGCTAGGTTTTCCAAGTTATACGAACGAGTATTACCTGTGCCCGGCATTTGACGACCATTTAATGTCACCAAGTTAAAATCAGGCCCAAAACCACGTACGGTAATTTGGCTGCCTTCACCGTTGGCGCGGCTGACCGAAACACCGGTGATCCGCTGTAAAGACTCGGCTAAGTTGGTGTCTGGAAATTTCCCCATTTCCTCTGCCGAAATGGCATCCATAACCCCCGATGCGGAGCGCTTTAAATCCATTGAACGGATCAAACTTCCGCGGATCCCTTTCACTTCGATCACTTCGACTTTTTCGGCTGCTTGTTGCTCTTCTGCTTGAGCTATGCTGACCATTCCCGCATTCATCGCTATTGCTAGCGACAACTGAACGGCAAGCTTACTTTTATTGAATTGTTTGTTATTCATGACTGCCCTGCGATTCTATTCTTGCTGCTGGATCACCGAGTTCAAAGCACTATTGGCGATCCACACTGGCTTATTGACTGACGATTTCAACATTGTCTATGCGGTAAACGGCGCCCTCGCCCATTCCCCAGCTGGGGAATACCATCAAGACATCAATGGCACTAATATCGAGTCCAGCATCGTACAAAGCTTGAAGTGGAAACGTATACGTTTGCCATTTGCCAACTTCTGGAGCTTGACCTTCAGCGCTTTGGTTCAGAGCAAGCTCTACCGCTGCACTGGCATCATTTGACTCAATTTTAAACAGCCATTGAGCGTCGATATTTGCAGGTGCTGAAGTCACTTTCATATCAAACTTAACTACGCCAGTTTCTAGTAAATGGGAAGCATCATAATAGACATCGTCATCCGCTAAGAACCCCATCACAGTTGGGGTTGCACCAATAACAAATTGCGCAACTTGACCATGGGCTGCATCTTCGTCGACTTCGATTGCGGGTGTAGAGCCACCACAGCAATCCCAAATTGACCACTGCTCAGCAGCTTGATCTTTGAATAAGCTTAGACCACCACTCGCCTTGTCACCGTCAGGATGAAAGATTTTTGCGTTATCAACACGATAAACCGCACCGCTACCTGAGCCCCAAGCTGGGAAAATCATCACCACATCAATTGCACTTGGATCAAGTCCTGCCTGAGCCAAAGCTTCAATTGAGAAAGTATAGGTTTGCCATTCACCAGCCTGTGGCGCTACACCCTCTTGTGATTCAGATAGTGGTAGCTCAACCGCACTCGCGGCGTTATCAGACTCAATTTTAAGTAGCCAAGGGGCATCAGGTGTTGACGGTAAGCTCATAACTTTCATCTCAAACTGTACTACGCCACCTGCTAAAATTGCAGTTGCATCAAACGGTTTTCCAGCTCCGCCCACTTCTGTTCGAGACGAAAACCCCATTACCGTTGGTGTGTCACCAATCGTGAATTCAGCAACAATACCATGCGTCGCATCGTCAGAGACTTCAGCCGGTGTCGAGCCACCACAACAATCCCAAAGCGGCCACTGCGCGTTAATGGCATTTTCAAATAAGGTCAACGAAGGTAAGTTTGTATCCTGTGCAATCTCAACCTTATCAACACGATAGATAGCACCATTACCAGCCCCCCATGCTGGGAAGATCATCACAACATCAATGGCTGACACATCAAGTCCTGCATCAGCTAACTGCTGTAGTGGGAAGGTATAAGTTTGCCACGAGCCTGCGGCTGGTGATTGTCCTTCAACGCTTGCAAAAAGATCGAGTTCAGCAGCGCTAGAAGCACCTTGGCTTTCGACTTTAAATTTCCATGCTGCGCTCGGGTCTGAAGGCATTTGTGTCACTTGCATATCGAACCGAATATAGCCCGCTTCTAGCATACTCGTTGCATCAAATGGCGAGGCTTTACCGCTTGGATCTGTGATAAATTCGGCACGGCTGGTAAAGCCATTTACGGTTGGCGTCTCACCGACCATAAACTCAACAACATTGCCACGGCTTTCGTCTGCAACCAATGCAGGCGTAGAGCCACCACAACAATCCCAAGCTGGCCAGTTAACATTAAAATTATCATCAAAGATGGTTAGGTTTTTAGCGGTACCCGAAGAAGGTGGCGACGGAATAGGTGCTTCGCCTTCGACTAACGCATCCTCAAGGTCGTCGTAGCCTGGACGCACCGTTTCACATCCTTTGCCCGTTTCAGGGTTAGAGCCGCATTCATACACTCTGACATAGTCAACCACAAACGATTGTCCGTTCACAAAGGCGTCCGAGTCGATACCTTTATTATTAACGTTTTCAGGCCAATCACCGCCAACGGCAAGGTTTAAGATAAGGTGAAACTGTTGATCAAAAGGCGCACTATCCCAATGAGTAACCAGCTCGCCTGAGCCTTGCTCGTAGTATTCAGCAAACCATCCACGGTGTTTTAAACCAACCGCTTCTTGCTTTGAGTTGTAACGAACTTCCGATTGACGTTGCGTGGCATAGAGATAACCATCAACGTACCAACGGATCTCACCCTCTTGCCACTCCACAGCATAGGTATGGAAGTCATCGGCTGGATTTACACCATCAGGTATGGCGTATGCTTTACCGGTGTGAACATTATTAGGCCAATCACGGCCGTAATGAAGCGTGCCATGCACGTTAGATTCAACCGAGCCGTCTTCATTAGCGACCTTGAGGTTTACCGCTTCCATAATGTCTATTTCACCAGACTTGGGCCAGCCACCGTAAACCTCATCCGTAGGCAACATCCAAAACGCGGGCCAACTGCCTTGCCCGCTTGGTAGCTTGGCCCGCATTTCGAATCTGCCATACTTAAAGTCAGCTTTATATTTGGTGTTCAATCTTGCCGAGGTATACGGCAGTTGTGCGCCTGCTTGCGCAGGGGTAGCGACAATATTCAGCATGCCATCGGCAATAAACGCGTTCTGTTCACTGTCGGTGTAACACTGTTTTTCATTATTGCCACCGCCGTCGCAATTTACCTCGTGCGTCCACTTAGATGTGTCTATCGCATCGCTATCAAATTCATCGCTCCACACTAGCGTCCAGTCTGAAACCGGCGCTGTGGTATCAACGGATTTATAATTAGTTTCTGTCTCGGCGCTTCCGCCACATCCCGCTATGATAGCCACAGAGATTGCGGTACATAGCCTTGTTAATTTTCTTGCTGCAATTTTCATCAGTTACCCCGATGCAAAACGTCGTTGTCAAATGGTTGAATGCTAAGAACTTTATTATTTAACCTGAGGCTTAGATAAGCCGTCGATTAACTCATCGTTTCTCAGAGCAGGTTATTTAGCTATACGCTGGAAGACTACTCAGCGCGTTCCTAGCAACAAATGTAAGCGCTTACAAATGGAGTTAAAAAAACAAACGCAAAATGTAAGCGCTTTCACAAAAGTAAACTAAGTTAATTTATTCGTCAATATTAAATTGTCATAAGGTGAAAATCTGCATGATATAAATACACACTTAACAGATCAGTAGCATCTAATAAAACCGTAGCAGAAAAAGCCGTAAAGGGGCTTTACATGTTTACGCAATCGTTACGTCAAGATAAATCATACGCTTTAGCTTGGTTGACAATACGGTTAAATTCACTGAGATTATCGAACCTGAGCTTCGGATAATTAATGCCTTTCTAGCAGCCAGTTTTAGCGCTAACTGCGTTGAATTCACTTCCAATAGCCAGCTATTGGTGCGTAAATTCGTCTTGTTATCCCCAAAACTCTCTGGCTAGACAAGGGAATAATTTTACGTGAGTTAAAAACAATGAATCAGCTCATTCCTTATCCAAACCTCAGGTTGAGAGCAAAAAATTAGGGTCATGTTATGAAATCATATTTCCTTTTAGTTGCAGCGGCAGGTGTTATGAGTGGTTGCATGACCACCAAGCCAAGCAGTAACCAGCGCCTCTGTGAAACGACACTGCACAATTACATAAAATATCGAGATTCGGGTTCAGCACAAGCATACCAAAGTGTTTTTACACAGGATGCAACATTTAGTATCCCAGCACTCAGTATCAATATTACTGGTGCTGAAGAAATAACAATAAGGCAGCAACAAGCCATAAAAACAACAAAAAGTATGCACATGATAACCAGTGCCGATATTCAACCTATCGAGGCAAATAAGTTTAGTGCTAAAAGCTACTTTGTTCTTTATCAGCAGCCAAAATCTCAATCAGATGCCCCAATCACCGTATTTAACGGAGTGTATGAAGACGAGCTTAAAGTAATCGATGGCCGATGCTTAATCAATCACCGCCTTGTTAACGTGATCAAAAAAGAGACTTGGCATTAGGCGTTATTAACCCAGTTATTGTTTGTGGCATTGTGCAATTTTGTACAAGACTTTTTGAGTGAAGACAGATACGCTTTTCATCAATGGGGGAGAGAATTATGCAACACTCAAAGTTTAGTTTTCATCGTGAACTCGGTGGCCTAGAAGTACTACACAACATTGATAAGCAGGAAGACTTTGGTAGACATAGCCACAGCGGCTATACGCTTGCCTTAGTGGATAGTGGTGCACAGCGATTCTACCGCAGTGGCAGTGAACACTTAGCTAGTCAGCATAGTGTCATTTTGATTAATGCAGAGCAGGTGCACGATTGCAGAAAGGCGTCAAAAGATAAGTCTTCGTACCGCTCACTCTACCCAACGCCTGAACTATTTAATCAGTTTCTTGGTGATGGCAAGGCAATGGCTCCTTTTTTCCATGATGCAGTGGTACACGACCGAGCGCTTGCGGCACTCATGGACACCACTTTTAACGTCTTAGAATGTGATACCAGCGTACTTGAAAAGCAGTCTCAACTTATTACTCTGCTATCTTATTTAAGCAATAAGCAAGGCAAAGTCACATTCGATACAAAAATCCCTTCGGTGAAGCAGCGAATTACCACAGCACGCCATTTTCTTTTGGATAATTTATTTGAAGATGTATCACTCGACTCCTTAGCGAGCCTTGTCGGCATGAGTCCCTTTTACTTTATTCGCGTATTTAAGGCCCACACTGGCCTCACTCCCCATGCCTTTCAAATACAACACCGGCTTAATCATGCCAAGGCATTACTGCGCAGTGGCAAAAGTGTTTCCCATGCAGCGTTAAGCGTAGGCTTTTATGATCAAAGCCACTTCAACCGTCATTTTAAAAAGAATATGGGGATCACTCCCAGTCAATATAGCAAGGCTTGTTAATATGAAAGTCGCAGTATGCAAAGGCTTTTGGGATATGTTGCCATTAAATCTCGCCGTACTTCCTTGGGGAATATTGTGTGGCTCCCTTGCCGTGCAAAATGGCTTTACGCCGCTCGAAGCACAGTTAATGTCGTTATTAGTTTTTGCAGGCTCGGCGCAGTTAGTGGCAATAGAACTTATTGCCAAAGACACCGCGCTTATCACCTTGCTTGCGACTACCTTTATTATCAGCGCGAGACATTTACTCTACGGCCTTGCTATCCGCAACAAAATGATAGATAAGCCCCTTAAATGGCGTGGCCCCATTGCGTTTTTTCTCACTGACGAATTATTTGCGTTTTCCCATCACCACCGTGCCTATCAAGGCAAACTTCGGCTCGTGTATGCGCTCATCGCAGGTGGTAGCTTTTATGTTGCATGGAATCTGTGGACGCTCATTGGTATTGTCGCAGGTCAGTTTTTACCTGACTTGACCAACCTTGGCTTAGACTTCGCGATTGCGGCAATATTTATTGCTTTAGTGGTCCCGAGTATTAACGCATTACCCGTGTTATGCGCCTGTTTAACGTCGGCCGTAACTATCTTAGTGTTCAAACTGATCCATTTTGAATTTGGTTTAATCGCCTCAGCGCTGCTCGGAATGTCGGTAGGATATGTGCTACAAAGTAAAAAGGAGCGTGTATGATCACCACTATTTTAGCCATGGCTTGCGTCACGTTTGCAACTCGATATTTATTTTTGGCAAAACAACTGCCTTTTACTATCGGCCCTAAACTACAGCGCTTTTTAAGCTTTAGCGCCCCTTGCGTATTGACCGCTATTTGGGTGCCCATTGTATTTATTCAAGACAAGCAACTTGCCATCACGCCAAGCAACCCCTATTTGGTCGCCGCAACGGTTGCGGTAATACTGGCGTTTCGCTTTAAAAACCTCTATGTCACCACGTTTGGGAGTCTAGCTGTGTTTTATCTGCTGTACTAAATGCGAAATGGTTACGGCCGTTGGATTAAATCCCAAACGCATAAGTGCAGCTTCATCGTCTGCTTTACTCACGCAAGCCAAAGCGCGCTGGTTTAGCGCTTCGAAGCGCCCCGTCACATGGGCTTCACGGCCAATCGCAGCAAGTGGAAATACCATATCGCCTTGCTCAACTTCGATATTTACGTCTAGGCCATTTGCTACTCGCAGCGTCATCCAGCAACCTAACTTTCTGCAAACATGAGTGACCACTCCTTTTACGGTCACAAGGTTTGTTGTGTAGTCATTGAGATTTGGCAATATGTGCTCTGCCTCGACTAACTTAGACATGTCTGCGCCACCGGCAAATTCTAGCGGGCTTGAAAAGCTAAACCGAGAAAATACCGCCAAAGAGAGTGCTGTTAGTTTTATCGTATCCTTCATCATTGCGACTCCATAGCTTTTATCACTATTTACCTCATCAATTGCTTACTCCTATAAAAAGTTATGGAGCATCAATCATATAGCTATATAAAAGTACAATTCGCAACTAAAATCAACACAAAAGTTAATAAAAGGTAAATTTAGAAGTTAAATGTTTTTGAAATTGACGCCACAAATGTAGAATCTGCATAAGAATCAATGTCATTGCTTTCATAACCCAATGAAAAAGACCAAGTACTAATCGAGTAAGTTCCAGTTAGATGCCAGTGGGTATAGTCATCATCACCCAACTCCCATTCGTATTTATCACTATCAAAGCTCATTGAATGATCAACCCCGAGCGTCAGTAACCACCGATCTGTGATTGGGATACTATGCGTGAGCATCACTATCCCGTGAGCAGCCCCTGTTCCAAAGTAATCCCATGCATACCAAAAGTCTAAATTTGTCTGGCCATAATTAAACTTTGCAAAGGCTTCTGCATAGTTGTAATCAGAACTCACATCATCACCATGATAGGTATATTGGGAGAGGCCAACATCAAGCTTTAATTTTTCAGTTAGCGTAAATTTGTAGCCACCATACAGATCTCCTTCTAAATCCGTACCATCACCAAAATCTACTTGAGACACCCAGCCTCCAGCATACCAACCACTTTTTCCAAACCAATCGAGACTAACTTGCAGCGCTTCGTCTTCCTTAGTTTGACTCACGCCGTTAAATAAATAATCGGAAGCCAATGTTACGGTAGAAGATGTCGCCGCATTGACAAATAGTGGAGTAAACAACAATGGCAGCAGCCAGTATTTTTTCATCTTTAAAATCACCCTTTAATTGCAGTCATTTCAAGCATAGACCGCCGTTCCCGCCCTGTCACTGACACAGTTTCATCCGCTTTTTAACGTGCTTGGTATGATTCTTTTTTCGTTTCATAAGCGTCTGGCTGGCGGTAACAACAAAAGCACTTATTGATGCTATAAGGCGATTAAGCAGGCACATAAAGTACGCTGTGAGTTATCAATAAATCACTCCGCTTGCAGGACAGCGCGTAGAGGTTCTGTTAGGATGCGTTTTTTGCCTGTAGAACCTTTGGAAAAGCCCTTGAAATTGTCATTTATGTTTCGCTTACTGGTGTTATCCGCGCTGCTGTTTACGCTGACAACTCAGGCCGAGTCTGTTTATATACAAGCCGGGCCGGGGAGTTTTAATCATGCCGCACTTGACCTACTCGCCAACCGCCAGTCGCAGGAGTATGAGCGTTTTTACTCGGGCACCCCGGAGCATACTTATGCCAATGCCGCACAAGCGCAGAGCTGGGCCTTTAGCGCGCTGGCCAACTCCACTATTGAAGGACAACTGGTCCCAGCCATTGTCAATGCGATGCGTAACTACAAGGTAACGGAGCTGAGTGCTGCTGTGTATATCCCTATCGAAATGTGTGTTTTTGGATTGAAAAAGACAACTAAAATTACGCATGCAGCATCCCACCCGGCAGCCCTGAACCAAATTGGTCATTGGCTCAATGCTCATCAGGTACAAACCAAGCCCGTGCCCAAAGGCACCAACGAAGCGGCTCGCTTACTTGCAAATGGGCAATTTGACCAAAACACCGTTGCCGTAGGTAGCTGCGCACTTAAAGTGGTTTACCCAGAGCTGATACTGCGCGAAGTAAGCATTCAGGATAACGCGGATAACCATACGCTGTTTGGTCTGATGAAAGTGGAGAAACGGTCTCAGCCGATAAGCGAAGATGAAGCTCGCACCGCGCTGGCGCAGGTCGTTGAAAAGGCAAATACATTGGTCAAAACGCGAACAGACTCTGCTGAGGTGCTATTCTCACATATCAACCAACGTCTTGCTCAGATGCAGCCTGTAGCACTGTTTAAAGCACAACAACACAGGCCAATTGAAGACTTATCCCGTGAAGCCACTGTGCTCTCAAAAGCGCTAGAGCAAGCCCGCCAGCAATGTCTGGATAGTGCAAGCGTTGAGGCGTTTTTCCAAGCACAAATGGATGCTGCAAAAGCTATTCAATACAGATACCGGGCACAATGGCTGGCTGAAGGCGTACCAAACGAAGATGCCAATTTGGATCAGCTAAGAAGCACATTAAATCAGCTTGGTGCAGCCATTCTTGAAACACTGATCCAGCATCTTGCCAAGCACGGTAACCTCACGGATGAACTGGCAGGCTTGTTTAACCAAATAATAAACACCGAACAGCTCTTTGCAAACGACAAAACTAGACTCTTTTCGGCACTGCAAAAGGTACGCAGGGTGGATAACTGCACTATCACTGCTTCATAAACAAATTAGCAATAAGTCGGATTAGCTGATGTCTTGACTGATCATGATTACACCAACGACATCAGCCATAAGACAATGGTTTTAAAAGAACTACCCTCTTGTTTTGGCTGCTTGACGGCTTTCCATTGCATTGATGCCCTGAATATCTGGGCCTGTTGAGCTTTCATTTTGCTTTTCACTCTTTAATTTCAGTCACTTCACGCAAAGAACCGTTTTATTGATCTGCATCCATTTACATTCACCCCGGCAAAGATAATAATGAGAATGATTTTTAATTAAGGAGTTAAATATGAAAACCTCTCTTTCCATCACTTTGCTTAGCCTAGGTGTCTTTCTGTTTTCTCATACTGCATCGGCAAACGAATGTGAACTCAGCATCGAAGCCAACGACATGATGCAGTTTTCTAAAAAATCACTCAGTGCGCCATCTAGCTGTAAAGAAATTTCAGTCACGTTAAAGCATACGGGCAAACTGCCAGCCACCACCATGGGCCACAACTGGGTGTTGAGCAAAGCAGCAGATGTTCAAGCCGTTGCAACCGATGGTATGTCGGCAGGTGCAAATAATAGCTATGTAAAGCCAAACGACAGTCGCGTTTTAGCCGTATCAAAGGTGATTGGCGGTGGCGAGAAAACCACAGTGACCTTCTCTACTGAGCAGTTAAAGCAAGGTGACAGCTACAAGTTCTTCTGTTCTTTCCCGGGCCATTTCGCCATTATGCAAGGCACTTTTACACTTAGCTAAAAGTGCTACAGAGCAGGGATCAAACCGTGACTTCCTGAAGCCTCACAGCGCAGCCCTGCTTTTGCCATATCATTAATTTATCTAATTTGTGACAATTATTACTCAAGCCTTGAAGAACATACCTATAATCATTACAATCAATTGCAAACAATAATGATTATCACCATCATGAGCTTTTTCTCAATTATACCATTTTGGTTTGCCGCAGTGTTACTCTACTTGGCAAGCCCTAAACAACGATTTTTGGCTTCATCTATTAGTAGACTCGCAGCATATCCTTTAGCCACTCTACTAATTTTGTCCGGACTTGGTATTTTAACTGTGCAATATCCTGTTATCTCTGCGATGTTAGCAGCACTTGTTATCTTGATGTTTAGTTTAGTTTCAGTAACTTTGTTAAGTGGGTATTCAATAAGACGTTTCTATCTCAGTTCAGCATTAGTCTTCTTGTTATCTCTATTTGTAGGGGGAATAAGTTATGTGGCCTAAAACCTTACTTGGATTTTCATTGGGATTATTACTGTCTATTTCTTTGGTGCTAAACCTCAACTTGTTACTACCATTTTCTGAATCGGCAAAACTCATGCTGGGTCTGATCTTAGCATTTCCTATCTGGGCGGGTTTTATCGTATGGAGCTACGCATTTCCAAGTGCAAAAGCAGCCTGCAAGCCGTTATTTGCTATTTTTATCCCTTCGCTGCTACTAAATACAGCATTATTGTTAATGAGATAAACAATGAAAAACCAAACACTAAAATCATTAACCGAAGCGCACGCCTGGATTGGACTCATTATTTCAACGGTATTATTCATCGTTTTTATCACAGGCTCACTTAGCCTATTTAGAGATAATATTCGGGGTTGGGAGCGTGCACCTCTGGCTGTACAATCAAACGAGTCAATAACCACAATTTCTTATGACAACGCCATAAACTCTATTCAACAACAATACGATGTTGATACCGATCATGGCTTTTTTATGCGAGAGCCTACGCCGCATAATCCGTTTATTGAAGTATATTTTGCAACCCATTTAGATCAGCCCCACCCGATCACGGGGGAGGATCATCAGGATCAACACCTATTGATATCACCGCAATCTGGTGAGGTACTTGCTGACGCCGATAAGTTTGAGTTTTCTACGTTGCTTTTTGAACTCCATTTCGATTTGGGGTTAGGTAGGCCTGGACTCTATTTTGTTGGAGTGATTACGTTATTTTTCTTCGTTGCTATACTAAGTGGCGTTGTGATCCATTGGCGTAAAATTGCTAAAAACTTCTTTCAATATCGCGCCGAAGGTAAAAAAGACAAATGGCTGGATGCTCATAACCTGATTGGCACGATGGGCCTACCTTTTCACATTATGTACGCCTTCACAGGGCTTGTTTTCAACCTCGTGATTATCTACCAGATTTCATACGCCGTGCTGCTCTATGGTGGCAACCAAACTGCATTACTGCAAGCAGCTGGATTTAACGAGCCAAAAATTGAGGCCATAAACCAAATACAACCCATGCAAGGCATCGATCAACTAAGAGCTCAAGCACAGGCTAAGCTTGGGGATGTTACCTTTACTATGGTTGAAATTAGCCACTTTGGTGACAAGAATGCGGTGGTGGGCTTTACAGCAAAAAGCAATGATGCTTTCTCTAATATTAAAGAAATTCAGTATAAGCTAAGTGACAGCTCGCAAGTTTACCTCACAGAAAACAACTATGATAATGCGGTACGAGCGGGACTCTCTACCATTGCAAGCCTCCACTTTGGTGATTTTGCTGGATATGGCATGCGACTGGCGTTTTTATGCCTTGGTCTTGCAACCGCCTACTTAATTGTTACTGGCAATTTGATGTGGATTGACAAACGAGCAAAGCAGAAAAAGCAAAGTCCTAAAAGCCTAATGTTTGTCAAAAGACTGACCAGCGGCAGTTTTATTGGGGTGATTTTAGCGGTTGCTGTTGGCTTTACATTAACCACTTTACTTCCTGCGACGCATGCCGACAAATTAGAAACCGTCAAGTCCTCTATGTTTATAGCCTTTTTCTTCGCCCTGATAAGTAGCCAATTTGCCAAAGATGTTTTGTCCTTTAGCAAGGTGTTATTAGGACTAAGTGGGATTTGCTATTGTTTAAGTTTAGTGATGAATTTGGCCTACTTCGGTAACCAATACAACTTATTACCGCTACAAACTAAAGTAGACTTCGCGATTGTAATTGGACTAATAGCACTAATGGCCTTGATCTGTTGGAAGGCAGTGTCACGGATCAACGCCGCAGCGCAAACCACAAGCGCAACTTCGTCAGAACGAACTTCGCACCAAACTGCGAACTAAAAAAGCGGGCTTACATAGCCCGCTTTGTCTTACTCTCACAGGGAAACAATGTGAAGTTAAAACTCTGTCTTAAATCTTAGGTAGTACTCACGACCCAAATATAAAGATGAATGAATGGGATCTGCGTTATTTCCATTACCCGTCGCAAAAGGCGGCGCTTCATCCAGTAGATTGTTAACGCCCAGCGTAATTTGAGTATCAACAGAGTCTAAATGGTAGGTTACTTGAGCATTATGTGTCAGCGTGCTATCAACGGTATTGGTAAAGTTAACGATTTGGTCGCCTTGTTTAACCGATACTTCTTCTAACATTGAATCGATGTAGTAACTTTGCCAACTTGCGCTAAAGCCGTCATGCTGCCAATTAAGTGCAAAGTTAACTCTGTGCTCAGGCACCGCCATCTGGCCATTAACGCGCTGTCCGGCTCTGTCTTTGGTTGCAAGGCCTGGTTCAATGACTTCATGTTTACTCACAAATGACCAGTTTAGTGCGGTACTCAAATCACCAAATGAAAACTGCCCGATGTCAAAACGAACTTCCGCGTCCACCCCTTGACGGTTTAACGCATTGAGGTTTTCATTAAACACATCAACACCGGTGATCACCCCCTGAAACTCACCAGATTGAACACGATGTACAGAGTCGCAGTACAAACCATTATTCATACATTCACTCAATTTAGTCACCGCGCTAATGTTACCAATGGCATCTTTTAATTGGATGTCATAAAAATCTAAGGTGATTGAACCGTTAGTAAGCCAGCTCGGCTGATAAATCACCCCAAGTGTTTTGCTCGTCGCGGTTTCTGGTTCAAGTTCGGTGTTACCGCCAGTATTAGTTCTGATCTGTCCGATCGTTTCTCGGTAACTGCCATCAGCGGGAACGCCTGTGCTGACACAGTTTTGGTTTGGATTTGCTACGGCACAAGGATCGTCGCCATTTTCAAAACCAGGTAACCTTCCTTTATAAAGTTCCACCACATTAGGCGCTCTAAATGCTTGTGACCAAGTCCCTCTAAAACTCAACTGCTCATTCAACGCCCAAAATACGCCCACTTTTGAATTGGTGGTCGAACCAAACGTATCAAAGTCTGAATATCGAGTCGCGAGATTTAACTCTAGGTTCTGCGCCCAATCGTGGTCTGATAGTAGTGGTACGACAGCTTCTAGGTAGGCTTCATTGAGCGAATATTCGCCGCCAGTTGGTCTACCTAATCCATCCGTGACTAAAATATTAATAGAAACGGCATCTGTTTGATTACGCGCCTCAACTTTTTGATTTTCGATGCCAAAAGACACACCTAGGTCGCCCGCAGGCAAACTCGCCACTACGCCACTTAGGTTCGCGCTGGCGATTTTAATCTGGTTATGACCTTGTTGGATCCCCGGCCAATCACCAGAGAGATAATTTAGCATGTCCTCGGAAATTTCGGAGTCGGTACCGGGTTGGCCAAAGATATTAAGCGGCACACAACCCGCAATTAGCGCATCCGGTGTAGCACCACAGCGCAGCACGCCTTGATCATCAAAATGGGTAGGACCGACCGCATTTTTAGCCGCAGGCCAATTGAATATGCCGGTTTTTAGTCGTTTGTTTGAGTTGCGACCAAAATTGTAGGCCAACTCCCAGCTCCAATCTGCATTAAAATCACCAGAGAGCGCCATCACAATACGGTACTGGCTGTTTTCCACATGGTTCATACGGCCATTGGTTTCTACCATTCTGCGACGCCAGTCATTGATGGCATAAGGATTACCATCTTTGTCTTTCGGACCAAATTGTTGGTTGTAATAGTTATCAGGAGAGTAAGTGAAATCTAAATACCCACCCCAAACTGGAACTAGTGGCTGAGGCGCACCATTGGTAGTGGATTTTCGATGCGAATAAAGCGCCTCGAAATTGAATACCACGTCATCCGAAAACTTCAAATTGCCAAGATCATACTCGCCAAACGCACTCATGCTATAGCGTTCAAAAGGCGTTTGTAGCAAGCTAGGCTCTTGGTAGTTGTATAAATCATTTTGTGCAAGTGATGCATCGGAGATAGTTTCACGCCACTCGCCATATTCTGGGCCTCGGGTAACAAATATTTCCTTACCGTTTTCATCCGTGACTTTTAGGTTACTCCATGGCATTGCGGAACTACCGCCTTGGCCGTAACTGCCATCCGGATTAAGTGTTAAATCATAGCGGCTAAAGTCTCTGTCGCCAGCATACACTTCTTGTTTTTCATCGTAGCTGGCACTCACCATAAAACGCCCTTTATCGCCAACAATCCCTGTTACAAGTTCCAAAGAAGTCGTATCAGCATCGCCTTCAGCGGATTGGCCAATTGAGCCACTGACCTCAAAAATATCGCCCGTTTGGCGAGTAATAATGTTTACGACACCAGACACCGCATCAGAGCCGTAAATAGAAGAGGCACCGTCCAATAGAATTTCAACACGTTCAATAATCGCTGTAGGTATAGCACTTAGGTCAACCGCAGCATCCGCGCCATTTCCCCCGTTTGGTAAGCGGCGGCCATTTAGCAAGACCAACGTGCGCTGTGCACCTAGACCGCGTAAGTCGAAGTTTGTCACGCCCGACGTATTTTCATTTTGAGAAGCATTAGGAGCACTGGCGGAAACCGTTAGATTTTGCAGCATATCACCAATATTTTTAAACCCGGTTTGCTCAATATCCGATCTAGATATTGTGGTTACCGCGCCGGGTTTACTTAGGTTTGCCCGCGCGATACGCGACCCCGTTACCATAATCTTTTCAACGGGTTCCGACGCTGCTTCCTCGGCAAACACAGGGGCCGTCCACACCATAGCGCCCGAACCACACAAGCTGGCGATTGCCAACGCCAAAGTCGTTTTTTGTTTTGTTATTGTCATAACGGTTTCCTTTGTAACGTTCCAAATTATAGTTAGACGCTGACGATAGAAAGTTTCTTATTATCACTATAGGAAATGAAATAGGTTATTTATTGCGCCTTTTTATACTGATAACACAATTAAATCGTTCCAACAAACAATTCTAGACGATTTGCGCAATATTTATTTACTTTTATTGAATATTCAAGCGTCTAATTAAAAATCATGTAATCAGTCAGATTTGGCATGTTCACTACCCAGAGAGTCACAAATGTCGCCACTCTCTTGGTATTCAATATTGGCCTTTAAGGCCACCTAAATCTGGTAAAAAGCACTTATCGGGACTACCTTTATCTAGGGCCTGTTGACCTTTGCTGTTTGATTTTTGTTCTTCTGAGTGTGTTTTGGTCGCGACGCTCGACTTGCCGCCTAGTAATCTAGGCAAAAGTTGAGCAACAATGAACAAAGCGCACTCAGATGAACCCAAAGGGCAGCGCTTGATTAGCATTTCTACTGTGTTGCCCCACAAGGATGTGGGGTAAGGTGACTTTGCAGGAGCACAAAGTCTTTATCGCCAGACTTACATAGAGTGACTATGCTACGCTGGCTCTGCCTTGTATAAATACCAATCAAACTGCTGCAAAAACAAACTTGAAAGATCAACAGGCCCTAGGGTTTATTGGTCTTTACGATTTGATTTTTGTTCCTCTGAGCGTATTTTGCTCGCGGCGTACAACTTGCCCTATGTATACATCAATCAAACTGCTGCAGAAACAAACTTGAAAGATAAACAGGCCCTAGCAATCTTCCGTCATCGAACAAACAAGGATCTCCCATGGATAAGAAGCAAAACACACCATCGATTTGTCCTTTTGCACATGGTGCAAATACGTCGTCAGAGCATAGCGAGCACCAGTGGTGGCCAAATAGCCTGAACTTAGACATATTGCATCAGCACGATACGAAAACCGATCCGATGGATGCCGATTTTGATTACAAAAGCGCATTTAACAGCCTCGATTACCCCGCCCTGAAGAAAGATCTCGAGCAACTTATGACAGACTCGCAGCCATGGTGGCCCGCAGATTGGGGACACTATGGAGGATTAATGATCAGAATGGCATGGCACGCTGCGGGCAGTTATCGTGTTGCGGATGGTCGCGGTGGTGCAAACACGGGTAATCAGCGCTTTGCTCCGCTAAACAGCTGGCCGGACAACGGAAACTTAGATAAAGCCCGGCGTTTACTTTGGCCGATTAAAAGAAAGTATGGCAATCGTATTTCTTGGGCCGATTTAATCGTGCTGGCGGGCAACGTTGCTTATGAGTCGATGGGATTCAAAACCTTTGGTTTTGCCGGTGGCCGAGAAGATATCTGGCATCCAGAAAAAGACACCTACTGGGGCAGCGAAAAAGAGTGGCTGGCTCCCTCCAATAATTCAAACAGCCGCTATAGCGGTGAACGCGATTTAGAAAACCCGCTTGCCGCTGTGATGATGGGTCTTATCTACGTTAATCCTGAGGGCGTAGATGGTAATCCCGATCCGTTAAAAACAGCTGAAGATATGCGTGTTACCTTCGCTCGAATGGCAATGAACGATGAAGAAACCGTTGCCCTAACCGCTGGCGGACACACTGTGGGAAAAGCGCACGGAAATGGCAATGCCGATGAATTAGGCCCGGCACCAGAAGGCGCGGACTTGCATGAACAAGGTTTTGGTTGGATGAATCATAGCTCGCGTGGCATTGGCTCTGATGCAGTAACCAGTGGTATTGAAGGCGCTTGGACGACGAACCCAACTCAATGGGACAATGGCTACTTCTACTTGCTGTTAACGTACGAGTGGGAGCAGACCAAAAGCCCTGCGGGTGCATGGCAATGGCAGCCTATTAATATAAAGGAAGAAGATAAGCCGGTTGATGCTGAAGACGCATCCAAACGCTGCATGCCGATGATGACAGATGCCGATATGGCGCTGAAAATGGACCCTGCTTATCGTAAAATTTCAGAGAAGTTCTATGCCGATCCCGACTATTTTAACGATGTTTTTGCAAGAGCGTGGTTTAAGCTAACCCATCGCGACCTTGGCCCAAAAAGCCGTTATCTAGGCCCAGAAGTCCCTAACGAAGACCTGCTATGGCAAGACCCCGTCCCCAGCGTTAACTACACTCTAAACGACAGTGAAATTAGCGCACTCAAGCAACAAATTCTAGCAACCAATGTGACGCTTTCAGAATTAGTAGCCACCGCGTGGGATAGTGCTAGAACGTTTAGATATTCCGATTTTAGAGGGGGTGCAAATGGTGCGAGGATCCGCCTAGCCCCGCAAAAAGATTGGCTTGGAAATGAGCCGGAGCGTCTAGCGAAAGTACTTGCGGCATTAGAAACCGTGCAAAGTAATTTTACGCCTACCGTAAGCATGGCCGATCTAATCGTATTGGGTGGCTGCGCTGCCGTTGAACAAGCGGCTAAAAATGCCGGTGTATCAATCCAAGTGCCTTTTGCCGCTGGGCGAGGCGATGCCACAGACGAGCAAACCGACATTGAGTCATTTGATGTATTAGAGCCTGTACATGACGGTTTTCGCAATTGGCAAAAACAGCACTACAGCGTAAAACCAGAAGAAATGCTACTTGATAAAGCTCAACTGTTGGGCCTCACAGCCAAGGAAATGACCGTACTGATCGGCGGAATGCGCGTGCTAGGCACCAATCACGGGCAAACATCGCATGGCGTATTTACCGATAACGTTGGCACTTTGAGTAATGACTTTTTCGTCAACTTGACCGATATGGCATATCGCTGGGAGCCAAGTGGAGAGAACCTATATGAGATAAAAACACGCGACACGGACACGGTAAAATGGACTGCGACTCGCGTTGATCTTGTCTTTGGTTCTAATTCTATTTTGCGCGCTTACGCCGAAGTGTACGCACAAGATGATAGCAAAGAGAAGTTTGTCCGTGACTTTGTTGAGGTATGGACCAAAGTAATGAATGCAGACCGATTTGACCTAAAATAGCTGCTTATAACTCAGCCTAGCCACTGGTGCGTATATAACAGTGGCTTGGCCTGTTTATCCTATCCGCTTTATTTTTTGCAGTACTCAACTCGCCGCCTTATGGGCCAAGCTAAAGTTAACCAAGAACATATAAAATCGCTATTTCAACATGCGCTAAGCTCAGCCACAATCCAATCTCGAAACGCCTTTAATTTAGGCCACTCAAAATGGCGCTCTGGTGCGACCAAGTAATACCGATATTCACATAACCATGCAAAGTCGGGATAGATTTCTAATTGACCTAGCTCTAAAGATTGATTCACTAAACGTCGACGTAACAAAGAAAACCCCTGCCCTGCCACCGTTGCTTGCTGTACCAACGCCGCATTATCAATTTTGAGATTACTGAATGTATGACCACTCAAATCCAGTTGTTTGTTTAGTTCAAGCCACGCATGCTCATTATCCCGGCCTTCATCATAGATAAAATTGAGTTTAGATAGCTGTTCTCGCAACGGTTTATTTGGGTCAATTAATCCAGGACGGTAGGCAAGGACTAACTCATCCTCCGCGATGAGCTCGCTTTTCAGTCCTGGATAGTTACCAAATCCAAAGCGGATCCCAATATCAATATCGTCGTGGTTAAAATCGGCGAGTTGCTCGGTTGGATCAATACGTAGCTGGTAGTCTGGTAATGCTTTGTTGAAGCTCGCCAACCTTGGCAACAGCCAACAAGTAGCAAATGAAGGCAAAACCGACAGGTTAATGGTGTTTGGGTTAGGATCTGATTTTAACGTCGACAAGCCCATTTCCATTTGCCCAAAGGCCTTGTGTAAGTAAGGCAACAAGTCTTGTCCTTGCTGAGTTAGCAATACCTTTCTTGTTTGTCGTTCAAATAACATACAACCAAGCTGTTGCTCAAGGGTTCTTATCTGTTGACTCACAGCGGCTTGAGTCACAAATAAGGCTTCCGCCGCCTGCTTAAAACTGCCTAATTCCGCCGCCGTTTTAAAATACCAAAGTCCTTTGAGTGGAGGTGATTTCATTCGTCATCTTACTTAATTAAAACTTAACTATAGGTCAGAATTTCTAGTTTGTCAGTTTTATGAATGCACACAATACTTAGCAGTGAAATCAGAGACGGAAGGAGTCTTTATCATGAAATACGCAATTATTCTTGCATTTCCTCTAGCAGCACTCGCATCAACATCCGAGCAGGTACAAACTGAAAAAGTATTTACTGATGCGGGATACCCCTACAAAAACTTAATCATGAAGGCCGAAAAAGTGGAGCTTGTTTATTCAGAAGAGCAAAACAAAACGACCTGTCGAGTTAAGGTCTATAGCGGTGATGTACTTCATGAAGGGAAGCCTATGGAGATATCGGCTAAAACGTTTTCAACCGATCCCGTCAAGGGCTGTCTTGCCCGACAAAACGCCAAACACATTTTAAGCTTGCTTTAATATGAGCTAACCCGAAATCAGAATAACAACTTATGCGCAAGCAGTTGTTATTCTTCGGTTAGTTTCAGTTAAGCAACCTGATTGATAAGTTGCTGCCGCTTGAACCAAAAAGGCGCATCACACCAACGTTTTTCCTTATTATAAAACCGCTGCTTTAGCGCTAAGTACTGATCAAACTGACGCGCTAAGTCTTGTTGATACATCTTGCTACTGTGCATAAACGCTTGAGATGTTTTGGTATTGCCGATAATGGCTGCCGCTTGGCATCCCGATGTCATGGCAAACCCTAATCCCATAGAGGAAATAGGGTCAAACGCACAAGCCGCATCCCCCACTGGTAGATAATTTTTGAGATGAGCAAAACTGTTAAAATGGCTCCCGGCAGGTCGGACCCATAGGCTTTCGTCGACCATCTTTGCCCCCTCAACACGCCTTGACATATATTTACTGCTACCTAAGTGCGCTTGCCACTGTGCCAAACGATTTAAGCGCTGCTTTGAGAGCAATTCAAAATCACTAAAATACGTTACAACTAACATATCGTTAGAAAGCGCCGCACTGTACCACCAGCCACATTCATCACTTTCAATTAGTTGAAGTTGCTCAAGCGCCCCCCGCTTTACTTTAAAGAAGGCACCAACCCCAGTAAGTCTGTCATATTGCTGAACAGCCGCTCCTAGAGATTTGCCAATAGACGAATTACGCCCTGACGCATCAACTAGATACTTGCAAACAATGGTGAACTGACCATAGTCAGGATGACTCACCACCACTGAGTAACGACCGTCTTGTAACTGAGTAATTGCTTTGCTTTTAGTGCGCGGGAACACCGTTCCACCGCGCTGGATTGTGCTTTCGAGCAAGGTTAGATCAAATATCTCGCGATTAATTTGATAGGTTGCTCTGTCTGGTGCAAAAATCGCGTGACGATTAGCAGATTTCTCACTTCCCCAAAATGCACTATTACCTTGAGTTGGAGTAAAACAGTGCGGACCGAAATCCGCTCTATCTATCTGCAAATAGTCCAATACCGAAAACACACTTGCAGATACACTTTCGCCAATTCTTAATTTTTGTAAATCAGACTGCTCGATTAAAATGACTGATAGGTCTGTGTGATTGAGCAAGTTTAATGCGGTGCTAGCCCCGGCAGGGCCAGCACCAATTACTAGCACATCACATTCGTGAGTACCATTCATATCCATTACCGTCTTGTTCGAGTACCACTGCGAGGCACTTTTTTCGCAGCTCGTTTTTGCGTAATTGGCTTAGCCATTTTTTCTTCAAGTCCTTTTAATATTGCTTTGGCCTTAGAGCACCCGCACGATAGGTGATCTTTAAGGTCATCAGGAATATAAAACACCGGAATATCGGTTCCGTCGTCTTGGCAATTCCCAGTAATATCAGAGACAGGCACATCCTTATAGGCAAACAGTTGGTGATTACGTTCGATTTCCGTAAAGTAAGGGAAATTCGGTTCATCACTATTTTGATTGCGGATAAAACCAAGTGCAGACCAATGCTCAACCATTTGCACAAAACTATTGATACCACGTGCATAGTTGACTTGCTGGCCTGCTGGCAGATGGGTAAGTGATTGATCATCAAATTGATTCGTCAATACATCCCAAGGGCTTTGTGGTGGCCACCAGTAACTATAGTAAGTTGGGGCAGCTGGCACCATTTGCGGATCGTCTTCCGTGCCGACGTTCACTTTATTCACCGTTGGCTCGGTAAAGTTCACATTTTGAATAGTACAGTTGAAAAAGTCTGCTTGCCACGGGCATGCCATGCGCTTGGTTAAATCTCCAGGCTGACATCCACCGCCTTCGCACTCATCACGCTCAGCATCCAAGCCGCTCGGAAAGCCATTACCCATGCTTTGATCTTTGATGATATAAGGCGCCGCGTACACTGCTGGATTTTGTAAGCTCCACGTTACCTCAATCCCTGGACACATAGGTAAGCCAACGCAATTACCCACGCTACCTTGATCCGCATAAAATACGCCAAACTCATCGACTGCGCTCTGTGGCGCTGAAGGTTTAGCACTTGAAAAGTTACCAGCGGCCCACTGACTCAGTAAGAAGTATTGAGTCTGCGTTAACGTCAGAAACTTATCGACAATATTGTCTTCAGCGTTGCTCACAGAGTTACTACCAGAGTTCATTGGCATCAGTGGTAAATTACCCTCAATACCATACTCGAATAGTTGCTGATTGGTTTGCTCGTTTGGCGGAGTTTGCTGCACTGTGGCTGGGTCAACTGGCTGTCTAAAGTACTTAAAGTAAGCCTGACGATTGGCTTTATTATCTTCAGAGTTGTCTTTAAAATCAAAAATATTGGAAACAAATGCCGACATAGATTGGACATTTGATACCCACTGATAACGGCTAATACGCTGGATAATCGGCTCAATATCTTGGTAATAATTTGCCTGATAAGAAGACTGATACTCACCATCGCTGTATAGCTCAGGACATAAGTTTTGTTCGCGCACCGCAACGTCAAACATAGTATCACTGAGATTGGAGATATTAACGATTTCCGGTGCAAAATCCGGAGAGCCAACAATTACCCAAGCAGAGAGTTGCAAGGTTTTACCATCGTCAAACGTAACCGTGCAATACACAGTTCCATCCGCAATATCATCATGCCATGTGTCCGCACCACCGTAAGATTCAAGAGGCTGGTTACCACCCGCATTCCCTTTACCGCCAAGTACCACTAAGCGGCCTTCGTTATCGGTTAAAATGTCTCCGAGCGACTTTATTTCAGTGCCTTGGCACGGTTTGGGAGGGAAACTAACCGGATATCCTGCAGGCGCACTGGCGGCGTCAAATTCAGCCTTTGCATTTGCGCCAGATATCGTTCTTGGACCTGGGTCAATAATTAAGCTTCGGCGATCCGTTGCATCCGCATTACGCCAAGGCGTGTTGCGATTGCTATAACTATTATCTTGACCATAGAGTAAGTTGCCTTGTAATTCATTAAACTCATACCATGCCGCCTTTTTATTAGCGACGTGTACAGTCCAACTAATGGATTTAACGTTATCGCTCGATAACGTAAGCTCATTGTTATTTTCGTCAATGATTTTAAAGGGTTGGCCCTGTCTGCGGATCCGGCCTTCTGCGTCTTTAAACTGACTGACAGGGCTGTCTATCTTATTGCCCCATTCATCGGATTCAAACGGTAAACCACCTATTTTGTCTGGTGCTAAATAAAACTGACCATCGCTATTACCGAGTCTTGCGACACCGACAGAGGGGTGAAGTGAATAGTTCATATTTATATCCTTTAGATATAGTAACCACGGCACAAAACAACACACTTGTTAACAAAAGATACTCAAGTGTGCGCTAACTTTCGCTTAAATTGATTCCCAGCTAAGTAGAGTAACTGTAGCACCAGCAAGAAAATGTGCATATTTCACGTCATTACAGAACATAAGACACGAACAAAATAAACTGTAACAATCTGATATTAAATAAAAATTACTTTTATCTTTTTTAAGCCATGTAAGAGGAAAACACTCACCAAACAAATCAGGTGATAAAAAACCTATTAGTTACAAACAAAAATCAATTGAAACATTTATTTCACAAACTATAATCTTTGCCCCTACATTGAGTAAAAACTCTATTTTTGCTTTTGGTTTTCAAGGAGTAGATATGAAAATAAAGCCTCTTACAATTTCACTAGGACTTGCATTAAGCAGCACAGTTCAAGCATTCACCCAATTTGGTGGACAAGGGATCATGCCCATGGGACATGAATGGTTAACCCGCACCGCAGCACTTGAAGTGCTGGATGCCGAACATATTATCGAACCAGATCCCAACGACCCCAGACATGCTTGGCGCTATGGTCTGGCAAAGAACATCGCACTACATGCCGCACAAGATGAAATTACTCGACTTCAGTCCCAGTTAAACAATAACCCACTCTATGAACCAAGATACGACAGTGTGAATTCCGCCATTGTCGGTGAGCGTTGGGTTGATATTGCTGGATTTAACGTCACCAACGCCAGTACCGATCCTACCGGCCCAAACTGTTTTAGCGCAGTCTCGCAAGAACCGGCTGACATTCAGCTAGATCACTTTATGCGCCGCTATGATGATATTGCAGGCCAAGGTGGTGTAGATGCAGCTTATCGCGCGCAAAAACGCTTTGTTCAACATTTTATTGATGCAGCCATGGCTGAGGAAAAGCGCCTCAAAGTATGGGATGGTGGTGGCCACGCCGCACTTGCGGAAGTAGATCATAATTACTTTTTGTTTGGCCGTGCCGTTCACCTATTTCAAGACTCATTTAGTCCAGAGCATACGGTAAGGCTTCCACAAGATAACTACGAAAAGGTTTGGCAAGTAAAAGCTTACCTTTGCTCTGAGGGTGCAGAGCAGCATTCGCACGACACTAAAGATGTGCTTAACTTCTCCAGTGGCGATGTGATTTGGCAGGCGAATACACGCCTAGAGTCAGGCTGGCAGTCTTATCGTATTAGTAGCATGAAACCGGTCGCGATTGTCGCGCTGGAGGCCAGTAAAGATCTCTGGGCTGCGTTTATTCGCACAATGGCAACACCAAAGGCACAAAGACGTAGCGTAGCCGAGCAAGAAGCACAGCAACTAGTACAAAACTGGTTGTCGTTTGACGAGGCCGCTATGCTGGCTTGGTATAAGGACGAAAATAAACGTGATCATACTTATGTACTGGCCCCTAATGAGTCAGGAAAAGGGAAGTCGCTTGAAGCGTGTATGGCGGAGTTGAATGTAGGCACAACGAACCAAGCTGAGCGTGTTGCACAGCTAGATGCAGAGCGAAACCAATGTCTTTTTAATATTGAAGCCGAACCTGGTTTTGAAGATCTTAACGATCCACACTTAGATATTCCCTACAACTGGCGCTGGAAATCTCTAACCTGGCAAACGCCACCAAGCGGCTGGACATATCCGCAGTTAAGTGCAGATACGGGCACACAAATCACGATAAAGTCGCCAGTAAATAACCAGTATTTAGCAGCACAGACCCTAAGCAATGACACCCGAATTACCTTTAGCCCAACTGAGCCTCTCAATTTAATTCAGGTAACCTATGCTCAGGGTCATCACTATTTTAGAGCCACTCAGGCCCCTTCACTGTTTTTAAGTTACAGCAGCACAAGCGCAGGCTATCTCAAACTCGTAGACTCCCCTAAACAAGCACTCTACGCATTGATTTATCAAGGTGGTGTTTGGAATATCAAAAATCAATTTTGGCAGCAATATATTTGGTTTAACCAAGCGCAAAACCAACCTGAGTTAAATCGCCATGGCGAGCCGGACCAGTTATCCGCTAAGTGGATGATTGAAGGCATATAACTTAACACAGCCCCCAACCAGCAGGCCCTATCTAATTTAGGGCCTTTTCCTAAATAGACTCACTCAGCAAGCCTGAAACAAAGTACGATTAACTTTTTTTACGCAGCCAAAACAGGCTTCCTTCAACGCTTAACCAGGCTTTTTTGCCACCAAAATCTATATAACTTAAGACTTCTTCTTTTGAACCCAAGGTGTAGCCATATATCTCTTTTTGCTTAGTCTTTTCTTGACCTGTAAGCATCTTGATAAAGTGCTTATTGTACCCTTTGATTGTCGCTTTTAGCTCACTTAAGGCTTTGCTCTCGCCATCCTGCGCAAAACGCATCAACGCCTCTGCAGATAGCATAAAAATACTCTCTTCTTCATACTCATCAAGGCAAGCTTGTAGTTTATCCCACTGCTTCAAGATAACTAAACCGTTCACATACAGGTATCGACAGGCCTGATTATCGTTGGGATTAAGTCGCAGCAGCACGTCTAACTCATCAACCGCCTCTTGTACTCTGTCTGCCCAGAAGTAAATCCACGCTTTATGGTAACGAATAAACATATAAGGTCTGGTTTCGTGGATAAGCCAAAAATTACCTTGATTTTCCTCAATATAATCAGGCGTAATAAAGTCTTGTTCTTCATTATGAATAAACTGGTCAAGTAAAGGGATTGAATCAATGTGAGTCAATTTGAGTAAGTTCTCAATCAGTGAGTTTCTTATTTCTTCTTGTTCTTCATCAAAACCTTCTTCAAATTCAAACGCTCCGAGCTCGTTGTCTAACTCAGGATCCCAAATTAAAGTATCCCCTAACTCCATAATCGCGCCTGCCAAATAACGCTTTACGTCATGAGCCTCTCGCTCAAAAGACACCATAGGCTCAGCGTTTGAAAATGCCGCCTTTGCTGCATCTAAGCTTGTAAATCCGGTGAGCTGTTGTTGTAATTCACTTACCGCACCTTTTTGCTCTAGTGACAAGTTCTCAAAAGATACTTTTTCCAAAGCTTTGAGCAGACCAAGACAAAAGCTCGGTAATGGAGCCCCCTTTGCTAATGATGCTGCAAAGTCCTGCTTAGAGAGCGCACACTCTTTTGGCAACTTATAAGTTTTTCCATCCAAGCTTGAAACGCACTGCTCATGCAAATCCATTAAGGCCTCTAACTGAGCACGGTAAATAGCCGTGTAATCACCAAAGAGCTCAGGCAACCACTCGTGTATTTCAGCAATATCATTAATGGCAACTTTGCCAATCAAATAGCCTTCAACAAAATAATAATCCGGTTGATGCTGAGTATCATTAGAAAAGGCATTAACAGCTTTGCGTAACGCACTTGGAGTCATATAGAACATTCCTTTAATAATTGGGTAGGTAGGGGCAGCTTTACGCAGCGAACTCTACAAAAAACATCGCGGAATAAATCCGCTCCTACCATACTAGATCCCACTGGTAAAAACCACTTCACGCAGGTGGGGTCGCTTTACGCAGCGAACTCTACATAAAACATTGCGGAGCCAATCCGCTCCCACCACACTAGCCACCACTGATAGGAGCCGCGTCACGCGGCGATCTCTTCATAAAACATCGAGGAATAAATCTACTCCCACCACACTAGCTCCCCACTGGTAGGAGCCGCTTCACGCGGCGATCTTTACAGAAAACATCGCGGAATAAATCCGCTCCCACCATACTAGCCCCCCACTGATAGGAGCCGCTTTACGCGGCGATCTTTACAGAAAACATCGCGGAATAAATCCACTCCCACCACATTAGCCCCCCACTGGTAGGAGCCGCTTCACGCGGCGATCTCTTCATAAAACATCGAGGAATAAATCCTCATTCACCACACTACCCCCCGTTGGGGGGAGCCGCTTTACGCGGCGATCTTTGCGTCAAACTCAGGATCACAACCTTTGCGGCTCTACAGGGCTCTGTATAAAGGCGGCGAATCTATCAACTATGTTTGGATAATGCACACGTAACAGAGCTTGTGACTCACGGTTACTCAAAGCACGACATCGCTCAGTTTGCTCTTGCAGCATCAACTTTTTCAAACTCAGTCTACCAGTCGTGGTAGACATCAAAAAATGGATGGTCGCCCAACTACTTTTATACATCAGCTCAGAATCGTAAGACTTCCACTTGGATTCTGCATTGATAAGTTCATAAGGCGATAACACTCGCCCTGTAATATAACCGCGATGTAATCTAGCTTGATTTGGTGCAACAGTGCCGACCTGCATCGTCACTTTTACGGTTTGAAAATAGCCTGCAAGTCCCTCATTTAACCAACGCGGCGTATATCCAATCACAGCCTGATTAATAGCGTGCACCGCTTCATGAACAGCGGTTTGCATCGTCGCATGATGATTTCTTTGCTCAACCAAAGCAAGGTTGTATCTACCCAAGTAAAGACCGACACTTCCCTTTGGATTGCCACCATAAGATTTAACCACTCGCTCATATTCGCGCCGATTAGGTAGCACCTTGATCCTGAGCGTCACCTTTTGCATCGCATCCAAGCCAACAATACTGGTATACCCTCTAAATACAGCATTCAGTTTAGCGCTCAAGGTGTTTTTAAACTGATCCGTGATATTTGGACCGGAGATATTGAGGTCAAAGAAATCAAGAGCACGATTACGCTCTGGCTGATAATGCTTAGCCGCAAAACTCGGTTTTTTATCCGAGTAATTCGTAATGCCTCTCTCATCAACCCAAGTGTATATCCCATTCTCAACACGGTATTTGATTCCCTCGGCTTGCTGAGAAACACAACGACCAAACTCTCTTAAACTCGTTTGATGGTCATAGGTATCCCCTTTTGGTGACTGAACTGAACTTGGTTGTTTGAACTTTTGCTCTGCAACCACAGGCGCATTATTTAATTCAGTTTTTTGGTTGCTTAGCATATTGGTTAGCTGAGGCTGTATTTGAGTAAACCAAAACTCACGGCCATCAAAAAAGAGAAACAACAACACAGAAAACACAACTAAACAGGCCTTAAAAATAGCCTCCTTCCACTCGCTCCAAGCGTCCTTCATTCCTTGACCCTCAATCCTATTTTTTTATTGAAATATCCTGATAGTAAGAATAACCAAGTTAGACTTCCGCAATTAGGAGCCGCTTTACGCGGCGATCTCTTGCACCTTATTCCAGAAAATCAACTCCTCACATAACCTTTCGACGCTGCCAAATCCAGCAAAGCGCCAAAGCAAACACACCACTTACATAGGTCACATACAAAGGCACTGAGGTGTCGGCATCCTCAGCATACATAAACACGCTCGACATCACCCAAGCTGCAACTGCACCAATCAACAGCCATACCGCCGCAGAATACAGCTTATACACCGGCGCACTCAAATAACCCGACAGCACCACACAAGCCGCTGCTACACCGCCTATCACCGGCTTCTTCCACCAGCCCGCATACTCCGCCAACATCCCAGCCAAGGTTGCTGACACGATAAAAGTTATGATGACGATTATGATAGACAGTAAAAATTTAGGGGCTTGGTTCATAATTCACCTTTGCAAAACCACAGACTACTGAACATAGTCCACAACATCCATGGATCTAAAGTTGAGATGCTTTTCTTCATGATGTTCTGCATCTAGCACTACTGACAAGTACGGAGCAAATACCATTTTTTCATCTGATGAGAGCTCAAACTCCATTTTAAACATTCGCTTACTTCCTACAGGCACAGTAAAGTAATCAGAGTTATAACTACCGTACCGCTTTTCGCCTACATAGTATGCAAGTAATCTAGCTTGACTATCTTTATGATCAATCGCATAACTTTTATTTCTAATCCTAAAAGCATTATCACGAGGAAGCAGATTAATAGCGTAAAAGGAGCAAGTAAGATTTTTACCGCGCTTTTCACATTTATCCTTCTTTACTTCAAACCCCGCGTAGTGTTGAAAAGTTTTGACGGGGCCATCGTATTCATCGTTGAACATGGAAAGTGATATCCAAGGATCTTTTAGAAACATCCCTGCTGAAAAAAATGCTACACATACAAACACAGTTGAAATTGACTTTATGAATCTCCTAAAAGTGCTTAGTCCAGCTCGCTCAAATTGATAATACAAATAACTTATCATCACCACACTAAGCACCAAAATTGGTATAAAGCGAATCAAGCTACTACCAGAATAAAGCACGTAGGCCTTCACTATCTCAACAAGATCAGTTGCATATGCGCCAATGACGATACTGGTTATAAAAACGGTAAAAGCAATCAATTTATTAAATGAAAATAAAGCCGCTTTTTTTACTGTGCTGTGTTGTTGTGACGCTGAGCCATCCATTTGTTTGCGTGTCCTAGTTGCTAAAGTTTTGAAATACAATCAAAGTTTTTATCGATAAATAAATTTACAATCCATCTACATAGAGTTCAAGCTGTAATCTATCACCCGTTATGTGGATAGAGAAACCTATCTGGTTGTTAAATCAATACCAGATCCTCTTTGACACAGACAGCTCATACCTACCCTGCGCTAGTTCTCAGAGCGTCTCAACACCTCCCTCAACCGCGCAAACGTCACAAACTCATCGGTGGCTTCCATCACTGAATATTCTGGGTTTCTTGCCACTAGTAAGTAGGTTACTTCACCTTGCGCATCAATCTGTTTTCTTACGTCTCGTAGTAAAAATTGTTCGTCGCCAGCTGCGTCAAAGCGCTCGATGGCGATAGTGGTATTTGTAATTGATCCTGCATTGTTCGATGTGATCCGCTCTAGTAACAATAAATCCCCATCGAAGATCGGGTATTTCCCACCATTCATAGAATTGCCACTAGCATGAGCTAAGAAGTGTTTTTCAGGGTCGACTTTCCCACACTCTGGTGGTGCAGGCACGAAGGACATTTCGCTACTATCACCTGTTTTAAAGTGACCACAAGCAATTTGTAAGTTAGGAAAATATGGCAGCTGTACTACGTTTTCCCCAACATCTGTGCTTTGAAGTTGGTTTGGTATCGCATCATCTGTCACCGTCTGTGTACTTTCGAGTTCGGCTAGCCTGTCACGTTTGGTATGAAGATATCTAGCAAGGCGATAGCGGCTTAACTCCAATATACAATCGGTCAGTTGTTCAATATCTTGCGTGTTAACTTCAAGGTTTAGTTTGAACTGTGCTTCTTCAATGGATTGATTTGGTGCTTGTTCAATTGAAAACCAGTGGTGTGCTTTTCGCTTATGCACAGGCTTTTTTGCTTCTGTATAGGCATTAACCGGATTATCAAACCAATAGTTGAACCAAACTTTACTGCCTTTGCTTTTGCTTCTGTCCTTTTCTGATATGTCTAGCTTGCTTAGCTGAGGGTAGTGCAATAGCACATCATAACTCTTATCTGCCAGCGCTCTTAATGTGGGAGGGTAAGCTATACCATCGAGTTGAACAAAGGCTTCAAGCAAAATGGCTTTAAAGCATTTTGTCATACTGGTCATTTCGACAGCCTCTTTTAAAAACACCTTGTAGGGCGCAAGCCACTCAGCTGAAATACTACTAATGCTCTTTGCTTTTACAACGAGCTCAAACCAACTTCCATAAGCCTTTACCTTCTTAAACTCACCATATTCATGGAAAAACTCACAAGCATCAGGCGCATGACCTAGTTGCTCTGTTAAATTTTGATAATCATCAAGAGCCGTGGTTCGCTGTTCTTTAGCGAGTTGCCGCCAAAAGTCAGTAATTTCTAGGTCGTAATTTACAAAACATCCTTCGGGTAGCTGGACTACTTGGTTGTCTTTACTTAACTTAGCAACTAAGTCTCTAGGCGAGTGTGTAGCAAAAAGTGCATAAGGCTTGTTCAAAAAACTGTGGTGGTTACCAATAAAATCTAATACCACCAAATGCGTTTTCTGTTGATGGGCTCTCAGTCCACGGCCTAATTGTTGTAAGAATAAAACCTTTGATTCACTGGGCCTCAACATCATCACAGTGTCGATACAGGGTAAATCAGTGCCCTCATTAAACAGGTCAACACTAAAAATAATTTGTAGTTTTCCAGATGCTAAATGCGCGAGAGCTTCGCTACGTTTTATGCTTGACTTTCCATGTACTGAGGCCGCTTTAACTCCCGCTTTATTGAAGTAGTTTGCCATGTAGTCGGCGTGTGCGGTCGAAATACAAAAAGCCAGCGTGCGTGTTTGCGCTAACTGTTTCCAGTGCTGTAAAGCATGTTTTGCTCTGCGCTCTGTCGCAAATTGATTGTTTAGACTGGTTGGATCAAACTTGCCGTTACGCCAAGGAATTGCGGTATAGTCAACGCTTTCGTCCCAAATACCATAATAATGAAACGGCGCGAGCGTTTTGGCGTCAATCCCCTGCACCATATTCCGCTCATAGACGAGGTTATTGTCACATAGGCTTAAAATATCGGCTTGATCCGTTCGCTCTGGTGTAGCTGTTAAACCAAGTAAGAATTGCGGCTCAAAATAAGACAGCAAATTTCGGTATAATTTACTACTCGCGTGGTGAAACTCATCAACAATAATGTAGTCAAAGTAATCAGCTGTAAACTGCCTCAAATTCTCTGTTTTACCAATGCTCTGTACAGAGGCAAACAAAAAGTCGGCATCACTTTGTTTATGCTTACCGATATAAAACCCTGCAGTACAATCAATTAGTCGCGTAAAGGTCTTGGCCGCTTGCTTGAGGATTTCTTCTCTATGTGCCACAAATAGGACTTTTTTAGCGCCTACTTGTTGAACATCAAAAGCAGCAAGCCACGTTTTGCCCATTCCCGTCGCTAATACCACTAAGCCTCTTTTATAGCTTTGTGCTCTTGCGTTATTCAGTTTTTCTAGGGCTTCTTGCTGCTCAGGTCTAGGGCCAATCGGTTCAATATCTATGTCGTCATCGACCTTACTAACAGTTTTGAACTGTGGCTTCTTACGACGTTTTTGATAGTGCTGTATCCACGGGTAGCTTAAACATGTTGTTTGAGGATGAGTAAATAAACTGGTAAACGCAGCCTTAAACTGCAAAAACGTTGCCTTGTTATTAGCACTGTGACTGGCTATGAAATCATGCCGAAAACACCATTCTAACCCTTGAGTTAGTGCCACTGCACTTATATTGTTTGAACCAATAAACGCACTCCCCTCGTAAATTTGACCATCTTCACCTTTGGTTTTGGTGAAAATGTATGACTTCATATGAAAACTCTCATTTCCGCGAGTTTCATATACTCGTAGATCAGCCCCTAAAGTCTGTAGTGTCATCAATTCTTTAAGTGCGAACGGGCAAGTAAAGTCTAGGTAATCCGACGTAAGTAGCTTTAAGGTAGTGCCGTTTGCTAGAGCGTCGTACAAAGCATCAAAAAGTAAATCAAGACCAGATCGCTGAATAAATGAAACGGTAATTTCAATCTCGTCAGCTTGTTCTATGGCGTGGAGCAGTGCAGGTAACAAGGGGTCATCACCCCCTATATAAAGTTGCTTATTGGTGCAAAGCGCGAGCTGTCTTCCTTGGATATTGCTACTCACTTAATTAATTCTTCCTAAGCAGAGCATTTAACCAAAGCTCGTTATCGCGGTTGGGTCTTCTATCTTCCGTCACCCATTGCTTGATGATGTTGAGATTTGGACATATTGTGATAACTTTTGATAATCCGTCTTCATTGAGATCTGTAAACTTGCGGCCATTGTGCTCCCGTTCACCCGCACCATATTTGAACGACACATACAACACACCATGAGGTTTAAGCGCGTCTTGTAACTTCACAAAAACATTAGACAGGTCTTTCTCTGCCACATGTAAAAGACTAGCGCAGGCCCAAATACCATCAAAAGCAGCAATATCTTGTATCTCTTCAAAGAATTGGTGTCTCACTGGTTGGCCTAGTCGTGTGCCGGCAATCTTCACTAGCTTTTCGCACGCATCCATTGCGCTAACTTCATAGCCAAGTTGTTTGAACGCGACAGCGTCGCGGCCACTGCCACAACCAGCGTCTAAAATGTGAATATGACGTTTATCACGCTTTGGTAATTCAGGAAGAAACTCCTGATAAAGCGGTTGCATGTCCACATTGAGTGTTGAGTTTGCAAATTCATCTGCATGTTGGTTGTAATAAGCGAGCGTAATTTCGGACATCTTTTACCTAACATAACTTCATTTAGTGGCGCAGTGTAAATGACGAAAAGTATAATTTCCATGTCACCATTGAAACTCTGCTAACTCACATTTGCTGTCCGTTACCAATGTGATGCCACAGTAAAGCTGATCTTACTAATCTAAATGGTTAGATAAACGCTCAAACACATAAAGATCCTGTTCGTGAGCGGTTACTTCATCCTTAACCGCTGTATATATTCATTTGAAATTAGATGTAAACGAATGCTGAGAGTATTAAACCCGAAAATCCGTAAGTTTTGTAGTGATTTAAGTCAAGTTTAGATCTTTTTAAAATCAAAACAGCAACAAATTAGATTCATAAACAAAAATCAACAACATTAAAACCAATTAACTTAACAAATATTAAGCCGGAAAACTATTACTAAACATTACTGTCTCTTTTTATCGACCTGCTGATTAGATTGGTATTTTTGTGTTTTGCCTGTTGTTAGTTCGGTGTAGAGATACTGCGCTACCTTACCTTATATGAAGGTTTGCTTGTAGGCTGGCTATGCGAGGTGTCGATTCGGTTTACAACTTTTCCACATTCACCTACATTGGAAATGTAGCTTGGGTTTCAACAGGAAAGTGGCATGCACTTCAAAAATAAAATAACAAACGAGCGTTCTTACAATACCGGTGGCAGTGAGGCGAGTAGCCTTGAGAGCGACCGTGGGCGTATTATCAACAGTGCTGCGCTTAGACGACTGCAACAAAAAACCCAAGTGTTTCCGCTTGAGCGTAATGCGGCTGTGCGTTCGCGCTTAACGCACTCGCTAGAGGTGCAACAAAACGGCCGTTACATTGCTAAAAAAATTGTTGATGCGCTGGTGCAGCAAGGTAGACAAGATTTGCTGCAATATGAAGATAAAAACGGCCAGCAGGTGGATTTGTCTGAGTGTTTGGTTACTCTGTCTGAAATGGCCTGTTTGATGCACGATATTGGTAACCCTGCGTTTGGTCACTTTGGCGAGGCCGCTATCAATGATTGGTTTAAGCGCTATTTGTGTCAGCATCAACAGTTTGCAAAAAGTGCTCGGGCGGCGCTTAGGTATGGCTCAAAAGAGAGCAGAGCGTCTGATCTGGCGGTATTAAATCAAGAAATGGAGTTACTGCTCGATATTTGTAGTTTTGAGGGTAACGCCCAAGCCATTCGCGTTATTCATACGCTTTCTCGACTTAACCTTACCTATTCACAATGTGCCACTGTGATGAAATATACCCGCTGCGCGACTACACCTAAATCAACCGTGGCCATTGATAAGTCCTATCTGCAAAAGAAAGCAGGATACTATTTTAGTGAAAGTGGTTTTGTCAGTGAGCTGTGCGACAAATTGCAGATCCAAGTGGGTAATCGCCACCCGGTGACTTATATCATGGAAGCGGCTGACGATATTGCTTATTGCCTTGCTGATATGGAAGACGCCGTAGAAAAAGGCATTATTAGCGTAGATGAGTTAACGGGCTGTTTAATAGAGGAATATCAAAATATCGCAGCAGGATTTGGGATCACCGATGACAAGCTTTTAGAGCTTATGAGTAAAAAGCTGCACTATGCCAATGACAAAGCCAGCAAGCATATGGCGAATTTTGATAATGAATTTTTTATTTGGCTCCGCGTGGGGTTGTTGCACCCGCTTGCAGAACATGCCAAAACGCGTTTTATCGATAATATTGAAGCGATCTACGAAGGGAGTTTTAACGCTTCGTTACTGGAGGATAACAGCCACCTTCATGCCATTGTAAAATCGTTGAAAACGGTGGCGGCCAACAAGGTATTCTCGAATAAAGAAGTCGAACAGTTGGAGCTTCAAGGCTACAAGATCACCAGCAGCATATTGAATGAATATCAGCGAGTGCTTGACTTAGACGCTGATGAATTTAACGCAGCATTAAATGGCGAGCATGACTTTGCGATAGAGTCGCGATTGATTAATCGAATTTCCAAAAAGTATATTGCGGTATACCGCGAGACGGTCGCGAAGCTTAGTGAGGCTGAGCAAGCAGAGCCGATTTTTGAGTTTTATTATCGCAGCCGTCTTATTCAGGATTTTATTAGCGGTATGACTGATCAGTTTGCTTATGATACCTATCGTGCCTTGACCGCATTGGATTGAGGTTAATGGTTGAGAGAGTGAGCGCGCGATTTTGTTGAAAATCTCGCCGCGTGAAGCGGTTCCTACACAAGGTAGCAAGCGGATTTATTCTGTTAAAACAGATGACTATCGCGGCGTAAAGCCGCTGCTACGAGTGAGGTAAAAAAGGTAGAGAAAAGATCGCCGCGTGAAGCGGCTCCTACGCAAGGTAGCAAGCGGATTTATTCTGTTAAAACAGGTGACTGTCGTGGCTTAAAGCCGCTGCTACGAGTGAGGTAAAAGTAGAGAAATGATCGCTGCGTCCTGCACAAGTGGCAATAAAGAAGGAGGTGCAAATTGCACCTCCTTTGAGCTTTGTAATCTAGTAATGCTTTACATGAATATTAAAACGTCACGTTTACACCAAACCAAATATTGCGGGCTTTGTCTTTTACGTTGTAGTCGTCGCTAAATACGACTTCACTTACCACACCACGGCCGCTTAGGTATTCGTATTTACCATCACCGTTTAAGTCGTTGTAATCTGTGCTATAAGACGTAAAGTCTTCATCCAATAAGTTATTGATACGCGCAAACACAGTAACATTGTCGTTAAAGGTGTATTTAGCACCTAAGTGCAGTAGGTTGTAGTTTTTGTAGTACATGGCTTTGTCTAGGTTGTTGTCCCAGCCACGGTAACGATCAGAGCGCATTTCAGCATTTAGCGTTAGTGAGAACTCGTCTGTTACTTGCCAGTTTACCGTGGCATTTGCCATGTGTTCAGCGGTATTGGTTAGTGGTTGACCTTCTTGAGGGCCGCTCTTTTGCTCGCTGTCTGTCCAGGTGTAATTCGCGTAAAGTGAAACCGCATCCGTGAACTGGTAACGGCCTGCAAGCTCAATACCTTGGATCTCAACTTTGTCGATATTGATTTTTTGGCTATAAGTATCGTAACCAAGCTCGTCGTATACGCCCAAGTTCACGCATGGTTTTGCACCATTGGTTGCAGAGCAGCTCTTGATGGTGTCACCACGGGCGATTTTATCGTCAAACTCCGTTGAGAAGTAAGTGATATTAAAATTGTGGTTCTCTGTTGGGTGTGTCCAATACAATGCAACTTCGTTGTTTACGCTGGTTTCTGGTTCAAGATCGGGGTTACCTGCAAACGGTGACGTACCTTGACCACCAAAGCCGGTAATACCATTGTATAAGTCAGTCGTTTGTGGCGTTTTATAACCAGTGCTGATCCCGCCTTTTACTGTCCAATCATCAGACAGCTCGTATACACCGTATAGACGCGGAGAAAGTTGGCTACCAAATACATCGTGGTTATCGTGACGGACACCCACTGTAACTGTTAGCGGGTCGCTTAAGTGCCAGTTATCTTCTACAAATAGCGAGTACATTTGGTGTTCCTGAACGCCTTGATCAACGCCCGACTCCATACCAAATACGCCATCTTGTAATTCACCGTCAACCCACTGGCCGCCCACAACAAACACGTGATCGCCAAGTAAATCGTCAACTGGAATATCCACTCGCGCGTCTAGTGTATATTGGTTACTGTTCAGTGTACGCTTTGGACGTGGTAAGAATGTGCTTTCAGCAAGCGCTTTACGCTCAGCTTCTTCCATATCGGCATATTTGCCACTGCCATCATACATGGCTTGTAGTAATTTACGCTCAGCAACAGAAAGCGGCATAGTACGGCCATTGTTATCGGTATCAACAAACGCCAATGACACAAAAGATTCAATATCACCAAAGGTACCTTGGTGCGTTAGTGACCACCAGCTTCTGTCGAATTCTTGATCCGCCGCATAACCTGCGCGCGGATTTACCTTGCCACGGCGTGTTTGCCAGATTGATTCGATGTTGTCTTTAGTGCCAAGCGGATAGGTAATTTTGCCCGACTTAACGTCGTAGTTTGGTGTATTATCGTACTCTTGATTCGAGATATCATAATCAAAAGTAACTGTGTGGTTGTCGTTTGGCGTGAATACAAAGGTTGCACCCAATTGGGTGTTAGTGTTGTCTACTGTTTTGCCACCGCGTCCAAAGCCAAGTTCACGATGATGCAGCTCACCATTTGGATCGATTGCAGGTGAAAACTCAGGGTTTGAAGCTTGACGCTCATAAATGCTACCGCGAGCAGAAAAGTTGAGTAAACCTTTAACCAAAGGTCCATAGATACTGAAGTCAGTGGTAATGTCATCACCAAACTGGTCGTTTGTTTGCAAGCTTCGGCCAAAATCAATGCTGCCAGTCCATTCATCAACTGACTTTTTAGTAATAATGTTGATTACGCCGCCCATCGCATCTGCGCCGTAAAGTGTAGAAGCTGGCCCCCTAATGACTTCAATACGCTCAATGGCACTTTTAGGTGGAATATGGTTAAACGCGTTACCACCAAAGTTATTTGGGTAGATATCACCGTGGTTGTTTTGACGCTTACCATCAATAAGTAGCAGCGTATATTCACCTGTTAAACCGCGCATACTCACGCTGCCTTGCCCGGTTTTATCTCGAGTTGTGCCAATGTCCACGCCTTCTTGGTACTTCACGGCATCAAGTAAAGTCGTATAGGACTGAGCTTGAATGTCTTCAGCGGTGATCACTGAAATACTCGCTGGTGCTTCTGGTATTTTTTGCTCAAAGCCAGTCGCTGTTACCACGATGCGCTCCATGTCTGGCTGCGCTTTTACCGAATCAGCAAAAGCAACTGGACTAAGGGCTGAAAGCACCAAAGCAGAAAGTACACCACGTTTAAAAGGCGTGTTTGTCATTGTTAATATCCCAAAATTTATTGCATTAAAGTAAATTTTGGCGCGTACTCTAAATGGAAACTGAACAAAAGTCAAAAACATTGATAATTAATCTCATTTGCATTTTTGATTTAAATCATATTTAAGGGGCGTTATAGGCTTTTTGATTTTTCTTTTTTCTGCTTATGAAGAGATCGCCGCGTAAAGCGGCGATTTTTAGAGAAAAGATCGCGGAGTAAATCCGTTCCTACAATATACTCAAACCCTTGGTAGGAAGCGCTTTACGCGGCGATTATTAGAGAAAAGAGCGCGGAGTAAATCCGTTCCTACAACATACTTAAACCCTTGGTGGGAGCCGCTTTACGCAGCGATAATTAGAGACAAAATCGCGGAGTAAATCCTCTCCTACCACATATTCAAGCCCTTCGTGGGAGGCGCTTTATGCGGCGATTATTAGAGAAAAGCTCACGGGGTGAACCCGTTCATACAAAATACTCAACCCCTTGGTGGGAGCCGCTTTATGCGGCGATCAGTAAAGAAGAGACCACCGCGTAAAGCGCTTGCTACAAGCTAAACAGTAAACTCCCTCGCATTGTCGTTGAGGCGATGGCTGGTTTGCTCTAACTGCTCAACAATGGCCATAAACTCATTCATCCGCTTAATCGCTTCTTTAGAAATATCACTCAAACCATTGATATTAGTGTTAATGTCTTCTGTCACCGATAACTGTTCCTGTGAGGCGGTGGCAACACCTTGAGTCAAGTCTTTGATTTTGCTCACCGCTTCAAAGATACTATCGAGCACTTCGGAAGATACCATCACCTGCTCTTCCGTCGTTTGCACTTGGTGCTGGCTTTGCTGAATGGCGGTATTCGCACTCCCCGCTTTGGTTTGTAGCTGGTTGATAATATCGCGAATTTCTTCGGTGGATTTTTGGGTTCTTTGTGCAAGGGTCCGTACCTCATCTGCAACAACAGCAAAACCACGGCCTTGCTCTCCCGCCCTCGCCGCTTCGATGGCTGCATTTAATGCAAGCAGGTTAGTTTGTTCTGCAATAGCTTGGATAACGCTCACTACATTTGACACTTGGTCACTTTGCTCAGTCAACTCAGAGATAATATTCGCAGTTTCGTCAAAGCGCACTGACAAATCACTAAATTGCTGACTGGTTTGCGACATCACTTCCATCCCCCGCTGTGCTTCAAGTTCAACCTGATTGGCATAATCTGCGGTACTCACTGTGCTGGACGTGACCTCATTGAGTGTTGCGGTCATTTCTTCCGCAGCCGTGGCGATGGTTTCGAGACGGGCATTTTGTTCTTCGCTTATCTCTTTGTTACTGCGAATAAAGTGCGCTACTTCTTTGGAAGATTGCGACATCGCGCCACCTGCTGAGCCGATATTCGTGACTGTATTTTTAAAGCTACTGAGCATACGATTTACAATATTGGCCACCGCTTTAATCTCAGTTGCACCGCTTTCGTCTACCGTTTTTCTAAGATCGTTTGAACTGCCTATCTCTTCAAAAGTCCTACCAAGTAACTCTATCGGTTTCACGATACGACGACGAACTAAGTACACGCCAAATAAACTGAAGCATACGGTTATCACTAACATCACCATAGCCCACAAAACATAAGACTCTACAGCACTGTGAGCTTGCACAACATTTTGTTTGGTGCGGCTTTCAAGTTCAGTAAAAAACGATTCAACTGGCTTCATGATGTTGGCTTTATAGCGATGATAATCATCACTGTGGGTAAGCTTAACCGCTTTGTTCAAATTGGGCTCGCCTTGAATGGTGTAATTACCGGCACTATCTTTAAACTTACCTTTTACGGCGTTCATGGCTTCGACTTCTAATGCAACAAGGCCATCGGAATTGGCTTGTGCCTCACTTAAGTAGTTGAGCTCTTTTTGGCTAAAGCCCGCCGCTTTCATGGCATCGAGTAATACTTCTCGCTGACCGTCTGGTTTTGGTTTCTCACCATAGTTAAGCACCAAATCCCAATAAATTTTATGGTAACCTTCAGGCCTTGGCTTTTCACCATTACGGATCGCTAATACATCCATATACATCTTTTCGTATTTATCGTTCCCAGTTACCGCATAAGTTCTGCCCAATCGCGTTAAATCGTCGGAGCTTTGTCTTAATTCGTCGGCCAGTTGATAAGCTTTATATCGGTTGTCCGCCATTTGCTCAAAATCAAGCAAGGCGTTGTACATGTTAACAACCAATAAGGTAACGATGACGACAAAAACAATAATGCCACCGAATATAGTGGTCATGAGGATACGGATAGAGTTTAACTTCATGATTCTAGCCTTTATTAAAGCGTTCACAATAAAGACTAGTGCAGAGGGTGAGATTCTTCTAGTTTGAAATTGGGAACAGATCAAAGCTGAGAAAGTGCTCAGCAAAACACGGCATCCTTTAAAGGCAACCAACACTCATTCAAAACTTTAAAATTACATTTAATTCACTATAGTTACAAAAGCACAAATTAAGCTTACCTCTTTAATCCTGCAGTCTAAGGATCGTATATCAAATGATAATTATAAGGAATATGCTATGAAATATACCATTGTTGCGCTCTCTGTACTGCTTGTTGGTTGTAGTGGCAACCCCGAATATTCGTATATTGGAGATAGCCGCATCAATATGGCTGGAGCTTCCCAACTTTTTCCGCATGCGGAGTTTGTTACGATCGATTTAGCTAGACAAATCGCGGACGACAAAAAATTACAAAAATGGGAACATGATAATGGATTTTATCTCTATGGATACACTGTAGAGACGGCGGAACATCAAAGAGGTAGAAAAGTAGAGAAAGCTGTCAACTATAAACCCATATTAACTGATAAAAATTTGCATTGTGAGCAAAACAGTGACCCCGGGAGCAAACCCTGTATTCTAGCTAGGGCTCGACTAGACTACGCTTTTGACCTATACAGTAAAAATGACCAACACACTCAGCAACAAATAAGAAATGAACTACAAGATCGGATCATCGCGGCATCTGAACAAAGATGTAATGTCTATAGGATGTACTTAAAACGCACTGAGTCACGCAATAATTTTATGCTAGGTACCTTAACAACAGTGTTAGGCGGTGCTGGGGCGCTTTTTACGAACCAAGTAGGCAACCGCATTCTTTCTGGCCTAGCAGGAATAACGAGTGGTGTTAGGGCTGAGTTTAACCAAGCTTATCTGGCAAGTCAGGCAGCTCAAGTGATCACTAAGGGGATAACAGCTAGACGAAATGAGTTACGAACAAAGTTGAACGCTAGGCGAAGTGAAAATACAACACAATATACGCTGCAAGCAGCTATCGCTGATGCCATACACTATCATGGTGCTTGCAATATTTTAACGGGTTTGGAAGCTGCTGAATCAGCCATCGAGAGAGTAGAGAATCCTGGCTTAGATTTAATGACTAAGTCGCTCTATAAAAGTCGCCATGTAGAAGAGATTTTACAGGGAAAAACACCTGAGCAGTTTAAGTTCCAAAGCTTTTCCGAATCCAAATCGACTCAACCAGAAAAGACATTGGCGCTACAATTTGACACAAAACTCGCCACTTTAGGAAGCAATTTAGTCCAAGCATTTTATGCTAAAGCTGAAGAACGACCACATCTGAAAGCTTTACTTTTAACGCTCAAAGACGAAAAGACAGCTGCAAGCAAGAAATGGATTGAAGCTATCAACGAGAAATACGTTGATTACTTGAACAAAATTCAAAATGCGTACACAGAAGAATTAGACAATCTCAACAGCTATACTGATGAACAAGACATATTAGCATCTCAGTTAAGACTAAAGGCGCTAGAAACACAATTACTCGCCCAACAAAAGCTCGTTTTACACCAACTAGAAGCATTTAATACCGCTCTTGATAGCGTTACAACCAATACCAAATCTCTAGCGCCTACTTATCAGTATCTTTTTGACTTTTTACCAACCTTTCCATAATTTATCAAAAAATAGATTAAAGGAGGAAGTGCTCCCCTCCTTTTTTACATAATATTAAATACTGGCAGGCATGCCCATGCAGCTTGCGTAGTAAGTGGTCGTTGCTGGCCAATCAGAGAATACGCCGATTACGCCAACCTCTTTGGCCAATACATCTAGTACTTTAAAGGTATCACCATCGTTATCTATCATCGCCTCACCTGACAGACTGCCGTTGATGCTTTGATAATACCAACCACCACCGCTGGCTAAGTGACCAGAGCGCTCTAGTGTCCAAGTGATGATCCCAAGCCCTGCTGCTTTTGCAGCTTTGGCATATGGTGAGGGAACGATTTTCCCCCCTTCTTCGGTTAATAACATCCAAAGTGGCGGTGCGATAATGTTAACACCATCCGCTGCAAGCTCTTCCATCGTTGGTGAAAGTAGCTCTGGGTTATGCACGATTTGCTCTGCTGATACCATGGTTTCATTGTCTACTGCTTGCGCTTCGTATCTGTCGTCCAAATACACTGCCTGTGCACCAAACTCTGGATTTTCTTTTATCCAATAGACGACATCGTCACGATTAAATGACTGCGCCCAGACATTTTTTGGATCTACATTTGCGGCTTTATATTCGTCAATCATTTTTTGTGCGTAGGCTTCTTGTGTAAAACCGTCAAAAGGCATGGCGACAGACGGAGTCTTCAGCTCTGGCGTCATTTTCACGCCTAAACTTTTAAATAACTCAATACTCTGGGCATGGGTCATTAAAGTGCCACGGCTCGAATATAAATCGGTGCGCCAATTTGCCGTGCCATCCATATATTCCGCTACAGTTGTAGCCATTGAGTTCGCGGCATCCATTTTACCTTTTAATGTCTTAAACTCAGCCAAAGTAATGTCGCTGGTACAACACATAGCTTGGGCTGCAATTCCATTTTCAGGATCGCCTGGTACAAATGGTGTTGTACATTTTTGGCCTAAATCCGTTGCTAAAATATTTGTTGTAGTGTGTAAATCACATTGTGAATGGCGACAAACCAGCTCTTTGTCTTTGGTAAAAGCAACGTCACACTCTAAAATCCCAGCCCCCATTTTAGCTGCCGCAATATAAGATTCTTTGGTGTGTTCAGGAAACTGCATTGGCGCACCACGGTGCCCAATTGAAAAGTCTGTTTTATAAAAAGGTCCGTTAGCACACTGCTCAAGCTTAGTTTTGAGTGCACTGTCTTCCATATCTTGAATCAAGAAATCAGGCCGTGTGCCCACTTGCATGGCACTTGCGCTACCTGCTGGCACTTCCACAATTACCGGAACTTCAACGACTTTTATTTCAGTCTCCGTTGTGATCACCGGCTTTTCAACCTGCACAACCTCCACAGAATCATCATCACATGCACTCAGTAATAATGCAGCTACGATCGCAGAACAAACGCTTATCTTATTCATTGTAATACCATTATTATTTTAAAGAAGGCTTACGCTAGACGCTTTGTATTACGATTACGGGAACAAATCATGATTTTTTAGTTACATATTTTTAACTAAATATAACTCCCTTGACTGGATAATGGTTGTGTAATTTGAATATAAAGAAAAAGAGCCTGCAGTTAACAGACTCTTAGATGCGAGATAATTATCTAAGCCATTAATTAACCTGAGCTGCGGATAATTAATGCCTTTCTAGCAGCCAGTTTTAGCGCTAACTGCGTTGAATTCACTTCCAATAGCCAGCTATTGGTGCGTAAATTCGCCTTGCCTACAGGATGTAGGTACCTTAGCGAGAGCAGGACGCGGAAGCGGTGTTTTCCCTAAAACTCTCTGGCTAGAGAAGGAAAAAACTAAGCTGTTCTTTAGAAACAATGAGTTGGAACATTCCTTATCCAAACCTCAGGTTAATTAACTATTTGGCCTCTTAACTCACCACTTGGATTTGCTGGTGTATGCACATTCACGTAGTGACCACCGCCAGCCAGAATCGCAAATATTTCCGCTGTCAATGCTGCATTGGCCGGAGCCATCCAGCGATTGGCATCACTACTATCTTGCATTAACGTTAGTAAAACAGGGCCGTTTTCACCAGCAATACCAGTATGTATATGCGCAGCCGTTGCATCGGCAACACCTGAGGTGAGGACTTGTAATTCAAGGTCGAAGCCGTTTCGATTTACCAAAGCATATCCACTACCTGTGGCTGTGGTTGTAACGACTGGGACTTCTTGCTCGCCACTCAATGGAAACGCTACCAAAGTGTAGTTGTCAGTGAGGATCTGGCCACGTAGCTCACCACTCGCATTTGCTGGTGTATGCACATTAACATAGTGACCACCCGATGCGAGCACTGCAAAAATCTCGGCATTGATCATGGTGTTGTCTGGCGTCATCCATACATTCATATCATCGGTGCTTTGCTCAAGGCCAACTAAAACATCACCATTCATGCCGATCCGGCCGGTATGAATATGTGCCGCCGTTGCATCCTCAACACCCATTGTCACTACACGAAGTTCAACTTCATAATCGTTTGTGTTAACCAATGCATAGCCGTCCCCTGACGCCATGGTCGATACTGCAGGAACCTCTTGCTGACCTGAAAGCGCAAATGTAGCGAGCGCATAATTGCTGGTAAGAATTTGGCCACGTAGCTCACCACTGGGATTGCTAGGGGTATGGACATTAACATAGTGACCACCTGATGCGAGCACCGCAAAAATCTCAGCATTGATCATAGTGTTGTCTGGCGTCATCCATACATTCATATCATCGGTGCTTTGCTCAAGGCCCACTAAAACATCACCATTCATGCCGATCCGGCCGGTATGAATATGTGCCGCCGTTGCATCTTCAACACCCATTGTCACTACACGAAGTTCAACTTCATAATCGTTTGTGTTAACCAGTGCGTAGCCGTCCCCTGACGCCATGGTCGATACCGCAGGAACCTCTTGCTGTCCTGATAGCGCAAATGTAGCGAGCGCATAATTGCTGGTAAGAATTTGGCCACGTAGCTCACCACTGGGATTGCTAGGAGTATGGACATTAACATAGTGACCACCCGATGCGAGCACCGCAAAAATCTCAGCATTTATCATAGTGTTGTCTGGCGTCATCCATACATTCATATCATCGGTGCTTTGCTCAAGGCCTACTAAAACATCACCATTCATGCCGATCCGGCCGGTATGAATATGTGCCGCCGTTGCATCCTCAACACCGCTAGTGACAACTCTGAGTTCTACTTCATAGTTATCAGTGTTAACAAGAGCATAGCCATCACCGGATGCCATTGTTGTTACTGCTGGCACTTCCTGTTTGCCGGATAAGTCAAATGTCGCAACTGCGTAATTGTCCGTCAGGATTTGGCCGCGGATCTCACCATTTGGCAGCTCTGGCGTATGAACATTGACGTAGTGTCCACCCGAGAGCAAAACATTCAACGTCGCTTCGTCGATCATCGTGTCATCTGGCGTTACCCAGTCTGTCATTACTTCGTCGTCCTGCTCTAACACCACAAGTACATCGCCGTTCATACCAATGCGGCCCGTGTGAATATGTGCAGCTGTGGCATCATCAACGCCCATAGTCACCGCGCGAAGGTAAAGCTCGCCATCGGTGCTGTCGTATGACGCATAACCATACCCCATGGCACTACTTTCATTCATTGGCACCTGTTGTGAGCCATCTAATTTAAACGTGATCACGCTTACCGTGTCAGGCACAATCTGAGCGCGTAACTCGCCGTTTGGAAAGGCTTCGGTGTGTAGATTAATATACCAATCACCATCCAACATATCCTCAATTAGATCCTCAGACAGATCTGTGATCGGAATACTCACTTTATTGTCATCTGATGCTTCAAAGGCGAATGCCACATCGCCATTCGCCCCCAAATCACCATCGTGAATATGTGCAGCACTAAAACCTTCGACGTTGCTGTAGTCGAGTGTTGCTCTGAGTTGCATCAGATTTTCATCAAGCTCAACTGTTGCGGAAGCGGTTTGCATTGACGTATTCATCGGCACTTCTTGCTTTCCTGATAACATCAATTCAAAGGTCTTAGTCGCTGAAAACTCTTGGGCTGGCGGCGGTGGCGGAGGTGTAACAGTATCGTTATCGTCATTATCGCTGCATGCCATAAGAAGCATGAAGCTGGCACTTACTATAAACTTTTTCATTATACTCATCCTGTAGACTCGGTTAAAAAGAATGACTTTTGTCACCCATAGCTAACCCTTACGAACAGGTTTGAATAAAAGTTCATCAAATTTGCAAAATTATTGTATATTTTTTGTCTGTACCTAATTGCATCAACTGCAATAGCAACTTTTGCCTGTTCATCCATTGATACCGATGATACTAACGCTTGAATGGCATTACATTCAGCTCAGTGATATCAATGAATTTCTCACAATAATTGTGAAACCTCATTGCCATATAAGAGTCATATTTTTGTGATTAAGTAGCTGCTTTAACAATAATAATCAGGATATTTTATGTTTAAGCACTCACTTATCGCGCTCTCTTTGCTTTCTCTTCTCACAGGTTGTTCACTTGATGGTGACGATGGCGCCACAGGCTCGCAAGGGCAACAAGGCGTTGCCGGACAAGATGGTAACGATGGTCAAAATGGTACAAATGGCTCCGACGGCCAAGATGGAGCAAACGGACAAGACGGAACCAATGGCACTAACGCCAATAGCGTGCTTGAAATAAGTCTTGTGGGACGCGCAGTGCTTAATGCAGAAAGCCCTGAAGGCGCCGCAGAAATTGTCGCTTACCAAGCATCCAAAAAATGGATATATGCCATTAATAGTTCAGGCAGTGCCGCTGTGGTTGAAGTTATTCCAGCAACCAGCTTTGATACGGCCACTCTGGTCAAAAATAATGAAGGTGTTATTACCGCTACAAATTTAACATCAGCCATGACTATCAACTTAAACGACAATACACCCGGCGACGCAAACAGTATTGCAGTTGACGAAAACAACCAACTATTGGCAGTTGCAATGGCTGCCAAGACTACGGGTGACGCAGGACAAATCGCTTTTTATGATATCTCAGGTGCAACTCCGGCCTTTGTTAAAAATGTAACGGCGGGTGCACTACCTGATATGGTTACCTTTACTCATGATGGCAGCAAGGTCGTGGTCGCAAATGAAGGGGAACCCGCAGGTGACTACAGCGTTGATCCTGAAGGTAGCATCAGCATTATCAACCTTACAAATGGCGTAGTTGCAAATACAGCAACACAATTAAACTTTAGCGCATTTAACACCAAGCAAGCTGAGCTAGAAGCACAAGGCGTTGTCTTCGCCAATCCAACTGGTCGCACTATCAATGGCAAACTTATTAATACGACAGTTGCGATGGATTTAGAACCGGAATATGCCACCATCTCTAAAGACAACCGCTTCGCTTATGTTTCAATCCAAGAAAACAACGCACTCGCTATCGTAGATCTCAGTGACAATAGCCTTAATTTAGTCGGTTTAGGATTCAAAGACTGGTCTAATTACACCATGGATGCCTCGGATAAAGATAAAAAGATCAACTTTAAAAAGTATCCCGGTCTTTATGGCATGTATCAGCCAGACACTATCTCCAGCTACACGTGGAAAGGCGCTAACTTTATTGTCTCTGCCAATGAAGGTGATGGTAGAGAGTACTTTTTTGATGCTGCGGATGAAGCCGACTGTACCGCGAAAGGTGGTCTAGATTACGATAAAGACGATGGCTGTTTAGCGTACATTGATGAGAGCCGTGCCGAAGATCTCACCCTAGCAAGCAACTTTGCTTATCTTAATAATGACGATGACGACATTGGTCGCCTTAAAGTCACAACGGTGAAAGGCGATGAAAATAATGACGGCCAATATGAAGCGCTGTACACCTATGGTGCACGTTCATTCACCATTTGGGATAGCAACGGCCTTGTGGTGTTCGACTCTGGCGATCAAATCGAGCGGATCACAGCCTCCGTGCATGGCGCACAATTTAACAATGATGAAGACACCAATGAAGGCGATACGCGCTCCGATGCAAAAGGCCCAGAGCCGGAAGCACTAGCGCTAGGTCAAATTGGTGAACGCACTTTTGCATTCGTTGGCTTAGAGCGTATGGGTAGTATCATGGTTTACGATATCACCAACCCTTACGATGTTAAGTTTGAAGATTATTTTTACAACCGCGGATTAGTTGAAGATGCCGAAATCAGTGGCGACTTAGCCCCTGAGGGCATGGCATTTATTCCTGCCGAAAAAAGTGCAACTGGCGAAGCCTTATTGGTGATCGGTAATGAAATTTCCGGCTCAGTTGCGGTATGGCAAATCTCTGAAAAATAAAGCATTCACATTATGTCGCTGTGGGAGACGCTCTATGCGCCGATCTTGATGAAAAGATCGCGGGGTGAACCCGCTCCCACAACATATTCAGCCTTTGGTGTGAGCCACTTTACGCGCCGATTTTGATGAAAAGCTCGCGGGGTGAACCCGCTCCTACCAAATACTCAAGTCTTTGGTGGGAGCCGCTTTACGCGCCGATTTTGATGAAAAGCTCGCGGGATGAACTCGCTCCTACAACATACTTAAACCCTTGGTGGGAGCCGCTTTACGCGGCGATCTTTAGGTTATTCTGACAATCCTTTAACCGTATTTGTGAGGTTTTCTGCACCTTGCTTTATTTCATTCATTACTTTATTCACTTCATCGATTTGTGCAAGACCGAGCTCGGTGCTTTCGGACACCGTATTCATCAGTGCGGTGGCTTCTTTAGTTAGCACTTCGTTCTGATTTACCACATCATTGATTTCGTTGGTCGACTGCGAAGTACGTGCGGCTAAACTTCTTACTTCATCGGCTACCACCGCAAACCCTCTTCCCTGCTCGCCCGCTCTGGCAGCTTCTATCGCTGCATTGAGAGCTAACAAATTGGTTTGCTCCGCAATCGCGCTGATGGTGGACACAATTGCCGAAATCCCTTTTGACTGTTCATTAAGCTGTGCTATTGCGGCCATTGCACTTCGCACTTGATTAGAAATAAGTCCAGAGGTACTGACAGACTCTTGCAGCAGCAAACTCGCACGGGCCGCTATTTGCTCGGTTTGCTCAGATGTCACCTGCGCAACTTCGGCAGCTTGTGCGACTCGATGCGCTTTTTGCACCCGCGCCGTGATATTCGTCGCAAACTTTATCACTTTAATGACTTTGCCGTGTTCATCAAAAATAGGGTTGTACGTTGCTTCAATCCAAATATCTTCGCCATGTTTACCTAAGCGATGAAAGCGACCACTTTTATGCTGTCCTTTTGCTAGCTCTTGCCAAAAATTTGGCTGCTCTTTATAAAAGCTGTCGTCACAGAACATTCGATGATGCTGACCTTTAATCTCACTGAGTTTATAACCCACTGTTGCCGTGAAATTTGGATTCGCATCTAAAATAACGCCCTCGGGTGTAAACTCTATGGTTGCCATGGATTTGTTTAGCGCTTTAGCTATCGCTTCTTGTGCTTTGATGGTGAGTTTTTCTGCTGTGATGTCATTCGCAATTTTAACAATACGGGTGACTTTGCCATTCTCTTCAACTGGGAAATAGGTAGCATCAAGCCAAACTACATCACCTTTTTTGGTAAAGCGTTCAAAATTACCATACTGAGCCTGGCCATGTTGAAGGCTTGCCCAAAAACTGCGATATTCCGAAGAACTTACATAGTCTTTATGGCAAAAAATACGATGGTGCCGCCCTATCACTTCAGTCTCAGTGTAACCCACGACAGCAAGAAAATGTTGGTTGACTGCTGCTATTTGACCATCGGGTGTAAATTCAATCTTTGCGACCGCTTCATCAATCGCAGAAAGTAATGCCCGAGCACGCTTGAGTTCAGCGGTCAAATTTTCAACTTCTTGATTTGGCTTTCGAAAAAAATTCATAAGCTATTCCATAACAAACAATATGCATGACCGCATTATTATCATAATTTTGGTAATAAAGTATGAATTATAGATAAGAAAGTGGAATTTGGTGCACTAGAGTATCCACCAAAGTAAAAACAAGCCGCGCGCTTACCACACAAGCAACGCGACTTGGCATTATATCAATTGTATTGACTAACCAGTGCAGCGCTTTGGTTAACTACTTCTGTACCGTCAGACGGTAATCACCCGCACCGCTGTATGAATAAACCAAGATGCGGTAGTAACCTGAATTTGCCGTATAGTTAATTGACTCTTGTGAGGTCGGCGTCTCCGAAATGGCAACTTGTTGCCATGCACCACCTTGCCAAGCTTCGAGTTTCAAATCGAAGTCTGCGTTCGCCGGTCCCTCTAACGTAAGTGCGATTGTGCCACCGCTGTACTGAAACCAACTGCCGTCAGGTTGTATGGCTTGTTGCTTGTCCGTTAAGTATCCAGTGTAAACATCTCCCGCTGGTGGTGGGGTTGTACTACCGCTTACGGTAAATTGGATCTCTGCAGCGGGATCAGAAATATTGCTGATGGACAAGCCCGAGTCGCTTCCATTCCACCATAGCGCATTCGTCCCTTTGCTACTCAACGCATTCGGCAGTGTGGCACTAAACTCTCCGGCCACATCAAATAAATCGCCATTATCCCCACGGTTTCGGCCATTTTCAGGATCTCGCTTGGCATCACCATGCTCCATTTGGATATACGGATACCATTCATTCGAGTTATTGCCCGCGGAATCAACGTGCCAAATAGCCAAACCTGAATCGAGTTGCTCTGAGTTTTGTCCCGATTGATGAATAGCCTCAATGTAAAAAGCTTCATTCGCGTTACTTGGGTTGGTCCATTTATATGAGCTATTAGCGCCTGAAATATGGCTGAGCCTTCCTGTTGGGGCATTGGCATTTACGGCTGGGTTAAGTTCAGTTACCGTATCCCAACCAGCTATGGCTCTAAAGTGTGCAACAGGTGGCGTCGGCTTAAAACGGTTGGAAGCGCCAATCGCGCCAAACCCCATAACACCAAAACTTGCGACAGAGCCCTCTGAGCTGCCATCATAATCATAAAGATCGGGCCAATTTGTGATCAAGTGACCAGATTCATGGACAAAGGTGCCAATTGCAAGGCTATTTCCCATATCAGTGATTTGATAGCGATCGGTACACACGCCATCAGCACAAAAACGTGGACTGAGCCTTGCCATATGTGGCCATAAGCCTTTAGACCATGCACTATCAGAGTTGCCAGCATAAAAAATATTTAACCCACGGATCTGCCCGCTACCATTTGTAGTCAGCGAACTAAAATCAAATCCCTGTTGAAATTCAAGCCAATTTAGCGCTTCTTTTATGAGTTCTTGCGAGCGTACTGTTGAGCTTAATGCGCTATCCGCGTAATACGCTTTGTTTTTCTTTGCGGTGTAATAAGCCGTTACCGTATTGGTATAATCGAGCTTGCCTCCAGAGACCGACGAAAAATACCCTCTTACTGACTGCGCGTTACCAAATTCATTGTAATTTTGGTCATTTAAAAAACGCTCAACTTGCGCTTTTGTGATAGTGCCGCGCTCATCAGGGAAATCAATGATGATGGTTAACCCTTTTACTTGACCACTGATCTCAGCATTCAACGCCGTTTCATTGTTATTGCGTTCAAACTGATGCGTATGTACCAAGTCGACAGGTGTTTGGTTTTGACCCAACATTACTTGTTGTGCCGCTTTTACTTTTTTTGCAATAGCAGCGGATGATAATCCTTGCCGCTCAGTTGAAACTGAGCGACTTTTTATTCCCAGTTTTTCTTGTTCAGTAACTAACTTACCTGTTGATATAAGTCGCTCACCATCGGCCGAAACCTGAGCGTAAGCCATGCCTTTAAGCGAGGCGTCATACACTACAAGCTCGCCGTCAAGTGTACGCTGCTGAGCAAAGTACGTATTACCATTAAGGATAAGTGTGATCACCTCACCACTTGGTTGGGTAAATTGGTACTGTTCATTTTTATAAGGTATAGCCGCGTTTACTGCGACACTGGTTGCCAATAATGACGTTGCGATAATTGCTGATGTTAATTTCATTTTTCCTTTCCTAGGTTACATGTTGTACAACTCGTTAACATACAGAAAGGATACAAAATTGCAACAACCACCAGCCCATTAAAGGTACAAAATTTATCAATTAGATAAATAACAAATAGTTACAACGATTACAATTTCATCATTTTAGAAGCTTTTACATTTCAAAGTGAGCAAAAAAAACCCATTTAAACTATTTTTTTCAATTTATAGTTTACAAGTACTAAACATTACATTAGCATTGGTCTCGTTCCTTTGGGGCTGCACCTTTTTACCTGCGTAACTAGGCGTGCCTAAAGTCACAATTGAACTCCCGAGAAGTAGAGCTTGCCGACTAGGATGTTGGCATTATTGGGATTTCCTTGGCACAGCTTGTTGCTATTGGAGTTTTTATGCAGGCCAGTATGGCCTGCTTTTTTTTTGTCCAAAATTCGCTTTGGACCAATTGCCGAGTGCGATTCAACTAGTTAAACTCAAAGTACATGTTCCTGATTTGATGTAAACCATGTCGGCACTACGTAAACCCATTTCGGTGTTAGTCGTAATATACAACGAGCATAATGAGTTTTTGCTATTACAAAGGGCAGACGACAAACACTTTTGGCAATCGGTAACTGGGGGAGTTGATCCCGGTGAAACTCCAATGGCTACCGCTTATAGAGAGTTAAAAGAAGAAACCAGCATTGACGCCGCGGCGCTTGGGATCACCATCCACTCGCATAATAAAACGAATCAATACACGATAAGACCACAGTGGCGCCATCGCTATGAGCCGGGTGTTACCATGAACACTGAGCATGTTTTTAGTGTCCAAGTACCGTCAGGGATCAACGTGGTACTTGCTGAAGATGAACACACGGACTTTATCTGGCTAAACAAAACACACGCTTGTGAACGCGTCTGGTCCCCAAGCAATCGACAGGCAATAGAACTTATAGGAGTATGATTGAGCTATGTTTACATCATTAGGATCTTTACAAACACCATGTTTAGTTGTTGATAAAATTGCTTTTTTACATAACCTTTCGCGCATGGAAAAGCATCTTGATGCTTTTAATGTGGCTCTTCGCCCACATTTGAAAACGGTAAAATCTACTGCAGCCGCAAACTATATTTTGGCCGACAAGCAAGCGGGATGTACGGTTTCCACCCTAAAAGAAGCAGAAACGTTTGCAGCGGAAGGTTACACCAATATCACTTATGCGGTGGGGATAACAGAGGATAAGTTACAACGCGTTCTTGTCCTTATCAATCAAGGTGTCAATTTAACCATACTACTAGACAGCATGGAACAAGCTATGTTTGTCTCTCAATTTTGCGCGGAAAATGGCTGTAAAATTAGTTGTCTGATAGAAATCGACTGTGACGGACATCGGGCAGGACTTAGTCCTAAAAACAAAGAGATCGTGACAATCGCAACCATACTGGAAAGCGGTGGTTTATATCAGGGCTTGCTTACACATGCAGGCGGCTCATACGCCTGTAACACCCTAGAGCAGCTAATACAGTTTGCAGAGAAAGAGCGCTCAGCGGTTGTGGCTGCCGCCTCGATGTTAGAAGAAGCCCAAATAGCCACAACAGTGCTGAGTATTGGCTCTACACCAACAGCGCTGTCAACGCAAAACCTAGATGGGATCACTGAAGTGCGAGCTGGGGTCTACACATTCTTCGACCTTGTTATGGCTGGTATCGGCATATGTGATATCGAAGATATTGCACTAAGCGTGCTAACACGTGTCACTGGTATCAAGCGTAGTGAAAATAAACTCTTTATAGATGCAGGTTGGATGGCGCTTTCAAGAGACAGGGGTACCGCGAGTCAAGCGTTTGATTGCGGCTATGGCCTCGTCTGTGACCAAGCGGGTAATTTGCTGCCTGGGCTCAAAGTAACCTCAGCAAATCAAGAACATGGCGTTATTGAATGTGAACCCGGCTTCACCTTACCAGACGTGAAACATGGTGACCTACTACGTATTTTACCAAATCATGCATGTGCAACAGCTGCTCAGCACTCGGGCTATCATGTGTTAAGTCATGATGACATCGAGTTTTGGCCAAGATTTGGGGGGTGGTGATAGCTGTACCGCCCGACACAGGATCAGGAGCATGCTTAGTGGATTAGTTTGAGCCGAGTTGATCTATGTAGCGCTCTATAACTTCCTGAATAGATCGATGCTCCTGAACGGGTAAATAATTTATATGGGCCAATAAAAACTCTTTGGTACCATAATTACTGAGTAGTATCTGATTTACTCTCTCTAACACCAGCCTGCTTACTTGAGTCTTATTACACATCACATGACCTAAAATAAACCGAGGTGAATCCGCGATTAGATAGGACTCATATTTATCTTGGTTGCTCTTGGCATATCGCATCACTTCAACAGGGTAACCAAGCAAAAAATCCACACGTTTCAATTCGAACATCCGATGTACAGTTTCATAATGATTACTTCCACCTCTCACCACTTTATTAGCGCTATCCACCTGTGCTAATTGCTTATCTAAAAAAGGCCCATATGACAGATCGTCAGCAGTTACTATCAGCTTATTTCTGTATACGTTAAAAAGTTGCATAAGAGAGACTACATTACCTTCTTCATCAAGCACTTCTTTAGATAGCGGAGGTGAATCAGCATGTTGATATAGACGTCTACTGATATAAAAATTTACTGGCAAGCTGAATAGAAAGTTTTTTTCGCGATAAGTAGTTTTTACTTTGTTAAGAGTGCAAATAGCTGATTTATCTTGCTTTAGCATTGAGCGTAACGTCCGTTTATAACTTGCGCCGAGAAACTCAATGTTTGAGAGGTTTAACTGTTCAAATAGTATTTTGTTGGTTGCGCCAGCAATATTTTCAGGTTTAGCTTTTTGCGTCAAAATAGCGAGGTCTTCTTCATCATCCAAAAATATCTGAATCGTTGTTGCATCAACATTAGCAGTGACTGCTAAGCAAAAAACGACAAATAGGTACCCCAGAAAATTCATATACATCATTCAATTACCTGGTAAACAAAAGGATTCCTGAACCTAATACCTCCCTCTCTAAATTTAGTTGAGGATTTTACGATTGTAAAATCCATACCTTTAGCAAATTCACAAGAATATCATATTGAATATTGTATACTTTAATCCTATGTTAAATAGGCTTGTAAATTAGCAAGCTTATTTAATAAGGATACAACTGTGAAAAAGATATATTTGAGAAGAGCGCGCTGTTATGCGCTTCTATTACTATTAACGGCAGGTCCGGCAAGTGCAGCTCAACTCACTGACACCTGTAAATCCTCAGCCCCATTTACTGGAAGAGAAATTGAAAATAAGCAACCTATTTGCCTTCCGAGTGGTGCTCGAACTTACTTAAGTATTCCAGGTGCAAATAGTTTGGCAATTACCACTGGACATGGCTCAGGAAATCTTAATTTATATTCAAAAAATGGGGGGTGGCCAAAACTGGACGGTAGCGATCCAAATTCAAAAAGAAACGGTAATAGCGAATGTATCGTGCTTAAGAACTTAAACCAATATTGGACTTACATTACGTTAGATGGGGCCAGTCAAGGGGCCTCATTAGTCGTTGATTTAGGTGCAACCTCATGCCGTAACTTAGGTTCTACTCCACCACCTGGAAATAATGATGGTTATCCTTTAAATTATGCCAACATCAAGGTTTTTAGATTTCAATTTAGCGATGCGCAACTTAACTGGAATTCAATGCAGCGTGATTTAGCTGATGCTGCAGCATATTACACGGACCAATCTTACGGTAAATTTAACCTCACATATGATACATCGGTGCCAATAATTAATATTGCTCGACCCAAAAGTGACTTTGACAATGACTTTCACGGTTGGACAGCTGAATGGAAGAAGCATGTTAAAGCCAACGGCGTTGACCCCGAAAACCCTGGAACTGGTAATGTGGTAATGATGGTTGCCCCTCAAGTTGGTAACTTCAATTCCAGCGCTGCTCCTCCTTCAATCAGTTTATATCACCACAAATCAGGCGTGGTGGCACATGAGTTAGGACATGCACTAGGGCTACGTCATGCTAAAGCGCTAGAAGCTGGCCCTGGTAGAGTAATTGGCGATCATGATTATGCAAAGGAAAGCTTAAACTATGGTAACGTATATAGCATGATGGGAATGGGCGCTCATTCTTTAGAAGAATATAACTTACTGTACAAAAAGTATTTCGGTTGGGTAAGCGGATCAGAAGTCCCACTCATTACCTCATCGGGAACATATCGCATTTATGCATTTGACCACGGGCGCAATGATCAAGGATATATCGGATTAAAGCTAAAATCGGGTAACGGCTTATATACGTATTGGTTAGAGTACAGAACTACAAATGCGCGATATCCAAATACCAAAAACGGCATACTCATCAATTTAGAGGGCTACTTCGAAAATGAGCAAGACCCACGCTTTTGGAAAACGACCTCTTACCTCTTAGATATGACCCCAGGGTCAAAAACACCAGGCTGGTGGGGTGACGACCAAACCGATTCGGAGCTAACAATCGGAAATTCATATACCGATCACTGGGGAGGATTCAAAATCACCCCGACATCAAAGGGCGGAGCAGAAAATAGCGCTACCGCATGGATAGAAATAAAAGTAGAACTACTTTAATAGAGTAAGTAACGATGGCTATCGTTTGAGGATGATTGCCATCGCTATACCTCTGAGTGAATTTATTTATAGTAATTCACTAATGGTTCATCTATATTGGGAACATGCATTTGATGCGAACAATTCTTATGTAGTAGGAGAGCTAACATGGATCCAGTCACACTTATTTTTGATTACCTTTTTACCATTCAAGCGTTTTTATTGATTTTCGTTATCGTGGTACTAAAAGGTAGTATCAAATTTGTCCCGCAGAACCGTGCGTGGATTATTGAACGTTTCGGCAAGTATCAATCCACTAAAGAAGCCGGCCTTAACTTTATTCTGCCATTTATCGATCGTGTAGCCGCCGATAGAAGCTTAAAAGAGCAAGCAGTTGATGTACCGTCTCAATCAGCCATAACCAAAGACAATATTTCATTGATTGTCGATGGTGTACTCTATTTTAGGGTTTTAGATCCGTATAAAGCGACTTACGGTGTTGACGATTATATCTTCGCGGTAACTCAGCTCGCGCAAACCACCATGCGTAGTGAATTGGGCAAAATGGAGTTGGATAAAACCTTTGAAGAACGAGATTTGCTTAACACCAACATCGTCGCCGCCATCAACTCAGCTTCTGATCCGTGGGGCATTCAAGTACTGCGCTACGAGATTAAAGATATTGTGCCACCAAACTCTGTAATGGAAGCAATGGAAGCACAAATGAAGGCTGAGCGTGTGAAACGTGCTCAAATATTAGAATCTGAGGGTGACCGTCAAGCTGCAATCAATGTCGCGGAAGGTAAGAAACAAGCACAAGTACTTGCAGCTGAAGCCGAAAAAGCAGAGCAGATCTTAAGCGCCGAAGGTGAGGCAAAGGCGATCATTGCCGTTGCAGACGCACAAGCTGAAGCCCTGCGTAAAGTCGGTGAAGCCGCAAATACCGAAGAAGGTCAAAAGGCCATACAGCTTGACTTGGCAACAAAAGCCATTGCAGCAAAAGAAGCAATAGCCAAAGAATCTTCTGTGGTATTGCTGCCAGAAAGTGGCACTGATGCAAGCTCGCTTGTCGCACAAGGCATGTCTATTATTAACACATTGAATAAAAAGCAAGGGTAACGCCTATGGCCTTTTTACTTGAGCACTTAGCACAAACCTTAGTAGTACTAGGAATTGCTTGCCTAATTGTTGAGGTTGCTGTGCTTGGTTTTGCGACCTTTGTATTGTTCTTTTTAGGTCTATCGTTGGTGATAAGCGGCGGCTTAATGTACGCAGGTATGCTTGACCAAACTTGGCTAACTGCACTTTGGTTTAATGCGCTAGTCACGACATTACTGGCGGTGTTTTTATGGAAACCACTAAGACGTATGCAAGATGTAACTGACGACAAGGAAGTAACGAGTGATTTTGCTGAGCTTAGCTTTACGCTAGAAAAGGACTTAAATCCAGATAGTCGTATTTTTCATACTTATTCTGGTATTGCATGGCAGCTAAAAAGTAAACAACCCATCACCGCAGGAACACAAGTCAAAGTGGTTAAAAAAGAGGTTGGAGCGTTTTGGGTAGAGCCAAATTAAGCAAATTGGTATAGCCTTGCGAACAAAGTGCCTAGCAGCAAATGTTGTTAGGCATTTTCAACAACTCTCTGTGTTCAGAAACAACTTTTTACCTTATTCTCTTTTCGTCTAGTACCTTCTCGGTTTACTCTATCCTGCACAACAGTTACACTCAAATTTAGGTACAAGGTTAAACACCTCTGAACCATGAATAAAATATAATAAAAAAACAAGGGATTATAACCTACAATGATTCGGGTCGAAAACTTAAGCCGAGTATACGGAAGCGGAGAGACACAAGTGCATGCACTAAAATCAGTTTCTCTAGAAGTAATGGAAGGTGAATTTGTCGCAGTGATGGGGTCTTCTGGCTCTGGGAAGTCTACTTTAATGAATATACTTGGCTGCTTGGACTCTCCGACCTCCGGCTCTTACTATCTTGCTAATCAAGAAATTCAGGCCGTGGAAGATGAAGCCTTATCACAAATTAGAAATCAAAAAATTGGCTTTATCTTTCAAACATTCCATCTACTTACTCGCCTAACCGCACTGGAAAATGTCATCTTACCGCTAAGGTACACAGAGACTTCCCCATCAGAGGCAAAAAGTCGCGGACTTGCCATGCTAAAAAAAGTAGGTCTTGATAGCAGAGCACATCATAAACCCTTCGAAATGTCTGGCGGACAACGCCAACGTGTTGCCATTGCACGGGCACTCATTAATGAGCCAAAAGTCATTTTTGCCGATGAACCAACTGGTAACTTAGATAGTAAAACCTCACATGAAATCATGGAGTTACTATGCCAGCTACACCAGCAAGGCCATACCATTGTGATGGTAACACACGAGGACGATATTGCAGCATATGCCGAGCGTATCATCAGAATGAAAGATGGCGAAAAAGTCGAGGATAGCCAATGCACAACTACATCATAAGCATCGCCCTGCTCACCTCTTTGCCGGCTTTTGCCAAACCAATCATCGTCTCAGGCCTTATTAAAGCAGGTGAAACTCAGGTCTTTCACGCACCGATGAGCGACTCTTGGAAAACGCAAATTCAGTGGATGCTGCCCGAAGGGGAAGTTGCCAACGAGGGGGATATTGTTGTCGTCTACGATTCTGGCTCTATCGCGACCTCAATCGACCAAGATAAAGTGGCGCTTGATGCTGCAAAAGATGAGTACAAACGAATTGAGCAAGACGGCGCCCAAAAGATACTCGAAGCTCAGTTTCAGTTGAAAAAAACTATTTTGCTCGTCGAAAGAGCCAAGATAGATGCTAGCGTGCCAAAAGCCAATATCAGCACCTACGACTACGAGCAACACCAGCTGACGTTAGAAAAAGCGATTATCGAAAATCATAAAGCCGAAATAAGTTTAGGCAAGGCAGAAACTGAAGCAAAGGCAAATACTCAGAAACAGCGACTAGAGATAAAGCGTCTAGAAGCAAGCCTCACGCACAACCAAGAGCAGCTCGATAAAATGAGTCTAACGGCTAGTAACAGCGGCCCAATTCTGTATACGGATCACCCTTGGAATGGCAACAAGTTGTTTGCTGGCGCAACAGTACAACCGGGTTGGAAAGTAGCAGAAATCCCTTCTACAGCGGGTCTGTATCTAGAAGCCTGGATCCATGAAGTAGATGCTATTGGTATTAAGGAAGGTCAAACCGCCGATTTAAAATTTGACGCCTTTCGCTCATCACCAACGCCAGGTACGCTCACCGAGCTATCAACACAACCTGAAAAGCGCCAAGACTGGGGCCAAGGCATGTATTACCGAGCTAAGTTCACATTCAACACCGATTTGCCACTATTACCGGGCATGAGCGGAAGCATAACTTTGCCAGGAGAGAAAAATGAAAGTTAAGTTACTGGCAGTCATCATTCCACTATATTTACTAGGCTGTAGTCAGGCCCCCAGCGATATACATATCGTTAATGCACAGCCAATCACTATCACAGTAGAAGCGAATGGTGAATTAGAATCAAAAAGCCGAGCGTTGATAGCCCCTCCTTCAATCAAGCGTATGTGGCAATACAAAATAAAACAGCTAATGCCTGAAAATACCACGGTTCAAAAAGGCCAAATTGTTGTTTCATTTGACGATCAAACCGTTAGAGATCGCTTGATGGAATACAATTCGAAGCTAAGCCAAGCGCAAAAAGAACTGGAAAATAAACAAGCTCAAGTCGGGAAGCAAGAAGAAGAATACAAACTCGCACTCGCTGAAGCGCAAATGAACTTTGATAAGGCAAAACGACGCGCAGAGATCATAGATAACTCACGCTCAGACAATGATCGTAAAAAAGCGCAAATCGACTTCACCATTGCAACCAATGATTTAGAACTTGCCCGCGGTAAACTCGCTTTTCATCTAAACAACAAAGAACTGAGTATCCAAATGGCAAGAAGTAAGGTTGCACGAATGGATGCTGAAGTGAAAGAACTAAAACGTGACATAGCGCGTTTACAAGTAAAAGCGCCAATGGATGGGTTAGTTGCATATCGAGCAAATAGGGAAGGAGAAAAACCCAGTGTTGGTGAATCCATGCAATTTGGTCAACCTGTTGTTGAGCTATCAGTTATTGAACAAATGCAAGTAAAAGCACAAATTAAAGAAGCCGATTTTGGACGGATCAAATTGGGGCAAAAGGTCAAAGTTACCATAGACAGCGCCGACGGCTATGTTATCGGCGGAACACTCGTTGAAATAGGAAAGGCCTTTAGAGAAAAGTCGTATCAAGATAAAAGCCGCATTGTTGATGCTATTATAGAGCTGGACAAAGTCGATCCCGAAAAGCTGCGGCCAGGCTTGAGTGCTCGTATAGAGATAGTGACAGCACAACTCGATAACGCCTTGACCGTGCCATTAAACGCGTTAAAACAAAGCGCGGGTAAAGTACATGTAAGCACAAATAGCGGAGAGAAAGAGGTCACTGTCTCTTATACCACACCGACGCTTGCCGTGATTTCTTCTGGTATTAGTCAAGGCGCGGAGGTAAAGCTATGAAAAAAACATTACTCGCAGTCATTGTCCCACTATGGTTACTTGGCTGCCAAGAAGCACCTGAGCAGCCAGCGCAACTACTATATACCGTAGAGTCGAAGCCATTTTCGATTACTGTGGATGCAGAAGGCGAATTGGAAGCCGCAAGTGAAACCGTCATATCCGCCCCAACCTCAGCAAGAGGGGCTCAGACGCTCGCATGGATCATGCCAGAGTACACTCAGGTGAAAAAAGGCGATGTTATCGCACGATTCGATGGCAGCCAATTAGAAAGACGAAAACGCTTTAGTGAGTTCGACAAAGGCAAAGTCGCGCAAGATATTACGGTCACCGATAGTGATTTAACCACGAGAAAGTCCCATTTGGATAGCGACAAGGTTATCGTTAGTGAAGAGAAACACTTTGCCGAAACCTTTTCAGTTGACGATGAACGGATCCGCTCAAAGCTCGACATTTTAGATCAAATGCAAAATGTTGAGTATCTCAATGCAAAAGAGGCTTATTTTGGCTGGCAGACAGAGCAGTTTTCATCTTCAGCTCTTGGAGAAATGGAACTGTTAAAATTGCAGTCAAAGCAGCATGAAAGCAAAATTGCGATGTACAACGCAAACTTAGAAGGTCTTGAGGTCATCGCGCCACATGATGGCTTACTTACCCTCAGTGCCGATTGGCGTGGAGAGAAGCCCAAATCAGGTCAAGCACTATGGCCTGGGCAAAAGATCGGGGGGTTACCAGATATTTCATCCCTGCAAGCTAAGCTTTTCGTTCATGAAAAAGAAGCGCTTGGCCTTGCGATTGGCCAAAAGGTTGCGTTTACCCTGCTCTCCAATAGCGATGAGCGCTTTGATGGTAGAGTCACCAAAGTGTCACCTTACCCACAATCTATTCGTCGTGGAGATCCACAAAAATACTACGAGGTCATAGCGAGCCTTGATGAAACTCCAGCCTACTTTAAACCTGGTAATAAGGTGCTTGCTACGTTATTTGTCCAAGAAAATAAAGAAGCGTTACTCGTACCTAAACACAGCGTGATTAATGATAACAATGCGTTTTTTGTTCAAGTTAAAGACGGTAGTCAGTTTAAACGCGTAAAAGTGGAATTAGGCCAAAGCAACCTAAGCCATACTGAAGTACTTTCTGGTTTATCGCCCAAGCAACAAATTGCACTTGTCGCGAATAAGGAACTGTAATGAAATATTTGGATTTATTTACCGACGCTATTGTGCAATTAAAGCAACATAAGCTCAGAACCCTATTGACCTTACTTGGGATGATTTTCGGTGTGGGTGCTGTTATTGCTATGTTGAACATCGGTGAAGGTGCTGAACGAGAAGCGCTTAAGATGATCGATTCTATGGGGATCAATAATGTTATTGTCAGCGCTAAAAACATTGAAGAGAATGACCTAAAAGAACAACGAAAACACTCGCAAGGTCTTAATCTATTAGACGGCCAAGTGATTGTCGACGCCCTGCCCTTTGTTAGTGATTTTTCAGCTGAACGGCTAGTAGATACCTACCAGATATTTAGCGAATTCGGCAGTTTTGAAGGGGAAGCCGCGGGCGTCACAGCAAACTATTTTAGCCTTGCGCATTATGAACTCGCTGCTGGTCGCCTGCTAAATACTGAAGATAGCAAAGAATATAGGCAGGTTGCGTTACTCGGCGCCAATACTGCAAAAACGCTATTTCCCCTCGGGAGCGCTGTTGGCCAACAAGTAAAAATTAACCATTTATGGTTTGAGGTTGTTGGCATTTTGCAAGCGCCGCACCTGAACAAAAAGGAGTTTCAAGGCGTTGCATTAGGAGGCGAGCAAAGCCGTATTTTTGTTCCGCTAACGACCGCAATTCATCGCTTCAATAAGGGATTACTTGAACCAGAAGTTACCGAACTAAAACTCGCTATCGACAAATCTCAGAGTCCAATTTTGGCATCTCAAGCTATCACTAACATTCTAACCAATCGTCATAGCGATATTGATGACTATAGGTTGACCATTCCCGCAGCGCTTCTTGCTCAGCAAAAACAAACACAAGCCATTTTTAATATGGTGATGTCTTGCGTAGCAGGTATATCACTCCTTGTTGGCGGTATTGGGATTATGAATATCATGCTTGCAACCGTACTTGAACGGACCAAAGAAATCGGCTTATTACGCGCAATCGGTGCGACTCGGAAAAATATTCAAGTTCAGTTTATTACAGAGAGTTTTACCATCTCGATACTCGGAGGGCTATTAGGCGTGGTGTTTGGTATTTTACTTTCAGAGATAATTGCATTTTATTCAAACTGGGCGGTTTCTTGGTCTCTGAGTGCTATTATTCTTTCTTTTAGTATTTGTGCCTTAGTTGGCTTAACATTTGGTGTATATCCTGCAATCAAGGCTTCAAAGCTAGACCCGATCGAAGCCTTACAAAGTGATTAACCAATTAGGAAGGCACTAACGCCATCCTTTATTTTGAGACTAAAATAACCTGAGCTGCGGATAACTAATGCCTTTCTAGCAGCCAGTTTTAGCGCTAACTGCGTTGAATTCACTTCCAATAGCCAGCTATTGGTGCGTAAATTCGCCTTGTTTTCCCTAAAACTCTCTGGCTAGACAAGGAAAAAGCTAAGTTGTGCTTTAGCAACAATGAGTTGGAACATTCCTTATCCAAACCTCAGGTTAAAATACTTTTTCGCATACAGCTCAGTGACCAAAGTCATTAACTAACCAGAACTCGGGATAACAACTTGTTCTCTAGCAGACGTTATCCCTTACTACTGCGTTAAATTTGCTTGCAATAGGCCAGCTATTGACGCACAAATTTGCCTTGTATTAAGAAATAACTTCTGGCTAGAGTGATATTACGCTTTTGAACTTAGTGGTTTTAGTGGTTTAACTTACTTCTTATCCCGAATTCAGGTTAACTAGCACGCTTTTTATTGGACTTTTTTTCGCCACAAGGTAAACTTTTATCCGATTTAACTCAAAAATAACAGGAAGCATTATTTGAGCAAAGAATGCTCGTATGACTTGTGTTGTTTTACTGCTTAATAAATCATTAAATATTTAATTAAGCTTTGAAAAATAGCTAACACAGTTAAAATGCTGCTGAGAATGGAACTTCAAGGACAAATAATGAAAAAAGTAACGCTTATCGCGCTTTCTCTCGCCTCACTCACTGCTTGTAAAAGTAATGATATCAACCGTGTCGTGAATGACGGTGTAGACGGTGCTATTAATGGTATTTTTGGCAGTTCAGGTACCGTTGTTTCAGCAACCGGTAGTGGCTCTAGTAACGATTACTCAGTCGAAAAAGAAGACATATGGCCTCATCAAGCAACGAAAACGGCTCGAGACTATGGCTCATTGGCGTTTGTAAAAACGGCAAAAAACCCAAGTGGTAAAACTAGACTTAAGTTTAATGAATGCAAACATCCGCGAATTGGCAAAATAAGGTGCGAAGGCTATCTATACGAAGTTTCACCAGAGGGCTGGTTGGTCAAAGGCGATACTATTCACTTTGGCACACGCCATTACGCTGACATTGTTATTCCAGCCGGCCAATACTATATAAAGATAAAAGGTGAAGATGTGGGTAAAAAAGTCTATGCGACCGGAACCATAGAAATAGTGCCCTTTGTAACTAACTACATCAATGTAACCGTCCAATAAAAAATCACAAAAAGTACCTAGCTTTTGCAAAGTCACTAGGTACTTTTTACCAGAGCAATTTCCTCTTTAATCAAGCAACCTAAAACAACACTTCTTATCCTTTTTATTTCATCAATAGTGCGCAAAAATTCCCAATAAAGAAACACCCAGTAACCCCACCAGCATTTAAATTTACTTTAAATTACAAAATGATGATTACTTCCTCTAGCGTGTGAGCTTTTCTTACGTTTTTCTCAGGCCCCAAAGAATTTAGATTTATTCAATAATAATAATTAGTTAGATAAAAATAACAAAAAACAAAATCGCTCCCTAAATTCCCTGCGAAAACATAAAGTTATAATTTTGTTTATTTTTTGTTATTTATTTATTTGAAATTCTTTATTACCTTAGAGTTTGTGCTCAAAGTAATAGCACTAATAATCAGCCGCACTCATTCGCTCTTTTATCTCATGTACTGAGTAGTTGCGTTTTAGTGGGAAGGAATCTTCAAAATAATTATGGAGTTAACATGCAAGGGTTAAAGTCTCTGTGCGTTTTAGCATCTGCGATAAGTATGTATTGTCACGGCGCTGAACGCGTCTCTTTATTCAATGACACGCAGAAAATTGCGTCTACTTTACAACAAAAACAATCCACATTTGGTGATGATTCTAATCAAAACTATCTACTCGCGCTTAAAACATTTGCTGCGCAATACACAGGTCACACACTTACATTTCATCAAAGCCAAGTAGATCAAACTAGGCAAAGCCATACCATAACTCAAAAATACCAAAATATACCTATCTGGAATCACGACCTTGTTGTGCTTACGGACGAAAATGGCGTAGTTGAGCAAGTTTATGGCGATCTCATTGTAGACGTTGCTAAAGATTTACCTGCACTAACTCCAGCGTCTGATGACCAACTTAACGCAGCATTAGATTCAATCATCTCGCAATTTGCCAGTGAACGCCCTAGAGTTTTTCGACGTAAATCAACAGAAGAAGTTATTTATATAGATGATCGCGGTAAAGCTCGACATGCAGCTAAACTTACCTTTTTCACCGATTTTAACTCTGCTCCTTTTAAGCCTCAAAGGATCATCTCCTTTGTCGATTTAACAACAAACGAGCTTATCAACCAATCCGATGTATTGCAGCGGGTTGTGTATGAAGGTGGAAGCGGTCCATCTGGCAATGACAAGATTGCACGTCCAGATTACCAACAAGCTGATTATGTTTCCTACCCACCAAAGACCTTTGTCGTCGCAATGGAAACCGATGCTCAGCAAACTAGCTGCTTATTTGATGCAAAGAACGTTGAGACCAGAAACTACAATCACGGCACAGCGCAAGTTAATACGCCTTATAGCTATAACTGCTCAGATTCAACTCGTAATGATTATAAAGAATATCACGGAGCTCGCTCTGCTTTGAATGATGCCCATCATCACGGACAAACAACGAGTTTAATGTTCGAAGCATATCTGGGACATAAGCCCTACTATAATAAAAAGATAATTCAGAATGTCCATTATGGTCTGAATATGGATCAGGCATTTTATGAAAACGGCGAGGTCTATTTTGGTGATGGGGACTACCTCTTTTACCCTATGGTTTCCTTAGATGTTGTCGCCCATGAAATCGCCCATGGTTTTACTGAGGAGTATGGCTCAAGTACACCAAAGTCAATGTTGACAGGTCAAGCTCGTGCTATCAACGAAGCGTTTTCCGATATGGCTGGTGAGGCAGCTGAATTTTTTTACTCTGGATCGAATGACTGGAAAAGCAATCACGAAACATTCCGCCTAGATGATGCTCTACGTTATTTTGAAACTCCGACGCTAGATGGAAACTCAATCGATCATGTTGATGACTATGACGACTCAGTCACTTCCCACCATGGCGCTGGGGTGTTTAACAAAGCTTTTTACTATCTTACTACTGCTGACTTAGATAGTGACCCCTCTCCTTGGAATACAAAATACTCCTTCATTCTATTTGCTAACGCAAATAAAAATTGCTGGACCAGCAATAGTACTTATCTTACTGGTGCAGATTGTGTAATGCGACAAACCCACACAGTGACTGATCAGCTGACTCAAGATGGGGTTACAAAGCAAGATGGTAGTAACTGGCAAGCCACTGAATTACAAAACCACGTACGTAAGGCATTTGCACAAGTCGGTATAAGTTTAAAGGTAGACCGTGGACTTGAGAGCGAACTTGGTTTTGATCGCCAATTCTTAGCTTTTGACTTTAAAAACTTAACCCGTAGTGATGGCCAGCAAGTCTCGGCGAGTAATAGCGAAGGCTGGCAATGGCAGTGGAACTTTGGTGATGGAAGTGCACAAAACAGCGCCTTTGAGCCCAAACATAATTTCACTACCGCAGGCAAATACAACGTTGAGCTGACCGCCATCGCACCTTCTGGCCAGTCCGATACATTTGTACTACCCATTGAAGTATTTGATGACTATTGTCCGGCACAAGGCATCAATCACAGTAAATATTACCTATCATCAGTTTCGTTAAATAGTTACAAAAATGATTCCACCTCAAGCAATTACAGTGATTACTCATATGATGTCGTCGAAGTAAAAGACGGTAAAGCACTCAATGTAACGCTGACCGCAGCGCCACACCCAGATACTCAAGACAAAACAAAGAATTTTTATGTTTGGTTAGATAAAGACAACGATGGCTTATTCCATAAGACTGAGGAACTTGTACTCTTTGGAAGCAGTAAGACGCAATTGGCTGGCGACATCTCATTGAGTGGTGAGTTAAATCAAAGCTATCGCCTTCGTACTATGGTGTCATTTGGTTTAGTGAAGTCTGCATGCGGAGATATGTCCTGGGGCGAAGTCGAAGACTACACAGTTAAACTCACTGAAAACAATGACCCTGTTGATTTGAGAATCACCGCCAACCAAGGTGTTAATCAAATGAGTTTTGATAACAACACGGTTGATGCACGTGTTAAACGTTGGAAATGGGAATTTGGAGATGGCTCAACCAGTAGTAAAAAATCGCCTACTCATCAATATGCGCAAGCTGGAAGCTATACGGTCGAGCTAAAAGCATATGACAGATTCAACAAAGTCATAGGAAATTGGAACAAACAGGTTCAGTTTAACACAACTATCACCGCAAGATTCACACCTCGTAAATCCGGTAGCACTGTTTATGTAGACACAAACCAAAGTGTTATCCCTCAAGGTAGCACCATACAGTGGCAATTTGGTGATGGTGCCACGTCCTCGGTAAGAGACACTCAGCACACCTACCAAGCTGATGGTGAATACACTATTACACTCACAGTTAACCATGTTGATGGTACACAATCGGCCAGTGAAACGGTAAAAATTGGCGAGACAAGCTTTATTCCTGAAGTGAGCTACACGGTAGCCGAGCAAGCAGACGGTACGTTTAAGGTCAGCTTTAATAACACCACCGCAAAACCTGACAATGCCGCTTGGAATCCTAATGTCACTTTAGTATGGGATTTCGGAGACGGATCAACGCACAATCAGAATGATAGTTTCGGCCAAGATACAGTTCATACCTATCAAGCAGCTGGAACCTATACCGCAAGCTTGACTATCAGTTATGACAAACCTTGGTGGCATGATCGAGGAGAACGAGTCACTGGTACCAAGAATATGGTGTTAGAACTAAAGGCCACTCAGCCCGTTGAATACTGCACAGCTGTAGGTATCACTGATTATGAACACATCAGCAGTGTGACTTTCAATCAAGATGGTCCGTTTAGCAATGCGCAGCAGTCTGGTGTTGTTAATCCTAACAATCCAATCAAACTCTATGCCACACAGAATAATACCTATCGTATTGAAGCTGGCTATGCTGGCACAGAAACATTCGCTGAAAATTATCATATTTGGATTGATTTAAACAATGATGGTCAATTTGGTGATGGTGACTGGAGAAACAACAAATCAGAACTTTTAGTAATGGACTTCGACCAAACTAACCAAGACTACGGCAAAGGTTATGTTGAAGGTGAATTTAGCATTCCAAGTAATAAGTTGTCACAACCTGTCACGACGACTCGTATGAGAATTTTGCAGTATTACGGATTTAGCAGAGTAAACAGTATCGATCCTTGCTCTGACTATAGCAGTGCCGCAACCTCGGGGAGCGGAGAAATTGAAGACTACCTTGTAGAAATCTATAAGAATTAAGGAAAATAACATGAAAAAACTAAACAAAAAGGTGCTCATGCCGCTTGCAATCGCGTTAGCAGTCAGTAACGCAGTAGCTGCTAGCAACAGTGTTGATCAACAAGCCACCTCTGCATCGAAGCAAAAGTCTGAACCAGCAGCGATACAAGGCACCGCGGTAACTCAACCGGATCAATTCGGGATCCGTAAACTCGATATGTCCAACCCGCAGCACTATCAATTAGCAAAGTCTCGATTAATGAAGGCAAATCGTATTGAGAGTGAATTCCCACAGCTACACAAAACACTAGACGTAGCAAAAGGACAGCACTTATCAGCAAAAATGAACATCACAACGTCCGCAGTACCACCTGTTAGCGAAACGGATGTGGATATCATTAAAGAAGCGCATTTCTTCTTAGATATGAACCTAGCCATTTCATCAGATACTAATGAACCATACCTGATTGTACGTGCGAAAAGCTCTCGTTTTGGCGGCACAAAAGCGACCTACATCGACTTATTATTAGAAGATGCAAACGGCAATCAGCTTGCGCCTTTAGGTTCTACATTTAATGTATTAGATGGTAAAGACACGCTTGCAACTTCGACTATTTCACTAAAGTCATTGAAAGCAAACTTTCCCGACCTAGATACCATTTACGCCAGTTCATACGTTGAACTTGAGCAAGAAGATGGCACTATCAGCACGACGATGAAGTACACTGAATACCCATTCTCATGGGAACACTTTGAAGCGCTGTATGGCTCTACTTCACCAGTTGCAAAAGGTGAGGCTTCTGCACTTAGCGTAGGGATCAGCTCATCATTGGATACACGTCCGAAATACAATGCGACTGCGCCTATCGATAAGAACAACGACGCTGTTATTAAGATCTGTTTAAACCGTAGTCACACTGACTGTGACTACGCAGCAGATCAATACCGTGAACCGAATGAAATTACCGATGTAAATATTCCATTCAATGGCGAATTACGCGTTCCTCACGAGATCACTGAAATCTATCCAACTGTGGGCGATTTACCAAACGGTATAGATGAACCAACGAATATCTATCTACAAGAAGGTATCTATGGCGGCGCGACAAAGCAAAGCTACAAAGGACTCGAAAACGCCGTTAAGCAATTTTCAGATTACTTGGAGTTTGAAGTTGATACAGTAAACCAAGAGTCGATTATTCGCTGGAATATTCCACGTTCAGAAGGACGTTTTGGTAATGCTAAACTGTTCTCTAATATCGCTGAAGCAAACTGGTATATGACCTTTGCTGTGAAAGGTTATCCGTACTTTAAGAAAGGACGTGGTGGCGCCGTTGCATTCCAAGTTTCACTAACCTCAGAAACATCAACACGTTTTGGTAACTTCTATAGTGAAGTATTGCCTATGATGAAGCTAGGGTACAGCTGTCTAGCAACGGGCACAATGATCACCATGGCCGATGGAAAACAACTTGCTATTGAAGACATTGCGAAAGGCGATTTGGTATTAGGTGCAATTGCTTCGAATACCCAAGTTAAAGAACCAATGCAAGTTATTGATGTGTCGGTTGGGATTGAAGCTATCAAGATGTATCGCGTAAAAGGCGCCGATGGCTCTGATATCTTAACTACTGAAACTCACCCAATTTCAACGTCAAATAAAGGAATTATTTGGGCGAAAGAACTAAAAGTTGGTGACCGTATCTTAACTGAGGATGGGTCAGTGCTGGTTACTAGCGTGACCAAAGAGAAGTATCGCGACAAGATTTATAACCTAAAACTTGCTCCAACAGCAGATTCTAAACTAGCTGAGTCTCGTAATTTTGCCATGTTTGCCAATGGTATGGCGGTAGGCGATCTTGCTACACAAGATGAGTTCAACTACAAAGATCAGGACTTACGCATGTCAGAAGAAGAGATTCTTCAACGTCTTCCTGAAAAGTGGAAAACAGACTACATCAACAGCCTGAACTAATCGCTGCATCTGGCCTCTCCTATTGAGGGGCCATACTTCTCAGTAAGGAATTCAACATGAAATTTATATATTCTCCATTGGCACGTGCCATGGGGGTAGTGGGACTTTTTGCCTGCAGTTTTTCAGCTACTGCGGGTCAAGTTGCTAATCCAGAGTTCACTACCCAAGCAAATAATTCTGATTTAGACTCAGTGACACTCGGTACTGCTTACCATAGCGAAAAAGAAGGCTTTTATGCACTGCAAAGTGTACTTGGTCGAGTTGATGAAACCTATGGTAATACCGAAATGGATTTTGTAGTCGGTGTAGATATGAGCTATAGCCAACTATCTAGCATGCTAGATGGTAACTTAGGCGCTGCACTTGATGTTCCTGTCATAAAAGTTGGGGTTGGCGCAAGCTACGCAAAACAAAACGCCGCAGATAACTACACCGGCACTTACACCCTATTTCTCTCCTTAAAACCAAAAAAACGGCTGTTAGTTGCGGATCCTCAAACCGGGTTTAAACCTACACAAGCTGCGCTTGATTTGGTCAATGCTAACCCTGGAGATAAATTCAATAATATTGGTAATGAGTTTGTATCTGCGATTGAGTACGGCTCTCAAGTTATGATCAATCTCAAGTTTCAATATAAAAATGACGAAGACAAAGTCAAATGGGGTGGTCAGCTTGGTGTAGACTGGGCGGGTAAAGTCAGTGTCAGTGGTAAACTGCAAAAAGTAGACGAAGATGTGAAGCGTAACATCAAAATTACCGTTTCTGCGCTACAACTTGGTGGTGATCCGACTGAACTTTTGAAGGTGATCCCTAATCAACTCGTCAACTGTACGATGGAAAACCCAACACCATGCTTTGATGTATTTAAAAACAGTATCGATTACATCAAAACTAACTACGTAACTCAGTTTGATACCTTAGATAAATACAATGTCGGTCGAGTCTTGACACAAAGTTATACTGACTCAGGGCCAAGCCTATCCCCGTTAGTACCTGATGATGTCTATCCTGCCAAAAGCATCCTAACTAAATTGGCGCTCAAAAACATGAGCGATGATTGGGTGCAAGCAATTCTCGACAATCGTCGTGCCGATAACCTACTCAATTACTATGCCAGTGAGTTGAATAACTCACATCGAACTGCATTAGAAACTATTCGCGATAATGCACTCTTTAACTCATTTATTCTGGCGGACGCCGTTGACTACTGTAAGCGTAATCCAATTGGTAATTACTGCCGCGATAGAGAGTTACAGACTCGTGGCCGCGTTCATCAGTATGACCGTAAATGGCTAGAATTATAAGGAATAAGACTATGTTAAAAGTCATGCTAACCAGCACATTAATTGCCTCCTTTGCTGCCACAATTGCACCATCAGCGCAGGCAAATACGACTTTATTTGAATCTCGAGATGTACTTACGCCACAACAAGCGCTAGGACGCTTTCAATGGTTGGAAAAGTGCTACCCAGGACTATTGGTTGAAGTCTCTGATAATATCTTTGATCCCACTACTCCCATTCCAAATGATGAGAAAATAGCAAATCTTAAAAAAGTAATGCTATACAAAAATAGTACCCTCAGGACTGATGCGAAATACCTTACCTTTGGAGATGAAGACAATGCGAATCCAAAGAATTGGTTTGCGGGTAAATCGCCAACGACATCTTGTTTGCAAATCCCGTCTGATTACCGGATCAGTGCTGTAATGATCACACCTGCAATACCGAATTATTGCACCACGAAGTCTCGTGAACGTGCTTATGAGTTTATCAAATCGGTTAAATTTTCAAATATTGAAAATACCAGTAGCAACACCTTTTACAGTAACTATGTCGGCGATACCGCGAAAATATATGCAGATAAAAGCTACCAGTTAACGTTAACTCCAGGATTTAGTAGTGCAGAAACATATCCAGAGACTTGGCATGTGTTTATTGACTGGAACCAAGATGGTGATTTTAACGATACAAAAGAAACCTTATTTGCTGGTGTTTCTGAGCAAGCAGTTCAGGTAGAAATTACACCGCCAACGGGCGCCAAAAAGGGCATGACGAAAATGCGCGTCACTATGGATTACTTGGGTGGCAGCAATGACGCATGTAAAGAAGTAGACTCCGGAGAGGTAGAAGATTACCTCCTTTACGTGAAGTAATAGGTGGCAACATGAACTTATACAAACAGACTATCGCGGCACTTATTGCCGGCACTACACCTTTCGCATTCGCAGATTCCAATTTTGTGAAAGAAGCGGAATTAATGCAAAAAGCACAGAATGTAAATACTTTTCAGAGCGAAATCCCTGGATTGATGAACGATCACATTGTACTAGGTACGGCTTATAACAGTGACCAAAAGCGCTTTTTGAATGTTCAAACTGTCGCAGGGGAAACTGTTGAAACTCTCGGCAATACCCGTGTGCAATTTGAACTAGTAAACAATGGCAGCTATGACGAAGTGCTCCGTCAACTCAATGGTAATGTTGATGTTGATGTTGGCTTTCCAGTCATTCGTGTGAAAGCTGGCGGTCACTTAGCCAAAGAGATGTCCTCGACTGAATTTTCTAATACTTATACTTTCCAAGCATCATTAACACCGAAAAAACGTGTACTTATGCCAGCGGATGCCAACATTGGTTACACCTTGACTCCGTCAGGTAATACGCTAGCAAATGAGTACCAAAGTAAGCTAATGAGCATGGCTGGCGATGGATTTATCAGTGAGATTGAATACGGTGCACAGCTACTCATTAACATGAAAATTGAATACTTAAGTGAGCAGCACAAAAGTGAGATTGGTGGTTACTTAGGGGTAAGTTACGGTGCTGGTAATATTGGTATTAGCGTCGATGGTAAGCTTAATTATATCGACGAAGACCTAAAGAAAAGTGTGCGTATTACCGTCAGAGCCTTACAAAAAGGCGGTGATCCTAAACAGCTTCTCAGCATAATCCCTAACAATATTATCACTTGTTCGCTCGATAACTACGAGCCTTGCTTTACTTTATTTGAACAAGCGGTGAACTATGCGAAGAACGATTTTGGTAATCAGTTTAATGCGTTATCTGATTACAACGTAGTGCGTTACAAGGCTACGCCTTACGAGATCAGCTCACAAGATGTACGTCGTTTAGATTCAGGTAATAAAGATATTCGCTTTGAAACCACTTACCGTACTTTATGGCTTGAAGATCAATTCAAAAAGTCGGTTAATCATGAACACCGTGCGCGTGGTGTACTTGCGCAATACGCTAGTTGGATGACGGATGTACAACGTCAAAAAGCAGAAGGCGTACAGGAAGCCGCTTACAACAATGCATGGATTTATGAGCAATATGCTCGAGTTTGTCGCGATAACCCTTATGGTACAGCTTGTACAGATGCGTGGAACGATTACCTAAATACCTGTAGTGGTAGTGGCGTCGGCTGCATACAAAACTACACGCTTGCCGATCTGAATATACCAGCTGATAACATGACGCAATACTTCAAATGTGAAAATGCCCGAGAAGCAACAGCAAACTTTGGGGTTGAAGAAAATCATGTATCACTTGGGTTTAGACAGTTGGGCTGGGCGCCTTCTTTTGTTGATGCAAATGACCCTGCTGCGGGCGTGATGGTTTGGCTACCATGTAAATCAGCCCTGCCAACTTATGGAACCGCTTTTGAAAATTAGTGTGTCGTAAAAACACTAAGACTCAATTAGTCCAATTGAGGCGTGGCAAGTAATAAACAGTAGAATATTGAATTATTACTTCCACGTCTTTTCCACAGTAAACCATCTACAGGAATTTATGTATGCACTTAAGAACCATATTAATAGTGCTCTGTGGCCTGTTAAGCTTTTATGCAAATGCACATACCTATTACTCTTTAAATACTGAGCATGAACAACTCGGACAGGGATTTGAACAGGAATTAGGCATACCGCTTGAATCGTGCCTCGATGGTCAGTGGCAATTTCAAGGTGGTAGCATGGGCGACTTGGCTTATCGTGGCGATTTTGACTCCGACACCATGATCAATACCATTACAGGTAGTGTAAAGGCTGGTATCAACTTAGTTATTTTTGGTGGCTCAGCCAAGTTTTCCATGCGCAGGAAAGTAACCAAAAATAGAAACTCAGCTGCCTCAGCGGTCGAGTTAACCTATGAAAAAGGAAGTTATAACTTTGAAAATCGAACCACCAAACCCGCTTTTGTCGAGCTGCTCAGTACAGATCCAACTCAGGTAAGAAACCGCTGTGGTGATAGCTTTATTCACAATATCAAACTTGGTTCTCGTATCTATGTTACCGCAAAGCTCCATTTCAAAGATCGCACAAAATACGAATGGTTTCAGACCAAAATCAAAGTGAAGTTTCTATTTTTCAGTAAAACTTTTACTAAAACCAAAGTATTTCAAGAGGCAACCAAAGATGCCGTCTATACGATTCAGGTGAATACCGATGGAGGTATGACGCCGGAACTCGCTAGACTCAGTAAAAATGGCACCATGCACTGCAAAACAGATAACCTAACTCCCTGTATTACATATGCCGACAATCTATTTAGCTACTTACTAGACGGTGGTGATTATGTCGACGACCTTAAAGACGAACATTTAAACGTTTTAAAGTACGAAGTCGAAAGCTATGAGGATTCTGGCCATTATGATCTCGCCTATGCTGGTCAAACAGCAATACCTAACCGCTATATTGCACTGTCCGCCAGACTCAGAAGTTATCAAGATTTAGTGTATGACGAAATAGAAAGGTTGAGTGCATTTAAAGCTGTGTCTGAAGACCCGCTTGAAATCGAACAGCTTACAGCTCGTATTACAGCTCGCAATTCTCAGCGCATTGGGCTCGAGCAAGCTGGCGAATACTGTGCGACTCTGCCTGGCACGACTCTATGCGAGAACCGCATTGAATCGGCAATCGCAAACGTTGATTAAACAACACGCTTATTCCGTTATTCACTCGTCCTTATTATTTTGTTCTCCAACCAATGAGGCTATATAGCCTCGCTTCTTTTCAGTAATCATCAATAAGCTATTACGGCTCAAACAAAATGTACTGCTTCCTTTTAATTTATTGTTTTTCTTGTTTTTAAAATTCACACCTAAAACAGATAGCTATACCATTGCTAGGAACCATGTGTAACTATTGGAAACTAGTATCTAAATAAAGTACACTTCTGCGCTTTCTGACTATTCAATAAAACAAAACAAGATATCAAGATGATCAAAAGCGCTATATACAAAGGAATCGTAACTTCATTGCTTGCATCAACTATAGCCGCATGTGGCGGTGGAAGTGGCAGCGACAGCAATGATACTGGAACTGACAAACCAATCACCAACTAATAAAGCCCAGTAATTGCAAGCATAGACCAATTACAGCAATAGAAAGGAACTCAATCACAGCCGTTGCGACCGTAACAGATGAAGACGGAGCGATTGAAGCTTTGCTTTGGGAGCAGACAGCTGGTACAACTGTTGAGCTCACAAACAACAATAGTGAAACGCTAGAGTTTCACGCGCCGGATATTGATGAGGCAACTACGCTCACGTTTAAGCTAACAGCTACCGATGATAAAGGAAGTTCACGTTCACAGGAATTGACCGTCAACCTAAGTGCTTACGCTCCACTTTCAAGCTTAACGATTTCAGACGCGGCGCTTGCTCAGTGCTTATCAGATACACACAAAGATGTAGGTATATCAATTGTTGAGTGTCGTGACTATCCAATCGAAACATTATCAGGTTTATCTGAGTTAACAGGTTTAACTACTGTAAATGTTACCAATGCAGAATTGAAGGATCTAAGTGAGCTTGCGGACATCTCGACACTGACGTCATTAAAGCTTGATAATGCTTTTTTAGAAACCGTTGATACTCAATATCTTGAAACTCACTTAACCCAAATAAGTGCGCTTACTAAGCTAGAATCACTATCAATTACTGAGAATGACATACACACTTGGGGAAACAGACGCTTACATTTCAGTAATTTAGACCTTTCTGGTTTCGAGCAATTAAAAACTCTTGAATTAGCAAACAACGATTACGACTACGAAACGCTCGCCTTAAATACGCTTCAGAGTGAAAGCCTAACGACTTTAAAGTTAAAACATTTTCGCATCGATGACCTCAGCGAATTAAGACGTTTCACTAATTTAAATAGCCTAGCGCTAGACAACATTGCAGATTTAAGTTCACTTGCATTTTTAAACTCCATACCTAACTTGAATGAATTACTTTTAAAAAATGTAGCTGCCGCAGACCATGCAGCTATCGAAGCCAAAACAGGATTGAAAAAGCTCGTTCTAGATGAAACACAAATCCAGGATTTCGAATTTTTAAGTGGATTTAGTGAATTAGAAGTGCTCGAACTAGCTGCTAGCACACAACTTGATATCAGCAGCATTATCAATAATAAGACGCTTAGGTCTTTGTCTTTAAATCAATTCAGACTTAGTAATACAAGCCAACTTTCGAGCCTTACTGAACTAGAATCACTAACGCTAGATTCTCTGAACATTTCATCTCTTAGCTTTTTAAAATCTATACCAGAGCTGAAATCACTTGATTTATCAAATCTGAATTACATCAATGACCTTGGCTGGTTATCTTTGACACCAAATCTAAATACATTGAGTATTTCTCAGATTGGTAACAATGTGGATTTATCCGTTTTATCAAACCTAACTAAAGTGTCGACATTAGAAATTGAAGACGTCAACTATAATTTCGATTTTAATAATATTTCTGAGATGCAAGCACTAGAAAAGCTTCATGTTTACGCAGGGTCATTTGAAGGCGTAAATAATATCGCACTGCCAAGCTTAACTTCGCTCTACGCTAGTGCTTACAACTTTTCAGAGCTAATTGACCTAACTAACCTATCGGCAATTAATTCTGTGGAACTACATTCACGTGAAAGTTACTACGCTAAAGCAGTAACTACGCTCGACGATTTAGGTTCTAACTCAAACTTGAAAATATTAAGGCTAGAAGGTTTTCCCCATTTAGAAAGCATCTCTCAACTCTCGCTATTTGACAATCTTGAAACATTGACAATCAGAGAGTCAAAAGTAACTGATATTTCTCCTGTAGCTACGTTAACAGCTTTAAAATCACTGACGTTACAAAAGTTCAGTAAATTTTTTAGAGCCGATATGCTTGCAAATTTGAACAAACTTGAAAGTCTAAAAATACAGGATAGTGCCATTTACTGTGATGATCAGGAGCTACTAAGTTCTGTTGATGACATAAACACACTCTTCGCTAACTCCAACTGTATTAAAAAACCTATCGACTTGAGTTTGATCACTGACGAAGCATTTAAACAATGCATCATTGTGCGAGGTTATCAAGACGCACTGGGGCGAGGCACTCTTACTTGCTACGGCTCTTTTATTAGCTCATTAGAAGGCATCGCTCAATTTGAAGATGTTACCCACATACACTTTATTGGTTCAATTAACAGTTCATTACTAGGGGATCCAAACTTAGCGCAACTTAGTTCACTCAATAGTATAGAAGTTAATGGGCTAAATGATGAATTGACGACAAAAGTGGTACTTCCTCAAACGCTGACTAAATTCCAACTAAATACAAATAACGATATAGTGTACGACTTTTCTTTCTTTGTTTTACCTACTAGCATGACTGAGTTAAATTTGAGTAATACCAAGCTGACAAACTATGGCGCAATTAAAAATTACGTCGAACTTACCAGTTTAGACTTGGACAATAGCAACATTTCAGATCTGTCACCGTTTTTCGATTTGACCAATCTGGAATATTTAAGTTTATATGGAAACCCAAATATCGACTGTGCTCAAGTAAGCAAACTACAAGAGTCGTTACCCAATGTTTGGCGTATCTCGAGTAGCTGTAATTAATTTTAACGCTAAGCATTAATTAAGTTGCTCAAATAAACACAGTCTCTTTGCGAGGCTGTGTTTCATTTCCACAATAACATTCTGCAAATTTTTATCTCAATCCGCTATACTAGCGCAAAAATTTTTTAAGCAAATTTATGGCGCTCAAATCTACTATTATTAAAGCCCAACTATCACTTAGCGATATGGACAGGCATGTTTACCAAGACTTTAATTTAACGCTAGCTCAACACCCTTCTGAAAACGAACAACGGTTAATGATCCGTTTACTTGCCTATGCACTGAATGCGTGTGAGGGACTTGAGTTTACTAAAGGCTTGTGCGCTGACGATGAACCTGAGCTATGGGTTAAGAACTACAGCGAAGAGATTGAGCTTTGGATTGAATTAGGACTGCCTGATGAAAAACGCCTTAAAAAAGCGTGCAATAAATCAAAGCAAGTGGTCCTCTATACCTATGGTGAAAATAATCAAGCTATTTGGTGGCAAAAACATCAGCCGAAATTATACGACTTTAAAAACCTGAGTATTTTCAGCTTGGATTATAGTGCGACTCAGGCTTTAGCTCAGTTAGCAGATCGTAGTATCAAGCTCACTATTACCATTCAAGATGGCGAAGTATGGGTAAGCTCTGATAGTGCTAATATTGAAATCAAACCACAACAGCTGATGTAACATTTTGCTCAGTGTTAGATGATGTAACTCATTGAACACTTGATCTCACTGGCAGCGATATCTGCCAGTGATTTATTAGAGGTGCTTTACATTAAAGCTTACGCCACACTGAGTCAGTGCCAGGTTGCTGACCGCGCGTCCACCAGCGCGCCTGATATTCAACGCCTAGATAACTCACTTTGTCGCCGCCAGTGTATGCCTTATTAGCACTCCATGAGTTACTGCCATCAGACTTATCTACCAGCTCCCACGCATCACTTTGATCGGGCTTTTGGCCTTTTACCCACCATTTAGCGCGATAGCTTTTGCCCTGATACACTGCGGTATCGCCAGCGGTATAAACTTGATCGGCACGCCATGTGTCACCACTTGGTGGTGGTGCGGTTTGGTTAGTCACTGTGATGGTAAAGCTAACAGTTTTTTCAAACGTGCCATCAGAAACGGTGACTTGCCCCTGATAGTCGGTATTTTGCTGAACCTCAGGCGCAGCCAACGTGATAGTTGCACCGCTACCGCTATAACTCAGTGGCACAGGGATCTGCCATGCAAAGGTGAGTGGATCTTTGTCATCATCAAACGCATGAACATGAAGTGATGAGCTTGAGCCTTCTTTTAGCGTGATATCGGCGGGGGTATGAACCACAGGGGCGCGGTTTTGTGGCTTAGCTAGAATTGAAAGGTTAAAAGTGTACTGGGGAAAACTTACAAACAGCTGATTAGCAGCGAGTTGCGCAGCATCAAATACAATATTGCCGTCACTTTGTTGTACGCCAATTTGCAGCGTATTCGCATGATTATTATTTAGTGTGCTAGCAAATTGCGCAGTCCAATGATTGATATTGCTTTGTGTTATCGACAGTTTTTCTTGTACCAATTCTTGGCCATCACCATCAAACACACGTAGCCATACCGTATCGCCTACATTGGCTTGTTGGCCAGGTTTAATTAAAAATCCAGCAGGCGTCCAACTTACCGGCTCAGTCGGTGTAGTATCACGCACTATAGTGACGTCGCTACAATTGTAAAAGCCTTCACCTACAACATCATCACGCTGCCAACGCGTATACAAGATAGCATCTCCGCTAAATTTACTCGGCACCGCGACCTGCATTTCATAATAGCGTTTACCATCTGGCGCAACGAAGAAGTCAACATTGCCATACTCTTGCACTAGCTCTAAATCTTGCCACGCTAGGGGCGTTGACTGAATATCCGCCTCCGGTTTGGTGAGATAAAACTGCCAAAAGCTAGGGTTGTGAGGCGTTGTTGCACGAAATCTCACGTTAATTTGGTTTTGAGCATTGGGCGTTATCGCGGTCCTTTGCCACTCACTCGACGCGATATTCATGCCCGCTTTATTTCTATCGCCACCCGCACAAAGTTGTCCGTCAGGAACAGCAGCCTGTACAGCTTGCAAATTAAAATAATCGGGAACATTCGCTGCAAACTCATGCTTTTGAACAAACTGCACATGTTCAGACGCTAGGTAAGCTGCTCGACATGCCGCGTTCGGGATATTGCTTCCATCTTTTGGCCACCAAAATCCCCCCTGTTCTTCACAAATCGCTTGTCTTGCCTTTGGACTATCCATATAACCATGTGCAAATGCGTTCGATGCTGCCATGCCAAGTGCCATGCCAATACTGACTGTTAACATTGAATTTTTCATTTTCTTCTACTCGTATTAGAGAAGTGACTGCCGCCACTTCGATTAAGATTAGAATGAGCGAGAGTCTATCGATGCTTGCCACACGAAATTCAACCTTGTTCTGTGCACCTAGGTTTCGCACGTTGATAAACACAACTTATCTTGGTCGCGCTACTGTGTTTCGACAGTAAAAAACAACGCTGTCATTTTTTAACAACTGATAAGCTATCGCACGTCCATGACATGCTCGCTTTCATTTTTTGTAATAGAAACGTATCCAAGTTAATTTTATTGTAAGAATCAACTCGAATTCGAGGCATTTTACTCAAGCACAAATCAATAACAATAGCTGAGATTATTAATTACATTCAGTACTTTATAACCAGATTGGAAAACGCCTTTACGCCATAACTCTGGCCTAAACACCTGTTTACTTTGACTATTACAATAATCAAAACAATTGAAATACTTTATTCTCTAATAGTTAACAATCAGAAGGCGCTACTCTATGTAAAGTTTTATCTACATTGGGTACTAAATTACATTTAATAAAAACACTTTGTTCTTATCAAAAATATTAAAAACAATCCTTTTTACTCAGTCACGTTTTGTACTATAGCCTTATAATTTGGCTATACTTAGACTTTACTGCTTACTTGGAAATGATTTTGCGAACGCTATTTACGTTACTGTTGCTCATTGTGGTGTTTATCACAGGGTTTATTATGGGTGTGTACACTTTACCGATAATGACGCAACCTCCGGCGGCTAGCCACACAGAAATACTGGCGATCAGTAAAGCCGCAACATACAAAGGCCAATTCAAGAAGGAGCTTAAAGATTCAGACGCATTACACTACGCCACTGGTGAAATTTATTTTACGGATAATCATATTGCATTTGTGGGGGAGATAGCCCCAGGGCCTGATTATCGGCTTTACCTCGCCAAAACATTTATTGAGACAGAAGCCGACTTTAAAGCACAAAAACACACCGTGGTGGAAATTGCTAACATAAACCAATTTTCGCAGTTCGTGCAGCGTAAATATCGCCAAGTCGATCTGGCCCAGTTTCAGAGCGCTATTATTTGGTGTGAACATTTTGAGCAGTTTATATCGGCAGCGCCATTACAACGCGTTGGTAGCGAGTAGGACTGAAGGAACTGTTTTACGCAGCGATCTTGTGTTTCTTCACCGGAAGATAATCCACTCAGCTAGGCTAGTAACCTCTCGCCGGGTAAATCGTCTCCCACAGCGCATTCTACACGTTAGAGTAGGAGCTGCTTTACGCAGCGATCTTGTGTTTCTTATTCAGCCAAAATCCTATTAGCTAAGCTAGTAACTGCTCGGCGGATAAGCCTCCTCCCACAGTGCATTCTACACGTTAGAGTAGGAGCTGCTTTACGCAGCGATGAATCTTCGAAATCAAAGCAAAAAAAGCCACACTGCTAGAGTGTGGCTTGGGAGCATTGCATGGGTGTATTGTTGCAATGATTCTTTCCAGTAATGCGAGTAATTAAGCAGCTTGCTCGTCGTCTTGCCCTAACCGAATTAGATAATCAAAAGCGCCTAAGCTTGCTGTCGCTCCTCCACCCATCGCAATAATAATTTGCTTAAACGGTGTGGTGGTTGCATCGCCTGCGGCGTAAACACCAGCTAGACTTGTCGCACCTTTGCTGTCAATTTCGATTTCACCAAAGCGGCTAAGTGCAACTTCACTCGACTTTAACCATTCAGTATTTGGTACAAGTCCAATTTGTACAAAAATGCCAGCCAGTGCCAACGAATGAGCGTCACCGCTGACCCTGTCTATGTAATTAAGACCCGTTACTTTACTACCATCTCCAACTACTTCTGTGGTTTGTGCGTTTTTAATAATGGTGATGTTGGCAAGGCTTTTCGCCTTTTTGATCAGCACTTCGTCAGCTCTAAGCGTATCGGCAAATTCTAATACCGTGACGTGTTCAACAATATTTGCCAAGTCGATAGCTGCTTCAATACCCGAGTTACCGCCACCAATAACCGCGACAGGTTTCCCCTTAAATAACGGACCATCGCAATGTGGACAATATGCTACGCCTCTACCCTTGTACTCGGTTTCGCCGGGTACATTCATGCTTCTCCATCGTGCACCTGTAGCCAATACTAAAGATTTGGCCCTTAATACCGCACCGCTTTCAAGCGTGATATCAATAGTTTCGCCTTTGTTAATTGCCGCTGCACGCTGGTTCTTCATCACATCAACGCCATACTGGTTAATATGCTCTTCTAACTGTGCAACCAGCTTAGGGCCTTCAGTTTTTTGCACTGAAATAAAGTTCTCAATACCCAAAGTATCGGCAACTTGGCCGCCAAAACGCTCCGCAACTACCCCTGTATTTAACCCTTTACGAGCAGCATAGATAGCAGCTGATGCACCAGCGGGGCCGCCACCTACAACGAGCACGTCAAACACGTCTTTCTCGTTAAGTAATGCCGCTTGTTTTTCACCAGCTTTACTATCCAATTTGAGTAGTATATCGTTCAGGCTCACTGCGCCTTGGCTAAATTGCTCACCATTTAAGTACACGGTTGGCACGGCCATGATGTTGCGTGATTCCACTTCTTCTTGGAACAAAGCGCCATCAATCATGGTGGTGGTAATATTTGGGTTAACAGCCGCCATGAGATTCAAAGCCTGTACGACTTGCGGACAAGTTTGGCAACTCAGTGAAATGTAAACCTCAAAGTTCAATGCGTTATCTATATTTGTGATCAGTTCGAGATCGTCTGCCGATGCTTTAGTTGCATGACCGCCTGAATGCAATAATGCAAGTACCAAACTGGTAAACTCATGTCCCATAGGAACACCAGCAAACGTAATTTCGCTCTTTGTTTCAACACCATGCACCACCATTTGTGGGATACGTTCACCTTCAATTGATTCAGATAAAGTAATTTTGTCGCTCAATGACGCTAAGTCTTGTGCTAACCCTTTTAGCTCTTGCGATTTTTTACTGTCATCAACGGTAATGACGAGTTCAATCGGACGTTGTAGAGAGCTAAAATGGCTTTGTAGTTGAGTTTTAATTTGGTTGTCTAACATATAAGGTAACCCTCTGCAGAAACTACAGTAAAAATTCGCAAAAACGATGAATTTGATTCATCTAGATGGTTGAGATGGGAGTGCATACCGCACTCCCCAGACAAATTAGATTTTGCCAACTAGATCTAGTGAAGGTGCGAGTGTTTCTTCACCTGGCTGCCAAGAAGCTGGACATACTTCACCATCGTGAGATGCGATGTATTGAGCAGCTTGTACTTTACGTACTAGCTCTTTAGCACTGCGACCAATACCTAGGTCATGCGTTTCGATAACTTTGATTTCACCCTCTGGGTTGATAACAAAAGTACCACGAAGTGCAAGACCTTCTTCCTCGATCATTACACCGAAGTTACGAGTAATACGGCCTGTCGGGTCACCAATCATTGGGAATTGGATTTTCTTAATAGTGTCTGACGCATCGTGCCATGCTTTATGCGTGAAGTGCGTGTCTGTCGATACAGAGTAAACTTCTACACCCATTTCTTGTAGCTGTGCGTAGTAGTCAGCTAAGTCACCAAGCTCCGTTGGACATACAAATGTGAAATCCGCAGGGTAAAAGAATACGATTGACCATTTACCTAGTAGGTCTTGCTCAGAAACTTCTACGAAGTCGCCACCATGGTATGCAGTTGCGTTGAATGGTTGAATTTTAGTATTGATTAATGAAGTGCTCATCGCTTTCCTCACTGTTGTTTAGTTTAAATAATGTTGGCGATTACTGTTCGCCTTGGCTTGAGTACAAAGATAAGGGGAAGTGCTGATTAAATAAAATGGATTGTTTGAATCACTGTAATCGGAAAAACTGATAGCTCTCTTATAAGTGATCAACTAATTCAGCATAAGAGTATAAAAATAAGATAATTACGGTATGATCCCAGCAATTAACTACAGCAGAGCGTGACTATGCACCCGTACTTCAATCATATTCAACTTGGTTACTTTGGCTTTATTCCCTTTTTGGCTTGTATCGCATGGACGCTAATGACAGGTGCATCGAGTGACGTGCTTCATGCTTTTCAATTTTACAGTCTGGGGATTCTAGCTTTTATGGCCGGCAGTTTATGGCGTGCAGGAGAGCAAACCTACAAACAAGCGATACTGGCCGTGATTGTCGTGATCCCTTACCCCCTACTTAGTATTGCAGCACCACAATGGTTGCTTCTCTATCTCGCTATCGCATATTGGCTCGTATATTTTATAGAGCGCAGTTCATCCCGCTGGAGTGACTATCATAAAGACTATCAAAAAATGCGAACAGTACTGACTTCTCTCGTTTTTGTTAGTCATCTATTTATGATTGCTCAAGCACTTGAATTAAACACATAAGTGGCTTGCTTCTGAAGTTCAATTAACTATAACTAAAGATAACTGAAGCACCAGAAGCCAAAGTAATTTGATCAAACGCGCGTTACCTCCCTTAGTAATATGGATAGCCATCATCTTTTTTGGTGGCTACATGTACTATATTGGTCACTACGAATACGAGAGCTACGAAGAGTTGTTCTGGTTCGGCATTTCTTTCACTTTATTCAATTTGATCACCAGAGAAATCGCAAATTCGTTCTTACGCATTGCCCTACTTGTGTATTGTGCGGGCCTACTCCTTGATATTATTGATAATTTCACCGACGGTTTTTCCATTCCCTTACTTAACTTTGACACTTCTTTGAAAAATATCGGTTTTTTACTCATCAGCTTTGGTTTTTACTGCATGATCACCAATAAAAGAGCCAGCATTACAGAGCTAAAAAAAGAAGTAGAGAGAAGAAGATTGTTAGAGGAGCGGATGCGGTATGAAGCTGACCATGATGCGATGACAGGCGTGGGTAGTCGTCGCGCATGTTTTGAAGGCTTGCAAACACATCGCTTTGATGATCAATGGCTACTCTACCTCGATTTAGATAATTTTAAGCAAGTGAATGACAACTATGGCCATCATATTGGCGACGAGGTTTTGATTAAGTTTACGCAGAATATGAAAGATTACTTTGGCTTAGATTACAGCTTTCGTATCGGGGGAGACGAATTTATTGCCTATATTAATGCAGTGCTTCCGGATACAGACGAAGTAAGAGCGGCATTATTAAAGGGATTACACGATTACAAAATTAACGTCAGTATTGGAATGGTCAAAGTTGACCCAGCTAAACAAGCTGATCTCATCATCCACGAAGCCGATGAGCATATGTATGGCGATAAGCGCGGTAAATCACTCAGATCTAGTGCTCGAGGATAACACTTAGCACTGTTTTATTGGTTAAATTTCAATGACGCTCAGCGCACCAAAATCCAATTACAATTCTACGCTAACTTCTCTAAATTTATAGCTTTTTTAAAAGCTAAAGAAGTAGCACTATTTTCCAATGATTGCTAAGCTTGCGTTAATATCAAGTTACAAGGGAAAATAACGTGTTTGCAAAACTATTTACAAACAATGAAACCCAACAAGCCTTATTAGCCGCGCAACAAGAGATTGCCAGTTTAAAACATGCGAATGCGCAATTAGTTGCTGAAAATGAGTCGTTAAAACAAGAAGTTGTAAGCTCACAAGCTGCGCTCAATGATAATACTGACAATCAACTACTGCAGTGTGCATTGACTGGGTTAAGCCAAGTGCAAGGGATCCGCGAAACCGTTCTTGCGAGCTTTATGAGTATTGAAGAAGAAAGCCATTCAATTGAGCAAGTAAACTCCGCCTTTTCTAAATCTGAAACCGCATTGCGTAAAATACTCACGGGAATGGAGCAGCTCGGCGGTAATATGGACAGAATGACCACCAATATTTCTGGCCTATCGCAGATGGCAGATAGCATTAATACCTTTGTTACGACGATTTCAAAAATTTCAGATCAAACGAATCTGCTAGCGCTTAATGCTGCTATTGAAGCAGCCCGAGCGGGTGAAGCTGGCCGTGGCTTTTCGGTTGTCGCCGATGAGGTACGCGCACTGGCAACCAATACCAATGAATCCGCTAACGAAGTCTCCGATTTAGTCAAAAAAATCATCGATACAACTCACACAACCGTGAGTGCTGTAGAAGAAATTCAAGCGTCTAATATCACGCTATCTGACAGTATTGGACACTTAAACGATGAATACGAAGGGATTGTAAGTTGTTGTGATTCAATGAAAGACACCATTTTGGTTTCTACCACTCAAACTTTTATCCAGACAGTAAAGCTCGATCATGTCGTTTGGAAAGGAGACGTATACAACGTTATTATTGGCAATAGCCATAAAAATATCAGCGACTTTGCCGATCATACGATGTGCCGCTTAGGCAAGTGGTTTAGTGGCGATGGCGCCCAAAAGTTTGGCGGTCACAACGCGTTTAAACGCCTAGAAGCTCCGCATAAAGAAGTCCATAGAGCTGGTGTAGAAGCAATGAAAAAGTTTAAAGCAGGCGATTCTCAAGGCGCAGTAAAACAGCTTAACCAAATGGAACATGCCAGCGTTGAAGTAATGGACTTACTCGATCAACTAGGGCATTGATAAGCAAGTTCTTTACAGACACATAGCAACCGAAAGCGAATTTCAGAGGTACGATAAGGTTAATACCCAATGGCTAGAGAGAGCAAAAGGCTGACTCAGGGAGATATTATGGACAACCGAGATGAATTAATAAACCTAACTAAAAAAGGGATAGGATTCCCATTTGCAGGTTTAATGGTAATTTGCTTTTGTACTTTAGCCATTCATTTTATGCCGCAAAGACAAGCTTTGGTCATGGTGATTTTTGCAACCGGAAGTACATTCCCAATAGCCTTCCTAATCTCAAAAATGTTCAAAGTCAATCCATTTGCTAAACACCCCCCGTTATCAAACTTAGGGACGGTGTTAGCATGCGCCCAATTTTTATATTGGCCAGTATTAATCTTAGTATTTCAATTAGTCCCAAATTGGTTCCCTTTTGCCTTCGCCATTCTTTTTGGCTCTCACTTCATTCCATTTGGTTGGCTTTATAAAAGCAGAGCTTATTACTTTCTGGGCATTGCAATGCCTTTAGTTGGGTGTGTAATGACGGCTTTTGGCAGCGAGTTTTCCTATTCGTATACATTTTGGGCACTTATTCCTCTGTATTTTTTTACGTGTAAACTACTTCTTAAAGAGAACTCTTCATTTAGGTATGCTGAGTTATAAACGCTTATAATAGACAAATAATGGTCCTACACCGTTCCGATATAAATAAAGGAAATCAATGCAATACCAGACTAAAAGGATAATAGGCTGTATTTTCCTTTCAACATTTGCGGGTATTGCTATCTTTACTGCAGTTGCACATCTTTCATGTATTTATTTGGGTGCTAGTTGCTATCGCGCGCAACTTGCTCCAGCAGATATTATCGACTCCGCCATCGCAGGCACTTGGTATGCGCCTACTGCAACCGTTTTTATCTCCGCATTATTTCTAACCACTGCCGCCTACGCACTTTCGGCCCTCAAGTGGATCAAACCATTACCTATGCTTAGCCCTGCCATCTTTACTATTTCAACGTTATGTTTAGTAAGGGGAGCAATTACACTGCCGCTAGCTATAGTTTTCCCTGAAAAAACCACCAGTTTTGCAATTTTGGCTGGGAGCATTTGGTTTTTGGCGGGTGTATTTTGTCTAGTTGGTTTTAAACTAATAAAAGAGCCAATTGCTACAAGATAACTGCCTAGTTTGATAAACTCCTCGTTTTACTGATTTAGACAGTTCCATGATACTCGATAAAAACTGGCGTATTCTTACCGTTGGTGACGGCGATTTAAGCTTCTCATATTCATTAGCAAAGTACTTTGCTCCAGCCCATCTTACTGCCAGTGTTTACGACAGTGAAGGTGAACTTAAGCATAAATATCAAGATAATGCATTTGATAAACTACATACTCTAGGGATTGATGTAGTGACTCAATTTGATGTCACTGAGGCACATTGTTGGCAAAAAGTGCCGTCGCATGCCTTTGATGCGGTAATTTTTCAGTTTCCTCTCATTCCTGCGTTTGACTCGCTTGAAAGCTTCCAAAACCAGACTTTGAGCGTTAACAGCCTCAATCGGAAATTGCTGCGAGAATTCTTAATAAACGCAGCGGCTTATGCACTTGACCCAAATGGCGCTCAACTCGGGATCATTACCTCAAAGGACGTAAAGCCCTATATTGAGTGGGATCTAGAAGGCAGCCTTGTCAACGGACTTGAACAATATTACCTCGGTCAGTCTCAGTTTGAGATTTCACACTTCCCAGAGTATCAAATTCGCAATGTCGACCGTGATAAGCACGTAAAAGACACCAGTGGTATTAGCTATTACTGGTCTGTTAACCCAGCTCACGCCATAAAAGAAAAACTCAAAGTGCCTGACTACTTGGGTGATAATTACTGTACCATTTGTAGAGCAGGCCCTTTTATCAATGACAGCGATAAGCTCGCGCACTTAGACTCGAAAAAGCATAAAAATATGCAAAAACATGAAAGTGCTTGGCTTAACTACCTGAATACGTAAGCACAATTGGAACGATAACAAAAAGAAAATACTGAAAATTAAAAGTAAATAAATCAACAAATAACCATTTCAAAAACCAATAAAGGCATAAAATATACAAAAGTAATTGAGCCATTATTTAGACACGATTAGACTAGCCTTATATCGCCATCTTTTAAGCTTGTTATTTATCTTGTTGGGGTCTCAATGTCACTACTTAGCCGCGACTTTGTCATTGCGATTTTATGCCTGCTTTGCGCTATGGTCACCATCCAATCTGGAGCCTCTATTGCCAAGCAGTTATTTCCATTTGTTGGGCCTGAGGGCACCACAGCATATCGCCTAGGATTTTCAGCTCTTATTTTGTGCTTGGTGTTCAAGCCTTGGCGTCATTTACCGACAAACTGGCGACCACTCATCGTCTATGGCCTATGTTTGGGCGGCATGAATATCACCTTTTACTATGCCATTGAACGTATCCCTATTGGCATTGGTGTGGCCTTAGAGTTTACCGGGCCACTCGCCGTAGCGCTATTTTCATCTAAACGGAAACGTGATTATTTGTGGGTTGCATTTGCTATTTTAGGAATTTTGCTGTTGTTACCAGATCTTGGCGATGTCAATGGTTTAGACCCAGTAGGTGTTGCTTTAGCCTTGGTTGCTGGCGCTTGTTGGGCAGGATATATTCTCTATGGTAAGCGCTCAGGCAACGAAAGCTCCGGCGGGGTGACTGTGGCAATCGGCATGACGGTTGCCGCGCTTACTATCGTACCGTTTGGCGTGATGTCTCAAGGTGTAGCCCTCCTTAATTGGTCACTTATTCCATTGGGTATCGCAATTGGTTTGTTATCCAGCGCCCTGCCTTATAGCCTAGAAATGGTAGCGCTTCGAAAAATGCCCGCACAAGGGTTTAGTATTTTAATGAGCGTTGAACCTGCGGTTGCGGCGTTGGCTGGCTTTTTAATTCTTGGAGAGTTACTGACTGTTTGGCAATGGCTTGCTATTTTTATGGTAATTACCGCTTCCGTCGGCAGTTCGGTGTCTAGTAAAGAGTAGGTAGCTTAATTTTCGTATAACTGAAATAGGGTAAATAGAGGGAGAAGATCTACTACTCCCTCTATTGTATCGATTATTGTTAGTTAACTGTCGCTTCCGTTGCGACCGAGATCATTTCATCTGTTGACGTGTCTTCAGGGATTGCTTCTTCCTTCTCAGGGAACAGATACTTTTCAAGCCACTGCTCTTGCTCCCAAAGTACATGTAAAATACTTTCTCGTGCTTTATACCCATGGCCTTCTTCTGGCAACATCACCAGCCTTGCATTGGCACCTAAACCATTCATTGCAGCAAACATACGTTTAGACTGCATAGGAAAAGTACCTGAGTTTGGATCTTCCTCTCCATGGATCATCAACATAGGTTCATTGATTTTTTCCGCGTGGAAGAAAGGCGACATGCTGGCATAGACGTTTTGCGCTTCCCAGAAGTTACGCGGCTCACCTTGGAAACCAAATGGCGTCAAGGTGCGATTATAAGCTCCGCTTCGTGCAATGCCAGTGGCAAACAAGTCACTATGGGCGAGTAAGTTAGCCACCATAAATGCTCCATAAGAATGCCCTGCAATCGCAATGCGCTTAGGATCTGCTATACCTTTTTCTACTAAGGTATCAACAGCAGCTTTCGCACTCGCAACCAATTGCTGCCTAAATGTATCATTTGGTTGTGTGTCGCCAGCCCCGACAATCGGCATCGTCGGATCATCAAAAACAGCAATACCTTTTGCTAAATACGGCATTGGCCCCCAATAGCCAATATATGGGAATTGATAAGGCGATTCACGCACCTGCGAAGCAACGGCTTTATCTTTAAACTCGAGCGGATAAGCCCACATCAACACAGGTATACGGCCTTTTGATGGGTCATAATCTGTAGGAAGATAAAGATTACCGGATAGCTCAACGCCATCATCACGTTTGTACTTGATTTGCTCTTTTACAACACCTTTAAATGCAGGATAAGGGTGCGCAAACTTAGTTAGCTGCTCCAAAGTATCAAACTGTAAGTCACGGACAAAAAAGTTGGGTTGTTCTTGGCGTGACTCACGCACGGTAATAAAGCGCATACCTTCGTCATCTAACATTGCACGCACTCTTTCGTAATAAGGTTCGCTCGACTGCCAAATACGAGTTGAAGTATTGGTTTTTACGTCAAAACGATCTAAAAAAGGAATGTTGCCTTTCTCAGATGCACCGTTGCCCGTTAAAAACAAATACCTGCCTCCAACTAACTTCAATACTCTTGAACCTAAATCACTATTTTCATATACAAAGTTGCCAGGATCTTTGTATGCATCATTATAACTGCGCTCTGAAAACACCATGCGATTTTGCTCTGGATTACGCGGAGAAAATACAGAAGAACGAATACTGCGATCGGCAAAGCGCCATTCATTCAAAATCGCAACATTGTTATCAGCCCATTCAATACTTGAAAAACGACGCTCTACTTTTGCGAAAAGTTCAGGTTCCTTTTTGAATGGCGAACTAATCGTATAAAGGTGGTCATGATAGTCAACCTCCACACTCATATCCCCACCATCTTGCGCTTCGGCCCATATCAGTGTCGCGCCATGGTCGTCACGCCATTGGATCTTTCGAGGCCCTTCTCTCACGCTATCAAAGCCCGCAGGCAGTGCGTCGGCTAGCGGTTGTCTTGCAACTTCAAATAATGGATAGCCACGCATTCCCCACACTTGCCATACCGCTGGAAAACGGCTGTAAGGCACTTGGAATGAGAAGGGATCTGCCATCATACCAACCACTAGATTGGTAGAGTCTGGCGAAACAGAGAAATGTTTAAGATACGTTGGATTACCAATTTGCTGCGCGCTGGCATTCAGATTTAGCTTAATTAACTGCCCCTCAGAATAAAACTTAAATAGCTGAATATCATAGGGACTAGACAATAAATTCTGATAAGTGCGTGTTGATGCTTTTTTGCCAGATGTGGTTTGTATTATTGGCGTTAGGCTGGATTTATCTTTTGCGCTTGGCTGTTTGCCATGATTAATAGCAATATTCGCGATAATTGCAGTACTGTCTGGCAACCACTGATATGGCGTTGAAGTCACCACGCCATTTAATGTTGATTGAGTAAGCTGTTTAAGATTGCGCTGCTCAATATCGTAAGCCCAAAGCGTAGCACTATTTTCTTGTTCAAGAATAAACGCAAGATAGCGGCTATCTGCACTCCAGCTTGGAGACTTGATCTTGCCTTTAGGTAGACCTGTCACCTTAATTAAGGCACCGGTTGCGACATGTTTAAACTCAATAGAGCTATATTGGCGGCTGGAGGTCCGCATAAAGGTTTGCGGATTGAACTTTATCCCCGCAAGCGCTTGCTCTGGCTGTCTAAGCTCTTCGAGCGTGAGTACCCTATTGCGCTGTAACAATGCCAACCAATTACCATTTGCACTCAATTTAGAGGTTGGGATCAATGGTGCATCAACAAGCTTTGCCAGCTCTGGAGAAGGTGTCATGTAGCCTTGCTCTTGTGCACATACCGTATATGATACGGTAGTCATTAATATGATAAATGTGATTTGTTTTAATAATTTCACTGTATTTACCTATCTTCGGCGTTTAGCAGGTGATCATATAACGATTATCGGGAAATGTGCAGAGATTTGCGATTTAATGCGATGAAAACTTGATGTACACTTAGTCACTTAACCAGCCATAATTGATACGAATTAGCATGAACAACGATAAAAAACTCGCTAAGGTTACCATTTTTGATGTTGCCGAAGAGGCACAAGTTTCTAAATCAACAGTATCCCTTGTCCTAACGCATAGCGATAAAGTCAGCGATAAAAGCAAAGAGAAAGTACTAAAAGCCATCGAAAAGCTGGGGTATGTTTATAATCGCGACGCAGCAGCGCTACGTAGTAAAAAGTCTAATCTTGTTGCGGTTGTTATCAACGACTTAACTAACCCGTACTCTGCTCAGCTTGCTGTTGGATTAGAAAAGCATATTTACGCATTAGGTATGGTGCCTATGCTGGTCAATACAGGCGAAGACTTTAATCGCCAACGCCAAGTGGTTAACACACTTAAAGAATACAACGTTTGTGCTTTTGTTATGGTGCCTGCACCAAGTACTCCACGAGAGTGGCTGGACCAATTGGCTGACTCTGGATTTCCAGTTATTACCATTATGCGTGAAGTGGCCTTCGCGAAAGCCCCCTGTATTCTACCTGACAATAAAAAAGGGACTCACCTAGCAACGACTCACCTCATTGAGCAAGGCATAAAAGACATTGCTTTTCTGGGTGGTACTCCCGAAATTTCAGATTACCATGAGCGACTGTCTGGTTTCCAAAGCGCTCTAAAGCTCAATGGATTAAATGAAGCGCAACCTGCGATCGCTGCTCCAACCAATCGCCAAGGGGGCCGAGAAGCGTTTAATACTCTCATCACTAACCATAAAGAGATAAAAGCTATCGTTTGCTTTAGTGACGTCATTGCATACGGTGCAATTGAAGCCATGCGCGAACATGGACTGGTACCTGGTGAAGACATCAAAGTTGTCGGTTTTGATGACTTGCAAGACTCCCAGCTGATGAAACCCGCATTAACGAGCGTTAGAATTGATGCCGACGACATCGGTAAGCGGACATGCCATACGTTATCCGAAATTTTAAACAAATCGCAACCTGCCGTTAGAACCCTAGTGGATGTGTCATTGCAGATCAGAGAATCATCGTAACTCTTAGCGCTTAGCGCTTAGCGCTTAGCAATAAATGTAGCGCTGATACCTGTTTATAAAAAATGCAAATATTTGCGGCCAAAACTATAGACATTACTGAGAATCTGGATAGAATTCGCAGCAATCTTGGCCGCCAAATTTACCTATGCAAATAGTCTGTTGCGAATATCAAATTCGTGTGCAAAAACATAACTAAAATCTAGTAAAAGCAATGATATGTACCTTACTAGCAGCGCGTACCCATGATGAGCTCAGTTTGATTTTTTTAATTTCAAACACCATACTTTTTTAACATTTTCGCCAATTCGCTTCATTCAGTAGAATTGGCATTACATATTTAAGGTTCTCTTTCGTTGAATAACGCAACCTTTACAGAGAAACGCCGCTTTATTGTGAAGTTAGGCAAAATGCTTCACAAATACGGTACCCCTGCCTATCGACTCGAAGCACATTTAATGGAAATAGCCACTCACCTAGGGCTAAAGTCTTCCTTTGTCATGTCTCCGACATCTGTCACTTTTGTAATTTGGACCGAAGGTCATGAAGAAGAATATACCCATGTGGCGCGAGTTGATCCCGGCGATCATGATTTAGGTTCATTGGCAGATACGGATGACGTCGCAACACGCGTGTTATCTGGTGAGCTTTCAATCCAAGAAGCTGAACAATGCCTTGAAGCCATTTTGCACGCTAAGCCCCCTTATAATAAGTTAATGACGGGTCTTGCATTTGCAACCTCAAGTGGCGCATTTGCGATGCTGATGGGAACTAGCTGGAATGACGTTTGGTGGTCGGCGCTAATATCGCTTGTGGTATACATATTCGTGCTTTGGGCAAGTATTTCCAAACGCGTAACACATATGCTCGAGCCTTTGGTCGCCATCGTATCAGCGGTTGCTGCCTGCGCTGTGTCTGTGTACATTGACCCGCAGGTCAACATCCGTTTGGTGGTACTTTCGGCCATTATCGTGTTTATACCTGGCTTGGCGCTGGCGCTTGGGTTTGCGGAATTATCGGCTCGTCATCTAGTGTCAGGCACCGCTAGAGTCATGGACTCTATTATGTTGCTCTTTAAGCTCTACTTCGGTGCATTTTTGGGGATCAGTTTAGGGTTTGCGTTTTTTGGACAAGTTGATTTTATACAACCATCACCATTACCACGTTGGACGGCTTGGCTTGCAGTGCTATTACTTTGTAGCAGCCTAGTTATTATCTTTAGAACAAAGTTACGCCATGCAAGTTGGTCACTCGCATCAGGCTTTATCGCCTACGCAGCCAGTATCAGCTCTGCGGTTTACTTTGATTATGCACTTGGTACTTTTGTAGGTGCATTTGCAGTGGGTGTCTTTAGTAATATCTTTAACCGTGTGGTAAATGCCCCTGCGTCCATTGTTGCAATGCAAGGTTTGATTGTGTTGGTCCCTGGTTCTAAAACCTATATTGGACTTAATTCTTTAATTGAAGGCCAAAGCTTTGTTCATGCGGACCATATTGGCCAACAAACCTTTTTAATATTTATGTCTCTTATCGCTGGCCTTATCTTCTCAAACGTTGTACTGCCACCTAAAAAGAGCTTATAACGCGCAAAAAGAACTGGAAAGGCGACTTTCCAGTTCTTTGTAGTTATGAATGTTAACAAAAAACAAAGCGAAATCACTCTAGTAAACTTAACTTAAACAGCACAAAATCCAGAAAAAATTATTTTATAACCATATATTTCAATAAAATAAGAAAAATCAAAGCAAAAAACCACCAAATTCATAACTATTCATTTCAATTCAAGATTTAACAAACCCCGCTGGTGTTTAATCTTTCTCGTGGTCAATCACAAGTAATACCAATTATCTTAATTAAGTGGTCTATTTTGAGGCGAGAAAACCTTGTCGATAACAAGGCAAAAATTTTGCTATTTAGTTGCTCTAAATAAGAAATTTTTAACGCAGTTAGCGTCAGATTTACTCCTTCAAACTGAGCAAGTATTAAGGCTAATTGGTATATGTACTCAAGGGGAATTTATGTTTCGCAATAACAAGAAAAAACTGGCTGTATTAATCAGCCAATCTTTGCTCGGCTCGGTACTTTTTGCACCGGGTCTAGCTCTCGCTGAAGAAAACAACAATCAAGAAGCAGCTAAAAATGGTGAAGTTGAAGTTATTCAAGTCAGAGGGATCCGTGGCAGCGTTGTTCAATCACTCAATACAAAAAGATACTCTGACGCCATTGTTGATGCAGTAACCGCCGAGGACATTGGCAAATTTCCAGATCAAAACGTTGCCGAATCGCTACAACGAATTACCGGAGTTTCAATCACGCGTAGTTTTGGTGAAGGTGAACGCGTTAGCATTCGAGGCACAGGTGAAAGCCAAAACCGGACCTTATTAAATGGTCAAGCCGTTGGCTCAGCGGACTGGTGGACTAACTCAGCGGCGAGCCGTGGATTTAACTACACAATGTTACCCTCTGAAATCATTTCTGGGCTTGAAGTTTACAAATCACCAGAAGCCGATATTGACGAAGGCTCTATTGGTGGAACCGTGATTGTTAGAACACGTAAGCCGCTTGATTTAGAAGCAAATAAAATTGCAGGTTCAATTATCGCACAGCACAGCGAAGTGTCAGGTGAAACCGACCCGCAACTTTCCGCTATGTACAACTTTAAGACCGATGATGAATCTTTTGGCGCCTTAATTTCTGTCGTGCGCCAAGAGCGCAACTTACGTCGTGATGGTATTGAAGCGTGGTCTTGGACCTATCGTGATATCACACTTGAAGACGGTACCGTCGTCGACAATGTCTACAGCCCTGGCGGTGGCGGCTCAGCAATGTTCTCACAGCAGCGCGTGCGCACGGGTATAAACCTCGCCTTGCAATATCGTCCAAATGAAAATATGGACATTATATTCAATGCGTTAGACTCTACACTTGAAGCCGACAATGAAAACCAAAACTTCCTGTGGTTACCCGGTTACGGCGGCTCACAATATACTGACATTACCGTTATCGACCACCCCGTAGTTGGAAAGATGGCCGTCGGCGGGACGCTTGGCTTATCACCAGATGGTAATAACATTCTGGATGAGACCAAAGTACGTAACTCTGAGCTCAAAACCAAATCGTACGACTTAAAAGTTGAACATCAAGGGCAACTTTGGGAATCTTCATATCACTTAGGTTACACAGAAGGTTCGGGTGGTTCACAAGCGGATCGCTCCGTTGGTTGGGAAGGCAACTATGTTCACAGCTTTGATGCGTCACAAGAGGAAGACGTAAAGACCAGTTATGCTGCCGATCCAAACGATGGTGATAAATGGAATTTAGGCTTTTTACGTTATGACAGCAATGATGCGAAAGATGATGAAACTTATTTTCAAGCCGATTTTAAACGCCCAATTGATGTCGCTATCTTTAACCAGATCAAAGTAGGCTTTAAATATCGTGATCACAGTCGTTTTAATACCAAACACACAACGGATAATCGTACCGACTTAAACTGGAGTCTAGCTGATTACTCTAAAGCCATGCCTTCTGATTACCTTTCAGGCATAGGCTCAGCAGGCACAACGCGCAGCTATGCAATCACTGATTCAGATAAAATACGCCAAGAAGGTGATGCGCTGGGTTGGAATTACCGAGTATTGAAGGCCAGTACTTTCGATATCAATGAAAAAATTACCGCAGGCTACATTAAAGCGAATCTGGATGCAGATGGTCTACGCGGTAATTTAGGCGTAAGGCTTGTAAATACCAAACAAACCTCATCCGCGTTTGCAGGTGAGTCGGGTGCAGAGGTATGGACAACGGAAGAAAAGGACTACTTCGACATTCTTCCAAGCATTAACTTGGCAATTGACTTAGATGACGATTTATTAATGCGTTTTTCTGCGGCACGAGTTATGTCTCGCCCAGATTACGCCGATATGACAGCATCAACCTCATACAACCTAGAAACACAAACCGGCACTGGCGGTAATCCTGACATCGACCCATATAGAGCGACGCAGTTTGATACCGGTATCGAGTGGTACTTTAGCGATGCAGGTCTTTTTTCTGCGGTATTTTTCTACAAAGATATTCAGTCGTTTATCGAGAGCCAACCAGCACTTGAAACTCACGAAGGTAAAGAAGTGCTGATCAGCCGCCCTGTTAATGGGAAAGCAGGCCGCATTCAAGGCCTAGAAGTGGGTTATCAACAAGAGCTATACGAAGGTTTTGGCGTTGCAGCTAACTATACCTATGTAGATGGTGAAGCCAAAGATGATGAAGGTAACGATATCACTATCCCAGGCAACTCTGAGCATACTGTTAACTTGAGTTCTTATTATGAAAACGAATTCATTAGTGCCCGTATCTCATACAACTTCAGAACAGGGTATGATACAGGTCGCGACTGGCCAGGATACATTGACGATTATGGTCAAGTAGATGCCAACCTTACCTATAACTACAATGAGAATGTGGCATTTATTCTTGAGGCCATCAACTTGACGGATGAACATACATTTAGCTATCAGGAAAAGGGAGTTGAGCAAGCACTAACGGGTGTCTATGCCGATGGAAGGCGTTTTAGCGCGGGGGTTAGATTTAACTTCTAACACCGAATAGCGAATGAAACTTTTACCGCTAAATCTGGTCTTATTAGTCGTAAAGAAATAGTTTCATGACTCGAATTAAGTCGCTTCCAAGCTAACACAGGTTCGACTTAGTAAACTCCCTGCCCGGAGTTCCAAAAAGCTGATAGCGTTTGCTATCAGCTTTTATTATTTAAATTTCCCTTATATTGTGGTTATATAGCCTATTAAAAATGGCCACAGCAACCCCAAAGAGCAGTCCGAGGATGAGTAATCAATAAAATGCGCAACAATCTCATTTCTGGGCTTATTTTTTCATTTTTTCTGAGTATAAGTTGGCAGACAAAAGCCGATCTTTATGATGCTACCCTCGCCTATCAGAATGAAGAATTCACTCTTGCATTTTCTGAATTCAATCGCCTAGCTCAGTTAGGTAATGCAGACGCCATGTATAATCTTGGGGTGATGTATTTGTACGGTCAAGGAACCGAACAAAGTGCCGCAAATGCCTTTGCTTGGTTTTCATTGGCTAAAGAGTTCGGTATTGCTGAAGCCTTTCAAACTGCGCAACTCGTTTTGCAGCAGTCCGACGACCAAAGTGGCCTAAAAGATTTCGTAACACTTCAAAAAAATCGTTTGGCAGACACCTACTTACTTGATTCAACACTTGCCCGGCTCAAACAACCCAATATCGTTTCTACGCCGAGTAAAACTCACGATGTATTACCTGACTATCCTGATGAGGCCGTACGACAAGGGGTTGAGGGCTGGGTTTGGTTAGAGTTTGATATCGACCAAAGCGGTAAGGCAACCAATATTGAGGTCGTAGATAGCTACCCCAAGCATATATTCACCGCTAGCCTGTTAAATGCTGTAGAGAAGTGGCGATATAGTGGACCAAAGCAAGCACACACGCTGATTTACCATTTTGCGACATATAAAGGCGAGCAATATCGCGAAACCTTAGCCATTCAAAAGAAGGCCTACGAAAAACAGCTAAAGCAGAATATCGACGCTGCAGAACGTGGTGTGGCGCAAGTACAATACTATATTGCTAACTGGTTGAGTATGAAAGATTACAACGCGTATCAGCTGCTGCGCTATCACTGGCGCGCTGAAGAACCAGAAAATGAATTATATTTAGCTGCAGCCAAAAATGGCTTGGACTTGGCACAATATCGCTTAGCAACTCAACTTATCAATGTGGGAGAGCATCGACTTAGTGTACTTTGGCTTGAACACGCAGCACAAACCATGGATATCGCAAAATATCGCTTAGCACGATCACTACTTACAAACACAGAGCTGCAAGATACTCCACGTGCGTTACAAGTACTTACCGAAGCTTCGAACAACGGCCATTTGCGCTCCACACTTCTATTAGCAAACACTTATTTAACTCGTCTCAACGACAAAACTCAGGCAAAGGCTTGGCTGCGTCATGGTCTCACCATCGATCCCGAACACCCTGAACTGCTGCTACTGTCTGCCAAGCTTACAGATAATCAGGCAGAGGCCAAGAAGCTTGCCTCACAAGCATTGAAGTCGGCATCACAGCGCAATTGGAGTAGTAAAGCAATACGCTTATTCCAGCAAAAGCTAGCTAACTAACTGTACCCAACCTGGGCTTCGTAACATTGATGTCTTCATCGGTCACCGTACTCCAGTAATACTATGTCACTTTCATAGTTGTTGATCCGATTGAATACTACCTGACTGCCATCAAAGCTTGATAATACCTGTAACTCGGTAAACCCCGCGTAAAGGTGCAACCCAATTGGTTGAATTTCTTCGACCTTGTTTTCACTACTTAAATAACGATAAAGCACCAATTGGTGGCCTCTTTTCAGTACAAAGTAAACCCCATCTCGATATACTGCAGGCTGATAAAGAGATAAAGACCCACGTAACTGCTCTACATCAAATGTCTCAGTGAGCGCAGTAATTAGGTATTCCCTAACTTGTTCTTTATACCCCACAAAGCTAGGGTTCTTTTGAGTAAGCGGTAAATCAGGTGAGTGCGTTACCAGAGGTTGTTGCTCACTGCGCCCTTGAGATACGGTAAATTGCCATGCCTGCCATTTTGCTTCCGCCGAGAGCTTCGCTCGATAATACAGGTTTCTACCATCCTGTGACCAATGCAAGTCGGCAATTTCGGCAAAGTTATCAACTACTTTTTTCACCTCTTTAGTAAAAGAGCTTATTAAATACACTTTGTGCGACTTTGATAATACGGCGAGATATTCGTTATTAGGCGACAGCAATAGCAAAATAGGCACTTCTCCCAGCGGCATCGTACCAAGCAAACTCGACGTTGGCCGAAAAGCATGTTTATGCCACAGCTCAAATTGTGGCGCATCATTATTTTTGGTTGTCACCGAGGCATACACAAAATGTGCGCCATCATCAGACAATGCGGCAAGTAGGTCCATTCGAGCGGGCGACGTCAACTGCTTTTGCTGTGCTTCGCTTTGTACGTCTACAGCAAGCTGATAAAAGTTAATTTCAGCCACGCCCTCAGTGTGCGCCGAAGCACGCAAGTTCGCATTGACATCAATCTCAGATATCGCACCAAATCCGGAGTATAATAACTGTTGCTCACGACCTTTAAGTACACTCAAGTTTTGTTTGGCGATAATAACCGTATCGTCCTCATAACCATGACTCAATGCCGAAAAAGACTGCTTGGAGAGTGTGGTGGTTTGGCTTTCAAGGTCCCCAAGTTGCCCCAGATTAAGCCGATAAACGCCCTGCTCTTTTACCTGATACAACAGCGTTTGTTGGTTAACTTGATAATGTGTTACATCGCGAATAGGCAACGCCGTGGTGTTGAGCACTTTAGGTTGATTATCCGCAAAAGTGACCGCTACAGATTGCAAATAGGTCCCAGCTTTATCCCAAGACTTAGTGATAAAATGGCCCGCTCGATATTCTAGCCAAGGCGCTGAGTCTTGTGCACTATTACAGCTGCCAAGCACGCTATCGCGCGCTAGTCGCCACATTTCTATTGGACCTTTAACGTGTAACGCCCGTACTTCACAGGAAACCGGATCCGAGCGCGAATAAATCAGCCAGTTACCATCTAAAGACCAACTTGCCGACTCTTCACTATAACCGCTGCTTTTTATCGTATGGGTTGTTTTGGTCTCAAGATCATAGACCGCCAAATCAAATTGATCGGCTCCCTCAGCTAAATAGCTGTAAGCTAAATAGTTACCATTTGGAGAAAAGCGCACAAAGACTTCAGCACCCGGTGAGGACGTGATCCGAGTTGCTGTGACGGGCTGCTGTTGCAAGTCACTTTGCCACTGCTTGGTAATAAAAACGCCAAGCAAAGATACCACAAGACCCATAAAAAACCCGAGCAGCGCAAATTGCGCACCACGCCCACGAGACAGCTCCTCTACTTGCTCAAGTAGCGTCGGGGCTTTTTTGATTTGTGCAATACATTGATAACCTAGGCGCGGTACCGTTTTAATTATTTTTGGCTCGTTTGAACTATCACCAAGCAGCTTACGTAGTTGTACCACCAGTTGACTAACGGAATTATCACTGACGATAGTACCGGGCCATACGATATCTAAGATCGCATCTCTAGTAACAACCTCTCCCTTGTTAGCAATCAATAGACGCAATAATGCTGCATGCTTCGCTTCGATGCTTCTCCAAGAACCGTCAACACACACAGATAAATTGCTCAGGTCGACAAGTATCTCATTGATTAAAAAACGTTTTTCTAGGTTTTCAACCATCAACTACTAAAAATTTGTAAAACTATGGTTAGGCTCGTAATAAAAGCGTATTATGAGTATCAACTAAAGGTAACTTACTCGTATTATAAGTTGAGCACAATGTCAGAATTTCTCATCCGAACAGTTTCTTGTAGCGCATTCTTTATCACAGCTGCAAGTTATGCCGTTGAGCAAAATCAGACAGCTGAAAATACCATAGAACGCATCGAAATCCGTGCCTTCCATGACAGCGTTGTCAAGTCTCTCAGTAATAAACGTCACAATCAACAAGTTTCAGATACGATCAGTGCTGAAGACATAGGTAAGTTTCCAGATAAAAACGTCGCAGAGGCGCTACAACGGATCACCGGTATCTCACTCTCTCGAGCACAAGGTGAAGGTGAACGGATCGGCGTGCGAGGCACAACCCCTGAGCAAAATAGAACTTATTTGAATGGTCAATATCTCGCCTCCGCTGATTGGTGGATCTCAAGTCAGCCAAGCCGAGGCTTTAATTTTACCTTATTACCCAGTGAAATCGTCTCTAGCCTCGAGGTGTTCAAAACACCACAAGCTATGCAGGATGAAGGTTCATTAGGTGGTGCAATCAATATAAAAACCCGCGACCCTCTGCTTACGCCTTCAGGCTATGGCGTTATTACAGCCCAGTTCCAATACAGTGACTTGAGCGATAAACTCGACCCACAATTATCTGCAATTTATAACTACCATAGCGAAAGTGGCGACTATGCTGTGCTTTTTACCGCAACACGACGAGATCGCAGCCTCAGACGCGACGGCCTAGAATCGTGGGGGTGGCACGATAGAACATTATACCAAGGTGATGATGATACTTGGTATGCCACCCAGCAGACCCCACAAGACAAAAGCCAGACGTTATGGTTTCCAGGAGGTGGGGGTTCCGCGATTTTTCAGCAGCAAAGAGAGTTGCAAGCTTATACAGTCAATGCCGCATTCCAGCTTTCCCCACGGCTTAGGTTAAATAGCCACTTACTTTATTCTCATCTAAACGCAGACAACAACAATCAAAACTTTCTCTGGCAAAGTGCAAAGTCTATTGACCTAGGCGGCGGGGTAACCGATTTACATGTACAAGATGGTACTTTGGTGAGCGCCCACTATTTACCCACAGCTGCGCCGTTCAATACCAGCATGGAAGCCATTTGGCGAGACTCGCAGATCAGCACTAAAAGTGCTCATCTAGACTTGGTCTATGATGGCATTTATTGGTCAAGCCAGTTTCAAGTGGGTCTAAGCCACGGTTCAGGTGGCACCAAAGAAGACGTCACGTCACAGTTTTCTGCTAACACCCGTTTTCATGTTGATACGTCAATGCGAAAAAACATCATCGCAAGTTATGGGGCTTCTCCGTTAGATGCGGCGAGTTGGTTTATCACCGAAGCTCGAAATGACAGCCAAGATGGCAAAGATAAATCATACTTCGCGCAAGCCGATTTTGCGTACGATATCGACTTTAAACAGGTCGACGCGATTAAGTTTGGCATTAAACTCAAGGACCATCAACGGGACTTTTTGCGCTATCGCTCAAAAGATGGAGGGCTTGATGGTCTAGCCGGCGAGCTTGGCACTACACTGGCCGCCTATCCGGGCACTTTTGTGGATGATTATTTGCGCGGCGTAGGTAGTGCAAACACCTTAAAAAACTACAGTTATGCCGATATTACACTGCTCGCCAAAGACTTCGATACGCTCAATTTTGAACAAGAGATAGAAAAAGCCAGTCGATTTCATATTACAGAAAAAACCGCCGCCGCTTACGGTCAAATGCAACTCGCTGGTGAATCCTATGCAGCCAACATTGGGGTACGGGTGGTCAAAACCTTTCAAGACTCTGCCGCATTTAAACGTGTCGCCTCCCCCATCGAAGCACCCGACAGCTATGTTTGGCATGAAGAATCTCGGGATTACATCGATATTCTACCCAGCGCCAATATCAAGTTTGACTTAAGCGAAAGTCTGGTTGGCCGTTTTTCCGTTGCGCGCGTCATGTCACGAGCGCAATTTCATCACCTTATGCCCTCAACTAATTACAACGTGACCCAAGCTCAAGGACAAGGTGGTAACGCCAGCTTAGATCCATATAGAGCGGCGCAGTTTGATGCCAGCCTTGAGTGGTACTTTGACGATGCAGGACTCGCCTCAATCGCCTTATTTAACAAAGATGTGGAGTCTTTTATTGAGTTTGAGCGAAAGCTTGAGCGTCATGAAGGTATTTTGATGTCTATCGATAGGCCCAGTAATGGCGCTGGCGGCAGTATCCGTGGCGTTGAACTAAGCTACCAGCAGACACTTGCGTACGGATTTGGGTTAATCGCCAATTACACCTATGTTGATGGAGAACGTGACAACGCTGACGTTGGCTTACAGAACAAAGTGCCAGGCACCTCAAAACACAGCGCTAACCTCACCGCTTACTACGAGAACCACCAATTTAGCGCACGGCTTAGCTATAATTATCGAACCCAGTTTGCCACCGGTGTAGGCGAGACCATGATGGATAACTACGGTCAGTTAGACGGCAGCCTCACGGTGAAATTAAGTGATAACCTTGATGCACAATTTGAGTTTATTAATTTAACCGACGAACAAATCTATACCTATGATCGCAATGAGTACGCACCAACAGGGGTATATGTGAATGGTCGGCGCTACTACGCGGGGCTAAGGTACCAATTCTGATTTGCATGATAATTGCGCCTGTACAAACCCTAAGAATAAATCTAGCTTTGCAGAGTGCTCTCGTTTCACTTTATATATGGCATGCAAAGTAACTTGGGGCCTATTTTGCTCGGGAAACAGCTCAACCAAAGCGCCCGAATCAATATCCCGTTGGCAGAAATAAGACGGTAGCATGGCAATCCCCAATCCTGCCAACACCGCCTCTCGAATGTGAAAGCGACTGTTCGCTATCAAATTACCTTGCAAAGCATAACTTCGAGTTCCGTCATGCCAACTATCTTCAACATGGTTAAGTTTAGATAACAACATATTGTGCCTACTCAGTTCATCTAATTGCTCAGGCTTCCCGTGAGCCGCTAAATAGCTGGGCGTGGCAACAAAAGTTGAGTTTATATTGATTAATTTCAAGACATAAAATTGACTGTCTTTAAGTGCAGCAGAGAGCCTAAAAGCGACATCAATCTCATCTTCGATTAAATCCTGATTTGCTGCGGTAAACATCAGCTCTAACTTTATTTGCGGATAGCGCTTTTGAAAATCGATACAAATTTGGCTTAGTAGCATACGCCCTATCGTATTTGGAAAGGTTATTTTTAGATGCCCGGATTGATGCACACCAACTTGTTCAACTTCCTCTTCCAAATCGCGTAGCGCGCGAAGGATCTTTTTCCCTTTTTCATAAACCAACTTACCGGCATCAGACAAGGCGAGTTTACGGGTTGTTCTATTTAAAAGTACTTGTCCATAAGACGACTCTAGCTGCGCTATCGATTTACTCACCGCTGAAGTCGTGGTACCGAGCTGCTCTGCAGCTCGACTGAAGGAGTGTTGCTCAGCGACACAACATAATATTTTAAGTAAGTGAAGTTTATCGTATTCCTTTCTCATTATTTCCTCTTAGGAAAAAGTCTTTACACCAAATGAATATATATTAACTAAAAATAAAAAGTAAACTTAACTCAAAAGAAAACAAAGGACATCAACATGATCACCACGTCGTGCCACTGCGGCCAGATCCACTATCGTATTTTCACCACGACAACAGCCAACGAAATATGCACTGGTGTGCAGTTTATTCAGGCTCACGGTCTGATCGAAAACCCTTGTAAATCTCTCGAACGATTTGTGGTGCCGCATTCGAAAGCTCAAACCATCCAAGAGCATGGTTTTTGCAAACACTGTGGTGCTTCTATCTACATCATGGATGACAAAGGCAACATTTCATATGCACTTAATTACCTAATGCCGTTTCAGGCTGATTATTCAGGCGCGCTGAATTTTGGCCTATAAAAGATAACGGTTTTGCTTTATCAGACTTAACCGACAATTAATCGCAAACATTGGTTTTTATTCTGGTGACAAGTAGAATGCCTAAAAACTTCATCTTGAAGTTACAACAAGTGAATGAAAATTTAGGATAAATAATGAAACTACTTAAGTCTGCTTTGGCTTTAGCAATGGGCTTCACCAGTGCTGCAAGCCTCGCAAGCGATACCATCACTATTGAAGACATCCCAAAGATCCAATCGGTAAGCTCAACGTCGGTGAGTCCTGACGGCGAACTCGTTGCTTATACTCGCTCGGTACCGCGCGAGCTTTACGTTGACCAAAATGGTTCTAATTACAGTGAACTTTATGTGGTTGACGACGAAGGTGTAGAGCGCCCATTTATCACCGGTAAAGTGAGCATCTCAAGCATCTCTTGGTCGGCCGACGGTCAGTTCATTTATTTCCTAACCAAGAAAAAAGAAGACAAGCAACGCGCCCTTTATCGCATCGCGGTAAACGGTGGGGAAGCACAGAAAGTGCTTTCACTAAAAGGAACTGGGATCTCGGCTTATAGTCTAAGCCCTGATGGCAAACAGGTTGCAATCCTTGCAATGCCAGCTGCCGATAAGTCAGAAAAAGAGCTGAAAAAGCTTGGTTTTATGGCTGAAGTGTATGAACTGGGTTTAAAAAACAAACAGCTTCATATCATTGATCTTGCAGCATCAGAAAAACCGCTAACTCCAGCGGCACTGAACATCGAAGGCTATGTTAGTGAAATCAACTGGGCTGATGATGCCTCTAAATTACTGGTAAAAACCCAGCCAACAGCGCTTATTGATGACAAGTATATGAAGTCACAATGGCATGTGCTTGATGCGAAAACACAACAAATTACCACTTCGTTCAAAACAGAAGGTAAACTTGGTACCGCAGAGTTTTCTCACGATGGTAAATACATCGCGATTTTAGGCGCTGAAGACAAGCATGACCCGGCAACTGGTCGCTTATACCTTGCCGATGCGCAAAGCGGCAAAGTAGAAGAGTGGATCCCAAACTTTATGGGTCACATCGGTGATTTTGAGTGGTCAAACCGCAAAAACCAGCTGACTTTTGTCGCAAACGTCGGCGCTGAGAGTTTTGTTGGCCAAATTAAAGTTGGCTCAAACAAATACAAGAAGCTTATCAAAGAAGGTAAGTTTATCGCATCGAACCTATCTATCTCTGACTCAGACAAAACCATTGCCCTACGTGCAAATACCGCTAAGCACCCAAATGAAGTGTTTGTGATCCGCTCAAGCAAGGCAACTCGTCTATCAAACTCAAACCCGTGGTTAGACAACAAACGGTTTGCAAAACAAGAGGCTATTAACTTCAAAGCCCGCGATGGCGTTGAAATTGGTGGCGTATTAATTTATCCACTTGATTACCAAGAAGGTACACGTTATCCACTGATCATGTCGGTGCACGGTGGCCCTGAAAGCCACGATAAGAATGGCTGGCTCACGAGCTATTCAGATCCGGGTCAAATGGGCGCAGCACGCGGCTATGCGGTATTCTATCCAAACTACCGTGGTTCGACAGGTAAAGGCGTTGATTACTCAAAACTTGGCCAAGGTGACTACGCAGGTAAAGAGTTTGACGACTTAGTAGATATGAAAGAATACCTAGTCAATACCGGTTTAGTAGACACTAAGCGTGTTGGTATTACTGGTGGCTCTTACGGCGGTTATGCCTCAGCTTGGGGTGCTACAAAACTAACCGAACACTTTGCAGCAAGCGTGATGTTTGTTGGGGTAACGAACCAACTATCTAAGTTTGGTACTACCGATATCTCAAACGAAATGTACTTAGTGCACGCTCGCTCTTACCCTTGGGATAAGTGGCAGTGGTACCTAGAGCGCAGTCCGATTTACTGGGCTGGTCAATCAAAGACGCCATTACTCATTATGCATGGTAAAGATGACCCGCGAGTACACCCAGCACAGTCTATGGAGCTATATCGCTATATGAAAGTGCAAGGTAAAGACGTACGTCTAGTTTACTATCCAGGCGAAGGCCACGGTAACCGCAAAGCTGCGGCTCAATACGATTACAGCTTGCGCTTGATGCGCTGGATGGACAACTACCTAATCGAAGGCAAAAAAGACATGCCAGATTATGAAATTGACCACGCGGCGAAGCTAAAAGCCGTTAAAGGCGCGAATAAATAAGTAAGCCAGCTTAATGTTTAAGGGCGCTAATTGGCGCCCTTTTTTATCAGGGAAAAAGATATTGCTATTAACTACAATCCAACTCGACACCGAGCGATTCACACTTAGATCCCTAACCTCACAAGACGCCGAAGCGCTATTTGCCATATTCTCAGACGCAGACGTCATGCGCTATTGGAACACGCCACCTTGGGAATGCCTTGACGATGCAACGCAATTTATCAAGCAATCACATGAAGATTTGACTACGCAACAAGCGATCACACTGGCCATTGTTTCGAAAAGTGATGAAACATTAATTGGTAAATGTTTACTTTTTAGCTGGGATAAAGAGTCACGTCGCGCCGAAATTGGCTTTGGTATTGCCAAATCTCACTGGGGGCAAGGTGTCATTCAAGAAGCGGGCTCTGCACTCATTAACTATGCTTTTTCAACACTGCAGTTGAGGCGTATTGAAGCTGAAATTGATCCCGCTAATATCGGCTCAGCCAAAGTGCTAACAAAACTTGGATTTACTAAAGAAGGTCACTTACGTGCTCGCTGGGAAATTGCTGGTGAAGTCTCAGACTCTGCACTATTCGGCTTACTTGCAAGCGACCTTCAATAAAGCAAAGACTAATACCCAAAGGTTTAGATAACGCGTTACCTTTGTTTGTATTGGGTTTTGCAATATCCGCGATTGACCGCTTTGCTTCTAAGTTTAATATGCTTAGTGTTACGGCCATTTACTCGTTGCCGCCATAGCCTAAAACTGCTGGGTTTTAGGCTACAACGCATCAATTTTATCACTTCAGGTTCACTAAGCTCAAACTGTCGCTCAATAGCTTCAAATGGCGTCCTATCCTCCCACGCCATTTCAATGATCCTGGAAATTTCTGAGTCACTAAATTGCACTTGCTTAACCTTCCCCTAATTAAAAGCAAAGATACGTATCGAGTAGCTCATTAGATTAAAAATACTTACGTCCAATCAATATTCCCATCGCAATGCCGATAGGTAAGGTGTACATGATTTGCCCAGATGCAACGCCCACGGCTGTGCCAATTCCTGCGCCGATAGCCAGCCCCAGACCTATTTTTCGATTGGCATTTTGTTTATCACATTTCATTGATTGTTCCATCATCTAAACCAGTAGTTAATGTGGCAAAGTAATGAAGAAATGTAAACCACCTTATTTGCTTAACAATCAGTGCCCGTCACGCTTAAACCAAGCCTGTAAAAACTCGATACATTGAAGTACCGCGGCTGGCACAAATTGGCGTGCGGGATACAGTGCATATAAGGCTAGCGTTGGCTTGTCAGCGTGCTGCAAAATACTAACTACCTCGCCCTTTTCAAGTGCTTCTCTACAGGCAAATTCAGGTAAAACCCCTATTCCCAAATGGCTTTTAATTGCCTGCAACATAAAAAGGACATTGTTCACTTTAAGGGAGCCTTTTATTCGCACACCTTCGTCTAATGGCCATAAGTTCTTGCGTTTTGAATAGCTGTATTCAAAACAATTATGATGAATTAAATCTGGTGCTGATTCGATTGCAGGGTGACTCGCTAAATATTGTGGTGAGGCGCATACATGATAGCTAAATTGAGTAATTTCTTTTCCTATATAACTTGAGTCAAACGGACGACTGGAAGCCCGAAAACCTAAATCGAATCCCTGTTCTACTAAGTCGATATCCTCATCTCCTAAATGTATTTCAAGATCGACATCGGGATACGCTTGCATAAAATCGGCGAACATTGCTGCCAAGCCAGTGATCCCAAGCACCATTGGCACATTCACCTTTAGCTTACCTTTTGGTGCTTGCTGCGACTCTTGTATGAAGGTGTCTGCATCCTCTAACTTATTGAGAATATCCTTAGCACGTTGTAAATAGCCTTCTCCCACATGCGTGAGCTGCAAATTGCGCGTGGTGCGATGTATAAGCCGCGCACCAAGCTCAGCTTCTAGTCGGCTGATCTCCTTACTGATCATGGATTTGGATGTATTATATTGCTCTGCAACACGAGTAAAACTGCGTACCTCAGCCAGTTTTACAAACATTTCTATCGCTCGTAGCTTATTCATACTTTCCTTGATTATTGTTTCCACTATGTGAACTCTTGGTTCTCATTGTAGCTATATATCAAACAACATCTAGTTTATACACTGAGCTTGTCTTTTAGCCAAGAAGCAAATGAGGAAAACCATTATGTATACGTTATATTACTTACCAGGTGCTTGTGCGCTAGCAACGCAAGTCATATTAAGAGAATTAAAACAACCCTTCGAACTGGTTGACAAACGCGGTGTTGATAACTTTTTAGCCATTAACCCAACAGGTAAAATCCCGGTTCTTAACGATGGCGAAAACTGCTTAGTAGAAGGCGCTGCAATCCTACTTTATCTACTCAATAAACACGAAAATAACCTTCTTCCTCAAACTAATGTTCTTCAAAAGCAACAAGCGATAGAAAACATTCTGTTTGCCAATGCTACTATGCACCCGGCTTACAATCGTCTGTTTTTTGCCACAGGCGCAATCGCTGATGAGCATGCACGCCAGCCATTTTTAGAAGCGGCAGCGGTTGCCATCAACGAATTATGGGTGTTAGTCGAGAAAAAGTTAGCGCAGCAATCATTTTTAGGCGGCGATCAGGTTTCCACTGCGGATATCATGCTGGCTGTATATGCGCGTTGGGGCGCCTATTTTCCAGTCGACATTATCATTCCAGAAAAAGTCAGCAAAATGTTAGCTGCAGTTGAGGCAAGGCCCAGCTTTATCGCCTCGATAGCAGCTGAACAAGCACACAGTGCAGACGCATGAGCTTAATATGACTAAGCCTATTTTCAAACTACAGGATTTAGACAAAGTAACTGCGGTTATTCAACAATATTTTGAAGGGCTACACCAAGGAGATATTAAAAAGTTGGATGCAGTTTTCCACGTTGACGCGGTGCTCAAAGCTCCTGGAATGAGGCGCACCAAATCACAGTGGCTAGATTTGGTTTCATCTCGACAAACGCCCGAAAGCCAAAGCGCTGCTTTTAATTACCGTATTTTGTCGGTGGATGTTGTAAACCATCAAGCAATGGTCAAGCTGTATTGCCCACTGTTTGAACATCACTATATCGACTTTATTGGTTTACTTAAAGAAGATGGACAATGGCGTATCGTCAACAAAATGTATGATGATCTGTAGGAGATAACCAATGCCAATCATCAATATTAAAATCACGAAGGAAGGCGTTACGCCTGCTCAGAAGCAAGCCTTAATAAAAGGTGCAACTCAGCTTATGGTGGATGTCCTTGATAAAGCGCCACATGTTACTTTTGTTGTCATAGAAGAAGTTGAAACTGACGACTGGGGAATAGGGTTTGATCAAGTCTCTATGTTGAGACAGCAAAACTTAAGTCCTAAATAACGCAATAAAAAAGAGGCATCAGATGGTGCTTCTTTACCTGCAAAGACAATTTTCTTGAAAAAGAATCTTATAAAATTCAGGTAAATAAAAACTTTTTTAAAAAAGTTTCTTGAAAAATATTTGCCTCGTCCATAGATAGTATTGTGAGGACGCCGACAGGGTCCCAACCCAAACTAAGTAAATGTTTTATATGCTATTTATTGGCTTTAATAGAAGCAATAAATAGCTTAATTATCGCTTTATGAGGATACAAATTATGCGTACAGTAGACCTATCTCCACTTTATCGTTCATTCATCGGTTTTGACCATTTAGCACAGTTAATGGATGCAGCATCACGCAACGAAAAGCAACCAAGCTTTCCGCCATATAACATCGAAGCCACCGGTGAAGACAAATACCAAATTACCATGGCTGTTGCCGGATTTACCGAGCAAGAGCTTAGCCTTGAGTCAGAAAACAATACTCTGACAGTGAAAGGCGAAAAGCAAAACAAAGAAGACAAAGCTGAGCGTAAATTTATCCATCAAGGTATCGCAGAGCGTAACTTTGAGCGTAAATTTCAACTTGGCGATCACGTCAAAGTGATTGGCGCAGGACTTGAAAACGGCCTGTTAGTCATTGACCTTGAGCGCGAAATTCCAGAAGCACTTAAGCCAAGAAAGATTGAAATTGGCAAAGGCAATCTCATCGAAAATAGATAATCGATTGAGGTCACTTCCCCCTGTTTTTACATGATGTCACGTTTCTAAGTCGCCCTCGGGCGACTTTTTTGTTTGCAAAAATGTATGAGCTGACTGTAACACTAGAAAAAGGTAGATATAGAGGTCAGCGCAATGCTAAATCCAACCTGAAGCTTACTTGTTAAGATTCAACTCGCTTTTAACAACTAACGTAATTAAAATACAAGAAGAGAAAACTAAAATTATCCCCAAAAATATAAAGTGCCAATTTGGGTGTAGCAAATCTAAACTATATTGGTATGATGTCCAGCGAGTTCGATCCTCGCTATATATAGGTGAAGCTATCCACTGATAAACACTATAGAATTCCTTAAACACTCCTAAGAGCATCGACAAAACTCCTGCCATATAAAAGAGCCTAGATACCCATATAACAGTTTGAAGTGACTCACTTTTCACTCTATGAAAAGGTAAAAAAATCATACTTTTCCTTAAGATTTAATATTTGGTCAAAACATAGCATTCAATGGTTTCAAACGCCGAAATTGTTTCCCCGTTTTAAGTATTACTAGTGATATTACATGCAGTTAAGTTAACCAAGCAACACTTAAAACCGTGCCGTATCACACTTATTTTTTATCAAAGGCGCTAAGTTGATCTATATTTTTCTATTTGTGACGATCACAGGTCAAGCAATCACTTAGCTATTAGTGATAGAAGTAACTTACATTTCCTGCATCTAGCTGCCAAAAAATAGGTAAAAAACTCCAAATGTAACTGTGATGTCGTTAAATTTAAAGATCAGAAGAGTCTGAAAAACAAACAAAAAAAGCTTGGCTATTAAGCCAAGCTTTGGGTGCGGTGCGAATAACCGCCTTACTCTTACCGACTATGATCCTTCACTTTACTTCCCTAATGACATCCAAACTCTCAATTTGGAGCTCAAAGATTCTGATAGCGATGCCTCGCTGTAAGTATTCCTTTATACCAGTTTGTTTAAACTTGCCCGAAAAAAGGCGCTTAGTTGAACAAATCAGTAATGATGCCAAATAACTCAACAATAATCATAATCTTTGAACTCTATTCCCTGCTCCCTGACATCAGTTCCTTTTCCTCTGTCACTCCCTTGCGCAGGTAAATCTGCTTCTCCAGCTCTAATTAGCCTTTAAAGTTTGCAAATTCTGTTTCGCTTAGCTCGCCGTTTGCATCAACGTCTAGCGCTTTAAATTGCTCTGCAAGTGCAGTATGCGCTTGTGCTTCACTCATGCTGATTGTGCCGCTTTGATCTGTATCTAGCGCAGCGAAGTCTTCACCCGCCATTGCATTAACAGAAGCGAAAGATAAACCTGTGATTGAAAGTGCAATTAGTACGTTTTTCATCATTTATTCCTCAAAAATTTAAATACTGTTCGTTTTATAAAATTGGAGGGCTACTGTTTAGCCTTTAAAGTTTGCGAATTCTGTTTCGCTTAGCTCGCCATTTGCATCAGCGTCTAGCGCTTTAAATTGCTCTGCAAGCGCTGTATGCGCTTGTGCTTCACTCATGCTGATTGTGCCGCTTTGATCTGTATCTAGCGCTGCGAAGTCTTCACCCGCCATTGCATTAACAGACGCGAAAGATAAACCTGTGATTGAAAGTGCAATTAGTACGTTTTTCATCATTTATTCCTCAAAAATTTAAATACTGTTCGTTTTATAAAATTGGAGGGCTACTGTTTAGCCTTTAAAGTTTGCGAATT
>NZ_JAKKCW010000010.1:0-35969 GCF_021728455.1 Pseudoalteromonas sp. L23 | reverse complement strand
CTGTTTCGCTTAGCTCGCCATTTGCATCAGCGTCTAGCGCTTTAAATTGCTCTGCAAGTGCTGTATGCGCTTGTGCTTCACTCATGCTGATTGTGCCGCTTTGATCTGTATCTAGCGCTGCGAAGTCTTCACCCGCCATTGCATTAACAGAAGCAAAAGATAAACCTGTGATTGAAAGTGCAATTAGTATGTTTTTCATCATTTATTCCTCAAAAATTTAAATACTGTTCGTTTTATAAAATTGGAGGGCTATTGATTAGCCTTCAAAATTTGCGAATTCTGATTCACTTAACTCGCCGTCAGCGTTACCGTCTAGCTGAGTAAATTGCTCAACAAGATTGGGATTTACTTTCGCTTCGCTCATGCTGATTGTGCCACTACCATCGGCATCGTATTTGGCAAAGTCGTCACCAGCTATCGCATTAACTGAGGCCATTGATAGACCCGCAAGGGAAACTGCTACTAGTAGATTTTTCATCATATTCTCCTTAAAATTTAGTCTTGGCGGAGAGTCCGAAGACTCACCGATACCAAACTTTCAAATTAGCCTTCAAAGTGCTCGTACTCTGACTCGCTTAGCTCGCTATTACCGTCAACATCAAGTGTCTTGAATTGCTCAGCTAACTTAGGGTTAACCTGCGCCTCACTCATGCTGATCGTGCCGCTGCCATCTGTGTCGTACTTTTCGAAGTCATCCATCGCCATTGCCGATGCTGAAACTAATGTCATACCTGTAATTGAAAGTGCTGCTAGTAAATTTTTCATGATCTTCTCCTAAACGATTAAAGTGATGTGATAACTGGGCGAATTAACCTTCGTAGTTATCAAATTCTGCTTGGCTTAGTTGACCGTCTTGGTCAGCGTCTAGCTCGTTGAATTGAGCAAGAAGGCCTTCATCTGCTTTTGCTTCTTCAATAGAGATGTAACCGTCACCATTCATGTCTAATTTGTCGAAATCCGTGTTTGCGTGTGCACCTACTGATGCCAAAGTCATTACTGCTGCTGATACTGCGATTGCTAAATTTTTCATCGTGCTTTCCTCGTAAGATTAAAAACTAAATTCTGTGTTAAACATTTTGCTGTTAAAGCTAAAACTGATTTTGCATTTGTTTTTGCGTTTCGTTTTTCGCTTTCAAGATAACTATTCCAACTTTGATGCCAACATTGAAAAAATACCGTTTATCAATGAGTTAAGTTAAATCACTTAAAAAGATTAAGGTTGGATTAAGGCTGGCTGTTGCTAAATGGCAACAGTTAAAAAAGCGAAAAATAAAAAGTCTTTATTTTTCTTAAAGTTAGATTGTCGCAGCTTTGCAACAGGTAAATTTTTGGGTAGAAAATTTTGCAAATCTCGCAACACCATTTGATTGAAATTTGTGCACCCTTTTTAAGGATTTAGCATCGTGAAAAAAATTTTTTCTCAGTCATTACAAAAACAGGCACTTATTGCCATGTTTATTGGTGTGCTTCCAATACTCACATTGACTTTGTGGTACGCCCAGGCACTGTCCAAAAACCAACAAAAAACACAGGATATTTATAATAAAAATCAAAAACTTATTCTTGAATACAATTTTGTGAAAGCAGATATCAGTGCGCTTGAAAAAGCACTGCAAAATAATCAGCTGCTGCAAAGTGAAACACTGCAAGAAAGCATCGAGCAGAAGTGGCAAAATACCAAAAAACGCATTCAATTATTAAAAATAAATCTACCCGACTCGCTGTTTGTTGCTAAATGGCGACAATTCGCGCCAGATGAAATCAATGCCACTTCAAAAGCTGAAGAGTTCCAACAATTGGTTAAGGTGCTTAATCAATTCGAGGAAAGCTTTCAACAAACACTTAATAAGCGCTTATCAGATCAAGAATCCCATTTCGTGCAGCTGCAAACATGGTTTATGTTTGGTCTCGTTATCTTGCTACCCACCCTTATCGTGATCAGCATCTTTTTGATCAACCGGATTTGTCAGCAACTTAATCAGGTAGAATCTGCGGTATCTGAGGTAGGTAAAGGTAATTTTGATAAGTCGGTTGAACTCTCTGGCAGTCATGAATTGCAGCAATTGGGTGACAGGCTAAATTGGTTAAGGCTCGAACTTAAGCGTATTCAACAACAAAAAGAAACCTTCTTGCGCCATGTTACTCATGAGCTTAAAACCCCTTTAGCATCGCTAAACGAAGGAAGCAGCTTATTAAATAGTGGATTGCTTGGAGATGTTAATCCAAAACAACAACGTATTCTCATCATTATGGAAAACTCTGTTGCAAAGCTTGGCTCATTGATCGATGATTTGCTCAGCTATAGTGCAGCCAGTCACCCCGATAGCCTACATCACGACGCCGAAATGAATCTTATCCAAGAGGAAGTCTCTAAGCATCTTAGCGATAAGCTAGGAAAGACTGATGTGATAGTGAACTGGCAAAATCATGATGAGCTAAAAGTGCCTTATCTTCCGTGCAAATTAGTGTTAACTCAGTTAGTGAGCAATGCCATCGATCATGCTAAAAGCAATGTCACTATTTCAATTGAAGAGCGAAATGGTGATGTATTGCTGATAGTCCGTGACGATGGTGATGGCATCGACGTCAATGAGGCCGATTCATTATTCCAACCGTTTGTTCGTGGTGAGAAAAATAAAAATAATAATGGTAGTGGCTTAGGTTTAGCCATTGTCTCTGAGTGTGTGAAGCAATTAAAAGGCGATGTGAAATGGCTATCAGTAGAATCTGGCGCCAGTATTCAAGTCGCCTTTCCAAAAAGGGATCCAAAATGAAATACATCGCATTAAGTATCACGCTATTTTTGCTCAGTGGTTGTGCCACAACAGAGCAAAAGGTCGAACAGACAAAGCAGTTTATTGGTCCTGTAAAAACAGAAACCAGCGCTAAGTTTGTGCCTTTAGCTGAGGTGATCAAAGCCTTAGTCAGCCAGTGCGCTAAAAAACATAACGTGACATTTAACGATTACTATAAAGGTGCGCTGCACTTACAAGGCTTTATTCACACCTATTGCGGTACAGACTCAACAACCAAGCAACTTAAAGCCATTGAAGAAGTAAAACTACAAGATTACTGGCCAGAAGATTACAACATTTGGTTTGAGTCGTTAGCTTGGCATACCCAAAGCCTTCGTGAGCAAAAAATCAGTAATTATTACTCTGACAATAAGGCGCAACAGCACCAAGAGCAATTGTTACAAACCCAAAAGCAGCTTGCCGAGCTGAAACAAAAGCTTGCCGACATAGAAAAACAACGTTTAGAAACCGATCTTTCTGAAAACCCATCACTTGAGGAGGATTCACTATGAGTCAAACACAACAGGGCGCAAAGTTACTTTTAGTGGATGACGATACATCTTTAACCGAGCTACTGGCGATGCGTTTAGAAAGCCACGGCTACGACGTTGAAGTAGCTCATCGCGGTACGCAAGCGTTAAATATCCTCAAGCAAATGCCTATCGACTTGGTCATCACCGACTTGAAAATGGCGCACATGAATGGCTTTGAACTTAATGAGCAAATAAAGAAGTATTATACCGGCATGCCCGTTGTCATGATGACCGCTCACGGCTCGATTCCTGACGCTGTTGACGCCATGCAGCAAGGCTTTGTGAGCTTTTTAACCAAACCCATTGACTCTCAGCAAATGCTCGATGTCATCAATGAGGCGCTTGCAGGAAAAGTAAGAACCGCACAAACCTCAGATCCAAATAACTTCCATGGATTGTTATTCCAAAGTGCCGCAATGCGTCAATTGGTACAGCAAATTCAGGCGCTTGCCAGCAGCAACGCAAACATTCTTATCCAAGGCGAGAGCGGTACCGGTAAAGAAGTGACAGCAAAAGCAATCCATTTGGCCAGTAACCAAGCGCAAGGCCCATTTATTGCAATTAACTGTGGCGCAATGCCCGCTCACCTGTTGGAGTCTGAACTATTCGGCCATAAAAAAGGCGCGTTTACCGGCGCGGTGAGCGACAAAGAAGGCTTAGTACAAGCAGCAGATGGTGGCACCCTATTCCTCGACGAAATTGGTGATATGCCGCTTGATTTGCAAGTTAAGCTACTGCGTGTTTTACAAGAACGAACCGTTCGTCCTGTGGGCGGCCAAACCGAGCATAAGGTCAATGTTCGTTTTGTCTCTGCAAGCCACAAGAACATTCAAAGCGCCGTTGCGGAAAAGCAATTTCGTGAAGATTTATACTATCGCTTAAACGTGGTATCTGTTGAAATACCAAGTCTAAGAGAGCGATTGGAAGATATTCCACTACTTGCATCACGCTTCCTAAGTGCACTTAGCGATGGCGAAAAGCAATTTAACCAGCAAAGTATTACGCATTTGTTGAATTATCATTGGCCGGGTAACATCCGTCAGCTCCATAATATCGTAGAGCACTGTGTTGCTATTACTCCGGGTAAAATGATCACTGAAGATATCGTACAAAAAGCCCTGCCTAAGGATAAAGAGCAGAATGCGTTTACGGGATTAAATGAAGCAAAACGCCAATTTGAGTATGACTACATCCAAAAAGTACTGGCGCTTTGCGAAGGGAATGTATCGGAAGCTGCAAAACTTGCGCAACGTAATCGCTCTGATTTTTACAAATTACTTAAAAAACATGAGATCCAATGCTAAACCTATTAGAGGGGTAAAATTAGTTTTAATTTCTGAAGCGCGTTGATTGGTCAAATTTACCACTGCAAAGTGTTTATAATACGGATTTGAACGAGCCACACCCGTGGCTCAGATTTTGCCCTGAGAATATGCGCTCCTCCTAGGAGCATAATAAAAACACTCGGATATTTAAGGGTTGTCTGTATGAAAATGCGCAAAAAGCTCATTATTAGCTTTGTTCTCACTGTGATCATTCCTATTTTAGCGATTTCTGTGGTCAGCATTTCTCAGACCAAAAGTGACTCTCTCGATAAATTTCTTGATGCATCCGGCAATGAGATACGGCAAGCCGAACAGTCTTTTGTACTGTTTTTTGAGCAGATGAAGAAAAATGCGCGCTTCCTCGCCGAGTCTAAGGCCGTGCAGCAAGTAAGCCAAGATACCACTACTTATTTTGGTGCAGAGAAGCCCATGACCCCGCTACAAAACGGTCAAACAGAAGCCAATATTTTTGAGCTTTACCGCGCATTTGGGCAAACCCATGAAGAATTACTGTTTGTGTATCTTGGCACTGGATCCGGTGGTTTTATTCAGTATCCTGCAGAGCCCCTTGGCGATTACGATCCAAGAAAACGCCCTTGGTATCAAAATGCTTCAAAAGATCCAAGCAAAGTTATCCTTACCGAGCCTTATCAAGGGGTAACGGGGCAAGCCATGGTCTCGGTTGCCACAGGTATAAAGCATGATGGCAAAGTGATTGGCGTGCAATCATTAGATGTAACACTCGCTACACTGACCGATATTGTTAGCAATATTCGTCTTGGGGAGTCTGGGTATTTAATCCTCCTTGATGCCGACGGCACTGTACTTGCCGATCCTAAAAATAAAAATAACAACTTTAAACACATTAAAGATCTCACTAGCCCACTCTACGAGGCTATACGAAACGCCACAAACGAACCCTACCTTACCATTGAAACTGATAACAAAACCTATGACGCTAAGATTTATCGCTCCGACACTCTTGGCTGGCAATTTATCGCGGTGATTGATGAAGATGAAATCTTGGCTTCAGCTTACGATATGACGATTAGTATCACTATTATCGCGTTCATCATGGTAATTCTGTTTATTATCATTGCAATAACGCTTGCCAATAAGATAGTTGAACCTATTGAAATGGTGTCTGAAGGCTTAAAAGAGATAGCACAAGGTGAAGGCAATCTTTCTAAACGTTTAAAAGTCGTTACCCATGATGAAATTGGGGAGCTGGCCGCGTGGTTCAATAAATTTTTGGACTCAATTAACTCGCTCGTAAAAGATATTCAAAGCAATGCCTCGACATTGAATGATGCTGCGTTAGGATCACAAAAAAGTATCAACGACATCCGTAATCAATGCCATACGCAGGCCGAAGACTCCGCCAGCGCGACTACGACTACCGAAACCGTGGAGCAGCTTGCCACCGAAATTAGTGAAAGCTGCAGTCATACTTTAGAGGATGTCGTCACTGCGGACGATCACGCTCAGCGTGGTAACAGCACAATAGAAAGTACCGTATCGCAGGTTGCGAGGCTTAATCATTCGTTGGCTGAGTCCGCCAGCGCCATGAACCAACTCGAAAGTGAAAGCCAAGATATCACTAATATTTTAGGGGTGATCCGTTCTATCGCAGAGCAAACTAATCTTTTGGCATTAAATGCAGCGATTGAGGCTGCCCGTGCAGGTGAACAAGGTCGGGGCTTTGCAGTGGTTGCTGATGAGGTAAGAACGCTTGCGCAGCGCTCACATGACGCCACACAGGAAATAGAGCAAGTGTTAACTAACCTCATCGCACAAACGAGGACGGTATCGGCCCAAATGACGTCGAGCGTAGGCGAGTCTGAGACGGCTATCAAACAATCACAAAGCGCTCAGCAAGCGTTTACTGATATCGCTCAGGCAGTGTCAAGAATTAAAACTTCGGTTTCAAATATAGCGTCACAAGCCTCATTACAAGGAGAAAATGCAGGCCACACTAGACGTTTGATTGACTCGGTGGATGTTTCCGTACGACAAGTCGGAGAAGAAACGGCAGCATTAAACGCAGGTGCTGACCAATTAGTTAGCTTAGCCAAAGACTTAGAGCGTTTGGTTGGCCGCTTTGATATTAATTAAGTCGCTTACGTTTCGAATGGCTAAACCCAGTCTCTACAATTGTTATAAAATATCGTCTCAATTAGTTGTCCTTATAATAAGAACTAGATAGACTCGATGGATGGATTGATTTATTACAGAAGAATAAAAATGAAGAAATTTAAATTTACATTAGTAGCAGCATCTTTGGTTGCTGTACTTGGTTGTCAAGAAGCGCCATCTCAAAACGCAACATCTGACGTTAAAGCAGAACAGTCCGCAGCCGTTGTGGCGCCAGTTGCAGAAAAGATCCCACACAAGACGACCATTCACGGTCAAGAACTTGTCGATAATTATCACTGGCTACGTGACGATACTAGAAGCAATGAAAAGGTGCTGTCACACTTAACCAAAGAAAATGCCTATACCGACAGCAAGCTCGTAAACACAGAGCAACTACAACAAACCTTATTTGAAGAAATAAAGAACAAAGTGGTTAAAGATGACCGCAGCGTGCCGGTACTAAACGGCAGTTATTATTATTTTAGTGCCACTGAGGGTGACAAAGAATACTTCACTTATTACCGCAGTGAACACAAAGATGGTAAAAATGCGGAAGCTATCTTTGATGCGAATATCCGCGCTGAAGGTCAAAACTACTACGGTGTTGGTGGTATTTCCGTTTCAACCAACGAAAATCTATTAGCTTTTGCTGAAGATACAGTAAGTCGTCGAATTTATACTATCCGAATCAAAGATTTAACAACAGGTAAGTTACTGGACGATACAATCGAAGGTGCGTCAGGCCCTATCGTTTGGGCGAACGATAACAAGACCATCTATTACATCAAAAAAGATCCGGTTACTTTGCTCGGTTATCAAGTATTCCGTCATACTCTAGGCACAGCGCAAAGCACAGATGAACTGATTTACGAAGAAAAAGATAACAGCTATTACACCTATATCTCAAAGAGTAAAGACAAGAGCAAAATATACATTCACCATTCCAGCACCGAGGCATCAGGTGTTTCTTTACTAGACGCAGATAATGCAAAAGCAACTCCTGAGCGCTTTATTCCAAGAGAAAGTGGTCATGAATATAGCATTGCTAAACTTGGCGACTGGTACTATATCCACACCAACAAAGGTGCCGTGAACTTTAAGCTGATGCGCGTTAAAGCCAGTGATGCAAGTGATATTTCAAAATGGCAAACCGTTGTACCGCACAATGCCGATGCAAAACTAGATAGCTTTGAGCTATTTAATCAGCACCTTGTTTACGAAACGCGTGAAAATGGCCTTAGCCAAATCACCGTATTAAATTTAGATAATAACGAAAGCAAGCGTTTAACCTTTAACGACCCGGCTTACGCAGTGTATTTAACTGGTAATGCAAATTTAGACGCAGGCGCAGTAAGAATTGGTTATCAGAGTATGACGACCCCGGCTTCTGTGTATGATGTCGACCTTGCTAGTTTAGACAAAACACTATTAAAGCAAGACAAAGTATTGGGTGACTTTGCACCTGAAAACTACCAATCTGAACGTATTTTTATCACCGCACGTGACGGCATAAAAGTACCGGTTTCAATTGTTTATCGTAAAGATAAGTTTAAGCAAGATGGTTCTAACCCGCTACTACAATACGGTTATGGTTCATACGGTTCTAATGTTGAGCCAACTTTCTCTATAAGCCGTTTAAGCCTTTTAGATCGTGGTTTTGTCTATGCTATTGCGCATATTCGTGGTTCAGAAACGCTTGGCCGTCCTTGGTATGATAACGGCAAAAAATTAAATAAAAAGAACACCTTTAACGACTTTGTTGATGTCACAAAAGCACTCGTTGAGCAAAAGTATGGGGATGCTTCACGTATTTATGCCAGAGGTGGCAGCGCAGGTGGCCTATTAATGGGTGCAGTCATTAACCAAGCGCCGGAACTATACGATGGTGTACACGCAGCTGTACCATTTGTTGACGTGATCAATACCATGCTGGACGAAACGCTACCGCTGACCACAAATGAGTACGACGAATGGGGCAACCCAAATGAGAAGACGTATTTTGATTACATGCTGTCTTACTCACCTTACGATCAAGTTAAAGCCCAAGCATATCCAAACCTGCTTGTAACCACGGGTTTGCATGATTCTCAGGTGCAGTACTTCGAGCCTGCGAAATGGGTCGCTAAGCTACGCGAATACAAAACAGATGATAATCTACTGCTTCTAAAAACTGATATGGAAGCCGGCCACGGTGGTGCGTCTGGTCGCTTTAAGCGTATCCACGATGTCGCATTAAGTTATAGTTTCTTTATCGCACTCGCTGAAAATAAACTGTAGTCATCGGTCACATTAAACAAAGGAGGCTTTAGCCTCCTTTGACTACCTCTTGCCAAACTATTCAACTAACTTTCTTTAGTACACATCTGTCCTAAAAAGATCTAAATATACTTTTAGCAGTATCAATACCTAAGTGCTTCAATCTAAGCATTGGTGAAGCATATCAAATACGTAAATACTGTGAATTTATAGCCTAAGCTCTCCATAACACAAGTTTAGTACCCTCACCTAACAAACTCGCTATTTGTTGGCTATATTTAAAAAATGACTACTACGTACATAAGTGAAAAATGAATTTATTTCGCTTGGTTTTTATTTGCTGCTGTATTTTTCTGCCGCTCTTATCTAACGCCGTTCCCCATAAACCTGAATACTCAGCACCTATCAAGGTAACCATTTTGGTCGACGATGCTTATCCACCTTATAGTTATCAAATTAACGGCGAGCTTTACGGCATCTATGTCGATATTGTAAAGCAAGCAGCGCGTTTGCTGAGTCATGAATATCAAGTTAACTTGCAAGCGGTACCATGGAAGCGAGGCGTTTCCTCGATGGCATCTGGCGAAGCAATGGCATTAATGCCACCTTATATTCATATCAAAAAACGCCCCTATATCTGGCCGTATTCCATTCCCCTTCAAGAAGAGGTGGTGGTTGCCTTTTGCAATCAAGGGATCACCTTAAAGCACTTGCCTCATGTAAAACCAGAAAGAGTACTTAATATTGGCATTAATGCCGGTTATATCATCTTAGATGAAAGCCTAATGGAAGCGCAAAAACAAGGACTTATTCAACTTTGGGAAAACAAAAGCACACGTTCAAATATCGAAAAGCTCGCACGTGGGCGCGTTGATTGTTACGTCAATGATCGGCTTTCCACTTTACTTGGTATTAATAAAATGTCGCAGATAACACCAAGTTTAAACACCAGTAATATTGTTGAAGATAAAATAGTAATGCGTCGCACTGCCCACATTGGGTACTTAAAAGGGTTTGAAGAAAAATATCCATTTAAACAAGATTTTATCCTAAAGATGGATGCAGCATTGAGGCAGGTAATAGACAACGCAGCAGCGGCAGACGAATGAATCTGCACGTATGATAAAACACCTTAAGCCACTGCTTTATAGAAATAAACAAAAAATAGAACAAAAAGGATGGATCATGATTAAATTAGTAAGAAATTCATTCACTGCGATCGCGCTTGGATTGATAAACATTTCAAACGCACAAGCTGATGACGTTGAGTTTAAGTTGCAAGAGGTTGCAAGGGGCCTTCATGTGCTATTTGGGCAAGGCGGTAATATTGCCATAAGTTCGGGCTCAGATGGCGTTTATATCGTCGATGATCAGTTCGCTAAACTCAGTGAACAAATTAAAGCAAAAATCAAAACAATCCAACCCAATGCACCTGAGTTTGTTATTAATACCCATCATCATGGCGACCATACAGGAGGCAACGAAAATTTCGCACAAGCGGGCAGCCATGTTATCGCGCATCACAATGTATATAAGCGGTTAGAACAAAAACATGGTGACGGTTCTGACTACTTGCCAACCTTGACGTTTGGCAGTGATATGAAGCTCCACTTTAACCAAGAGCATGCTCACTTGTGGCATTATCATCACGCCCATACCGATGGCGATGCAGTGATCTTTTTTGACCGAGCAAATGCCGTACATATGGGCGATATCTATTTTAATTTAGGCAGCTTACCTTTTGTCGATGTCGACAGCGGCGGCTCCTTAAACGGGATAATTGCAGCAGTACAAGATGTGATAGAGAAAATAGGCGACAAGACCACCGTCATACCAGGCCATGGCCCTGTAACAGATAAACAAAGTTTACAAGATTATCTGGCACTATTACAAAAAGCGAAAACGATTATGCTAGATGCAATGAAAAATAATACAAGCTTGGAAGAAGTTGTAGCCGCGCGTCCGCTACAAGTACTTAATCTTAACTATGCTAATTGGCTACCAGAAGAGCGCGTTACCACTTTATTTTATCGCAGTTTGAAATCCCCCCAGTAAAATAAACTGCTAACCTATTTTAAAAAAGGGGATGCCAGTAATGCACATCCCCTCCACCGAAAATACTTAGCTTAAAAACACTACTCCATCGTTGGTGCACTGGCATAAACAAGGTCGACTAAATTACTCATTGTTTTAGACTTTTGCATATATGCTTTCTCCATATAGGCAAGCTCTTGTAGCTCAAATAGTGTGGTCTCCACTAACGCTAACCATTTAGCCGTGGACTCTGGCACATCTGAGCCTTGCTTACTTGCTTTTTTTAACGCCTCATAATAAATATTAAGATCGTTATACTGACGTAAGTAATCCATATAATAATCCTTGTCACCAACCGATATTCTATAAAGCTGAGCTTATCAAAAACTTCGCCTGAAAATTCTGTCGAACAAAAAAATTCACAACAAAAATTTAAATAAACACCATAATTCAATAACTTACATTTTAATAAAATCATTTTAGCAACATAAAAACAAAACAAGCTTGCAAATTTGGTACATGCGGTTACAATCCAAATTTTACAAAATAGAAACAGTAACAGCGTTAAAATTTAACTTTCGCATATCCGCGAGCCCGAGTGAAAAAGGATTAAGTGAGTGGGCAGAACCCGATTTAAGTGTACAGGTGATGATCTTCGAAGACTGCGCATGTCGGCTGATAAAACCACCCAGCAGATGGCTGACTTAGTAGGGATCCGGCGACAAACCTATGAAGAGTATGAAAAAGGTATTCGGAAATTTTCATTCGAGTACTTTTTAGAATGGAGTACATACTGTGGTATGGATGTTAATCCAATTACAGACTACTTTATGGACCTACGCACAAAGATGCAAGACGTAAAGCTCTGGCGAGAAAGCCCTTCTCCTACAAAAAAGCGCAAAAACCAAAAAGGTCAGGAAGATTAGTGTGTTAACATCCACCTTTTAATACAACATCTTTCGTTTCACTTGTTTACAAAATAAGCAACAAGTTATTCTCATTTTTGATGTTTCGCGATAGAGTAGTGCTAACCAAAACACCGAAAATAATCCTGAAGGGAAATCAACATGCAGCTATTCAAAAATGTGACAGCAGGCATACTAACCTTTTGCTTTATCACGATAAAACAATTTGTGAGTAAAATTAAACAAAGCACTCGCGTGCGCTTACTTAATCACGCTAGTCGTAACAAACAAAGCGCTGTAGCAACTCAGTGCCATCGCAACGGTAATACTATAGCGGGGTCACAACTGTACCGAATAGTGGGTGGTTCAGGTTTAGACCATTATAAAGATCCACGAGGTAACCAGATTAACAATACGGTAACGGTAGATCTTAATGTACAAGAGCTGCATAAGGTTAGTGGTGGCTCTGGTGGGCATCACTATGATGATCCACGCAGAGTCGACAAAAACGGGGAATTAATCCGCGGCAAAACAGCTCCAGCATTGACTCAACATACTTTAAATGCCACACAACTGGTAAAAATTGTAGGGGGAAGTACAGGTGCACTGATAAAGGATCCAAGAGCAGAGAGTGAAACCGTCTCTTCAATTACTCAAAATAGTCTTCGGAAAGCTGTGGTTACTAATGGGAGTTAATATGACTACTTCTAACTATTTCTTGCTGTTTTGTTTGGTATCAACCATATTCTTTTCGTTTGTGCACCTCGAACTTCTTGGCTACATACACTCGATCGTTCTAGTTTCGCTTTTACTAGTAACTTTCCTTGCTAAACATCAAGAAAATATGAAGCATCTTATTGCATTAGTTTCGCTAGCTCTTCTTCTTGAGTACCTAACATACAACGTTGCAGTTGAATTAACTGAAAAAGGTACACCTCCTTACATTACTAATACCCTTGTAATTGGAGCGCAACTCATTCTAGATCTTATCGTTTTTTACATTCTTAAATACCGAGTTCGATTTTCGCTTCAATTTGTTAAACGTTTTCAACCAAAGAAATGGCAATACATTTACACCACTCATGCAGATATCCTTTTATATGGTGTCTACTTAGCTTTTATCGTGGTGGATTTACTTGTTTTAGGTGAGCACTTGCTGAGAAATATGGATTATATCTTTGGCGTCTCAGAGGCAACGGCTAAGCCCTTCTGGAGCTGGAATTGGGTTTACAAAAGTTACCCCTACGCAAAAAGTATTCTGCTTTCTTGTGTTGTAACTATCTTACTCGCCACCATTTTTGTAGAAAATCAACGGCCCGAACAGGAAGACGATGATGAAGATGACAGCGATGAGGTAATACATAAAACAGATCAACAACAAAAGCCGTAATGGCTTTTGTTGTTAGGTATCTAGTTATCATCTATTGCCAGCGTTAAGCCCAAACCCCTCGTTCACCGTTACAACGGAGCATGGCGAACTCATTTTTCAGTTACAAACGGCTGAGAATATTATCGGTGGTCTACATAGCAAGTATGAACTTGATCTTGCGTCTTATTTTATCGCATTGAAAAACAAAGATAAGCCAGCCATTGATTACAATATTGCCTATCAAGTCCATGAGCTTCCATCACCTAACGACATTGCCATATTTAACACTGGAGACTGGCTGGCCGTATCGCTGACCAACAACACTCGTAGTTTTGATGAGCTTTTTATCTTTAACAAATCTAGCCAACACATACTGCATATTGGTGGGCAATTTGATAGTTTAGAAACTAAAACACTATTAGCTCAGTTCCGTTTACTATGACTGAATGATATAAAAACTATTAAAAATACAATAATTACAAAATAAACAAGGATTTACTATGCGATACCTTACAGCAATAGGGACTATTTTATTAGCTGCTTACTCTATCTATCTGAATACGGTAATCTCAGACTTAGAGCTTGAGCGAGATAATTTGGAGGAGCGTATCGCTGCTCTCTCCAGCAACATTAAGGCTTCCGACAATGTAAAGCCACACCTCGAAGAAGTAGCTATCAGCAAGCCAAAGCCTAATGGTAAGTTTGCAGATGAGAATAGCACTAACCAATATACTGAAATTAAAACACCTAAAGAAAGTGACGAAAGAACAATCACGCCTTCAAAAGATAAAGGGTTTAACGAGCAATCTGTAGACGAAACCTGGGCATTCGAATTTTCCGATCAAATTCATTATTTTTTCATGGAAAACGAAATCCTAAACAAGCTGCGCGTAACTAATATTGATTGCCGTGAAACGGCCTGTCGAGTGGATATATATATCAATAAAGACGAACCAATCGAAACCGCAGCGGCTGTTGGTGAAATATTTGGGAGTGATGAACGCTGGCAAGCTCACCCCTTCTATTTTAATTCAACGCCCGAAGATGGGGTGATCCGAGTCGAGATCAACAGATACAAGTAGTTAAAAGTTTGGAGGCGTTATATCTTAGCGCTTCCGAGCAAATAGGTATTCACTCTAATACCGCTAAGTGAAGTCTTATACAGCAGTAGCTTTTAAACACACAAGACTAGAAAACACATCTTTCAAATTCGTCCATTCCAATCAAAGTTACACCAATAAATCCGCTCAAAATTCATTTTTGCTCACTTTTCAAACAAAAAAGTTGCAAACTTCATTGGACAGCGCCGTCAGAACGCTATACTATATGCAGGCTTTAGATACTTAGAGCACTTACTACTGCTGCACTGTTTTTTCTTGATACTCTTTTTTTTAAAAAGTCGTTTATAGATATACCAATGCGTTACTAGCTAAGTTTTATCTATCGCTTTATCGGTGATTTTCACCACATATTTAATTTTTTGAAAAAGGTTTCAATTATGTCTAACACAGTAAACGGCACAGTTAAGTGGTTCAACGAAGAGAAAGGTTTTGGTTTCATCACTCAAGAAAACGGCGGTAAAGATGTATTCGTACATTTCCGTGCTATCGTTTCTGACGGTTTCAAAACTTTAACTGAAGGTCAATCAGTGTCTTTCACAGTTGAAGAAGGCCAGAAAGGTCCTCAAGCAAGCAACGTAGTAGTTAACTAATACGTATTGCTCAGAGCTAGTGCCTGCACTAGCTCTACGAACTCCCCCACTCCTCACTTAGCCTTTCGGCAACATATCTGACAGTAACAACGCAATCCCCAAAAATGACATAAAACCCGCTATATCTGTAATTGTCGTAAGTACAATTGATGAAGATTGCGCAGGATCGAGTCCAAATTTTTTCAATGCTATTGGTACAATGGCACCTGAGCTTCCCGCAATGACAAGAGACGATATCATCGCCAGCGCAATAACAAGTGCAAGGCCGAGTGATTCACTCCACAAATATACGCCAATGCCACAAGTAACCGCTATTGCTATGCCATTTAACAGCCCAACCATCATTTCTTTTAGCATCACCTGATACCAGTGTCGCGTTGAAATTTCTCGTAGTGTTAAGCCTCGCATCGTTACAGCCAAAGCTTGAGCCCCTGCGTTACCCGACTGCCCAGCTGCTACTGGCAGCAAAATAGCTAAAGCGGTAACTTGAGCAATCAATCCCTCAAATGCCCCCACTACGGCAGCGGCTGCAAATGCAGTTAACAAGTTAATTTGTAACCACGGAAGCCGTTTCTTTACTGCAAACCAACTACTTGATAGGGCTTTTTCGTCTTTACTTGCACCTACCATGGTCTGCATATCACTCGCTAAATCTTCTTTGGTTGACTGATAGGCATCAAAAAATCGGATCTGCCCAACTAGCTGTTGCTGCGCATCAAGTACTGGAATTGCTCGCACTTTGTGCCCTTCAAACGCTTCCACGACCTGATCTTTATGATCCATCACATTTAGCGTGACTCGGATCGGCGTCGCAACCTGCATTAGTGTTTTACTTGAGGAGCTTCCCACTAAAACATTGAGTGTAGTCTCGCCCACTAAATCCTGCTGCTCGTTTAATACGTAGATGACGTCTGGCACTTTACCGTCTAATCGCTTCAGCTGCGCGAGCACTTCACGTAGTGTTGTATCTGAGTAAAACGCTTGCACCTTTTTGTTCATCATTCTCGCAGCGGTATTTTCAGGAAAAACCAGCAAATCGCTGAGTTCATCGGCTATGGTTGAATGCTGTTCCTTTAATTGAGCAAGTAATACCTGCAACGCTTCCAGCGACTGCTTGTTTAATAGCCCAACTGCAATATGGCTATCTAGGCTCGCGATAAATTGTGCTTGATATTCCACAGGGAATTGCTGGAAAATTTGTTCAGCGGCTCCCGGCGGCAAATATTTCCATAAACGATAAATGATATGTTGTGCCTGCTGTTGTAATAATTCAGCGGCTTCGTCTGGAGGTAAAGTGCCAAGGAGCTGCGCACTTTTGAGCGGAAACTTACTTAAAAACTCATCACTGAGCTGCTCTACCGCTGACTCTAATGTATCTTTCGCTACGCTCATCGCTTACTTCCCCTTGACCTTAACTGGCACCAATGTATCTAACATACTGACAAACGAACTGGTATAGGCATCTAATAAATCTAAAGATTCACTTGGCTTGTCTTGTGTTTCGTCCATTCGGCCAAGTGCACTTCTCACTCTGTAATGTGGCAATACCCCAATAAAATCACCACTTCGATTGGCAACTGCAACCTGATCTTGTTGCGCCCAAACGGGCGATTTCAATGCACTATGCAACTCGGTATAACCACTTAGAGAAACGACGTGAGTATCCATCAAATCTGCAATTTTCTGTTGCGGCGCTTTTCGAAGCAAATGAGTTAGTGACAACTGACCAACCACATGGCGATGCTGATTTACCACATAAACTAGCGCAAACCCGATATAGTCACGCTTTTTTAAGCGCAGTAGTGACTCCTCAACTGTCATTGTTTCTTCAAGAATTAATACGTCCGTCTCAACCCACGCTCCCACAGTATAATCAGGGTAGCTAATTAACATCTTACAGAGAGTTTGTCGTCTTACTGAAATGAGATTAAGAAAACGAGCAAGTTCTTCGTCCTGTAAATGCCTTAAGATAGCAGCAATATCAGCCAACTTCATTTTACCTAGCCATCTCGCAATATCCACATCCGTTTGCGTTATCAGAATTTCCGCTGCACTGCGAGGCTGCATGACTTTAAGTACGTTTAAAGTAACTTCATTTGGTAACGTTTTTAGTAACTCAGCAGCGACATCTGGCGTTTGCAAAGAAAGTAAGCGCGCGGCGCCTGCTGGCTCTTCTTGTAAAAAGTGTTGCGCAATTTTGAGGTTTAACGCTGACATAGAGCCCTCCCTACTGCTTACTTGAATGACTGTGTGTCGCGGTAATATGTGCCGAGTCCTTTAAAAATTGCCTTGCCGGTATTAGGGTTCTCCCTTTTTGGGTTTCAATCACTAACATCGTTGCCGTGATTTCGGTGAGCGTGCCTGAAACGCCTGCAATTTCAATTTGATCGTTAATTCGACAGTGACGCAGCGCTTGTTTTGCCGCAACAGTATTTGCGATTAGCTCTCGACTCCCAAGACCAAAAGCCAATGCAACTCCCGCACACAGTACGCCTGTCAGCACCACCACCATATTGGTCACAAATTGAATATTGATCCCTAATTGCTCAATACCTATTACCGTTGCGGTAAATAGAATCGCGAGCTTGGCTATGTTACCCGCGACTTCAACTCGCGCAAACCCAACGGACTGCGCTCCGGCTCTTGCCATGGCACTGGCCAAATTGCCAAGCAGATAACCACCAACAATAATAAATATCCCAGCGAGTAGATTTGGTAAGTAACTGAGTAGCGAGGAGATCCAATCACTGAAGAAGTTTAAGCCAAGGCTGGATGTGGCCGCTGCGATAAAAAACATCATCGTGACCCAAAACACGGTTTTCCCTATTAATCGAGCGTGTTTTAGATTTAGCTGAAGCGTTTGTTCGGTTTGCACTCGTTGACTTAAACCCGCCAATGCACGATTGCAAAGCTTAAATAACGAAATAGTCAGCTTGCTCAATAGCCAAGCCACTATCCAACCGACAAACAGCATGAGTGCCGCGCCCAATAGTTGCGGAGTATGAGTCACAAGTTGATTGATTAATTGCTCGTAACTGGCAGATAAGGCGTGTTGCCAATTATCAAAGGTACCCTCGGTGGCCATGTAAACTCCTGAATTCGCTAAAACAGCTTACTTTTAAATCAATACATTCATTGTTATCACAGTGTTAGCCGTTGTCCAGAGAATTCCCCTAAGTCCTAAATATTTAAACTACTAACAATACGTTTGGGAACATCTTTGAGAGAATGGAAGCAATTAAGGCGCAAAAACAAGTACCGTCTTTGCGCCCTAGTTGTTTCTTTACATTGGGTGATATAGCTACCTAAAGCGGATGGTTTCTCGCTCACCCATTTCTTCCGGTTCCACATTTTTGCCCACGGCTAGTTTTAATAAGCCGCTCAAGTCAGGGCTAACATGCCAAATTTCAGCATCGTCCAGTTCAAATCGGAGCATGATAAGCTCTGGGTCATCTTTACCCTTTTCAAACCAACTCTCTGCCTGCCTTGACCAATGGGCATCAAGTACGTCTTGTCTTGTTTCTTCGATTAAGTGTCCGCGAATACAAGCGAATACATTATGCCCTTTACTGGAAAATTGTGCGGTTGCTTTGCCACACTTAGCAATACGATTTGTTTTGCTGGTAAAAAACCAAAACTCGCCGTTGGCGTCTTTATCCAACTGTGCTCGCATTGGCTCATGGTGATTATTGTCATCACTCAAACCAATCATCACATTGGGGCTGCTGTCTAGCGCTTCCCAAAAAGTTTTCTTTATGTCTGACATTATCTTCTCCTTATTTATATCAATTAGCGTCTACTTGAAACGGCACAAACCCACTCTTTCGATTAATTGATAGTATCTTGTTGCAGAGCCTCAATAATTGCTTCATTAAAGGCATCAAGATCATTTGGATTGCGACTTGTGATCAAGTTGTCGTCTACCGCAACTTTAAGGTCAATCCAGTCTGCGCCTGCATTTTTAAGATCGGTTTTGATACTTGGGAAAGAGGTAAGCGTTTTTCCCTCTACCAACTGGGCTTCGATTAACAGCCAAGGGCCGTGGCATATCGCCGCAATTGGACGCTTATTTCCAAACTGTGAAAAGGCCTGAATAAATTTAACCGCAGATTTTTCCTGCCTTAGTCTGTCTGGGTTGAATAACCCGCCTGGTAAAACGAGCCCCGCATATTTACTGGGTATGGCTTCATCCAAGGTTAAATCAACGGCGACTTTCTCACCCCAATTGTCTTCATCCCAAGCGGTAATATCTCCCTTTTTTAATGAAATGATATCAACATTAAATCCAGCGCTTTCAAGCGCCTGCTTAGGTTTAATCAGCTCACTTTGTTCGAACCCGTCAGTGGCTAAGATCGCGACTGAAATATTGTCTGACTCCGTCATCATTCTCTCCTTCAATACGTTGCTGGTGTAGAGGTAGATGCGGATACTTATGCAGAATCAATACCATCATATAACCTTATGAAATATATAAATATTAAAGATTAGTGTATTGATCGGATGTAATCTTTACAGAACAGAGGAATGTAAATCTGGACTAGGTTAGCCCTAGTCCATCTTTATTATAATGAAGAGATAGAGGCTGAGTTTGTGCCAAACTCAAACACGTTCAATTTTCCGCATTGAGCAAAGTGATTATTGCTCGTGTATGGCGTGTCTTGTTGGTTAATATCCCCTTCCCAACCTTGACCATTTTTCACGAATGCTTTTACTTCAAACCAACCGTTGAATGTTTTGCTACAGTCCATTTCTACTTCCAGCAACCAGTAATGCGCTCCCCATTGATTGAGTGACATGACGCCAAAACCATCGCTATCGTAACGCTTTTCCGCGCCCCAGCTAGCAGGCCAAATATTGGTTGTCCAATCCAGCGGACTCCCTTGGGCGTCACTAGACTGCCCAGCTTCAGCCGCTAGCCAATCCAATCTGGTATCAGCCACTTTCCAAGAAGCAGTTGTCATGTTTCGCATGTTCAAATGTTTGACAGGTAAAGAGCAAAGCGTAGGGTCAGCGCTACAATCAATCCCGCGCTGCAATGCTGCGGCATGATAAAGGCCACCTCGGACGAACATATCCTGACCAGATTGCGTTTCTGCTTTAATAAAGACTAATGTGCGTTGCCAATCACCAATCTCTGGTGGTGTTGCCAGTTTACTTTGATGATGAATGGCCAAGGCATCCATAGCAGCTAAATTAATTTGTGCGTAACCATTGGTATCAACTTCGATGCTTCTACCCGCGCAGTTTCCTTGGCCGATACCTCCACTTAGCACATCACAATAGGTGCCCGCTGCCAGCCCCGTTTGCAGGCTTTGAACCATACTAGAAGATTCTCGGTTAATAGCGACAAAGCCTAAATCACCTCGGGAAAATGCAATTTGGTTATTACCATTGTCCCACCAATTTGCCACCGTCCAATTGCCATTAGTATGATTTCTAAACTGCATCGCACCTGCAATCATTGGGCGACGATGCTCACACTGCCATAGTTGACTAGTACAGTTGAGGTTAGCGTTTTGATGAACAGGCACCGAAGGGCCGCCAGCATCGGTGTCGCCATTAAACTCGTAACTCGACATCACTTTAGGATAACCATAAGGATATGCCAGCATAAATACATTTGCTAAATCATACAGTTTACCATCATGAAAGGTAACGATAGAGCCTGCACCACCGTGCCCGCGTTGGTTGTCATGATTGTCTGTAAATACCACGGCTTTATAACTTGGCATCATACCCCAAGCTTCGCCAAAGCTTTTTAACCAAGCCAACTTGCCTTGCTTAAATGTCTCACTCAGTTTAATGCTGTATTTAAACTCGGTGACTAAGCCATTTTGATGATATTCAGAAGCAGAAACCGCCTCACCTCCTTGATCAATCACCTCTTGGAAAACGACCGCTGGTTGATTTAACTTGGCTAACACATCGCCAATATCACTTGCAGGCATGTGCTTGCTTGCATCTAACCTAAACCCTGCCACGCCCAGAGACTGTAAATCGTTCAAAAAGCCCGCGAGGGTATTTTGTACGTAGCTCGCATCGGTGTCTAAATCATGAAGCCCTACGAGTTCGCAGTGCTGTACTCGCCATGCATTATTACCGTAGTCTTCAGGGTTTATTGCACAGGTGTTATGAAAATCTTGTGGACTATAGATAGGATATTGTTTGTTGCCAAAAGCGTTACCCGCAACTCCGATGCCGCTGCCATGGGCCATGTGGTTTATAACGGCATCAACATAGATGTCTACTCCGGCAGATTTACACCTTGCGACCATATCGGCAAATTCGGCTCGACTACCACTACGACTCGCTATCTCATAACTGACTGGCTGATAACGAGTCCACCATTGATCACCTGTGATATGCTCATTGGGTGGCGATACTTGCACAGCCGCGTAGCCTTTTGGCCCCAAAAATGTTTCACACTCCGTCGCAACATCTGCCCAAGACCACTCGAATAAATGAACGAATGTTGTTGGGTCGCCTTCAGCTGCATGTGCAGGTGTAACGCAACTGGATGTTAACAACACACCCGCTGCAACTTGGTTTAGTTTTATATTTTTCATTATTGCGCCTCTTATTCACACAAGATTAACAATATAGAATTCCTAGCTAAACAATCTACTGAATACGTATGCATTAGTTTTACTAACAAGTAGCCTTACTAAGAAACAGCATAAACACCGAGTAGTATTTCAGCTTCAGCAATGAATGAACTCCTCTAGCAACTGAATCCTTGCTCGCCATATACGAGAACATGAAAATTGCAATTAACAAATCAATAACCATTAAATAATTACATAAACACGTGCTTTAAAATACAAAAAACCAACATTAAACAATATTTTTTTCTTATTTTTTATTTTGACAGACATAAAGCTATTGTTATAAATAAAACAAGGATTTCCCTAAGTTTCTGTTTTAGGTTACGAATTTTTAGAAGAGTCATTCCAAGCTTCAAAACATCAACTACACTCAAATGACATCTTTGTATAAAAAACCCACAGAGATGTCATCCGAAGCAGTTCTATTAATGTTATCAACCTAGTAACTGAACCACTCAGGGGTCATTATGATTACACAGCGCTCACTTTTAAGCCGTGTTCGTAAGATTGTCTCTAACAGCTGCATAGCTGGCAGTATATTTTTCGCCTTAACCTCATCCGCATTTGCACTCGAAAATTGGCAAAAAGTCGAAAGGCTCACACCAACTGACGAAACTACCAATGCAGATGAATTAGTCTTTAAAGTCACCTTTGTTAACGCACATACCGTTGCGCCAACCGCCAGTGACTTTACGATTCTAGGCGATGAAAAAGACACCAATAACGACACAACTATTGATACAGGTAGTAAAACAACCGCATCAATCACACAAGTCACCGTCGACTCAGGTAACAGCTCAATTTACCATGTTACGCTCTCTGGAGGTGACCTTGCCAGCTACAACGGCGTCGTTGCGTTATTGCCTGCGAGTAACTCAATAAGACCTGAAGTGTTCGAAGCCTACTACGTTAGTAACGGCACTGAGCTCCCAGCCTCTGATAAACTCATTGTATTTGATTACGCAGATCAGACCAGCGAGCTGGGCAATGGCTACTTTGGAGCAACTGCCGCAGAAGCAAGAACCACAGCAGATGCCCTATGCAAAAGTAAATTTCTACGCAAGCATAACCGTCTAAACAATATTATTGATAGTTCTGCTTCAACAGCAGTAAGTAATGGACCGGTTAGAGCACATGCTGTAATTTCATTCTCTGCATCCGATGACATCGCCAGCCTTGACACTAATTACAGCCTACCTAGTGTTAATGTTTTTAATAGCGGAGGCACTAAACTTGCTGACGCCAATTGGGATGACTTTGTCAACGGCACACTTAGCGCCCTTAATAGTAATGCGTCCGACATGCTAGAAAATTCGGGCAACGTTAAGTATTTTTGGAGTTTCTCCGATTCGGGAGGCACTTTTAACGCTGCGAATAACTGTTCGGGCGGAACCTCACCTTCTAATACTGTCAAAGGTGTTGCCAACCAAAATGGCAGTTGGTATACCTTAATAGGCAGTGTGCCCTGTAACAACGCACTGAATTTAATTTGTGTCGCATGGCATGAATCAGCCTATTTAGATGCCAATATTTCCAATACCGCACCTACAATTAGTAACTTACCAGCAAGCTTTACTGTGACAGAAGATGTCGCAACAACGGTTGATCTATCAGCGGTCGTCTTAGCTGATAACGAAGATGACAGCTTAACGGTTACCTTGGCTCTGGACAGTGGCTCCATCGCAAGCACCGATGGTAATGGCACAGTGAGCAGCGTCACGGTGGCGGGAAGTGGCACTGCAAGTATGACATTAAGTGGGTCAGCGGCTGCGCTTAATAGCTATCTCGATGTGACGACTAAGCTAAATATCACCACGGAAACCGACAACACAGCGGCAATGACGCTCACGGTTACGCCGAATGATGGTACCGTTGATGGTGATGCAGCAACCAGCACCGTGAACGTCACGGCAGTCAACGATAAGCCAACCTTTACTTCCACAGCGGTCACTGCATCAACTGAGGATTCAGTGTACAAATATTCAATAGCCACCAGCGACCCTGACAAAGATGATGTCACCGTTTCTGTCTCGGCTAGCACCCCGCTTCCAAGTTGGCTAAGCTTAAATACAAGCACAGAAGCAACGGTGTCTACACTTGCAGGTCAAAGCTCTGGTTATGCCGATGGAACTGGGACTGCCGCCTCATTTAAATCTCCTTATGACGTTGCAACCGACAGTAACAACAATGTGTATGTTGCCGATTACAGTAACCATGTGATCCGTAAAATTACACCTGAGGGCGTTGTCACTACACTTGCAGGTTCTGGAACCGCAGGCTCTGATGAAGGCACTGGTAGTGCTGCTTCATTTAACTTTCCCAAAGCCGTAACAGTTGACGCTTCTGGCAATGTTTATGTTGCAGATTCTTCAAACAATAAAATCCGTAAGATCACCCCGGCAGGAGTAGTAACTACCTTTGCAGGTAGTGGTTCACCTGGTAGCACGGACGGAACCGGCACAGCAGCCACTTTTGCTGCACCAACAGGTATCACGATTGACAGCAACGGAAATCTATTTGTCGTAGAAACGAACCCTCATATCGTTCGTAAAATAACCCCTGCAGGCGTCGTGACCACGTTTGCGGGTAGTAAAGGGTCTTCTGGGTTTACTGATGCAACAGGAACATCGGCAAAATTCAACTTCCCCTATAATGGCGGTAGTAGTAGCAACAACGACCTATTTATAGCGGACCGCAATAATCACGCTATTCGTAAAGTCACCTCGGCAAGTGTTGTAACCACTTTTGCAGGAACGGGATCGGCGGGTTCGGCTAATGGCACAGGAACGCAAGCAAGCTTTAATAAGCCATACGATATCGCACTAGACAGCGCCGATAACCTTTATGTATCCGAGCAAACGGGCCACACTATTCGCAAGATAACCAGTGCAGGCGTAGTAACCACTTTTGCAGGAAGTGCCGGAGTCTCAGGAAGTACAGATGGTTTAGCGAGTGTGGCACGCTTCAGCCAACCCTTTGGTATTGCAGTAGACAGCAATGGCATCGTTTATGTTGCAGATACCGGCAACCATCGAATTCGAAAAATATCACCGGCAGAGACGACGTTGACGGGTACGCCTAGCAATGACGATGTTGGCGATCACTATATTTGTTTAATTGTTTCCGACGGTACTGAAACCAGCGAGCAATGCTTTACCATTACGGTTACAAACGTCAATGATGCGCCCGTTGTCGCAACTAACACGGGTTTAACCTTAGATGGTGGTACAACAATAAACATCACGAGTTCAGCTCTGTCTGCAAGCGATGTTGATGACAGTGGTACAGGTTTAACGTACACAGTAACTACCTTGCCAAGTCACGGAAGCCTCTTTGTTGATGCCAACAGTAATGACAGCTTAGACAGTGGTGAAGCGCTCGGCAGCAATGGTACGTTCACACAAGCTGATATTGAAAATGGCAACTTATTTTATGCCCACGACGACTCTCAAAATGCGAGTGACAGTTTTGTCTTTTCACTAGAGGATGGCTTGGAAGACGGTGTTACCGCAATTACCAATCAAACATTTAGCTTTGTTGTTGAGTTAAATAAAGCACCGGTTATCAGCGGTACTCCAGCGGCGACCGTCAACGAAAACGTTGCATATAGTTTTACGCCTACCGCAACCGACGAAGATAACGACACCTTAACATTTAGCATCACCAATAAACCAAGCTGGGCAACCTTTAGCACCTCAACCGGTAGTTTAACGGGAACACCTAGTTATACCGATGCAGGTGCATACAATGGTATTGTTATTACAGTGAGTGATGGCACAGCCAGTGATACCTTAAATTTTGATATTACTGTCGCCAACGTGAACCGCACACCAAGTATTAGTGGGACACCTGCGACTAGTGTTGATGAAAATAGCAGTTATAGCTTTACTCCAACAGCCTCTGATCCTGATGGAGATACGCTTACTTTCAGTATCACCAATAAACCAAGTTGGGCCACTTTCAGTACCAGTACAGGAGCCTTGAGCGGCACGCCAAGCTTTACTGATGCTGGCGACTACAACGGTATTGTAGTAACAGTCAGCGATGGTACCGCAACACAAACGCTGAACTTTAATATTAATGTTGTAAATGTGAACCGTTCACCCTCAATTAGTGGTTCTCCATCCACTTCAGTGCTTGAAGGCGGTACTTATAATTTCACACCAACCGCAAGTGACCCTGATAATGACAACCTAAGCTTCTCTATTGCCAATAAGCCGATCTGGGCATCATTTAGTTCAACTACTGGAGCATTAACTGGAACTCCTAACTTCAATCAGGCAGGTACTTACAGTGGCATAGTCATTACAGTTAGTGACGGTAGCGCCTCTCAAAATCTGACCTTCTCAATCGCTGTAACAGATGTAAATCGCGCACCTACCATTACGGGTACGCCAGCAACCACTGTGAATGAGGGAGTAATTTATAGCTTCACCCCTAGTGCTTCCGATGAGGATAATGATAACCTTTCCTTTAGCATTACCAACGCGCCTGATTGGGCTACATTCAGTAGTACAACGGGTACGCTAACAGGTACTCCTACCTTTAATGATGGTGGTGAGCAATACAACATCACAATCAGTGTTAGTGATGGTAATGAAAGCGCAAACCTTAACTTCACGCTAAGCGTAGTCAACATCAATCGTTTACCGACGATAAGTGGGACTCCTGGCGTAAAAGTCACAGTGGGGGAAAACTATAGTTTTGTACCTGCTGCAACGGATGAAGATGAGGACACATTAAGCTTTACGATCACTAATAAGCCAAGCTGGGCTCTATTCTCAGCATCAACCGGTGAGCTATCTGGTACTCCGTCAGAGACAGATATTGGTACGACTAGCGGTATTCAAATCAGCGTTAGTGACGGTACTGACAATGCGAGTTTACCAGCATTTAACCTTGAAGTGGTTGCAGAGAATACGGCACCAGCAGGTGAAAACCTCTCGCTCACTGTTAAAGAAGATACCTCTTTGACTATTCTGCCGACATTACAAGATGCCGAAGATGATACCTTAACGCTGACCATAGGTAGTCAGCCGACAAATGGATCATTAACCAGCAGTGATACAGGCTGGATATATCAACCGGAAGCTGACTTCAATGGGGACGATAGTTTTACCTATTCAGTAAGCGATGGAGAGCTGCAAAGTGATAACTATACCGTTACATTGACTATCACACCTGTAAATGATTTACCTATTGCGAATAGTGATAGCTTCCAGCTTGATGGTTCAGCTAATAATACATTCACCCTTGATGTGCTAGCGAATGATACCGATGTAGATGGTGATACCCTCGTTATTGAAGGTGTCAAGGCAAGTTTAGGCAACGCCAGCGTAGTCGGCAATGCTCTGCAGTACACTGCGCCAAGTAACTTCGCGGGCTCTGTTACTCTGAACTACGCCATTCGTGATGGTCATGGTGGTCGAGCTAAAGCAAATGCACTATTAGAAATAAGTGGTGCAGTCAATGGTGAACCTCCTGTTGTCACCGCCCCAGCAGATCTAGAGATTAATGCGACAGGGCTATTTACCAAGGTAAACCTGGGTACTGCGACAGCACTTAATAGCAGCGGTGAACCTTTACCCGTTACGCTTACAGAAGGTAAAACCATATTTGCACCAGGAGAGCATAACGTCTACTGGCAAGCAACAGACGCAGACGGTAACTTAGGAACAGATCAACAGTTGTTGAGAGTGAATCCGCTAGTGTCGTTGAGTAAAGATAAAGTCATTGCTGAAGGCAGCAAGGTAGATATTCAAGTGCTACTAAATGGCCCTGCTCCGCAATATCCTGTAACTGTCGATTATACCGTAACAGGTAGTGCAATATCTGGTGTTGATCATGACTTGAGTAGCGGCTCGGTGACGATAAGCTCGGGCACGAAAGCCAACATTTCAATTCAAACAGTTGCAGATGGAGAGTTTGAGGGCGATGAGACGATCACGGTCAGCTTAAATAACGGTATTAACCTTGGTGCAAAACGGGAAACCACTATTACAGTGAGCGAGCAAAATATTGCGCCGGATGTCTCACTAGTTGTGACTCAGAATAACCAAAACCGATTAACCGTTAGCCAAGATGAAGGAATTGTATCTGTCGCTGCAACGGTGGCCGATCCAAATGCTGGCGACACAGTGACGAACGCATGGAAAGTAACAGGTATGACTTCCGATCAATATACGGAGGACACACTGCAACTAAGCTTTAACCCTCAAGAACTGCAAGCGGGAACATACAAGATCACGCATACAGCAACTGACTCTAGTAGTGCGCAAGATAGTGAGAGCGTATTTATTCAAGTGACCCAGTCATTGCAACAGTTATCTGATACGGAAGATACGGATGGCGATCTTATCCCTGATAGTCAAGAGGGTTACGCCGATGATGATGGAGACGGGATCCCTGATTTCCAAGACGCTATCACCGAGTGTAATGTTATGCCTCAGGAAGTAGTGACGCAGGACGGCTTCTTAGTCGAAGGTAACCCTGGAGTCTGTTTACGTAAGGGCGAGTTTACTGCTAGTGGTGAAACCGGTGGCCTACTGATGACAGATGACGAGGGTAATTCACAACTAGGTGACGATGATGATGCACAAATCACTGGCGGCTTGTTTGACTTTATTGCTTACGGGCTACCGAAAGCAGGTCAAGTATATCAGCTAGTGATGCCACAGCGCCTACCTATCCCAAGAGATGCTGTATATCGTAAGTTTAAAGCGTCCTCAGGTCTTTGGGTGAACTTTGTGGAAGACGCAAATAACCTCGTCTTTAGTGCGGAAGGTGAGCCTGGCATTTGTCCTCCTCCAGGAGATGAAAGCTGGTCTGAGGGCCTGACAGAAGGACATTGGTGTGTGCAACTTCAGATAGAAGATGGTGGTATCAATGATGACGATGGTGAAGCAAACGGTAGTATTGTGGATCCAGGTGGTGTCGGTGTACTGCTATCTAATAATCAGATGCCTGTAGCGCTAGACGATACAATTAGTATGAAGTGGAACACCAATATTACTATCGATGTTTTAGCGAATGACACTGATGCTGATGGAGATATGCTCACCGTAGCAAATGCTTCAGCAAGCTTTGGCGATGTACAAATTAATCCAGATAATACTCTGTACTATACACCAAACACGGGGTATGTCGGAGTAGATACGCTGAGTTACGCCATAACCGATGGTAATGGAGGAACCGCAGGAGCGAGCGTAGTAATTACTGTAGTTGCCAATACGGCTCCCATAACGGTTTCCGATGTTGCAACAGTTGTTTCTGGAAAGCCAATTACCATTAATGTTCTAGCAAACGACAGTGATAGCGATGGCGATACGCTGCAAGTAACTGAGGCAACGGCACAGCACGGTAGTGTCGCAGTTAATGCTGATTACAGCTTAACCTATCAGTCAAATGCTGGGTTTGTTGGCAGTGAAACCGTTACCTACACAATCACAGATGGTGAAGCGAGTGTTCAAGGTAGTGTGAATATTACAGTCAACAAAGCACCTACTGATACCGTCACGAACAAGAGTGATAGTGGTAGTATGCCGGTATGGTTGATTTGGCTCAGCCTTGCATTTGTAGTAACTCGTCGGTGGCAAGCTATAACACGTTAACGACCTGAACAGGTTAAAAACCACACTAGAAAGGGGTAATGAAGTTTCACTTCATTACCCCTTTCTTTTTGCGATAAAGCACTGTGGCGATAGAGCCGAGCATGCTCGGTTACTCACTCATCTAATTGATACTTTTTAAGTGTCGCTTTATAAATACCATTAGTCTGTAGTAGTAAAAGGCCTTTATCGAACAATTCAATAACTTCCATTGCTTTTGGATGGGATTTGCTAATACCGATATGAAGAGGCCATTGTGCAATGGTCGATTGATGTACTTTAAGGTGATGAAATTCAGTGTGTTGACTCCGTAAATAGGCAAAGGCAAGCTCATCGCTTACTACGGCTTCTACTCGCTGCTTATTAAGGAGTGATAAACAAGAGGTCAAATTTGTGAGCTTTTCTAAACGAATTTGCGAAATCTGCGCGAGCGCAATTTCAGAACGAAAACCCCGAATAGCGCATACACTCAACCCCTTTAGATCTTCCAAGTGCTCAAAGTTAATCTCAGATTCTGTACGTGAAATAAGTACCAGCCGGTTACTGTAATAAGCTTTGCTAAAAATAAAACGTTCATCGCGACTGTCCGAACGCCATAATGCGGGGATAATATCGACCTGCCCTTTCTCTACCATTCGCATGGCACGACTGAAAGGCGTAATAAGCATTTCAAAATCTTGATTCTCTGCCTTAAATGCCGCACGAACTAAATCTACAGTAAAACCAGAATCTTCATCAATGACATAGGGAGGCCAAACATTATGCGCCCCCACTATGGCATCATTTGCAGATGATGTGCACGACAGGGCAATAAGCAGGAGGCATGACTGTCTTAAACTTTTTATCGCCATGTCTACTCTCTCCCACTTTTACCTTCAAACTAAGTTGGCTGACAACTTTGCTATAAATGTTTGCTCCGACCCTAATTGAGTATAGCGCAACCGTTGCATCACGAAATATACACATACTTGCTCACTGGCAACGTTTGAATATGGCATAAAATTCAACGACTTTTGTCCTTCAACACACAATTTAGTGTAAACCAATGTAAACAAACCGTGAAGTTTAATTGAATTGTCATCAATAGCGCTTAAAATACTGCGTCCGAATAAAAATTCGGATAATTCTAATACACGGGAAAATAAAAAATGATTAAAAAATCTATCCTTGCTTCAGCTATTGCATTAGCTTGCCTAAATGCACAAGCAGAGGTGATTATCTCTGAGTATGTTGAAGGTAGCAGTTATAACAAAGCCATTGAGCTCTACAATGGTAGTGATGCAGCTGTCAATCTAACTGGTTACTCAGTCAACTTTTTCTTTAATGGCGCAACAGAAGCTCGCACGAATATAGAACTAAGTGGTGAACTTGCGGCTAAATCAACTTATGTTATTGCTCATGCTGACTCAGCAGCAGAGATCATTGCAAAAGCACAGTTAACAAACACAAGTAGCTGGTTTAATGGTGATGATGCCGTGACGCTTACGCTCAATGGTGCAGTTGTTGATAGCCTAGGTCAGGTTGGTGTCGACCCAGGTAGTGAATGGATTGATGGCGATATTAGAACAAAAGATAAAACGCTTGTCAGAGATCCTGCAATAACAACTGGCCGCACCGATGCAACTTCTGCATTTGTTGGCACTGGACAATGGCTTGCACTTGCGAAGAATGATTTTAGCAACCTAGGTATCCACATTAATGGCGGTGACGTACCTGAGCCAGAGCCAGTTATTTGTGGCGAAAATAATACCTTGATCAGTGCCATTCAGGGCGCAGGCGATGCAAGTCCATTGGCTGGAGAAACGGTTGAAGTTCAAGCTGTTGTCACTGCAAGCCTACAATCAGATGCAGGGCTTGGCGGCTTCTTCCTTCAAGAAGAAAGCACTGACTATGATGCTGATAATAATACTTCCGAAGGTATTTTTGTCGTATATACCGCAACTCCAGTAAGCACAGGAGATGTGGTTAAATTACGTGGTAAAGTTGAAGAGAAGTATGGTCAAACTCAACTCATTAACGTCGACGCAATTGAGCTATGCGGTTCTGCTACGGCTTCAGCGACTACCGTTACTTTACCTGCAGAGAATGGTCTTGAAGCCTACGAAGGCATGTTGGTTTCGATTTCAAATGAGTTGGTCGTTAACGATACATACGGACTTGCACGCTACGGCGAAGTACGCTTAGGTACTGAACGTTTATACCAGAGCACTCAAGTAGCTACTCCTGGTGATGCTGCAAACCAGCTAGAAGCTGAGAACAAGCGCAAAGAAATTTTACTCGATGATGGTTCATCAGTACAAAACCCTGACGTTATTCCTTACCCATCACCCACACTAGATGCCTATAACACTTTACGACTGGGCGATTCTGTGACGGGCCTTGAGGGTGTAATGGGATATGGTTATAGCCAATACCGTATTCACCCAACATCAACACCAAACTTTGTTCATACTAATCTACGTACAGAAGCACCTCAGGTAGAAGTGCGTGGAGATTTACGTATTGCTAGCTTCAACGTATTAAACTACTTCAATGGTGACGGTCAAGGTGCAGGTTTCCCAACGTCACGAGGCGCTGACAATCTAGAAGAGTTTGAACGCCAAAAAGCAAAAACGGTTGCTGCAATTTCGGCGCTCGATGCCGATATTATCGGTCTGCTAGAAGTAGAGAACGATGGCTTTGGTGAGTTTAGTGCGATTGCCGACCTCGTTAACGCTTTAAATGCAGCAGACTCTGCTAATACTTACGCATTTGTAAACCTAAATGTTGACCAAGTGGGTGGGGATGCAATTACATCCGGTATCATCTATCGTAGTAACAAAGTAGCTGAAGTAGGCACGCCTGCATTTACCGAAGCCGTACCATTTGATTACGGTAACCGTCCTCCTGTCGTACAAACTTTCAAAGAGGCAAACGGCGAAGAAATCTTCACTGTGGTAATGGCTCACTTACGCTCTAAAGGCAGTTGTTCAAAAGCTGAGGGCTTAGATCAAGACCAAAATGACGGTCAAGGTTGTTGGAACCAAACTCGAGTCACTGCGGTTAATACCCTAGCGACTTGGCTTGGCACAAATCCGACAGGAGTTGCAGAAGATGATGTAATAATTCTGGGTGACATGAATGCTTACGCTCAGGAAGATCCAATCAACACCTATGTCGAGAATGGTTATGCCAACATCAAGCAAACGCTTCATGGCAATAGCTTAGATTATTCATACGTGTATCAAGGGCGTATCGGTAGCCTAGATCACGCCTTTGCTTCAAACACGATGATGGAAAAAGTAAAGTCAGTGACGGATTGGCATATCAATGCGGATGAACCCGTCGCGCTAGATTACAACACTGAGTACAAATCAGATACTCACAAAGCAAGTCTTTATGCAGCACACGCTTATCGCGCATCGGATCATGACCCAGTGGTTATCGACCTTAACCTTGCTAAAGAGCCGACGATTATTGAAGGCGAGTTTACAGGCCTTGCAGGTTGGTTCTGGTGGCAACATCGCTCAATCGAGCTACCAGCGGGCTTTGATAAACTAGAAGTGTCAATCACAGGTCAAGGCGAAGCAGACCTATATGTGCGCCATAAGAAAATGCCAAACTTCTTCAAGTACGACTGTCGCCCATACCTTTGGGGGAGTGAAGAAAGCTGTGTATTTGACGAGCCTGCAGAAGGTAAATGGAATTTCCGCCTGCGCGGCCTATTCCCTTATTACAATGTAACTATCAAATATAAAGCGACAAAAGCGAATTAATTGCTGCTTTAACGTAAAACCCAAGAGCCAAGGCTCTTGGGTTTTTCTTGGCATTGTAGGTCACTCCTAAACGAGCATAGCCCCACCATCACTCACTATCGATGCGCCCGTTATATAGCTGTCATTCATCAAAAACAAATATGCATTGGAAATTTGAGAATCACTTCCAAGACCTAGAGGAATTTTTTCTTCCAACTCTTTCAATGTTTTAAATCCTGGTGAAACGGTATTGACCCGAATAGGAGCAAGCTCAATTGCCAAAGCTTTCCCAAGTGACTCAACTGCACCGCTTATCGTACTTAATGTTGAGTACCCATTGTAAGGCCGCTTACCTAATGTTCCCGACGAAAACACAATACTCCCGCCATCGTTAATATATTCGTGAGCCAATTTAGCAAAGCTATACTGCCCCCAAAACTTAGTATCGAAAGCATGACGAACCTCTTTGAGGTCGAGTTCTAAAAATGGAGAAACAATGAGTGGAGACTTAACAGTAAAAATAAGGTGATCAATTTTTCCTATTTTCTCAAGTAGGTTTTTAATCTCACTTTCAACCGTAATATCAACCGAATAACAAGTACAACTTTCAAGATATGGCTGACTTCTAATGCTAGCTTGTTTGTCAAATGCAGATCTCGAGGCTATTAATACCTCACCGCCATCTTCACTTACGCGTTTTGCCAATGCGAGACCAATACCTGTACTCCCACCAACAATTAATACCTTTTTTCCTTTCATTCCTTTTCTTCAACTCCTCTAACGTAAAAATCACAGCAGAGCCAAGCCTCATTATTTAGTACTTGACTACTGCTTTACGTTATATTGGGCTTAGAACCAAAATATCAACATTAAATTAACAACCCAACACCCGTTTAATGAACGGCCATTTTTGTTGAGTATATTGCTCACGGTCATCTTTGTATTCTTGTACTAACGCCTGCTTCAACGCGCAATACTCAGCTCTTAAAACTGATGATGCTCTTAATTTTTCCCTAAAAGAAATACGCTCTTGCCAAAGTAGGCTATTGAAAGGAACAAGGTGTAAGTGATGGGTTCTAAACTCAGGCGTTGGTTTGCAAAACCAGTGCATTACGTCAGCTTTATAGGGGTAATAACAATAACCGTGTTGAGTGAGCACTTGGATGGCTTCTTTTGACACCACTAGTGACTTAACACCCACCATAATATCTATCACAGGCTTAGCAACCATACCAACCACCGCTGTACTACCCACATGCTCAATACCACCTTCAATCCAAGGGCAAAGCAAAGGCGCTAACCTTAGCTTTTCCACTTGGAACATTCGTGGCCAATCTTGATTATATTTAGAAAGTGAAATAGCTTGGTCTGCCATTGAAAGGAAAGTCCTGTAGTTGCTCTAAGTTTGGTTTGGAACAGTATACAGCTAAAGCAAAGCTTTGCTCATCACCACGACATCAACACTTTGGTAATTGACGTTTTCGAGCTGTTTTTCGTCCCCTGCTTCCGATAAAGTCCACCTTCGGAGGGCTAACACAGACACCCACCATAATTTGCATTTATATTATGGTAGGTGTCTGCTATCTGTGCTATCTGCACACCACCTTTATCACAAAAACCAACGTTTAGTAAAAATGCTACTTATGCGAATCACTGTTAAATTGTTATATGAATTCTCGATTGAAGCGTCGAACTTTTGTACGCCTACTTTTCATAGGTGATGACGTTTTAAGCTGGGTCATACGCCCCAAAACCCGTTGTTCACACTACGCAATACCGTAGAAATCATGCTTACTCAAGCTTGACATAAGTAAAAGTACTCGTTAATCGTAGGCTTAAGTTCAATGTGTAAGGCTTCGAGTTTCCAGTCTCGACACTCTTCGTGGAAGCTTTCGGCAAGTGAGCCCAATTGCTTCCATTTATAGCTAGTTTCTGGGCAATCACGTGTTGATTTTGAGAGCTTAGGCGGTGCCATTTAAGAACGAGTTTCTCCCAACCAATCAAGTGAGCCACCGTATCACTAACGCTAATGAGTGTATCTTAAATACAATCTTGATCTTTGTCTCTGAAAGTCATTTCTAAAAAATGGACTAGTTTCACATTAAGAACCTTCAACCAACCATGAAGATTAATATTCAACCGAATGTAAACTTAATTGCTTTACTAAAACTTTACATCTATGTATTGTACTTCCAGTTATATAACAAAAGGAATGTATATAATGAAATTGGAATCAGTAAAAAGAACAACTTTAACGGGTTGCTATATCCTAGAAAACTTAAAGGTAATAACGCTTCTAACTGCAGCTTGGTTCATACCATTCGCTGCAGCGATAGCTCAAGAAAAGGAGGTAACAGAGAGCGCTTTTATCTCTGAAAAGGGGGTAACAGAAAGTACTTTTACCTCTGAAAAGGAGGTAACAGAGAGCACTTTTACCTCTGAAGAGGAGGTAGCAGAGAGCGCTTTTACCTCTGAAGAGCGATATAGTGTAGCAGCAGATAATTATGGTGTACTTTCCCATGATTTGCTGGGCGAGCAACATGATGCTTACACTGGAGAAGTGGGTTTCGCTCAAACCGACTTAATTATTCCGACCAATAGTGACTTAAAACTTAAGATCAAGCGAATTAAAGGGGGCCAATCAAGTTCTTCCTATAAGATATTTGGAGATTGGTCATTAGATTTACCAAGACTTTATGGTCCCATTAGAGCTAATTTCCATAGTGGGGTTGACCGTTGCACAACCATTGGGTGGAATGCCACCAAAACACTGCGCCCAGGTATCGAACCTGAAGACAACCAGAATGGACCATTGTTGGCTGGTTTGTCCACATGTAACTCCACCCAATTTAGTACAGCTATTTCATAGAATTTTATGCAGCCTCAAGATAGCCAATTGGTGTCATATCGCCAAGTGAATCATGAGGTCGCTCATAATTATAAATATCTAACCACTCAT
>NZ_JAKKCW010000001.1:797276-859495 GCF_021728455.1 Pseudoalteromonas sp. L23 | reverse complement strand
AAGCAGGCCTCGAGATGAGTTCTCACTTTGACTTAGAGTCAACTGAAGGGCCGTTGAAGACTACAACGTTGATAGGCGAGATGTGGAAGTGCTGTGAGGCATTAAGCTAACTCGTACTAATTACCCGTGAGGCTTAACCATACAACGCCAAAGTGGTTTATAAGCGACAGAAGTTAATAGACTAAAGTAGACAAAGAATTTAATAGCTTTTTCCGGATTTACATTGATGAGGGAGACTTCATTGATGAACAGAATTTCCTGGTGACTATAGCGTTTTGGACCCACCTGACCCCATGCCGAACTCAGAAGTGAAACAAAACAGCGTCGATGATAGTGTGGATTACCCATGTGAAAGTAGAACATCGCCAGGTCCAAATAAGAGAAACCCGTTGCAGCAATGCGACGGGTTTTTTGCTATTTGGGATAAAGTACTTCCATGTAGCATCTCCCCTTCGCGCGTCCTTGCGCTCACTTCCTCGAACTGCGAAGCGGTGCTTCGGTTTCTCGTCACCCAAACTCAGAAGTGAAACAAAACAGCCGAAGGGTCGGCCCCGGTCAATGATAGTGTGGATTACCCATGTGAAAGTAGAACATCCTACTTCGTAGCGAGCCAGGGCCAAATAAGAGAAACCCGTTGCAGTAATGCGACGGGTTTTTTTCTGTTTGGGGTAAAGTACTTCCATGTAGCATCTCCCCTTCTCGCGTCCTTGTGCTCACTTCCTCGAACTGCGAAGCGGTGCTTCGGTTTCTCGTCACCCAAACTCAGAAGTGAAACAAAACAGCCGAAGGGTCGGCCCCGGTCAATGATAGTGTGGATCACCCATGTGACTCTCTATTTAAAAAATGAGAACATCCTACTTCGTAGCGAGCCAGGGCCAAATAAGAGGTTGATGAAAAGCGTTCATCCATGAACTTCATCGACATTCGAACATCCATGTACATCAAAACCCGTTGCAGCAATACGACGGGTTTTTTGCTATGTGTGATTTAAAAACCTCGCGAGGTAAACTCGCTCCTACCACAGTATAGGCACAGTGCAACATGGTAGGAGGTGGTTCACCCGCCGATGGGTTGTAATGAAGTTCCGGCAAAAAACCATGTACATCAAAACCCGTTGTAGCAATGCGATGGGTTTTTTGTTGTTTGGGGTATAGAAAATCTCGCGAGGTAAACTCGCTCCTACCACCGAATACACAGCATTGTGGGAGTGCACGCATCCATGCGTTCATTTCCTGAGTTGCTAAACTGCGTTTCTGAACTTGATTATGAAAAGACGACGGTTTTATTGCCGTTAATGAAAAGCTTATGCTCGCAGGCTAATTGTAACGCGTTACAAAATACTGTTTTTTCAATGTCTCTACCGATTTTTGCCATCTCCTCGGCATTTTGAGCATGACTAACTTGCGTGACATTTTGGGCAATAATAGGCCCTTCATCTAATTCATCATTAACAAAGTGAGCAGTAGCACCAATAATTTTCACGCCACGTTCAAATGCCTGATGGTAGGGTTTTGCACCGATAAAGGCTGGCAAGAATGAGTGGTGGATATTAATAATTTTCCCGTCAAAGCGTGAGACAAATTCCGGTGTTAAGATCCGCATATACTTTGCCAAGCCAACAATATCAGGATCATATTGTTCGATTAAGTCGGCCATTGCACTGTCGTGTTCAGCTCTACTCAACCCTTCATGTGATACCAGATGAAAAGGAATACCAAAGCCTTTAACAAGGGGTTCCAACGTATCATAGTTTGCGATAACTGCTTGTACTTCAATATTGAATGCTTGTTCATATTGTTTAAGCAACACGCCGCCTAAGCAGTGCGCTTCCTTCGTCGCAAGCAGCACCACTTTTGTTCGTTCTTGTCCGTATAGGTTTAATTTGGCGCCAGTTGGTAATGACTGACGAAGTTGTGTCAGAAAGTTATCACTGGGTGTGCCTGTGATCTCTGTACGCATAAAGAAGCGCTGTCCTTCTTTATCTACAAATTCGTTATTACGCGTGATGTTTAGGTCGTGCTCATGGCAAAGGCTCGTGATCTTCGCGATCAGTCCTATGCCATCTTTGCACTCTGTCGTTAGTATGTAACTCATTTCCTCATTCCAATTCGTCCAAGCGAACTTTCAGAATACTGCTAATTGGCAGTGAGATAAATGCTTACCAACAAAAAACTTTGGCCAATTTTATTTGACCACGACAGATAAAATGTCACGTCTTAAAAAAAAGCACTAAGTGTTGAGAAAGTTCACTTCAAAATACGTGATCAACCTTTTTAAGGTTGGTATTACTGTGATGACTAATCGTGAATTCGTTTGCAACTTTTGTTGCTTTTACTACCTCAGGATATTAGATGAGAACTTTTACATTCCGCCTCTATATATTACTACTTTGTGGTTTTTTATCTGCATGTAATGACACTAATCCAGAAAAAAACGAACAAAACACTAAAGCAAGTTATAAAGTGGTCACAACTTATACTGGGGCTGGGTCGATAGCTCCTGAGAGTCTAAATATAGAAGCGGGTTCCTCTGCCACCTTTGAGCTGCGGCCTGACGAAGGGTATTACCTTGCAGATGCTACGGGGTGTCACGGTTTTTTGGACAAGGAGAAGCTTAATTATCATGTCAATAATGTGAATGACAGTTGCAGTATTGACGTTTCATTCAAGCCTTTAAAGTTATCTATAAAAATAAATCTTCCAGAAGGTGCAAGTTTGACGCTGGATAAATCTGACTACTTTTACGGTGATAGTCTTTCTGCTCAACTGATATTGGATGCTAGTCATAAAGTAGAGAGTATAACTGGCTGTCAAGGTCAATTAGTCGGAGAGTATTATCAAGTAGCTAAACTTGTAGAAAGTTGCGAAATATCACTCAAAACCTTAACACCAAAACGAACGTTTACTGATGAAAAAAGCGGTCAGCAACTTCAAGTTAAGGTTCTAGATAATGCTGGAGTTATTGCTACAAGCAGCCAAGGAATTATCTCAAAAGATGAACCAAACTTGCCAGCGATGAGTAACGATATTGTACTGCCATTCCAGTTACTTGCGATAGATATTGCAACAACTCCGGGTGCAGATGTCTTAGTTGAACTAACTTACCCAAGTGCAGTTTCAGAGCAATCTCGTTACATTAAGAGCGATGGGGAAACGTGGTATTTTATGCCTACTGAATTCGCCCAGCTTGCTGCTGATAAGCGTAGTATTGTTTTACATCTCCAAGATGGTGGTTATGGTGATAGTGATGGAGTTGCCAATGGGATAATTAAAGATCCCGGGGGTATAGCAGAATTACAAAAAATAATAGTACAAGGCATTGCTTATGAAGGTGGTAGTATTTCACCTAACACACAAACTGTTAGCTATGGCGACTCAACGATTTTCACGCTTTCGCCTGATGAGGGCTTTGGGATAAGTGATGTTACAGGATGTAGTGGTACTCTGACGGGCAACACATACACTACCGGTATGGTTACTTCTGCTTGCCAAGTCAGCGCTAGCTTTAGTCCGCACACTTTCAACGTAGATGCTAGTGCAGGTGAGGGCGGTGGTATTTCACCCAGCACACAAACGGTAAGCTATGGAGATAGCGCCACTTTTACTCTTGTGGTAGATGAAGGCTATGAAATAAGTGGAGTAACAGGATGCAACGGCACGCTTACTGACAACACCTACACCACTGGCGTGATAACGTCTGCTTGCCAAATCAACGCTAGCTTTAGTCAACAAACTTTTACTGTGGATGCGAGTGCTGGTGAAGGCGGTGGTATTTCACCTAGTACACAAATTATTAATTATGGTGATACTACCCGCTTTACTGTAACACCTGCTGTTGGATTTAGCATCGCTGAAGTATCTGGGTGTAACGGAACACTTGTTGGCAACACTTACATTACTGGCACCATTACTTCTGCTTGCCAAGTCAGTGTAAGTTTTAACCAAAAATCCTATACTGTGGATGCGAGTGCAGGTGAAGGCGGTACCATTTCACCTAGTACGCAAACGGTAGCTTATGGTGGCACTGTTAGCTTTACCCTCATTCCTAGTGAGGGCTTTGAAATTAGTGAAGCGAGTGGTTGCTCAGGAAGCCTTAATAATTACGTTTATTCTACGGGGGAAATTCGAGAGCCTTGCTTCGTCCAAGCTGAGTTTTCTCAGATAAAACCAGAGCTTTCAGTTGATGCTGGTGAAGATATAGTGGGTGTGTCGGGTAATACTGTAAATTTAAGACCTTCCGTAGATACACAAAATAAAATTAAAGCTGTTAGGTGGCAACAAGTAAGTGGCCCCACATTAGCGATTGAAAACGTTAATAGTTTAGAGACATTGGTTGAGCTACCTTCTTCACCATTCTATGGATATGCTGAGTTAGAAATCACTGTTAGTGATGATTCGGGAAATGAAGCCAGAGATAGAGTAAAAGTTGAAATAACTCAAAATATTGAAGTCCCCATTCTGATTGATGATTTAACTGTTACAAACGTTGCTGTATTTCATACTGAAAACCCAGGTATTCGAATTAGCACAGGGGAATTCGATGAAAATTCAAAAGCAGCTTTCTTTGAAAAAATAAGAATAGAGAAAAATAAGCTTTATTACGTCACTGTATCTGGGAGTATCAACAACTCGGAAAGTCAAAATGCTGTGGAGTATGGTTTAGTTTTCAACCACGATATACTCGATAATGGTATGGCTATCTCGCTTCTCTCTGACATTATCTACCAAGCGGTCGCTCAAGATATTAGAAATAACAACCTAAATGAGCAACTATCACACTTTGCAAATATTCTAATCAATGATCTAAATAGCGATGGTACTATATCTTATCGTGATATCTCCTACTTTCATAAAGGTCTAGAAAGCACTTTCATGGGGAAAAGTAAGTACCTTTTAAGTGATTATAAAAATAAAGCCAACTACCTTGAAAAGCTTAATTTCGTTTTTAAGCAGCTTGAAAGTAAACTAGTTATTAGTAATGATAGCTATTTCAATATAGGCGATAAAATATATCCAAATTTAACAGAAAAGCCCCTTGGCACCAGTGTCAGAATTTCTTTAAACAACTCAGATTTTGTGAATGCTAATGAAGGCCTACAGCTACAACAAAGCGGCATTAATAAAGTATCAATATCATTGTCTACAGAGAACGGGGTTTTCTATAAAACTGATAGACAGCTAACCGTCCTTGAGCAAGAAGCTGTAGAAGTAGCAACCATCGTTGCTGATCAGGACAATACGGTGCACCTTGTTGATAATACCAACACCAGCTCAGAAGTTTATTTCCCCGTCGGCTCATCTGGAGGAGACCTTACGATATCAGCAAAGCTAAGCTCTGCAGAAAGCACTCATGGTGTTAATGGAGTACTAAAGAGCGATATATTAACTTTAGAGCCCTCCGGTACGACCTTCGATGTACCTGTCACAATAAAACTAGCGTATCACGGTGATATTGATCCTGAAAGCATCATAGCGACACGAATATCACAAGGTAATGTTATTGAAAGCATAAAACCAATATATGTAGACACTTCTTCTAAACATGCATATTTTCAGACCACACACTTTACCGATTTCATACTTGAAAAAGACATTTTTGGAAAAAGTGAATCCGAAGCGGTAATCCATAACCTTGAGTTAATGGTAAAGGGTGCATGTGATAATAAAAATTATAGCGGCCTTACAGAAGAAGATTGTGAAAGGCTTTACAACCTCAACGATGACGAATGGGTAGAAATTTTAAACCTAAATGGAAAAAGCAATAAAGAATCAGAAATTACAATTTTTGATATCTACTCATCGTGGTATTTAGGAAAATCAATTTATAACGATCTAACTGCAATAACAGATGGTAACACAGGTGCATACTACACATATTTAGCAGATTCATTTGATCAGTTTAAAGAAGAGGAAATTTATACCAATACCTTAGCCAACCAATATAAAAAACTTGCTGAAGCCGGTTTTTCATTCACGGACTTTATAGACGATGCAGAGTTAATTGTAGAAGCCGCTGAATTCGGCTTCGATTTTTTCGATGCCAGTACGCTTAGTAATATTACCAGAGCAACTGGACTAATAAATGGCGCTACTGGTATATTGCCTACAGACTTTGTGTCTTGGTATTTAGAAGCAGTAATCACCAAACCGATAAAGGAAATTGAGGAGGTAAGTGACAAAATCCTAGGATTCCAAATAGAGAGGTACGCGTCATTAAGAAATAACGGCGGATTCAACTTTGAAAAATTTATTAGTACAGTACAAACGACTCTCAATAGTGATAATGGTGATGCACTTTATAACGGTTATGGTATACAAGATGGTTTTCTTACTAACTCTAGAAGTCAAATTCCTCCTGGATTAATTACTGAACCAGAGGAAATTAGGGCTTTTTGGGTCAACCTTGATCTGTTCTTACAACGATATGAACTATATAAATTAGCAGTTTCTAATCAGGAGCCAACTGGCAACTTAAAACAAACCTTCAGTGACCCACAAATTTTAGCTGAAGATGGAAGAATGCTAGATATCATCTTAAGCGCTGATAAACACATACGAAAAATTAACGATGAATCTGTAAACATTGCTGATTTTAAGGTCTTCAATACATCTCATGAGTTTGGGCTTTTCACTAAGAAAACAGAAATCAAAGTCTCAAATAGTGAGATTAAAGAATTAGATTCCATAAAGTTTTCGCTGTTATTAGACGAAGTTTCGAGCATTGAAGCTGATGAGTTAATTGTCAATATAGAAACTGAATCCAGAGATAAAGTACTACTTGCTTGTGTCAGCTCAGATAATTCAACAATTGCATGTAGTGGCGAGCATAACGTCTCTCCTGAGTTTCAAGTCTATGATTATAAACTGTCGATCGAGACGGAGAGTAATAAACTGGAAGATGAAAAGTTTAAGGTAAGCTTTATTCAAAACCAGTCAAATATTTCTCCTTTTGTAGCAATAATCAGCCCAGTTAGTAACAAGCTTACTTCTGGAGAAAATGTTTCTTTGCCAGCACACTACAATGACCCTGATGGTTATATTCTGAGTCGGCGTTGGTATGTGAAGATGGGGGAGCAATATTTACCATTTAGCGTATCTGATAGTATTGCAACCTTCACTATTTCAGAAACCGATGAAGAGAAAATACTTACAGTCTATCTAGAAGTAAAAGACAACGAAGGTGCCAGAACAAGTGATCAGATTTATTTCAGAGTTTATCCAAAACAGCAGGGGAATATATCCAAATTTAGTTCTTCATGGTTGAATGGAAAAACCTTGTACAATGTTTATTTTTCAGGAAATGACAAATCGTTTCAGCTCACAGAGATTACCTTTAGTGATAGAGAGGCTCGTGCGGTTGTAAATGGAAGAAACATCACCCTTGAGTACACAATCGTTGACGGTTTCATCAGAATTGATGATGGCTCCGATGTTGATTACATAGGTATCTATCGCTCAGAGCCAGACAAGTTGTTGTTGTGCTGGGGAAGAGATGCATTCAATAATTGCTCTGGTGAGGCAGAAGAATACTTCTTTTATGACAGAGAGTTAGCAAGAAAATATATACAAGCGGCGCCAGGCAGGCATAAATATTCTGTTTTTGCCGGCAATAATAGGCTTGCCAATCATAATGAGTGGCTTGCGCCGCTAGAGCACGGATACAAAAAAATTGGTGATACCGACTCAGCATCAGCCAGAAGGTTTTATGGTTCTTACAGATATTACGTCATTATGGTCGAAGACAATGAGTATGCTCACATTGATGCAGTTAAGGATCACAATGGAAACTTGTATCAAACTTACATAACAAGCAACGTATTGAACCACCAAAACCTAGCGAATGGCGTTGATGGCAACTATGCAGAACTGGGTTACTACGGTAAGTCTTATATGGTCATTGAAGTCAATGAACACACACGCTACATCAAGGTCTACCCTCATTAGCCAATGGCTTAAACGAACTGCGTATAACTAGTAAGCCAGGCTCAATTATTAAAGATTGAGTCTGGCTTTAATACCAATAGCGTTAATTAATTGACCAATTTTGAACTGAGAAAAGTAAGTTAAACACCGCTATCGCTAAGGCTCTGCCAGAAATTACCATTATTCTGCAAAACTAGAGCAAAAGTAACACTGGACTTGCTATTTTGCACTCAGAAAGAGGCTTGTTAATGTAGCAGTTTTGCAAGCTATGAAGTTCTTCTATCCGTCTGACTCCTCGGTGATTATAGGTTTGTTGTTTAGCCTTAGATAAATCTGTGTGTTTTTTATGCGGAATATTTTTCCAAAAATTAAGTAATGCCTCGCTACTATCATGCGAAACCGTTACATCAATTTTAGATGATGCTATTTTCGCTTGTTCAATATCTCCTCTAATTAACGCACTAAGCACCTTTACCTTATTTATATCATTCGAAAAACGAGTCTGTTCAGCTGAACTGCGTATAAACTCTTCAGCAGCTATAAAGCTTTCTTCAAGTTGTTTATACTCTTTTTTTGACAACTGTATAGTTAACTTGTGCATGATTGCGTCCCAAGTCGTTTTATTTCCCTTAGGATATATCTGCGAAAATACATCTACTGATTTCGAATTATATTTTTTTGCTTGTTCCAGCTCCCCAATATTTGCATGAACAAAACCTAACCAGAAATATCTATGACCAGTTCGGCTATGAAGCTCTCCCGATGATAATAAATCAATTTTTAAAGCGGAGTTTAGCGTATCGATAGCTTGCTCGTGTCTTTTTAAATAAAATTGAGCAATGGCGAGATTACCTAAAATACTAGCTACATTGGGGTTGTTTTTACCTAGCACCTTTTTGGCGGTTGTAGCTGCTTTCAATAAATAGTGCTCTGATTGCTCAAAGTCTCCTCGTAGGCGTGAGGCTATCCCGATGTCATTCCATAAAAATGCCAGTTGTTCATGGTCCTCACCATAACTTTCTAAAAAAATGGACTCGCTAGACTTGTAATACTCGATCGCGAGTTCGAAATGATCCTGCATTTCTTCTATAAAGCCGATGTTTCTGTATGCATTACCGGTGGAAGGGTGCTGCTCACCGAGTACCTTTTTGGTAATGTTAAGGTGCTTTTTATATATCTTACTGGCCTTTTCAAGCTCACCTAAGCTACTTAGAATGTTGCCATGAGTATTGTAAACATCAAGTAGGCCAATATGGTCAGCAGGGTAGGTGGCTTCTGCCAGCTTAGCAGCTTTTTGTATTTCTTGCAGTGCTTCTTGAAACATGCTCTGCTCATCGTAAGCTATGGCTTTTTTTACTGATGCTTGAATGAGCTGTCTTTGTTGGTTTGCGGTGCTTGGAACTAGGTTTGCAAGTTTATCTAGCGTTTCAACGGCTTCTTTATTGTTGCCTCGCTTTAATTGAATCGCACTTCTAATGATGATTTTTTCTATCCACTCTTCACTACCATGCCTTAGAGTGAGTTTGCTTAATAGCTCATCAGCTTGGTCATAAGCACCTTGATAGAACATGGTTTCTGCCAAGGGTATATTGAGCTTGTTGCTATCTATATCTGACTCTAACAGCATTCGTGCCCTTTCATAATCTCCGAGTGATAATAGTGCGCGAGCGATAATTTCTTTAATTTCTATTCTGGCGTCGTTCTGCTTAGGTAATTGAGTGTCTAAATTAGCGCTACCAGAATATAGAAGCTGTGCATAATCAGGCTTTTCTCCGTTGTAATATCTCGGATCTGCGGCATAAAAGACATCTTTTAAGTAGTTAACAATTGCCGACTTTTGCTGATACTGTTCATTTAAGTGTTGGTTTTTAACAATCAGTGCTGCGGTCATTGTGATGATTGCAAGTACTGCTACAGATAAAAGTGAGGTAAGAAATGGCTGACGGTAGAATCGTTTTTGCAACCTATAAAGAATTGTATTTTTCTTTGTTGTAGCTGATAAAGGCTTTTTTTCATAAACTGCATGAAGATCGGCCTGCAATAAGGCGATTGAACTATATCTTACTGATAAGGCCGCTGAAGTTGCTCTGTCTAATACTGCAAGTAAATCAGCATTAACTTTAGCCCTATTAGTTTCCGAATTTAATCGTTTTTTTAAGATCTTGCCCAAGCTATACACATCACTTTGTGTGGTTAATGGCTCTCCAGCAAGCTGCTCTGGGCTGGCGTAGTCTCTACTTAGCCCATTGATATATGCTGAATAGGTTGCGTTACTTTGCTCGCTTAGCGTATGAGCTACGCCAAAGTCAACCAGTTTTGGCTCACCCAGCTTATCCACCAAGATATTATCGGGCTTTAAATCACCATGAATAATTCGATTTTGGTGAGAGTAGCTTACTGCATCACATACTTTAATCAGTAGCTTCAGCATTTCATCATTAGTCGCAGTTGCACAAAACTGCTGTAAGGGGTCGCCTTCTATGTATTCCATGATTAGGTAAATTAGGCCACTTTCTGTTGTGCCAACGTCGTACACTTTAGCAATATTGGGGTGGTTTAAGCGGGCCAAATATTGCGCTTCTTTAAACGCGAGTTCTTTTGAGGTTAACAAAGTGATTGATGGCGCAATAATTTTAATGGCGACTTGTTGTTCTAGTTGGCCGTCGCAGCGCTCAGCAAGATACACCACCCCCATACCGCCCGAGCCCAGTAGCGTTTTGAGTTTAAAGTGTTGGATCTGTTCACCGGTGAGTGAAAGCAAATCTTTATCTGCATCTAAAGTATCTACTTGAGCCGCAATGATATTGCTAAACAAAGTTTGCTGCACATTTTGTTCATGTGCTGAGATTAATGCCGTTACTTCATCTCTCAGTTGTGGCGACAATTCGGGTATGCTATTTAAACCCGCGGTCAGGTTTTGAGAATAATTGTCAAGTAAGTGATCAAATACGCTGAGCGCATCATTAAAAGTCATAGGGCTTCCTTTATTATTTTACGCATTTACCCTGATAAAGGCTTTTGCGGCTTTGAGCTCTCTATAAACAGTCGCTGTTGAAATATTAAGTTGCTGAGCCAATTGTTCAGGCTCAAGGCCCAAAAAATAATGCTGTGAAAAAATATCTGCTTTTGTTGGGTGTTGTTTCGCAAGCAGTGAAAGGGCACTATCTAGTGCTAGATATTGGTCAGGAGGTGCCTCTGTAGCTTCTTCAATCCAATAAGTAGGTGGTGTTCTCTTTTGTGCTTTTAATTTGCGAATTTCATCTCGTAGCATATTACGTACAAAAAGGCTTAAGTAGCGATTAAAGTGTGTCTTATGCTCAATGCCATAGCTTGGAGGGATCAATTCCATTAAGGATTGGTGCAAGAGGCAGGTAGTATTAGGCAAATGGCTTAGAATGAATGTCGCGTCCATTTGTTTCTTGTGTGCTTCAAGGTGTAAACTACAAACGGTTTTTAAGTGGTTATAAACTAAGGCTTTAAGCTTTTTCTCACTTTCTTTGCTGCCTCTTTGCCAATCGGCCAGCAGTGCAATGATATCCATGCGCATTCCCTATCTTGTTATTACTTCATTATCCTAGCAACAAATAGGTATCAAATGTAATTAATTTCTAGCTGGCAGAAAAAATCTCACAGGTTTTTCGTTAAGACGATTTTTGTCAGATAGTTCAACAGTGAAGCTATCACTTAGGTGTAACTGCATCGCAATGAAAGCACGTAAAGAACCGTGTTGCGTTACTTTAAAGGACCGAGGAGGGATATCCATGAAAAATAGATTTACGTTGAGTTGTATTGCCTTGGGTTTGCTATTGGCAGGTTCTGGCTCTGATGATTCATCTCCAGACAGTCCAAATAATGATAATTTAGGGGATAAGACCACTGATAGAAGAGATTTCGGATGTGACTGTTGATGAGTTGTTTATTGCACAGCACAAGAGCCAGTTTAGTTTAGTGATGACTGTGAAGGGAGAGATTTTTTATACAGCCGAACAAGTTAGCGACTTCGTAGAAGCTGAAAATCAATTACTGGCACTGGCATCACACTAGTTCTTGCTTAGCTTTACAATAATGGTAAAGCTTTGATATCCGAGACTAAAGCCTAAGTTTATTTAGGCTTTTTTGATCACCGTCCATGGTTGAGCAGAGCTTTGAGTTTTGCTGGCTTTACTGGCTTAGACAGGTAATGGATCTGCTCACTTTTAGCGGCGATTTTTACTTCTTCATCCCTCACGGCGGTAATTAAAATAGCTGGAACCGTATTTTGCCATACGATGCGTAGCGATTTGATCAAAGAGATCCCATCACAGTTATCGTTAAGTTGGTAATCCATTAAAATAACATCTGGTGCGGGATTGTGTTTTGCGTAAGCAAGCGCGTCCTCTACTTTGTAAAACAGCTGATAGTGGCAATGCCATTTATCTAGCAGGCTCGCCATGGCTTCTAGGTTTTTCGGGTCGTCATCAACCGCGATGACATTAAGTTGAGTTTTGCTTTGCGGTTTTTGGCTAATATCTTCTTTTACTTGGAGTAAATCCACATTGCCATAGGGTATGTCTATGGCAAAGCGGCTGCCTTGATTGACAACCGAGTTCACTGAAATTGTGATGGATAAGAGATCGCATAGACGCTTTACAACACCAAGCCCAAGCCCAATACCTTTATTATCGCCCGCTTGAATACGATAAAAATCGTTAAATATCTTATTTTGCTCATGGTTTGAAATACCAGGACCGGTATCCCATACTTCAAGCCTTAAACTATGTTTACGGCATCGACAGGCGATAAGTACTTTGCCACTTTCGGTATATTTAACGGCATTGGAAACTAGATTTTGAATGATCCGGCGTAGGTAAGTGGTGTCGCTATGTACAATGCTGTGGGAGCTTCTCACCTTAAGTTCGAGACCTTTCTCTTTTGAAATGATGGCATACTCATTTGCCAGTGGTAATAAGATATCGTCAATGTTGAAGTGCCTAGGAGTGGGCTTCATTGCACCTTGCTCAAGTTTTGCAATATCCAAAAGCGCGCTCATCAGGTGCACGGTAGAGTCTAGACTATCGGTGAGTTTTTCAAAGTTACCCTGATCTTTACTTATTAGATTGTGGGTATCAATTGCTGCTAAGTACAGGCGTGCGGCATTGAGTGGCTGCAAAATATCATGACTGGCAAGCGCTAAGAAGCGGGTTTTACTCTCATTTGCTTGTTCAGCTTCTTTTTTAGCGGCCATTAGTGCCTGCTCTGTTTCGTGACGATTGGCTATTTCCGCTTTAAGATCCATATTAATGGTGCGGATCTCTTGGGTTCTGGCTTCAATACGGTTCTCTAGATCCATATTGATTTCTTCCAGTGCGTTTTGCGTCGCAATATGCGTGGTGATATCTGAAAAACTCGTCACAAACCCGCCTTCAGGAAGCGGGTTTCCCGTCATCTCAAATACTTGGCCATTACGGCGGTGGCGAATAAAGTGGTGAGGAGTGCCATTTTTCAGATGTTGAACTCGTTTATCGACGTGTTTATCAATTTCTCCAGGTCCGCATTCACCGCGCTCGGCGTTAAAGCGGATCACTTCTTCTATCGGTTGTCCTACTTCTAAGAAACCATCAGGGTAGGCGAACATCTCGTGATAACGCCTGTTCCATGCAACTAGTTTTAGATCTTTATCAACAACCGAAATCCCATGGCTTAAATTTTCTAATGAGGTATAAAGTAGGTTTTGGTTGAACTGTAGTGCTTGTGTGGTTTCATCAAAAAAGTTAACCACCTCTTCAAATGCCATTTGGCGACCCGATGACACGGTACGGATCAGAGCTTGGGCTGATGAAGCACCGAGCACTCCCGTGAGTGCGCGCTCGCAGAATGAGATAAATTCAGGAGCTGGGTACGCGTCATTATCTTCTAAAATATTATTTTGAGCATAGTGCCCGAGCAATTGCTGACTGCGCTGAACCCCCAAGAAGGTTTGTAGTAGCACTTTAAAGTCATACACGGTAGCGCGAACTTGTTTATTCAAGCGTTTAGAGAGAGCAGCCTGATCTTTAGGGTTTACGAATGCCGCGGCCTGAATACGGTCGATTAGGCGCTCCTGTGCACCGATAGAAAAGCTAATATAGCAGCTAATGTTGGCGAGCAGTGCAAGTAAAGTTCCTCGGGTGATAAGGGTCTGGCGCATTTCATAATCAAGTAATCCACCTGCTTCCAGAATTGGAAACATAAGAAATAGCATCCAGCAGATAAAACCTGCGATGAGCCCCGCATATACGCCATACGCATGGCCTTTGCGCCAATAAAGTCCACCGACAATTGCAGGCAATAGCTGAGTCACCAATGAGAAGGCAACTAACCCCATATTTGCGAGTGCTTCACCATGACCAAACCATTGCTGGTACATATATGAAAGTAATAAGATTGCGGCGATAACAAAGCGTCGGACTAAGAGTATTTGACTCTTAAAACTGCTGTTAAGAATGTTCTTCTTAAATTTACGCTTGAACAACAGAGGCAATACCACATCGTTTGATAACATGGTACTAAGTGTGAGAGTCGCAACGACTATCATGGCCGTTGCCGCAGATAAACCGCCGATAAATACAAATGTAGCTAGGATCGGATGCTCCATCATGATAGGTAAAGCGAGTACGAAACTATCCGGTGCCGCACCATAGCCAATATCGGGGTGGATAGCGGCGGTAGCGATTGGGATGATCATGGCTGCTATCAATAACAGGTAAAGTGTAAATGCCCAGCGTGCGGTTTTTAAGTGTGAAGTATTGTGGTTATCTACCACCACAACATGAAATTGTCGGGGCAAACAGACGATGGCAGCCGCTGCCATAAGCGTTTGTCCAACGAAGTTGAAGTTAAAGAAGTCAAAAGATTGCCAATGTTCGCTCAATGCTTCAAATGAGTCTGGAACTTGAGCTAAAGATTGCCATGCAAGCACGGCAACAATACCGAGTGCGAGTAGTTTAACGATAGATTCAAAAGCAACGGCCAACATCAACCCTGAGCGATACTCAGTCACATCTACCTTTCTGGTGCCAAAGAAAATCGCAAATAATGCCATGATCAAGGTGCCAGCTAATGCGAGCGCAGTGCCAGACACTTGCTCATCCTGCTGTAATAACAAAAAGCTACTACTCAAGGCTTTGAGCTGGAGTGCAATATATGGAATGGTTGCCAATAGGGCTATCATCGTTACCATGACGGCCGTAGTTTGGCGTTTACCGTATCGTGCCGAAATGAAGTCTGCAATGGTGGTGATATTCTGCTTTTTACTGACCAATATGAGTTTGCGCAAAAACCCCTGACCGAACAAAAACAGTAAAATGGGCCCCAATAGAATAGGGAAGTAATGCCAGCTACTGGTGGCCGCAGTACCTACCGAGCCGTAATAAGTCCAAGAGGTACAATAAATCCCTAAGGAAAAGGCATAAACAAACGGATGATGACTAATTTTGAGTGCGCGGGGGGTGGTTTTATCTCCCCAGTTGGCGAGCCAAAAAAGTACACCAATATAAGCAGCGGCAACAAGGAGTAAAATGGCAGTCATAATGTTTGTTATAGTTTTTGGTATTAATATCGTCATACTTTAGCAAACAAATGGCACCCATAGTCTAGTTTACTCTATAATTTTATTTGAGATTTATATCTTATTTAAAATCAAAGTGTTAGAGTTTTCTTTGGTGAGTGAAGACGTTCATTCACCATTCAAGTTAGACTAATGTCTTACTGTCGCATCCACTCATTGAAAATACATCTTCATCCAACCTGTTTTGACTTATCTTTTTGTTTATAAAGACTTTTTAATTCTTATGAATATCACGCATCTGCAGTTTACGTAAACGTTAATTTGCCGTTACGACTAAGGTCTCAATTTCAACTTACCAAGCCGTTGCTACTCTCATTAAGGTCTATTAACACAACTTGCTCCATGTTGGAGCGGGTGATAGGAGATTTAAAATGGCTTTTAAAAGTGAAGAACAAGCGAAAGCATATTGGTCAGAAAATCTCGCCTTGATGTTTAAGCTACTCGCTATTTGGTTTGTCGTTTCATTTGGATTCGGCATCCTGTTAGTTGATGTGCTCAACGAAGTTCGTTTTTTTGGATTTAAACTCGGATTTTGGTTTTCTCAGCAAGGCGCAATTTATACTTTTGTTGCGTTAATTTTTGTCTACGTTTCAAAAATGAATGCGTTAGATAAAAAATACGGCGTGGATGAGTGAGGAGCTAATCGATGGATGTTCAAATTTTAACTTTTATTATCGTCGGCCTTAGTTTTGCGCTCTATATCGGTATCGCTATCTGGGCGAGAGCTGGGTCCACGAATGAATTCTATGTTGCTGGCGGCGGTGTACCTCCTGTTGCAAACGGTATGGCAACTGCTGCAGATTGGATGAGTGCAGCGTCCTTTATTTCAATGGCGGGGATTATTTCCTTCGCTGGTTACGACGGCGGTGTTTACCTCATGGGGTGGACCGGCGGTTATGTATTACTTGCCCTGTGTTTAGCACCTTATTTGCGTAAATTCGGTAAGTTCACGGTACCAGATTTTATTGGTGATCGTTACTATTCTCAGGTTGCACGTGTGGTTGCGATCCTGTGTGCTATCTTCATTTGTTTTACCTATATTGCCGGTCAAATGCGTGGTGTTGGTGTGGTGTTCTCTCGTTTCCTCGAAGTGGATATTGAAACGGGTGTTTACATCGGTATGGTGATTGTATTCTTCTACGCGGTACTTGGCGGTATGAAGGGGATCACTTATACACAGGTCGCTCAATATTGTGTACTTGTCTTTGCTTATTTAGTTCCTGCTATTTTCATCTCACTGATGATGACGGGCCATTTACTTCCACAAACCGGTTTTGGCGCTACGTTGGCTGATGGCTCGGGCACCTACCTACTCGACAAGCTAGATGGACTCAGTACCGAGCTCGGTTTTGCGCAGTACACTGAAGGCTCTAAGAGTATGGTTGATGTGTTTGCTATTACCGCTGCACTTATGGTTGGTACTGCTGGTCTGCCACATGTAATTGTTCGCTTTTTTACCGTTCCAAGAGTAAAAGACACTCGTATTTCAGCCGCTTGGACCTTAGTGTTTATCGCTATCGTATATACAACTGCACCCGCTGTTGCGTCGTTCGCTCGTGTAAACATGATCGATACTATCAACGGTAAAGATGGTAGTGGCACGGTATATGAAGAAGCACCACAGTGGGTGAAAAACTGGGAAAGGACGGGCCTTATCGTATTCAATGATAAGAATGGTGATGGCAAAATGCAGTACTCTGCAGGTAAGATTGACGATCCTGCCAGTGCAAACGAAGTGAAGATTGACCGCGATATTATGGTATTGGCGAATCCAGAAATTGCAAATCTGCCTGCGTGGGTGATTGCATTGGTCGCTGCAGGTGGTATTGCAGCAGCGCTATCGACAACCGCTGGTTTGCTACTGGTTATTTCAACATCGGTATCACATGACTTGTTGAAGCGTACCATTAAGCCGGATATCAACGATAAACAAGAACTGCTAGCCGCGCGTTTAGCAGCGATGGTAGCGATTGGGATCTCAGCATATTTTGGTATAAACCCGCCAGGATTTGTTGCCTCGGTGGTTGCATTTGCCTTCGGGCTAGCTGCGGCGAGTTTCTTCCCTGCAATTATCATGGGGATATTCTCTAAGCGAATGAATAAAGAAGGTGCGATTGCCGGCATGGTAACGGGTATAGGTTTCACTGCGGCTTATATTATTTACTTTAAGTTTGTTAGCCCTGAGCTAAATGCCCCTGCAAACTGGTTGTTTGGGATTTCTCCTGAAGGGATCGGTATTGTAGGTATGCTAGTGAACTTCGTTGTAGCTGCACTGGTTATGAAGGTGACTGCGGATACACCTGAAGAAGTCAAAGTGATGGTTGATGGGATCCGTAACCCTAAAGGGTCTAGCGCTGCTCACGCACACTAAGCAATGCTAATCGAATTTGCCCAGCCAGCGTGCTGGGCAAATTTGTTTTTGATAGTGCAAAATTGTAGACGATTAAAAGGACAGTTAGGTATGACGCCAGAAATTCAAGATGTCTTTCAGTTTGTTTATAAACAAGCCCCGTTTTCTGAATTGCCCGAAGCGGCTGCCAGCTACTTTTCAAAACATATCGAAATTGTTTATCTTAGCCAGACGAATCAACAAGATTGGCTTCAAGATGGCAAGCCAAATCTATATCTGCTGCGCTCAGGTGTGGTTGATTTGATCTCTGCAAAAGACGAAGTCATTGGTCGTATGAGTGAGGGAGATTACTTTGGTTATCCTTCTTTATTAACCGGTGATGCCATTCAAAATCGCATCGAAGTTCAAAAAGATGGCTTGGTTTATATTCTCAATGAGCAGAACTTTGATTTTTTGCGCCGAGAATATAAACCTTTTGAGCAATACTTTGTTAGAGCACATGCTAACCGACTACTTTCTTCTCGTTATAAACAGCAAAGCGAAACTTGGTCAGAGCGGAAAATATCTGAGCTAATGACTAAAGACGCGGTTACTATCGCGCCGACAGCGAGTATTCGTGACGCTGCCAAATTGATGAGCCAGCATCGTGTTTCATCAATTATGGTCACGGAGCAAGCGCGCTTGGTTGGCGTTGTGACGGATAGAGATCTGCGCAATCGAGTTCTAGCGCAAGACAAAGATCCCAGTGCTCCACTTGCTGAGATCATGACGGAAAAGCCAAAACATATTTTCGAAAACAACCGTGTGTTTTCGGCCCTGCATTTAATGCTTAAGCACAATATTCATCACTTGCCAGTGTTAAATGAAGCATATAAACCACTGGGCATGCTGACCAGCACCGATCTGCTGAGACAGCAAAAAAGTGATCCGGTGCAACTTATTGGCAGAATCTATAAAGCGCAAAATCTTCTGGCTATCAAAAACTGCGCTCAGGAGATCCCGGATCTATTGCGTCAATTTTCCTATCATATCGAAGATATTTCACTGATTGGCAAGCTATTAAGTGGCCTCACTGATGCGCTAACATCAAGATTAATCTATTTATATCAACAGCAGCACGGTGCTGCACCATGCCGTTTTGCGTGGATCTGTTTTGGCTCTCAGGCACGAGAAGAGCAGACCTTACATTCAGACCAAGACAATGGTTTGTTGCTACCAGATAATATCAGCGAAAACGATCGTCGTTACTTTGCTGCTTTAGGCGCGTTTGTCTGTGAGCAACTCAACGAGTGCGGTATTCAATCTTGCCCAGGAAATATCATGGCTAGTAATGCAGACTGCCGTGGCACAGTTGCCCAGTGGACCGCCAAATTTAGCAAGTGGATCTTGTCTCCTACGCCAAAAGCGATGCTTAATTGCAAGATCTACTTTGATATGCGTTTTATTGATGGCGCCAGCGATCTCTATGCGACCCTGCGCCAATCTTTGGATCAGATCAGTCGAAACGAGCTGTTTTATGCGGCAATGGCGACAGACATCAACGCAAATTCGGTACCGATCGGGATATTTCAACAATTTAAGCTGGAAAAAGACAAGAGCAAACATAAGTATTTAGATCTGAAAAAACGTGGGGTTGCCATTATCAACGATGTGGTTAGGTTGTATGCGCTCAAGGTTGGGGTTGCAAGAGCTAACACATTAGAGCGCCTGGAAGCACTGACTAAAAGCCCATTACTTGCCAAGTCGGATATCGACAATCTAAAAGACTGTTGGCGGTTTTTAACACAATTGCGGTTAAAGACCCAAATCAACCGTGAAGGTTTACCAGGAAATTGTATTAACCCAGAAAACCTCTCCTCTCTTGAACGCCATCAACTCAAAGAAGCATTTTATTTAGTCAAACAAGCACAGCAGGCGAGTGCGTTTAAGTTTGCTCGAGGGAGTTTATAAGCAATGAACTGGTTTTCTCACTCAGTTGCTAAGTGGCACCATAAACATCTGCCGTTTGCGCAAGCCGAGTTGGTGGTGCTTGACCTTGAGCTCACAGGTCTTGATCCTAAGCGCCATGAAATTGTGTCGGCTGGTTGGTTGCCAATTAAAAATATGCGGATCCAAGTGAAAGATGCGCAGTATCATTTGAACAGTGAAGTGAGAACGCTTGCACAAAGTCCAGTTTTCCACGGTATTGATAGTAGCAGATTAGCTGACGGTGAGTCCTTACAAACTTTGTTGCTGGCGCTTCAGCGCGCGCTCCACGGTAAAGTGTTGGTATGTCATAACGTACAGATGGATTGGGCGTTTCTTAAGGCGGCATTTCAGCGCTTTGAGCTAAACGTAAGACCTGCTTTGCTGTTAGATACCATGCAGATAGATAAGCGTCGTGTGTTAAAGCAAGGCTATCCGTTGGCGCAAGACGCATTAACACTAAACGCTTGTAGAATGCGTTATGGTTTACCTCCTCACCAATTGCATGATGCGCTTAGCGATGCTTTAGCGACAGCGGAACTACTGTTGGCGCAATCTCAGGCCATTTGTGCTGGCGGTAAATGTAAAATTGCGGATTTAACTTGAGTTAAAAAATTGCCCTAGCCCCTTACACATTTCACTCAGGTCGATTACAATAGCGCCATCAAAACGAAGGGGAACTTTCGTACTTGCGACTTCATGGATTTTCAATTTAATGACAATCAAGCTTGCAATTAATGGCTTTGGTCGAATAGGGCGTAATATCGTAAGAGCACTCTATGAGTCGGGTCGTCACCACGAAATACAAATTGTAGCCATCAATGAGTTGGCGGATCCTAAAGGGATCGCGCATCTTCTAAAATACGATACCTCACATGGGCGTTTTGCTTTTCCAGTTTCGTTAACAGAATCTTTTTTGGAAGTAGCTGAGGATAAGATCCAGTTATTTTCAGAGCCAGATCCAAGTCACCTGCCTTGGCGCGCGCTGGATGTTGATGTGGTGCTCGATTGCACTGGCGTCTATCATTCTCGTCAGCACGCACTTGCGCATATTCAGGCTGGGGCAAAGAAAGTATTATTTTCACATCCTGCGGATGCTGATGTTGATGCGACGGTGATCTTCGGTATCAACGAAGAAATACTGTTACCTGAGCACACCATTGTGTCTAACGGCTCATGTACGACAAACTGTATTGTTCCGGTAATTAAAGTGCTAGACGATAAGTTTGGTGTTGAGTCCGGTGCTATTACGACTATTCACGCCTCTATGCATGATCAACAAGTGATTGATGCTTATCACAGTGATTTGCGGCGTACGCGTGCGGCAAGCCAATCCATCATTCCTGTTGATACTAAGCTGGCTCGCGGTATTGAACGTATTTTACCTAAGTTCCAAGGTCGTTTTGAGGCGATCGCGGTGCGGGTGCCAACAATCAATGTTACGGCGATGGATCTGAGTGTGACGCTCAATGAAAATGTCACAATTGATGCGGTAAACTCAGTTCTAAAGCAGGCTGCTGGTGGTCGTTTAGAAGGGGTACTGAGCTACACTGAAGAGCCGCTAGTGTCGGTTGATTTTAATCACGATCCACATTCTTGTATTATAGATGGTACGCAAACTCGAGTGAGTCACAAGCGCTTGGTTAAGCTGCTAGTTTGGTGTGATAACGAGTGGGGTTTTGCTAATCGTATGCTTGATACCGCTTGCGTGATGATGCGTGGCTAATCATTTGTTTCAGACGCTGTTATAATCAAATTGTCTGCACAAAATTAAAACAATAATTCAAACCGAGGTAGCAAACGATTGCTGCCTTGTAGATAACAAAATGTATCGTTCTTTAAGGAGATGTCCAATGTCAGTCATTAAGATGGCGGATTTAGATTTAAACGGCAAGCGTGTGTTGATCCGCGAAGACCTAAATGTGCCAATTAAAGATGGCAAAGTCGCGTCGGACGCGCGGATCCGTGCTGCACTACCTAGTATCAAATTAGCGCTAGAAAAAGGTGCTAAAGTGATGGTGATGTCTCACCTTGGTCGTCCAACCGAGGGAGAATATGATGCACAATACTCCATGCAGCCGGTTGTGGATTATCTTAATGATGCGTTATCTCAAGATGTACGTTTAGTGACTGACTATCTTGACGGCGTGGATGTACAAGACAATGAAGTTATCGTATTCGAAAACGTGCGTTTTAACGTTGGCGAGAAGAAAGACGATGAAGTACTTGCGAAAAAACTAGCAGCGCTTTGTGATGTCTACGTGATGGATGCCTTTGGTACTGCGCACCGCGCACAGGCTTCAACACATGGTGTTGGCTTGTACGCTGAGGTGGCTTGTGCAGGTCCATTGCTTGCGGCAGAACTCGACGCGCTTGGCAAAGCACTAGATAATCCAGCTCGTCCTTTGGTGGCTATCGTTGGCGGCTCTAAAGTATCAACCAAACTAACCGTGCTTGATTCATTGTCTAAGGTTGTTGACCAACTCGTTACTGGTGGTGGTATCGCGAATACTTTCATTGCTGCAGCGGGTAACCCTGTTGGTAAGTCGCTGTACGAAGCGGACTTGATCCCTGAAGCGAACAAGCTAGTGGCTGCTGCCAGAGCGAATGACGGTGATATTCCTGTTCCGACTGATGTGGTTGTCGGTAATGAGTTTTCAGAATCTGCAGTTGCTACCATTAAAGATGCGAGCGAAGTTTCAGACGAAGACATGATCTTCGACATCGGTCCTGATACTGCAACTCAACTTGCCGAGATCATTGCAAATGCTGGCACTGTGGTTTGGAATGGCCCAGTGGGTGTATTTGAATTTGATCAATTTGGTAATGGTACTGAAGCGATTGCCAATGCTATCGCTAAGTCGTCAGCATTCTCAATTGCTGGTGGTGGCGATACGTTAGCTGCTATCGATAAGTATGGTGTTGAGCAAGATATCTCTTATATTTCTACAGGTGGCGGTGCTTTCCTTGAATTTCTTGAGGGTAAAACGCTTCCTGCGGTCGCCATGCTTGAGCAGCGAGCTAGAGACTAAAATTGATTGAGGTAGCGTTAAGCTGCCTCTTAATATCAGGTAAACATCACTCTCTCACATACTTGATGTTTGCTTGACGACGCGTAGCGTCCGGTTAGCCAACAAATAAAGTGGTTAACTTCATCAGCGTTGGCTGGTGTAAACATATTATCCGTTCAAACCGATAGCGGTGGCTATCAACAATTGGAGAAAAGCAATATGGCTTTAATCAGTATGCGTCAACTTCTCGATCATGCAGCTGAGCATGGTTATGGCGTTCCGGCATTCAACGTGAATAACCAAGAGCAAATGCGTGCGATTATGGAAGCTGCGGACAAGACAAATAGTCCGGTTATCGTGCAAGGTTCTGCTGGTGCACGCAAATATGCTGGTGCACCATTTATCCGCCACATGATTTTAGCGGCTGTAGAAGAATGGCCTCATATTCCAGTTGTAATGCACCAAGATCATGGTACTTCACCTGCTGTATGCCAGCGCTCAATTCAACTTGGTTTCTCATCAGTCATGATGGACGGCTCTCTAATGGAAGACGGTAAAACGCCTTCAAGCTACGAGTATAATGTGGACGTTACTCGTCGTACTGTTGAAATGGCGCACGCTTGTGGCGTGTCTGTTGAGGGCGAGTTAGGTGTACTTGGTTCTCTTGAAACCGGTGAAGCTGGTGAAGAAGACGGTATTGGCGCTGAAGGTAAATTAACAGAAGATCAGCTACTGACAGATCCTGAAGAAGCTGCAGACTTCGTCAAGAAAACCAATGTAGATGCGCTTGCTATTGCATGCGGTACATCACACGGTGCTTATAAATTTACTCGTCCACCAACGGGCGATATCTTAGCAATTAACCGCATCAAAGAAATCCACGCTCGTATTCCTGATACTCACTTAGTAATGCATGGTTCGTCTTCAGTACCGCAGGATTGGTTAGCAATCATCAATGAGTTTGGTGGCGAAATCCCTGAGACTTACGGTGTACCGGTCGAGCAAATTGTTGAAGGTATTAAATTCGGTGTTCGTAAAGTTAATATTGATACTGATCTACGTTTAGCATCAACAGGTGCTATTCGTCGCCACCTTGCGCAAAACCCAAGTAATTTCGATCCTCGCAAATTCTTAGCGGAAGCGACGAAAGCGATGACTGAGATCTGTGTTGCGCGCTACGAAGCGTTTGGTACAGCTGGTCAAGCTGCTAAGATCAAGCCAATTTCACTTGATGATATGCACTTGAGATATCTAACTGGTGAGTTAGATCCTAAAGTGAAATAACTTACGGATCAAAATTTGACTAAGTAAAATTGTGCATCGCACTCTGATACTTCAAAAAGCCTCTGAAATAGAGGCTTTTTTGTATCTGATCCATGATTGAAAGCCAATGTTTAATAGGGCTTGCAAGGTGAAAATACACTTGGATCGCCATTTTACTAGCGAGGTAAATAGGGATCAGATCTTTACTAACAAAGATCATTGTTTAACTAAGTAGATATATTTCAAAACCTCAGATCAATAAGTTAGCCTCGCTTAGATCATTTTTATACCAACGTGATCCAGCGTTAAGTAGTAAGAGGTTAGTAAGAAAATGATCTTGGGGACGATCTTGTTGGTAAAAATCTGATCCTGACTATAGATGATCTCTAGCAGTTAATAAAATACTGATCCCGGAGTCAGTTTCTTGATCTCCAGCTAAAAGTGTCTAACTTTAACAATACGAGATCTGTTCGCTACGTCCTCTCTGTCTGGCTTCGGCATCTCAAACCTTGTTGTACTGCGCCCAAATACTATCCAAGGTGATCAAAGATGAAAATGAAATACCTACCATTTGTTGCTCTAAGCCTTTGCTCTATGAGTGTTTGTAGTTATGCAAACGAAGCTGTATCTCTATACGGTAGAGCTCATGTCGGGGTGCAAAACTCTGATAAAGACGGTGATAGCGATACTTCAATTGAGAGTTATAACTCTCGCATGGGGTTAAAGGGATCGACAAAGCTGCAGGATGGGCTTGAGGTCTTTTATAAATATGAATTCCAAGTTGAGATCACAGATCAAGACAAAGATGGTAAGTCAGGTGATAACCTTACAGCACGCTCTCAGTATCTTGGGGTTAAAGGGAGCTATGGTCAGCTCCTGATCGGCCGTGATGATACACCGATGAAAAAGTCGCAAGGCAAAGTGGACTTAATGAATGACTTTTCTGGTGATATTAATTCGTTCTTTGTTGGTGAAAATCGCCTTGGTGACACCGTGCAATATACAACTCCGGCTATTAATCATTTGCAGTTTACAGTGAGTTATATTGCCGAAGACAACAGCAAACAAAACGGTGAAGATGGCTTATCTTTGTCGGCAAGTTACGGTGATAGCAAACTCAAAAAAACCAATGTATATGTTGCTGTTGCCCACGACAATAAAGTTGCGGGACAAGACATTAATCGCGTGACGGTACAAGGAAAACTAGGGGACTTTAAACTCGGCGGTATGTATCAACAAAATGAAGCGATTGATAGTGATGAAGAAGTAGATAGCTTCATGGTGAGTGCTGCTTACCAGATTGAGTCATATACCTTACTGGCTCAATATCAAGATTCGGATGGGGCTGCAGGTAAGCTGAAAGACTCTGGCAATGCAGCCTCAGTAGGTGTGGAAAAAAGTCTAAGTAAACAAGCTCGTATGTATCTTTGGTATTCGAAATTTTCTTTGGATAACAACGAAGATCACAACACGATGGCGGTCACATTGAGATATGACTTTTAATTTACAAAGGCGTAAGGCTATTTACAAAAAGCATGCTGATTTTGCGGTGAATTGCAGCGTAGTTTTTGTAGTATGGTTTGGAGATCGTAGTCCATATTTCGAAAACACTATTTTGAGACCAATATTTTAGTATAAAATATATTTAAAATCATATTATTACAAATAAATAAGGTATTCCCTTTGTAGCCAAAAAAGAGATTTTTTTGGCTTGTTTTGCGTTTACACGTTACACTTTCATAAAAATGTCACAGTTAGTCATAATAATGACATCAACAACGTCGGTAACGAGAGAACATTGGGAATGTCACGTAAAGTACTTGTAGTTGATGATGAAGCACCTATCAGAGAAATGTTGGTGTTCGTACTAGAGCAAAATGGTTTTCAAGCAATTGAAGCGGAAGACTATGATTCAGCAGTTGCTGCTATGGTAGAACCTTATCCAGATATGGTGCTACTAGACTGGATGCTGCCAGGAGGCAGTGGTATTCAAATTGCTAAAAAGTTTAAGCAAAGTGAATATACCCGTCAGATCCCAATCATCATGCTAACGGCAAGAGGTGAAGAGGAAGATAAAGTTAAAGGATTAGAGGTTGGTGCGGATGATTATGTGACAAAGCCTTTCTCTCCTAAAGAGCTAATGGCTCGTATTAAAGCGGTAATGCGTCGAGTTTCACCGACGTCGCTAGAAGAAGCGATAGAAGTTCACGGATTACGTTTAGACCCTATTTCTCACCGAGTGACATCTGCGGGCACTGAGTTAGATATGGGGCCGACAGAGTTTCGTTTATTACATTTCTTCATGACACACCCTGAACGTGTTTATAGCCGTGAACAGCTGTTAGATCACGTATGGGGCACTAATGTGTACGTTGAAGATCGCACTGTAGACGTTCATATTCGTCGCTTACGTAAAGCTATCGCACCGCTTGGCCACGATCGCTTAGTGCAAACCGTACGTGGTGCAGGTTACCGCTTTTCGAGTAAACTGTAATTAGTATTCCAAGAGGAACTGAATTATTTGGTTCCTAAATGGATTTAGTCTATGTATCGAGTGATTGATAAACAGGCGTTAACGAGACGCCTGTTTTTGTATTTCCTACCACTAGCCTTAATTGGCTATTTAGTCAGTGCACCTTTTCTGTTTCTTTTCATAGGTGCTTTCGTCTTATTAGTTTGGCATTACAAACAACTCTATCGTTTGAGCGACTGGCTGCTCAACCAACGTAGTTTTAATCCACCTGAAGGTAAGGGCGCTTGGGAGCAAGTGTTTGAAGGGATCTATCAGCTTCAGCAACGTAATCGTAAAAAGCGTAATGAGCTCGCTGAACTGATCCGACGCTTTCGTGAGGGGGCTGAAGCTATCCCAGACGCGGTCGTTGTACTGCAACAAGATCTCAGTATTGTGTGGTGTAACCAATTAGCTTTGAAAGTGTTAGGTTTGCAATGGCCTACAGATCATGGTCAAAGATTGGATAACCTTATCCGAGATCCTAAATTTGTAAAATACATGCATGAACATCGCTTTGATGAAGCATTAGAGCTTGAGACCGGACTTGCACATGAGCAAGTGTTGGAAATACGAGTCATGCCGTATGCCGAGCAGCTTATGCTAGTGGCGCGTGATGTTAGCCGACTAAAGCAACTAGAGCAAATGCGCAAAGACTTTGTCGCAAATGTATCTCATGAGCTAAGGACGCCGCTAACCGTCATGGCTGGCTATCTAGAGATGATGGATAGCGATAATATGCCACCCCCCGCAATGTGGGCTAAAGCACATGGTACTATGATAGATCAGTGTAAACGGATGGATAGTCTGGTAAATCAACTTCTTTCCTTGTCTCGAATCGAAGGGGCGAGAAAGCAAGACAATGACAAAGCCGTGAATATTCCTGCCATGCTTGATCTTATTTATACCGAAGCGAAGTCACTTAATCAGGAAAAGGGCCATGAGCTCGTTTTTGACATTGATCCGACTTTGGATATCAAAGGGGCTGGGGATGAGTTACGCAGTGCTTACTCAAATTTAATTTTTAATGCTATTCATTACACTAAACCCGGTGGGCACATTCGTGTACGTTGGTATTTAGAAAACGACTTGCCGACCTTTAGTGTCGTCGATAATGGCGATGGTATCGCGCCTGAACACATTAACCGACTAACTGAACGTTTTTACCGTGTGGATAAAGCACGAAGCCGAAAAACAGGCGGCTCGGGCCTTGGTTTAGCAATTACTAAGCATGTGTTGTCTCGTCATGACTCAGCTTTACATATTGAAAGCAAAGTGGGTGAAGGCTCTCGCTTTTGGTTTGCTTTCCCCAAACAAAAGCGAATTTTTATGACAAATGATGAAAGTCATAAAAGTGTAATTTAAGAGTAATTTTATTGTCATTTTATCGCTGCACAATGAGCTGCGTAAAATAACTGGGACCAACAACTGGAGTGACCCCAATGAAATTTAAAAGCTTAGTTGCCGCAATGGGTGTGGCTATTACTACATTAGTTTCTACTCAAGTATCTGCTTTAGACGAAAAGTTACCAGAGTATAATAAAACCAGCGGTATCTCAGGAAACTTCTCTTCTGTAGGTTCTGATACGCTTGCCAACATGATGACGTTTTGGGCAGAAGAATATAAAAGAATTTACCCTAACGTAAATATCCAAATCCAAGCTGCTGGTTCTTCTACTGCGCCACCTGCACTAACGGAAGCAACGGCAAACTTCGGCCCAATGAGCCGTAAGATGAAATCAAAAGAAATCGAAGCTTTTGAAAAGCGTTATGGTTATAAGCCAACAGAAATCCGCGTAGCAATTGATGCGCTCGCAGTATTTGTACACAAAGATAACCCAATTGAAGGCTTAACAATTGAACAGGTTGATTCAATCTTCTCTTCAACGCGCAAGTGTGGTTCGGCAGCACAGGCAAATCGCTGGAGTGATGTTGGTCTAACGGGTGATTGGGCAGCAAAAGATATTCAGCTTTATGGTCGTAACTCAGTATCTGGTACTTATGGTTACTTCAAGAAAAAAGCACTGTGTAAAGGTGACTTCCGCAATAATGTTAACGAGCAGCCAGGTTCTGCGTCTGTAGTACAGTCTATCTCGTCTTCAGTGAATGCGATTGGTTATTCTGGTATCGGTTATAAAACGTCAGGCGTACGTACCGTACCATTAGCGAAAAAAGGCACGAACTACGTTGATGCAACATTAGAAAATGTGGCACAGGGCAAATACCCACTGTCTCGCTTCCTATACCTATATGTGAACAAGCACCCTAATAAAGAATTAGCACCTATCGAGGCTGAATTCTTGAAGATGGTGTTGTCTAAAGAAGGTCAAAAGATCGTTGAGAAAGATGGTTACGTTCCTCTTTCTAGCGAAATGGCGACACGTGAATTGAAAAAGTTAGGTTTACTTTAATCAATTACTCAACCCGCTAATTACTTGTTGTTATTGATGCCGCTCGTTGAGCGGCATTTTTTATTTTCACACTTCTATGTTCCCAGATTGAATAATTTGTTTAAATCTTCATCCTCAGGCGGCAAAAAAGCTGGAAATATTCTATATTTAGTTAAAATTTATAATAAATCAGTCGATAATGAACTCGTCTTACTTCAAAAGGTGTATATATGAGTCTAGGTACTGCTTTTGCTGATCTTAGTATCACCAAAAAGATCCACGCAATTACGCTCGTTGCGGTTGTCGCTTTTGTGGTTATCGTGTTTGTTAATTACAACGCTATTAGTTCTAACCAAAGGGCCTTAAATGAATTAGAGGAGCAGACATACAAAATTCTTAACCTCGCCACAGAAAACGCAAATAAGCTGCAGAATTTAGATGAGCTATTCACTCAAGCTGTAACCTTCGGGGATGCTGAATTATTAGATAAAGCAAAAGAATATCAACAGCAAATCCAAGCTAACTTGCAAAAAATTGAGTCGGTACAAAGTGGCTTTATGCCCTCAGATAATAGCGATGAACTTACGCAGTACGGCAAAATTGCGCAACAAATTGCTGGAGGAATGATAGATGGTACAGCTGATTTTTCTCGTATCCAAGAAGATGCCAAAAAGAAAACTGAAATCTACGAAGGCTTAGTCGCAGATTTTACCAAGGCTAAAACGAACGCGAATGATCGTTTTGTTGAATTACTTCAAAATACCGAAGAGCGCTCAGCAAACGCGCTCACGATAATGTTGATTGTGGCCGTTATTTCTTTACTTGTGCTGGTTTTCTTAGCGGTTATGATCGCAAGAGGTATAGGCAACTCAGCTAAGGATGCGGCGCAAAATCTGAAACTATTAGCGCAAGGGCAGGGCTCTTTGTCCACCACGCTCAATGTGCGCTCTCACGATGAAATTGGCCAGGTATCCATAAACTTTAATGAATTTGTCGGGTTACTAAAAGGGGCTGTTGTTGAGGTGATGAGTGTCGTCGAACCTTTGATGAAAGACTCAAGTCGCCTTATTCAGGGGATGGAAAAAGCTGAGGGGGCAACGAATCAACAAACGCATGACGCGGAAGTAGTACGTCAATCTATGGAAGAAATGCGGTTAAGTGTGGGTGATATCTCTCATTCAGCGTCACAAGCTTCTGATGCTGCTCAGCTGGCCGAACAAGAAGTTGAGCAGAGTAAGCGCCAAATTCAGGTGTCAGTTAACGAATCACAAGCGTTAAGTGAAGAAATTAATCACGCAGCAGAGACGATCAATAAGCTAGCTGATGATACACAGAACGTGACGCAAATCTTAAATGTGATCACATCGATTGCAGAGCAAACCAATTTACTTGCCTTGAATGCTGCGATTGAGGCGGCTCGTGCAGGTGAGCAAGGTCGAGGTTTTGCGGTGGTTGCTGATGAAGTCCGCGAATTAGCCTCAAGAACAGCAAAGTCGACCAATGAGATAAGAGAACTTTTAAATGTGCTAACAGAAGCAGCAAATCAAGCGGTGAAAGCAATGACAAGTGCAAGCAGTATGGCAATTAATAATGCTGAAGCTGCTGCACAAACTGGGCAGTCGATTGAGCAGATAGCAGCACAAATCTTGTCAATTAATAGCATGAATGGTCAAATTGCTGCGGCAACGGAGGAACAGACCTCGGTAGCCGCTATGGTAGTAAACAATGTGACATCTATGCACCAGTCTTTCCAAGACACAATGCAAGCGTTGAATGAAGTACAAGACGTTGCTGAGAATCTCCATGTACTGTCCGACAACTTGAAAGATGCAACCTCAAAATTTAGAGTCTAATGCTTTAATTTTTAAACGATAAATAAAAACAGCCACATTAAGTGGCTGTTTTTATTTGATAAGGAATATTAGGGCCTGTTTATCTTTCAAGTTTGCTTTTGCAGCAGTTTGATTGGTATTTATACAAGGCAGAGCCTGCGTAGCATAGTCATTCTATGTGAGTCAGGCGAGAACACAGTAGAAATGCCAATCAAGCGCTGCCCTTTGGGTTCACCTGAGTGCGCTTTGTTCATTGTTGCTCAACTTTTGCCTAGATCACTAGGCGGCAAGTCGGGCGTCGCGACCAAAACCCACTCAGAAGAACAAAAATCAAACAGCAAAGGTCAACAGGCCCTAGTATTTACCAATCACTTTGACGGCACCGGTTACTTTAGTAGCATCGATATAACCAATTGCGTCTGCATTGCTCGAAACAAAATCGATTACCGCTTGATCGCTATCTAGCTTCTTCGGAGGTGTTCCCTTACCGGTGAATACTAATTTAGACCAATGGGCATTTAGCTGAGAGCTAGATTTACCAATCACTTTGTCGTTAAACTCGTCAAATACCGCGTTACCATCCTGATTCACAGGGGTCGCACTACTACCATCGGCAAATGATTTGCTTTTGCCAAGGAATAATTTTTTGATAGTACCATCATCTACAGTAGATGCATTTGCTGAGTTCACGATAACAGCAACATCTGCTAAAACTGCCTGACTGGCTAATAGTAGCCCTAAGGTCATTATTTTTTTAATCATATTAACCTCCGTTAGAATACTAAATCGATACCGAAGCTCAACAGTTCAACTTTTTGATCTGTTAGCGTGTTATCGAATTGGTTTAGTTCAATCTTGAATGCTGCTGACGGATGGAAGTCATAACGTGCACCAATACTCCACGTTTCTGATTCTGCACGAGCGCCTGCAAGCGCACCATTAACAAGTGTTCTTAAATAAGGTGCATTTGGATTGGTTGGATCGGTCGTGACAGGAATGGTTACACCATTTGGAGCGGTGATGGTGAGTGGGACAGAGTTAAACTCGTCGTTGTCATTCTTATCTTCATTGTGTTCGTAGGTTAGGTGGACTGTCCATGCATCAATACGGTAACCGAGGGAAGCGTAATACTGCTGTTGTTTAGCAAGTATGCTGTTATCCACTTCAAACTGAGTGTATTCTGCATCGAACAAGATATCGTTGTAGTCGATAGCAATACCAATCGCGGCAAAGTAAGCATCATCTTTATCGACAGCAATATCATCCGCTTGTTGCGTTAGCCCGTAGCCAGTTAACCCTGCCAATAATCCTGATAGTTCAGGGCTATTAGCTGCGCTGATGCTCGCTTCGGTAGCAAAGTAGGCCGCACGCGCACTGAACCAATCTCTGCTTAGTGTCCAGTTAATACCTACCGTGTTATTTAACTCAGCTTCATCTGAATAGGTAATAGCAACAATGTCGTCATCTACGCTGCCTAAAGCTAGCTGTACAGTGCTTTCCCATTCCCCTAATGTCGAATTATGGATATAACTCAATCCGTTATAGGTGCTAAAGCTTAGGTTATATACAGATTGAGGTGGTTTAACCCAGCGGTATGCATAGCCCACATCTAAAAAGTCAGAATAGCGATAGAATGGTATACGCATTTTACCTGCGCTTATCTGCGAAGAATCTGAAATCGCATAAGTTAAGTATGCCCATTCAAACTCGGCATCAAAGTCATTCTGGCCACGACCTACGATCTGTGCTGTGGCAGTTAGACTTTCTTGTAGATCGGCGGACAGCTGTAAAGCAAATAAGCTACGATTTTCCATATCAAAATCATTATCATAGCCATATAGTGTGTCGTCACTATCTAGCGTTTGACCACCAATAATGGAAGCAAAACCATTAATTCTGATCTCAGCGGCACTTTGAAAACTCACTGTCCCAAGCGCTATCGCTAATGCAATTGCAGATTTTTTCATATTGATTCCCATTTTCTTTGCAAAGAGTCGTGTCTGTAACACGCATTAAAAGCACTGATACTGAGCTCAACAGTCGTGTTACTTTTGTCTTAGAGATTAGAATAAAAACCAGAAATAACAAGTTATTAAGAAAAGTTAGTGCTTACAACCTGCATTGTTTAGTAAATCAAGCCTTAAGCCAAGCTAAGTTGGTGTTGTATGTCTATCTCATCAGACCAGTTTATTGTATCGCAAAATATTCTAAAAAGGTGAATAAAAAATAACTGATGGAGTCAGGAGGTATTTGTATTTAAAAGAATAAAGGGGATTTTTTGCTAAAAAAGAGCAAACTATCGTTTGCTCTCGGTAATTTTTTCAGCCTGTACTTTGCAGGCATTATACTGCTCAATACATTTATCCGTGCATATCTGTAACGACATTGTCTCTGGCGTGTTTTGCATCTCACAGTTGCGCTCGCATTGATAATTCTGTTGTGCACATTGATTCAACTCAGGTGAGATAGAGTTACTACACCCTAGTAGGGTGGTAGAAAGTACTAACAAGGCGAACGCAATTTTCATTATTATTCCTTAGACTGTGACTTGAATATTATCAATCAGTCTGACTTTACCGAGAAAAGCTGCGGCAAGAATGACGAGTTGACTATCCTCGAGTGTAGCAGGTTTCAAGCTATCTTTTTGACAAATGTTAAAATAATCCAACTTTAAACCTGCATTATGCAGCATTTCTGTTGCATTTTTTGTTACCTTCGAAAAATCTTTTTCGCCGTTTTCTAAAGCGCCAGCTGCTGCTTTTAGTGCTTGAAAAAGTACTTTAGCAGTATCTTTTTCTGATTCAGAGAGGTAGCCATTACGTGAGCTCATCGCCAGTCCAGAAACTTCTCTTTGAGTCGCAACACCAATCACTTCAACAGGCATAGACAGGTCTTTCACCATTGTTTTGATAACCTGTAACTGTTGAAAGTCTTTTTCACCAAAGCAGGCAAAATCAGGTTGTACTAAGTTAAACAGTTTAGTGACAACCGTTGCAACGCCACGAAAGTGTCCTGGGCGTGTGCCACCACAATGTCCTTCTGATACTCCTGGTACATCAACAAAACTTTGCGCATTTAGGCCGTTAGGATATATGGTCTCAACGGTAGGCGTAAACACAATATCAGTTTCTAGTTCTGCAAGGCCTTGCTTGTCTTGCTCAAGCGTACGTGGATAGCTGTCGAGGTCTTCGTTCGCACCAAATTGCATTGGATTTACAAAGATACTGACAACGACTTTATCCGCTAGGGTTTTTGCTTTTTCTACTAAGGAAAAATGACCACGGTGAAGGTTGCCCATCGTTGGTACGAAGGCAATGCTCAACCCTTGTTGGCGCCAAGCTTTAATCTGGCTTCGTAACGATTTAATCTCAGTAACTGATTGCATGTTGTACTCTAACTCAATAATAACAATACTAACCCAAACAAAACGCTTGGATCAGACTCAGCGATAAGCATCGCTCATCGCAAATTTAATTAAATTCGTGATCAGGCCCCGGGAACTCACCTGATTGCACGTCTGCACAAAACTTTTTCACCGCATCTGGCATGTTGCCAGTTTCGAGCAGGAAGTTCTTCGAAAACTTAGGAATATAGCCTGCAGAAATACCAACCAAGTCATGCATAACCAAAATTTGGCCATCGGTGTCTTTACCCGCGCCAATACCAATGACTGGAATTGTCACTGCGCCGGTAATGCGTTTAGCCAGTGCTGAAGGCACGCATTCAATCACAATCATTTGTGCACCAGCACGTTCTAACGCTTGTGCATCGGCTATCATCTTTTGCGCTTGTGCTTCTTCACGACCTTGAATTTTAAAGCCGCCAAACACGTGCACTGATTGTGGGGTTAAACCTAAATGACCACAAACTGGGATCCCTTGCTGAGTAAGCAGTGCAATGCTGTCGTAAAGCCATTCACCACCTTCAAGCTTAACCATATTAGCACCAGAGCGCATCAAGGTAGCTGCATTCTGACAGGCTGACTGCGGATCTGAATAGCTCATAAAAGGCATATCGGCGATAACGAATAGCTCTTTACTACCAGCTCTGACACAACGGGTGTGATAGGCAATGTCATCCGTGGTAACGGCTAAAGTGTCTTCACCACCTTGTAAAACCATACCCAGAGAATCACCCACTAAGATGACATCTACGCCATTGTCGTGAAATAACTTTGCAAAACTTGCATCGTATGCGGTGAGGGCTGTTATTTTTGTTCCTTCACGCTTCATTTTGGCAAGTGTTGAGACGGAAATTTTTGCCATGGTAAACCCCTTGGATTGGTTTATTTGAGGATTGTTAATCCGTTAAGTGGTAACTTTTGTGTTAAAGAGCTAAGCTCAGTGCCATCAGGTAATTTGAGTTCTGGCGCTATCTCTAATAGTGGATAGACGACAAATTCTCTTTCTTTCAAGCCGTAATGTGGCACCGTCAGTCTATCACTGTTAATGGTGTCGGTATTAAAAAGCAGTATATCCAAATCGAGCGTGCGCGGTCCCCAGCGCTCAGCTTTGCGTGCACGACCATGTTCAAGCTCTATTTGTTGCAACACATCGAGTAAAGATGCTGCTGTTAATGATGTCGCTAGTTTTGCTACGGCATTCACATAATCAGGTTGATCTTGAGGGCCCATAGGTTTTGAGCCATACAGGCTAGAGTGCTGGACAAGCGAGAGGTCTGGATGGGCGGCGAGCACATCGAGTGCTCGCTGTATTTGTGCCATCGGTTCGGATAGGTTTGCACCCAATCCAATGTACGCAATATTCATTTAATCTTCTTTCGGTTTTCTTTTTGGCTTACGTCTATTGTAACGACGCTTAGGTTTGCTTTGGTTACCTAAGTTGCGCACCATGTCTTTTTGGCCGGTGACGTCATTCTTGAGGTAGTCAGTCCACCAAGCTGCAAGTTCTTCTTGCTCTTGCTCACCACTTTCAACACGCAATAATAGGAAATCATATGCGGCTTTAAATCTCGGCTGCAAGCTTAGGCGGTATGCACGCTGGCCTGAACGTTTATCTAGGCGTTGTTGAATATGCCAGATATCTCGGGCACCTAAAGTAAAGCGTTTAGGCACTGCAACGTGTTTAGCATTTTCAGCAAGGACGTGATTAATGGCTTGCATAAAGGCATCATATTCATTCATACCTTCGGCCGCGAGCGCTTCGCTTTTAGCTAAAATAGGGAACCATAAAAGCGCTGCATAGATAAATGCAGGGGTTACTTTTTTATCCGCGTTGATACGGCTATCCGTATTGGCAAACATTTGCTGAATAAAGCGACGTTCAAAGTCATTATCAGGCTGTGCTAGGATTTTATCTAACGCCGGGAATAATTGTGCAAACAAGCCGTATTCACGCATCTGAAGAAAGTTTTCTTCCGCTTTACCATTTAAAAATAGCTTTAGCGTTTCTTCGAACAAGCGTGCAGCTGGAATATGCCCAAGTAACGGCGCTAGTGCTTTAATCGGAGTGCGGGTCGGGGTAGCAATCTCCATATCCAGTTTGGTTGCAAAGCGGATAGCTCTCAGCATACGTACCGGATCTTCACGATAGCGAGTTTCAGGGTCGCCAATCAGCTCAATTTTACGCGCTTTAATGTCAGCAACACCACCGGCAAAGTCGCGTAAAGTAAAGTCATTAATCGAATAATATAGCGCATTGATAGTAAAGTCGCGGCGCTCGGCGTCTTCTTCAATACTGCCGTAGACATTGTCGCGTAATAGCTGCCCGTGTTCGCTGGCCTGACTTGTCGTGGCACAAGAGTCATCACTTTGATGGTGGCCACGCATGGTGGCAACTTCAATAATTTCCCGTCCAAAAACAATGTGCGCAAGACGGAAGCGACGACCTATTAAGCGACAGTTACGGAAGAGCTTTTTGATTTGTTCAGGTGTTGCATTGGTAACGACATCAAAGTCTTTAGGCTCTATTCCTAGCATGATATCGCGGATACAACCACCAACTAGGTAGGCATCATAGCCACCGTCTTTTAAGCGATAGAGCACTTTGATAGCGTTAGGGCTAAATTGTTTACGAGATATACCATGCTCGCTGCGAGGAATTATCGCAGGTGTCGGGCTGGCCATTTTCACCGTCTCATCGCCTTTTCCAGTTACAAACTGGCGGCAAAAGTTTACAAGCTTGGAAATAATAACTCGTCTCCTGAGCAATCAAGTTTTCTATTCTAGTTGTTGTGAACCACTGCTTTTGTCTTAAAACAGGTCGCATTTAAGGCTCGCTATCATATACTCAAATGAGACTAAATTGAAGTACTTGAAAACAGTGGGCGAAAAGCAAAATCGCCATTTTCTAGAGAGTCTAGTTGAATTTCCTGTACTTTAGGAACGCTATCTAGACTAAAAATATCACTAGCGTGAGTCAGTAATGCGTCAACATCTTGATAATTATGGAGAGAATCAACCGGCACATGCAAATAACGCAGCGCGGCATAAAGGGTTGGTAACGGGTTGCGGTTATCAATAGCTGGAGCATGATTCTGCTTAGACAACTTAAATCCGGGCTCTGCGACAGCCAGTGGGACGTGAGCGTACTCAGGTGATGGCCGATTGAGTTGTTGAAATAAACTAATTTGTCTTGCTGTGGGTTCTAGCAAATCGGCACCACGCACGATATGACTAATCTTTTGCTCTATGTCGTCAACGACCACCACCAATTGATAAGCAAATAAGCCGTCGCGGCGTTTAACGATGTAATCTTCATGCGCAATTGCAGGGGGAATGACAATCGTGCCTTGTATTGCATCATTAAATTCAGTAACTGGACAGCGCTGCTGTAGGCGCAAAGCGTTATCTTGCCAACTTAGCGCTAAAGCTCGGCAATGATTGTTATAAAACCCACCCATTGCTTTAATTTGCTTTCTAGTACATTGACACGCATACACAAGGGAGTCTGATTTTAGTGTCGTCAAATAGGCTTGGTATAGGGCATGGCGCTGCGATTGATAGACAACGTCTTCATCCCAGTAAAGGCCATATGCTTCAAGAGTGGTTAATATATTGTCGGCAGCACCCGCAACTACGCGCGGTGTATCTATATCTTCGATACGAACGAGCCATTTACCTTGATTGACTTTTGCATCTAAATAGCTACTCAGGGCGGCCACTAGAGAGCCGAAATGAAGCGGTCCAGAAGGCGAGGGAGCAAATCGACCGCGATAGCTCCCAGTTTGCTTTAAGCTTGGGGACACAGGGCTGAGATTATCCTCTGCCTTGTTGTTTTTCTTTGATTTCTGCGAGAGATTTACAATCAACACAAAGATCAGCTGTTGGACGCGCTTCTAAACGGCGAATGCCGATTTCAATACCGCACGACTCACAAAAGCCGAAGTCATCATCTTCGATAAGTTGAAGTGTTTTCTCAATTTTCTTGATTAGCTTACGCTCGCGGTCGCGAGTACGCAGTTCAAGAGAAAACTCTTCTTCTTGCGCTGCACGGTCCACAGGATCAGGAAAGTTTGCCGCTTCGTCTTGCATGTGTGTCTTAGTACGATCTACTTCATTACGTAGATCGGCACGCCATGCTTCTAATATCGCTTTGAAATGAGCACGTTGTGCTTCATTCATGTATTCTTCGCCTGGCTTTTCTTGATAAGGTTCTACACCGGCTTGAGCCAATAACCCTAGTTTTTTCTGGTCTGGCATACCATTCTCCTAAATCCTTAATACATAACCCCAGCTTTCGCCGGCGGGTATAAATAGCAAAATCTTTACCCCTTAGCAAACACTTTTTTACTGCAAATGTCAGCCACTTTTTTCAATGTTTAACTATTTGGGGGAGAAAACTATCACGGCTATATGTGGGCAGCATGAAAAAAGTCAAGCGTAATCAAAAGGAATTTCTTCAATTAATTGTACTTGGTTGTCGTCAATATGCGCTCGGTAAGCAATGATTTCTACTCCATGAGAAATTGCTTCTTTTACTAACGCTGCATATTTTTGATCGATATGGCTGGCTGGTTTGACACAATTTATCCCTGTATGGAGCGCGGCAAACAGTAACACCGCACGATGACCTTGCTGTTTAATGTGGATTAATTCTCTAAGATGTTTTTGACCTCTTAAGGTTTCTGCATCAGGGAAAAAACCTTGCTGTTGCTCGAGCAAAGTCACCGACTTTACTTCAACGTAGCAGAATTGCGAGGATTGTCCATTTTCGAGGTCGCTCAACAAAATATCAATTCGGCTATTTTCAGCCCCGTATTTCACCTCAGTTTGAAGTGTTTTGTAGCCTTGCAGTTGCGTTATTCTTCCTTGCTCTATGGCCTCAACAGACACTTTATTGGCCACCGCTGTATTTACACAAATAAAATGACCATCATTATCTTGCGTCAGCTCCAACGAATGAATGTACTTTCGTTTAGGGTTATCGCTGGTGGAGTAATAGGCCGTAAATCCCGGGTCAGCACAATTGGTCATTCTACCAGTATTGGCGCAGTGTACGGTGAACTCGTCACCACTTGGGGCGCGTAAATCGACAAGAAAGCGTTTATATCGTTTGAGCAAGGTTGCTTGTTGTAATTGCCTAGAAAACTTCATTGGTCGCTTTAGGTTGGGTGTATTTAGTGGCTAGTGTACACTTAACCACACTTACAAGCACAAGAGTGAAAAGAGAATGTCAGAGAAATTTATTGTACGACTGAGTGAAGACGCAAAACCAGAGTATTTATCTGCTGGTGCTGCATTGTCGTTTGAAAAGGACGGTGCTTTTATCCATTTACAACAAGACGAAACGCTGAAGAATATTCAAAAGGCGGCTCGTAGCATCGCACAACAAGGGATTAAACAAGTTCATCTAGAAGGTGGCTTGTGGTGTACTGAATCTCAATGGGCTTTTTATCAAGGTTTTGTGTCACCAAAAGCATTAGATGGTGTGGTGTTTGTTGACAACGACCAGTCAAGTCTTAACGAACTTGATGCACTAAAAGCGTCGGCAACATGGATGCGTCAGATGATCAACGGGACGGCCGAAGATATTTATCCTGAAAGCCTTGCTGGAAAAGCGGCTGAGTTTATTCAGTCATTGGCACCTGAGCATGTTAGCTATCAAATCATTAAAGGCGACGCGCTGTTAGAGCAGCAATGGATTGGTATCCACGAAGTGGGACGCGGCAGTGAGCGTCCTCCTGTGTTGCTTGAGCTTGACTACAACCCAACAGGTAATGATGACGCACCAGTTAGCGCAGCACTTGTGGGTAAAGGGATCACGTTTGACTCAGGTGGCTACTCGATTAAGCCAAGCGAAGGCATGCTTACGATGAAGTGTGATATGGGCGGTGCGGCAACAGTAACGGCTGGTTTAGCGCTGGCTATTCAACGTGGTTTTGACCGTCGTGTTAAGTTGTTCCTATGTTGTGCTGAGAACCTTATCTCAGGCCATGCCTATAAGTTAGGTGATATTCTTACCTACAAAAATGGTACCACAGTTGAAATCGTAAATACCGATGCAGAGGGTCGCTTGGTGCTTGCTGATGGCTTGATGGCTGCCGGTGAAACAGGCGCAGAGCTTATCATTGATGCCGCGACATTAACGGGCGCCGCGCTCGTTGCTGTAGGCCAAGAGTACAATGCGTTATTTGGTTTAGACAAAACACTTGTCGGTGATGTACAGCAGTTCGCGAGTGACGAATTTGAAGCCGCGTGGCCATTGCCTCTAGAAAAGTGGCACCAAAATAACTGTCCATCGCCTTATGCGGATACAGCTAACAGCCGAGCGCAAAAAGGTGGCGGCTTTGGTGGTGCATCAAATGCAGCGGGTTTCCTGTCTCGCTTTGTACCAAACGAAGGTCAAGGTTGGGTGCATATCGACCTTGCGGCTTCTTTCCAAAATAGCGCTAGTGGTCAATGGGCCGCAGGTGCAACGACCTTAGGCATGAGAACCGTAGCGAGAACGCTTCAAGAAAAAGCGTAATCATGCAGTTAGCTGAGTGTATTCCGCGAGACAGTGGAATACACTCGCTTGTTACCACGTTTAAGACAAGAGTGCAGCAGCGAGTCGCACAAAGTCTGATGAAGTCAGTATTCCAACCAATTTGTTTTGCTCGTCTACCACAGGCATACAGCCATGGCGATTATCGACAAAAAAGCGCACCACATCTTGTAGTGATTGGCTTGGGCGCACGCTCGCAAAATCGGTCGCCATAATATCTTGTACTTTTGTTTGCTTTTCTTTTCTGGCAAGCGCATTTGCGCCATAGGTTGCCATTATTCCCATTACCTTGGCGATCATAATCTTTTGCGTGAGCATACCAACTAAGGCTCCTGCTTCGTCAATCACTGGAATGTGACGAACATTTTTTTCTTTCATTAAATTGTGCGCATCTTGCAAGGTATTTTCAGCAATCACTGCGAACGGATCTGGGGTCATTAAATCAGCTACGGTTTGGGTCATCTGCTACTCCTTTTCACTCCATATGCTTATGTTGAGTTTAGCTTGATCTATTTGGCATGTATGGAATTGAGATCAAGTTTTGAACTATTTCTCGAAGAGCTCCTCTTATGAAGACAACAATAAGAAAGGATAACCCAATGAAAAAGTTACTGATGTTAGGTGCTGTTGCGAGCTTACTTTGCAACTCTGTTTTCGCCGCTGAGCGAAGTGTTGAATATGGTGAGATTAATCAAATTCTAGATTTAATCGCCAACAAAGCGCAGTCGCAATATATCTTGTCTAAATTTACAGTGGAAGTGAAGCAGCCTGATATCGCGCTTGAGGATGTTAAACTTTGGCTGGAGCAAGATGACAAGATCATTGCCAACGGTATCATAGACAAAGACGGCAATATTGATTTACCTATTCTCCCGCAGTCTCGTGCAGATCAAGTTAATTTAGTGATCAATCAAGAAAAAGGTGCCGTTGCGATTCTGGTCAATACCGATATAGCGCCGTTGACTAAGCAGCAGGTTATGTATCGCGATTTGTTTATTCTTTTAGAGGATATGGACGCTTTTGTTGAGTTGATGGCAGGTAGCTTGTCTTGGTTTGCTCCAAGCTTTGATGAACTAGAGTTTACATTTACCGAGCCTGCATCAATTCAGTTTGTGGATGCCAAGGGTAAAACCCAAAAGTTTGTGACGGATGATGAATTTAAGATCCAAATCCCTAATAAGAAAAAGTGGATGAAGCAAAATCCATCCTTGCAATTTAGTGCCTTACCCACGCGGTTTGCGCCCATAGATTAGGGAAGAAAGTTCGTATGCCTGCTAGCAGGCAGGCATACTCTTTTCCATCAGGTAATTAGTTAACACTTCGCCACGAACCTTCACTTGTTGTTCCTTTATCACTTGGAAACCAAAATATTCAAAGAAAGGTTTAGCCGTTTTACTAACATGGGAAAATAAGCGCGTTGTGTTGGTTATTTTGCTGTGTTCTAAGAGTGCGAGCATAAGTGCTTTACCTATGCCTTGGCCTTGATGTTCTGCATGGCAAAAAAAGTGATCAATAAGACCGTCAGCTTGGATATCGGCAAAGCCAACAATTTTACCATTTAGTACGGCGACAAGGGGCTGATTGCTCCTTAATCGGTCTTGCCAGCTTTTATCGACAACGTCGCTATGTGCCCATGCATTAACTTGGCTATTGGAGTAATGCTGTATATTTACCGAGCGTATTGTGTCAAACATAAGCTTGCGTAACACTGCTTCTTCGCCGCTTTGAAATTGTCTGATGATAATCATTGCTAATATTTATTCTTGGAGCCTTAATTGCCCGGAAATAGCGTGTTGCTCAGCAATTTCTGCAAGTCGTACGTATTTTTGTTCAACCAGTTGAGACACGGGAACAAGTTTGGCATCAATACTTTCAAGCTCAGCTAACTTGGCTGCAAGAAAGGCGGCGGTTTCCTTATATGGGTGCGCAATGATAATAACATGCTCGTGATTATCAAGTAGCTTAAGCATATGTTGCCACTGCTTGTTGAGCGCCTCAGTGGATATATCATTATCTAGAAAGATCTGTCGAGCGACGTTTTTTACGCCGTAAAGGTTGGCAGCATATTGGGCTTGACTGTGGCTAGTGGTACGGCTATCCAAAAAGTATAATCCGCGCTTTTTTAGTATTTCCATTGTCCATTTCATTGGCTCTATTTGTTCTGTTAATGCTGAGCCCATGTGATTGTTTACGCCTTTAACCTGAGGCAGTGTCGATAGCGCATTGCCAAGTGTCATTTGCAACTGCCACTTTTCCATATCGGTGGTTAATGCGCCCGGGCCAAGGGCCTTTTCCGTGTCTTGTGCCTGCATTGGCACATGTAATAAAAGCTCGCGTTGTTGGCGACTGGCTGCAAAGGCAAATTGTTGAGAAAAAGGGGTGTGGGGCAGGATCGAAAAGGTGATCCCACCCGGTAAGGACAGCAACTCTAAGTCACGTTGGTGATTGCCAATATCGTCTATAACAATGGCAAACTGTTTTGCTGGCACTGCAAAAGTCATGCAGGCCAGTATTATCCCGATTATTTTTTTTAGCACACAAATTATTATTATAGTTTACAGCCCTACAGGACCGTTTTTATTTACTGTGATTGAACTAACGCCAGTGCCTTAGGCCAATGCGAGGCAAGTTGTTCAATACCTGTTGTTTTGATTGATTCTTCACCAGTGATTATAGCGCTTTTATCCAACAGGGAAAGCGCTTGTTTGGTAAAATATACATCGGGCTCTATGCCTTTACCTTCAATTGATGTACCTGCTGGTGTGTAGTATCTCGCTGTCGTTAACTTTAATGCAGTAGTACCATTGCCAATTGGGATCAAGGATTGCACTGAACCTTTACCATAGGAACGTAAGCCAACGACTAAGGCACGTTTATTATCCTTGAGTGCGGCGGCTAAAATCTCGGCCGCTGAAGCGGAATTATTGTTGATTAATACCAAAATAGGCGCACCATTTAAAATATCTCCACGCTTTGCAATGTAAGCCTGATTGGCGTCATAGAAGCGGCCTTTGGTCGTGACGATTGTGCCACTATCTAAAAAAAGATCTGAGATTGCCACGGCACTATTAAGTGTACCGCCGGGGTTGTCACGTAAATCAATAACCAGCTTTTTCAATGGACTACCTAACTGTACTTGTAGTCGGCTTATGTGTCTTGCAACATCATGGTAGGTGTGATGATTAAAACTGTTGACGCTTAAAAAGCCGGTGCCGTCGTTTAAGAGTTTACTGGCGACACTTTCAATGACTATCTCTTGACGTTTAAGCTCAAGTGCAACCAGCTCGTCTTGTCTTAATACTACTAAATTGATGAGATTTTTATTTGCAGCTTTGAGTAGGGCAGACACTTCTTCTATCGATTTGCCCGCAACATTAGCGCCATTGATTGCATGGAGTTTATCACCGCTCTCTATGCCTGCTTGGGCTGCTGGTGAATTGGGCAGGGTATCCAAGATAATCACGTAATTATCTTGCTCTTCGACTTCAATACCAAGCCCTGTGTAGCGTCCATTTGCTGCACTGAAGATGGATTCCAAGTCTTCCTCATTGAGGTATTTAGAGTAGGGATCTAAATTATCGAAGAGGCTCGATAAGTTGCCCGCGTTGTAGCGACTCAGAGGCAAGTCTTCAACATAATAGGTGTGAATATGATACAGGATTTCATCGATTTCTTGAGCCGAGAACTTTTGTGTAGACGCGTGACTAAAAGCGCTAAAACTTAACAAAAGCAGGAAGCTTAATAATGCAACATAGCGCGCTGCGAGCGCGTAAAAACGGGTTTGTCTATTCATGTGCTGCTCCTCATCAAGGTGCAGCACGGGTTATTCAGTTAACTGGATCTGCACCATTTTATCGGATCTACAGCGCTTCCCTTATGCCGTATTTCAAAGTATAGACCAGGATCTCTTTGTCCGCCGCTTTGTCCTACCAAAGCGATCACTTCACCACTGCGAACTTGATCGCCAACATCGCGAAGCAGCGTTTGTGCGTGGCCGTATAGACTCATAAAACCATGACCATGATCGAGCACAATAACCCAGCCAAAGCCATTTAACCAATCTGCATACACAACTTGACCGGGGGCGACACTCGCAATTTCAGCCCCTTCTTTTGCACCAATGAGGACGCCCTTCCAATTCATGCCTGCATGTTTGCTTTGGCCGAATTTATGTTTAATTCGACCTTTGGTTGGTAAACTCATTTTGCCTTTGAGTTTGGCTAGCCCATCTAAACGTACTTCGGCTTCTCTTTGTGCCTTGGCAAGCTCTTCTAACGTTTGGATTAAGGTTTGTTCATTTTCTTTTAAATAAGCGATAGCAGAGCGTGTTTCACTGAGTTTGTTATTTAGGTTTGCAAGCTGGTTTTGACGTTCTTGCTGCGCCTTCTTGAGCGCTTCCAAGCGTTCATTCTGATGGTTTTGTAGCGCTTCTAAGCGTGCTTGTGTTCTTGCTAACTCAGCTTGAGTCTGTGCCAATTCTTGGCCGATAGATTTGAGTTGTTCGAGTTGTTTAATGCGTGCTTTATTTAGGTAATCATAATAGGCAATGGTGCGCTCGAGCTTTGTGGCATGCTCTTGATTAAGTAACATTCTAGAATAATCATGAGAGCCCGTCATGTAGGCACTTTTTAGCTGAGCCGCAAGGATCTTTTCAAATTTTTTCTTGTCGTTTAACAGCGTGCTTTCTTGCTTTTTAAGTTCAGCCTGCTCGGTTTTGTTTTCTTTGATCCCGATTTCTGTGAGTGAGATAGCTTTGGCACTTTTGGCAATATCAAGTTCGAAGGCTTTGAGCTTTGCTTCGTGACTGTTAATTTCACCGCGCTGCTTTTCTAATGCTTGTTGGCTAGCTTTAAGCTGTTGCTGAACTTCGCTTAAGTCTTGTTTGGTTCTAGATTCGTTGGCAACAGTGGGCGCTGTTGTCATGAGTAACGCCGCACCGAGAAGTGCGGCATAGTGAAATGTCGTTTTTAACGGCATACAGGCAGGCCGTTATTTTAAACGCATAATTGGAGTGCCTGTCATCTCGCTAGGCTGCTCCATACCAAGTAAATGCAGCATTGTTGGTGCAACATCGCTTAGTGCTTTTCCTGCTTGTGGCTCTGCATCACGACCTACATAAATAAATGGTACAGGCTCACTGGTGTGTGCTGTGTGAGCTTGGCCCGTTTTCGGGTTTTGCATTTGCTCAGCATTGCCGTGGTCTGCTGTGATCAGAGCTTCACCACTGGTTTCTTTTAACGCTGCAACCACACGACCGATACACTTATCAACGGCTTCACATGCTTTTACTGCGGCTTCGAATACGCCAGAGTGTCCAACCATATCACCATTCGGGTAGTTACAGATAATGACGTCAAATTCACCGCTATGAATGGCTTCAACTAACTTATCAGTTAGCATTTCTGAGTTCATCTCTGGCTGCAAGTCGTAAGTGGCGACTTGTGGAGAAGGAATGAGTTCACGTTTTTCTCCTTCAAAGAGATCTTCGCGACCGCCGCTAAAGAAGAAAGTGACATGGGCATATTTTTCCGTTTCTGAAATACGCAGCTGAGTTTTGTTGTGCTTAGCTAGCCATTCACCTAGCACATTGACAAGTGCTTCAGGCGCGAAAGCGATAGGGGCTTTAATGTCGGCAGCGTATTCAGTCATCATAACAAACGCACTTAAGTCCGGTGCTTTGCGTTTTTCGAAGCCGTTAAAGTCAGCATCGACAAAAGCACGGGTCATCTGGCGCGCTCGGTCTGCACGGAAGTTCATAAAGATAACCGTATCACCATCATTGATAGTAGCGGCAGGTTGCCCAGCTTCGGTGATCACTGATGCTTTAACAAACTCATCATTTTCATCACGCGTGTAAGCTGCTTGTAGCGCTTCAACGCCATTACTATAAGTAAAATCAGCGTCGCCACTTACCATCAGGTTGTATGCAGACTCGACGCGGTCCCAACGATTATCACGGTCCATAGCATAGTAGCGACCAATAATAGACGCTAGGCGGCCACAATTGAGCGATTGCATCAAGGCTTCCATTTTCTCAATTGACGCTTGTGCACTACGAGGAGGTGTATCGCGGCCATCCAAAAATGCGTGCAAATAAACGGTTGCACCGCGCTCTGCTGCTAATTTAATTGCTGCAACAATGTGGTCTTCATGGCTGTGAACGCCACCTGGGCTCAATAATCCCATTAGGTGAACGGCTTTGCCCTTTGCCACGGCTTTGTCGATATTCTCAACCAGAGCTGGATTGTGCTCAAACTCACCATCGTCAATCGCTTTAGTGATCCGCGTGAAGTCTTGATAAACCACACGTCCTGCACCGAGGTTAACGTGGCCAACTTCGGAATTCCCCATTTGTCCATCCGGTAGACCAACATCAAGGCCTGAACCTGAAATCAAGGTGTGCGGAGCAGAGCGCCATAGTTCATCTAATACTGGGGTATTGGCTGCTAAAATAGCATTGCTCTCGCTTTCTTCGCGATAGCCCCAACCGTCTAAAATCATTAATACCAATGGCTTTTTCTTAGCTGTCATTTGCGCTCCTGAAATCCTGAATTAGGCACGATGTTGATGTCTTATAGCAAACGCTACAAGGTTAGATTAACTAACTTGGGCTGCAGCGCTTCAATAAGCTTGCTCTGATTGCTGGTAAGTAGAATACCTGTTTTTGTATGAATATTCAGCCCCGCAGTGATGAATTATCAACTTTGAGATTGATATTTGCTCATGTTGAACAAGTCTGTTTTGTCGAGAATAAAGCAGGTATACTTGCTGCCACTTTATCGTTTAATAATTTTTGGTTGATAAATTAATGGAACAATACGTTGCGTTTTTAGGTAACCATCCGGTACTTAGCATCATTTGGGTTGTGTTAGCCGCGATGTTAGTGAGTAGTTGGTTTAAGAGTCAGTTTTCTAAAATTAGACAAATTAATCCCCAGCAGTTGACTATGCTTGTTAACCGCCAAGATGGTCAGGTACTCGATATGCGTGCAGCAAAAGAGTTTAACCAAGGTCACATTGCAGGTTCTGAGCAGGTGAATGCGGAAAAACTCAAGCAAAAAGATTTTGCTGGTCTTGAAAAACATAAATCTAAGCCCATTATATTGGTCTGTAACACAGGTATGACGGCATCTGCTGTTGCTGATAACATGCACAAAGCTGGATTCGAGCAAGTGTACGTATTATCAGGTGGTATTGGCGCATGGCAAAGTGCGGGTTTACCAATCTCTAACGGAAAATAACTGAGGTCTATGATGAGCCAAGTCGTAATTTACACCAAAGACTATTGTCCTTTTTGTCATCGTGCAAAAGCACTATTAGATGCAAAAGGTGTCACATACACTGAGTATGATATTGGCGCACAGCCTGAGCTTCGTGACGAGATGATCGAAAAAGCCAACGGTGGCTATACTGTGCCACAAATCTTTATCGCTGAGCGCCATATTGGTGGTTGCGACGATATGATGGCGCTTGAAGTGCAAGGCGAACTTGATAAGCTATTACAAGCATAAGATTGATTGAGCTTTGGCTCAGCTTACTTTTTATAATGACTGCTAAGAATTAGCAGGATCACAACAGAATTTAGGAAATTATCATGGCAGAACAAAACCAAGCAGCAGAACAACAACAAGAAGGCGCTCAGTTCAACATTCAACGTATCTATACTAAAGATGTATCGTTTGAAACGCCAAACTCACCAGGTATCTTCCAAAAAGAGTGGACACCAGAAGTTAAGCTAGACATGGACACACGTTCAGCAAAGCTTGATGACAACGTTTTTGAAGTTGTTCTAGCACTAACGGTAACGGCAACTATTGGTGAAGAAACTGCATTCCTATGTGAAATCCAACAAGCTGGTATCTTTGCAATTGCAGATCTTGAAGAAATGCAAATGGCACACATGCTAGGCGCATTCTGCCCTAACATTCTATTCCCATATGCGCGTGAAGCGGTAGCTAGCCTAGTTAACCGTGGTACTTTCCCACAGTTAAACCTTGCGCCAGTTAACTTTGACGCATTATTCGCTCAGTATATGCAGCAACGTGCGGCTCAAGCACAGCCTGAGCAAACCGCTGACGCATAATTGATGAGTACAGCAAAATCAGCTGTAACTGTATTGGGGGCGGGGTCTTATGGCACCGCCCTTGCTATTTGTTTCGCCCGAAATGGTCACCAAGTGACACTGTGGGGCCGCAATAGCGAACACGTTGAGGCGCTAGCAGCTGAGCGCAAAAACCAACGTTATCTTCCTGACATCCAGTTTCCAAACACGCTTGAACTTGAGGCCGATTTAGAAACGGCTGTTAAGTCTAGCGAGCGTATTTTGGTGGTTGTGCCAAGTCATGCGTTTGCAGACACCTTGAAGAAGATTAAACCTATGCTACTTGAGAATGCAAAAGTAGCTTGGGCAACCAAGGGGCTCGAACCAAATACTGGGCGACTATTGCAAGAGGTGGCACTGGATGTGTTAGGTGACGATGTGCCGCTGGCGGTGCTAAGTGGACCTACTTTTGCAAAAGAAATGGCCGCAGGATTACCTACTGCTATTTCAGTGTCTTCGATTTGTGCAAAGTTTCGTGAAGAGCTCGCTGAGCTGTTGCATTGCGGTCGCTCGTTTAGGGTGTATAGCAACGAAGACTTTATTGGTATTCAGCTCGGCGGCGCGGTCAAAAATGTTATCGCAATTGGCGCGGGCATGTCTGACGGCTTTGGTTTTGGTGCGAATGCTAGAACGGCGCTTATCACCCGAGGACTCGCTGAACTTTGTCGTTTAGGATGTGCGTTAGGCGCGCGCTCTGAAACCTTTATGGGTATGGCGGGGCTTGGTGATCTCATTCTCACTTGTACGGATAACCAGTCGCGTAATCGCCGTTTTGGTCTTGCACTTGGCTCGGGAAAGTCGGTCGATGAGGCGATGTCGAGTATAGGTCAGGTGGTCGAAGGTTATCGCAATACCAAAGAAGTTTATCTACTTGCCAAACGCACTGGTATTGAAATGCCGATCACTGAGCAGATCTATCAAGTGCTTTATGAGCAAAAAGATGTGAAAGAAGCCGCAATGGCGTTACTTGGTCGCGAGAAGCGAGCTGAGTGATAATCGAATAGAGAGGCGTAGCTACCTCTCTATTACTCTCCAAACTTAATGTTATAGCGACGCTTAAACCACAGTAAAAATGGGATTTCAATCACGCTAAATGCGACAATCGTAAACACCACCCAATTACTCTTAAAAAACACTAACGAAAATTCGATACCCTTGCCATAGTACAAACTTCCAGACACGACTAAAGAAACCGCAGTAACCAATAAATCTTGTTTGCTGATACTGGCGAGGCTTTTCTCTTTTAACTTTGGGTAAACGAATACGTAGGCCACAAAAAGTAGAATAAAGTTGAGTAAAATAAGCGTTAGCTCAGGTGACATGATTACCTCTATGCCTTGTGTGTCATTCGGCACAAGATAACATAATTTCTTAGCTTAATGCCTCGTGGAAACGCTTTTTATCTGATACTGAACAGGTATAATGGTGAATCCAACTTTTGAGGTGCACATGATCTCCAAGAATCAACAAAAACTACTTCGTGCTTTAGGGCAAAAAAAATATCGCAAACAACATGGCCTGTATTTAGTACAAGGCGAAAAGAATGTGATTGAGTTAGTTGATGCTGGGTTGGCTGTTGAACAGCTGTTCGCGACCAATGAGTTCATGACAAAGTATAAATCCAAACTCGTTAATATTGACTGTGTAGAAGCAGAAGAGGAAGTGTTGAGCAAGGTGAGTACTTTGGTGTCAAATAATGCGGCGATAGCGGTCGTTGCAATGCCGCCAGCAGAAGAAATCAATACTGCTGGGCTGGTGTTGGCATTAGATGGAGTCTCAGACCCGGGTAATCTCGGTACCATTATTCGTCTTGCTGATTGGTATGGATTAACGCAGCTCGTGGTAAGCGAAAACTGCGCCGATCAATTTAACCCTAAAGTGATCAGTGCCACTATGGGCTCATTTGTGCGTGTTAATGTGGTGAGAACCGATCTCGAGGCCTTTTTAAAACAATATCAAGGCGAGTGCTATGGTGCATTCCTTGGTGGTGAGAGCGTACATCAGTGCCAATTTAGTCGTAATGCCGTGTTGGTCATGGGCAGCGAGTCTCATGGTATTAGCGATACCATAGCGGCGCACATCAATAAAAAGGTGACTATTCCTGCGTTTGGTGGTGCTGAATCATTGAATGTGGCGATGGCTACCGGGATCATTTTGGATAATATTAAACGCTGTCATTGCTAACTCATAGATCTTACTAATGAATTGTCTTATTCTCAAAAGTAACCGCGAACAATAATAATAAGCTATGCGACTGAGTAGCATCAAACTGGCCGGCTTTAAATCTTTCGTAGAGCCAACCAAGATCCCGTTTCCTGACCAGATGACATGTGTGGTTGGGCCAAACGGCTGTGGTAAGTCTAATGTTATTGATGCAGTTCGCTGGGTACTGGGAGAAAGCTCCGCGAAAAACCTCCGTGGCGATGCCATGACGGACGTTATTTTTAACGGTTCGACCAAACGTAAACCTATCTCGCAAGCTTCTGTAGAACTGATTTTTGATAATACTCAAGGCCGGTTGCCCGGCACGTTTGCAGATCGTAACCAAATTGCCATTAAGCGCTTAGTGACGCGAGATGGCCAATCTCTTTATTTTTTAAATGGTAGTAAGTGCCGTAAGCGCGATATCACGGATATCTTTTTAGGTACTGGCCTAGGTCCTCGCAGTTATGCAATCATTGAGCAAGGGATGATCTCTCGCTTGATCGAAAGTAAGCCGCAAGAGTTAAGAGTTTTTTTAGAAGAAGCCGCCGGAATTTCAAAATATAAAGAGCGTCGACGAGAAACCCAAACCCGGATCAAGAGTACCCGCGAAAACATGGAGCGTTTGCTCGATGTTAGGCAAGAGCTACAGAGTCAGCTAGATAAACTGGCACTTCAAGCACAACAGGCGAGCGAATATAAGTCTTTAAAGTCGCAAGAGCGTGACTTAAAGTCGTGGATAGCAATTTTAAAGTGGCAAAGCCTTGAGCAAAAGCAGGCAATAAAAGCCAAAGAAATTGCCAAACTCAACGAAAAATTAGCATTTTTTAATGAAGCTCACAGTGGCCATGACAGCATTTTGGCGACGCTAGAACATGAAATTAAGCATTTCAATGATGGCTATGAGCAAGCACAACATAGCGTGCACCGAATTGAAACCCAGTTGGCAACGCTTGAGCAACAGAAGGTCAATCTAACTGAAAAAAAGCGTCAGCTTATTGAGCAGTCCCAAATACTGAAATCACAACAGCAAGAAGTGATTGAGGCGCAAGACGAGCAAGCCGAGTATGTGGCGAGCAGTGCTGAAAAAGTCGCTGAAGTTTCTGAGCGACTTGAGATTGCGCTATTGCAATTGGAAGAAATTCAACTCACAAATGAGCAAAGTGACACAGAGCAAACTCAATTAGAAGCACAGTATAATGACGCGCAGAAGCAGTATCAACAAATACATGCTCAGGTACAGCAAGGGGCAAGCCAATTAGCGCAACAACAGCAAGCTAAACTGCACATAGATAAGCGTCAGGCTGAGTTGCAGGAACAGGCTGACGCGCATCACGCATCTATGTTGGAAAATGACTTGGCTAAAGCTCAGGATGCACATCATCAGTTAGTTCAAGCGATGGCTAAATTACAAAGCCAAGCTGGTAAGTTGCAAGGTCAAGAGAAAACCAATAAAGAAGAAATCTTACAGGCACAGACTCATGCTCAAAAAGCGCTTCAGGCGTTACAAGAAGTGCAATCTGAAATAAAGGCGTTATCACGCTGGGCAGAGGAAACGTCGGAGACTTCTGCTACGACTATGTTATCGCAGCTTGTTGTTGAGTCTGGGTATGAAGAGTGCGTGGAGGCGGCACTGCTTGGGTTGACGCATTTAGTCGTTGAGCAACGCGAAATGAATACGCTGTGGCCCACTGAACTCGAAGTTCCCGCTGATTCCGTTGCGACAAAAATAAGCTCAGGGCTGTTCCCCAGCTTTTTAACGAAAATAAAATTATGTGCTGAATCTACAGACTTTAAATCGTGTGAACAATTCCTTCTCGGCGTGACGGTCGGTGGCGTTATTGTGGGAGATAACTTTAAGGCCAAGACGAAAAGCAATGAAGAGAGTGGCGCGTTAAAACGCTATGCCCAATTGCAGTCATGTCATACTCAACTTCCTCATTTGCAACAACTCGCAGAAGAGGCTGAACAGGTTGTAGCACAAAAGCGTATTGCTCTTGAAGACACGCAAGTTGGTTTATTAGAAATACAGCAATGTGTTCACGAAAAGGCCCAAGCAATCGCCAGCCATAAAACCAAAGTTGAAATGCTGGATGAGAATCTGAGCGCTTGGCGTGAGCAAGGACAGAAAATTCAGGAACAGCTTGATGTCATTGCTCAAGAACGAGGCGAGGTCATTGAACAACTTGAACTTTATACTGAACAGCAATTACAACGTGAAGAGTTACTAGCGCAAGCACAACAAACACAACAACTAGCCGAGGCTAAGTTGACTGAGTTTAAACAACATAGTCAATCTCGACGCGCCGCATTACAAGATGCGCAGCAATTAGTTCATACCACTAAACTTGCGTCGCAGCAGGCAGAAAGTGAACTACAGCTCAGCAATTCTAAGTTGGAACACTTGCAACATCGCCGCGATGAAATAAATCAGCGCATCGAGCAAACACAAGAAGATATTTTGCTTTGTGAAGAGCCGCTCGCGGAGGCACATGAAGACATTGAATTATTGCTCTCCCAACATCTAGAAGCCAAGGCGCAAAAGCAAACGATGTTGGATACGCTTAACCAAGCCAAGGAAAACCTCTCCCAAAAACAAGCGGCATTAAAAGATGCACAAGGCGAAGTGAGTAAACTCAATGAGTCTTTGCAACAAGTGAAACTTGAAGAGCAAAGCTTGATGATAAAGGCGCAAGCGGCACTTGAACCTTTGCAGGAGCTTGGTCGGACGCTAAAAGCGGAGCTGGCGCAATTACCTGAAGACGCAAACTTGGGCCAGTATCAAGCCAATTTGAGTCGAGTCAGTAATGATCTTGGTAAGTTAGGGGCTGTAAACTTAGCCGCAATTGAAGAGTTTGAAGAAGCGAAGGCACGTAAAACCTATTTAGATACACAGCTGGATGATCTCACTAATGCGTTAGAAACGTTAGAAGCGGTGATCAGAAAAATTGATAAAGAGACCAAAACCCGCTTTAGTGCCACCTTTAATCAAGTGAATGAAGATTTAGCCGAGTTGTTTCCTAAAGTGTTTGGTGGGGGGAATGCATATCTAGAATTGACTAGCGATGACCTGCTTGAAAGTGGTGTTTCTATCATGGCAAGGCCGCCTGGTAAGAAAAACTCGACAATTCATCTGTTAAGTGGTGGAGAAAAAGCGCTGACCGCATTATCATTGGTGTTCTCAATATTCAGGCTTAATCCAGCCCCATTCTGTATGCTGGATGAAGTAGATGCACCGCTTGATGACGCAAACGTAGGACGATTTTGTCGTTTGGTTGAAGAAATGTCGCAAACAGTGCAATTTATTTATATCAGTCATAACAAGGTCGCTATGGAAATGGCGGGTAGACTGACGGGGGTAACCATGGCAGAACCCGGGGTGTCGCGTATGGTTGCCGTAGATATAGAACAAGCGGTGCAAATGGCACAGGCATAACAACAAAAAAGGTGAGCAATGGCCACAGAGTTAAGATGGGCATTAATCGTGATCAGTGCGTTGGTCATAGGCGGGTTACTCATACATGGACTTTGGTCTGTTCGTAAGAAGAGCAGCGATAAAGTGTCTAAAAAGGAGCCCAATGAACTCAAAGAGCAAACGCCGAATCATGATAAAGAGCCTGACGAACCTGAAATTGGAGAGATGACCTTTAGTGCGGTGGATGACGAGCCTGCGACTGAGGGCATTATAGCGACTGAAGAGTCTGAAACTGAGGTGCAAACCGAGAACAGTGGATCTGAAGAGGTTGAGCTTGAAGAGAATGCGATAGAGCCACAAGACTTTATTATTCTTCACGTTGACATGCCTGAAGGCCTGAAAATGGCAGGTTCAAGGTTGTTACCAACCGTGTTAAGCCTTGGGTTTAAATATTCTGATGAGGGCTTCTTCAATCGCCATTTAGAGCCGTCCGGAAACGGTCCTGTGTTATTTAGATTGGTAAACATGTACAACCCAGGTACGTTTGATATCGATAACATGGAACAATTTAGCACCGCTGGCATTAGCCTATTTATGACCTTACCTTGTGAAGGCGATAACTTGGCTGCATTTAATATGCTTCACAGTGCATCGAAAAAACTAGCTGAAGAGTTTGGTGCAACCGTACTTGATAAAGACCGCGAGCCGTTAACGGTTGAAGCCGTGCGTGGTTATGTTGAAAAAGTGCGTGAATTCGCCGCTTAATCGCTACTTAGAATTATTTTTAAGCCACTGGCATCCGCTGGTGGCTTTTTACGTTTAGAGGTTTAAATGTCAGACAACATTGAAAGCCAAGTTGCAGCTCTTAGGCAGCAACTCGAAGATTACAATTACCAATATTATGTTCTAGATAACCCAAGTGTGCCTGATGCGGAATATGATCGTGTAATGCGCCAGTTGATGGTGCTTGAGCAGCAGCATCCTGAGTTACAAAGTCCGGATTCCCCATCGCAGAAAGTGGGTGGTGAAGCGCTTAGCAAGTTTGAGCAAGTAACACACAGAGTACCTATGTTGTCGCTCGATAATGCCTTCGACGAAAGTGAATTTACGGCATTTAATCGCCGTTTAAAAGAGCGCCTATTGACAAGTAAAGATGTTACTTTTTGCTGTGAACCAAAGCTCGATGGCTTGGCTGTGTCTATTTTGTATCGTGATGGTGTGCTCGTTCAAGCGGCGACAAGGGGAGATGGTCAAGTTGGGGAAAACATCACTGAGAACGTCAAAACCATTCGCAATATTCCGCTGAAACTGCGTGGAGAACATATTCCGCATGAAGTAGAAGTGCGTGGTGAAGTTTTTATGGATACTGCGGGTTTCATTAAGCTAAATGAAACGGCACAAGCGAAAGGTGATAAGACCTTTGCAAACCCAAGAAATGCGGCAGCGGGAAGTTTACGTCAATTAGACTCAAAAATCACCGCTAAGCGTCCGTTGATGTTTTATGCTTATTCTATGGGTTTAGTTGAAGGCGGTGAGCTGGCCAACGAGCACTATGCGCAGCTACAGCAATTACAAGGTTGGGGCTTGCCAATGAGCCCTGAGACAAAGCTTGTCGATAATGCACAGCAAGCTTTGGCTTATTATCAAGATATCATGACGCGCCGTGCTGAGCTTCCCTATGAAATTGATGGCGTAGTGATCAAAGTGAATGATAAAGCGCAGCAAGAGCAGCTTGGTTTTGTTGCTCGTGCGCCGCGCTGGGCGATTGCATTTAAGTTCCCTGCACAAGAAGAGATCACTCAGCTGCTTGATGTTGAGTTTCAGGTCGGTCGTACTGGGGCGATCACGCCCGTCGCACGCTTAGAGCCTGTTTTTGTTGGTGGTGTTACGGTATCGAATGCCACGCTTCATAATGGTGATGAAATTGCGCGTTTAGGTGTAAAGATTGGTGATACCGTTATTGTACGCCGAGCTGGGGATGTGATCCCTCAGGTAACTCAGGTCGTGTTAGATAGGCGTCCAGATGATGCCAAAGAGATTGAGTTCCCAGATACTTGTCCGGTGTGTGATTCTCATGTTGAACGCGTTGAAGGAGAAGCGGTTGCGCGTTGTACTGGCGGTTTAGTGTGCCGTGCACAACGTAAAGAAGCAATTAAGCACTTTGCATCGAGAAAGGCCCTCGACATAGATGGCCTTGGCGACAAAATAGTTGAGCAGTTAGTTGAGCGCGAGCTAATCAAAACCCCTGCCGATCTGTTTATCTTAAGACAAGGGCATTTTGAGTCTCTTGAACGTATGGGACCTAAGTCTGCTAAAAACTTGGTTGCGGCACTTGAAGAAGCAAAGCAAACAACGTTAGCCAAATTTTTGTATTCGCTTGGGATCAGAGAAGTCGGTGAAGCGACAGCACAAAACTTGGCAAATCACTTCCTGACGCTTGAAAAAGTGATGGCCGCCTCCATTGATACTCTACAGCAAGTAAGTGATGTTGGTGTTGTTGTTGCGCAGCACATTCATAGCTTTTTTGCCGAGCAGCACAATCAAGAGGTGGTAACTGCATTGATTGAAGTGGGTGTAACTTGGCAAGATGTGGCAGCACCGTCAGAGGATACACAACCTTTAGCAGGGCTAACTTATGTGTTGACTGGAACCTTGAGCCAATTGAACCGCAACGATGCTAAAGCGAGATTGCAAGCGCTTGGCGCTAAGGTCGCGGGTAGTGTGTCGAAAAATACGGATGCAGTTTATGCTGGCGAAAAAGCAGGCTCTAAGCTCACGAAGGCACAAGAGCTAGGTGTTGAGGTGTTCGATGAAGAGGCGCTGATCGCACTGTTAAGCAAATACGAGTAGTAAAATGAAATCAGTAACACGATACGGCCCTGAATACTGGGATAAATATGGCGTTTATCGTACGCCAATCGCTTTTAATTTAGCGCTGGTTGTGTTGCTCCGCCCGTTACTTATTTGGGTGTTTTCTGCACTTGCGAGACGCCCAGACTTGGATTTGATGTCGCTATTTTTTGAGTCTAAGTTTCACTTTTTTGTCGCGACAGGGATCGCTTGTATCGCGCTCATACCAACCGTTGTGTTTTCTCTTAGGCGACCAACAAGCTCTCCAAAGCTCGCTGCCGTCTGGCGTTATATGCGTTTGCCGCTTATATTAACAGCGGTACTCGATTTAGCGTGGTTGATCCTGCAAGCTGGGAAAACCCATTATAGTTTTTCTCCTTATATTGCTGTACAAATTGTGTTGGTGAGTTGGGTACTTTTATATTTAATTAAAAGCCGCTATCTAAGTTGCTTTTTTGGCGATTGGCCACTTCCTGTTGAAGAGCAAAAGACAGAAGTAAACAAGAGAGAGAATTGAGATGTTAAAGTGGTTAGATATACTAAACTTTGCCAGAAATGGTAATCCTGTTGCTCCTCGCAGAGTTGAAAAATCGGACCAGCAATGGCAATCAGAGCTTGCTCCAGAAATTTACATGATCACCAGGAAAAAGGGGACTGAACGCCCGTTTAGCTCACAAAGTTGTCAGCTTTTTGAACCTGGTAAATACTACTGTGTATGCTGTGGCGAGTTGTTATTCGATGCCGAAGAAAAGTTTGATAGTGGCTCTGGTTGGCCCTCGTTTACACAGCCTGCAGCAGTGGAAGCGGTTGCGTATCATGGCGATAAGAGTCATGGAATGACGCGCGTCGAAATCACTTGTAACGTGTGTGATAGCCATTTAGGTCACGTATTCCCCGACGGCCCTGAACCAAGTGGACTGCGTTATTGTGTTAATGCCCTTGCAATGGAAAAGAAATAGCTCAATTGCGATAAAACAAGTGATTACTCAAAGTCGAGTTTCATTTCATTTAGTTTAGCTTTGAGTTTACCGTAGCGGATCTGCTGTTCACTATCCAACTCAGACTGATTTAGCAAGGTAGTACAACGCTTTGCTAAATTGGAATTAAAAGTACTTCCTGACTTAGCACAACTATCACTCATACATTGCAGTAAATTTAGCGCTATTCCTGAGTTTTTAGGCATAATTCTAAATGCTTGAGTGAATGCCTCCAAAGCGGTTTCATATTGTCCTTTGTTAAACTGTGTGACCGCATGGTTATTCAGCTCTCTAGGACCCATAGTGATCTCTTTTTTCTCTTGTTGCTGCTGATATAGATAGTGCATTGTGATGGGATCTGCGCTTGAGTTATGGCGTTCACAGTGTGCAATAACTTGACTAAATAGCTCCTGAGCTTTGTGGTTTAACCCCACCTCATGTAGTGCTTTTGCTTTGTCTAAAGTGGAATCTACTGAGCGAATAACGGGTTCATCTTCTAACTGTTCTAGCAGTTGTTTCGCTTTTTTATGCTCATCTTTTAGGTAATGGACGCGGGCGTTGAGGACATCGATTTGCGCTTGGGTTTGTGCGTTTGGAAATTGCTGTTTTAAATCACTCAGGTATTGTTGCGTTTGCCTTGTGAGACGAGTAACTTGGTCTGATTGATCGGTACTCAAGGCAAAGTCTATTCCTGCTCGTGCGGCGTTCAAATACACTTCTGGTTTGTCATGGATCGAGTAGCGCGCGAAACTTGCGATATCTTTATGCGCTTTATAGCTGGCTTCATAGTCGTGATTAATTTGCGCAACTCGACCAAGTGACTGTTGTCTATTTATATTTCTAGGTGCCATCTCAATTGCTTGCTCTAACAATTGTTGGGCATTCTCATATTGGTTTAGCTTTATTTCGAGTTTGCTCAATAAATCGAGCGCAGGAAGACGAGTTTCCGGTCGCTCGATTAAGGTTTTCAACATCTTTTGAGCGATAACATCTTCATTGTTGGTAATGAGCGCCTCGACCAAGCCTAGCTTTGCCCATGTAAACTTTTGCAGAGCCAAAACCGACTTATAAAAAGACTTTGCCTCTTCTAATTGATTGAGTCTGAGTAAAAGTTCTCCTTTTAGCTTTAGGAGTAGGGAAGTGTAGTTATGATCTTTGTTGTCTAGTTCTAGATCTAGCGCTTTTAAGGCCTTTGAGTAGTTCTTGTCGTCTACAAGCAAGTTTATATGCCTTAAAGCTTGTTTACGCTTTAAAACTCGTTCTATACGGTTTTGTAGCTCTTTTATTGAAAAGGGCTTAACTAAAAAGTCATCAGGTTGAAGTTCGATAATACTATGGACTAACTCGGGGCTAGTTTCAGAAGAAATAAAAATAAAAGCGGTACTTGAGCGAATTAACTGTTTGGAGCGTAGCTCTTCGTAAAATTGATAGCCATTTTGCTTTTTTGCTAAACCAAAAGAGCATACGATGAGATCAAACTTATTGATGGTACAAAGCTCCTTTGCACTGTCTGCACTCTCTGCAAATTTTAAATTTCTGAAATCTAACTGTTCTAAAGATTGTTTCATATAGCTCAATGCTAATGGTTGATCTTCAACGATTAACATTTTGGCATTTTGAATAGATGGAGCTGACATAGAAACAATTTTTAGACAATGGCTTTGCTTCTAGTCTAGTACTTAGGTGTAGTTTTGAAAACAAAAATTAACTCATTTTTAGTAGGTTAGTCTATTTAGCTTATCCCAACTATTTACTGGGGTTAGTGGCAAAATAGTTAAGGGTATAACCAAAATTTGGGAGGCTTAGTAGAGTAACTAATTAGTTAATAAATGAGAAAAACGAGGTTGTTTCTATGGACTTTATGGCAGTTTTAAATTGATTCAGTTTGATGTGCTGTTTGAGTATATGACAAGTAACAATGACTATAAATAAAGTGAAAAAGTGTCTTGTACTAGATTTAAAGTTGTGGTTTTAGCCTTGCTTAGACTTAGCGTGATGTTTTGTATCGGCCACTCTATCTAGAAAATAAAGTGGTGGGTTGTACTGGACTTGAACCAGTGACCCTCGCCTTGTAAGGGCGATGCTCTCCCAACTGAGCTAACAACCCAAATTGTGTTTCAATTTATACTCTTGAATAGAGTGATGGTGGGTTGTACTGGACTTGAACCAGTGACCCTTGCCTTGCTCAGGCTTAGTGCGATGCTTTACATCAACCACTCTATCTAATAAAGAATAAAGTGGTGGGTTGTACTGGACTTGAACCAGTGACCCTCGCCTTGTAAGGGCGATGCTCTCCCAACTGAGCTAACAACCCAAATTGTATTTCAATTTATACTCTTGAATAGAGTTTAATGTCCAATTCTAATCTAAGAGTAGAAGTGGTGGGTTGTACTGGACTTGAACCAGTGACCCTCGCCTTGTAAGGGCGATGCTCTCCCAACTGAGCTAACAACCCAAATTGTGTTTCAATTTATACTCTTGAATGGAGTTATGGTGGGTTGTACTGGACTTAACCAGTGACCCTTGCCTTGATCAGGCTTAGTGCGATGCTTTGCATCGACCACTCTATCTAATAAAGAATAAAGTGGTGGGTTGTACTGGACTTGAACCAGTGACCCTCGCCTTGTAAGGGCGATGCTCTCCCAACTGAGCTAACAACCCATATTGTGTTTCAATTTATGCTCTTGAATAGAGTTATGGTGGGTTGTACTGGACTTAAACCAGTGACCCTCGCCTTGCTCAGGCTTAGTGCGATGCTTTGCATCAACCACTCTATCTAATAAAGAATAAAGTGGTGGGTTGTACTGGACTTAAACCAGTGACCCTCGCCTTGCTCAGGCTTAGTGCGATGCTTTGCATCAACCACTCTATCTAATAAAGAATAAAGTGGTGGGTTGTACTGGACTTGAACCAGTGACCCTCGCCTTGTAAGGGCGATGCTCTCCCAACTGAGCTAACAACCCAAATTGTGTTTCAATTTATACTCTTGAATAGAGTTTAATGTCCAATTCTAATCTAAGAGTAGAAGTGGTGGGTTGTACTGGACTTGAACCAGTGACCCTCGCCTTGTAAGGGCGATGCTCTCCCAACTGAGCTAACAACCCAAATTGTATTACAACGTCTGCCGTTGTGGGGCGGTATTATAGGTTTAGTTTGAAAAGAGTCAACACTTAACTTTAAAAAACTATACTGTATGATGTTTTTATGCTCAATGCTTTAAGCTCTTCATTATAGAAGAGGTGAAAGGGCTTATATTTTTGGTCCTAGAATCATCTTATTTGGGGGAAAATGAGTTGCTGAGCTTTGCATGTTATAGCGCGAAATTAAGCAGGGTTGGATACCATGCGGAAGTAAGAAAAGAGCCGTAAAAAACTCTGGCCTAATTGGATTTAAAACAAAAAGGCAGAGGTGCGGTAAGTATGCGTTTTAAATTGTGTAATAAATAATCCAATTCAAGGTGTTAGGCTTGCAAAGGGGAGCTGTTTGGTTATATTCTACGCTTCTTGATTTAAAATGAATCAGTTAGAAAAAACTTTCATAAAAGTTGTTGACTTTATTTTTGCTCCTGCATAGAATGCGCCCCGCACTCAGCGATACAGGCTAGCAGTTCAGGTCTGACTATTTATGGGGCTATAGCTCAGCTGGGAGAGCGCTTGCATGGCATGCAAGAGGTCGACGGTTCGATCCCGTCTAGCTCCACCAATTTATCGTTAGTGCATATGTCCTAGTACATAATTCAAATGACAACGCCTCGAGTGTGAAGTTGTTTGTTATTGTGTCCCCTTCGTCTAGAGGCCTAGGACACCGCCCTTTCACGGCGGTAACAGGGGTTCGAATCCCCTAGGGGACGCCACTTACTTTGGTAAGTAACTCGGTTAGCGAGAGAATAAACAGCTAAATAAAG
>NZ_JAKKCW010000001.1:422562-797176 GCF_021728455.1 Pseudoalteromonas sp. L23 | reverse complement strand
CACAGAAATAGCAAGTCTGAGGTTTGCAAAAAATTCTGCGTCCCCTTCGTCTAGAGGCCTAGGACACCGCCCTTTCACGGCGGTAACAGGGGTTCGAATCCCCTAGGGGACGCCACTTACTTTGGTAAGTAACTCGGTTAGCGAGAGAATAAACAGCTAAATAAAGTCCTAGTGACACAGAAATAGCAAGTCTGAGGTTTGCAAAAAATTCTGCGTCCCCTTCGTCTAGAGGCCTAGGACACCGCCCTTTCACGGCGGTAACAGGGGTTCGAATCCCCTAGGGGACGCCACTTACTTTGGTAGGTAACTCGGTTAGCAAGAGGATAAACAGCTAAATCAAGTCCTAGTGACACATCTGTGTCCCCTTCGTCTAGAGGCCTAGGACACCGCCCTTTCACGGCGGTAACAGGGGTTCGAATCCCCTAGGGGACGCCACTTACTTTGGTAGGTAACTCGGTTAGCGAGAGAATAAACAGCTAAATCAAGTCCTAGTGACACATCTGTGTCCCCTTCGTCTAGAGGCCTAGGACACCGCCCTTTCACGGCGGTAACAGGGGTTCGAATCCCCTAGGGGACGCCACTTACTTTGGTAAGTAACTCGGTTAGCAAGAGAATAAACAGCTAAATAAAGTCCTAGTGACACAGAAATAGCAAGTCTGAGATTTGCAAAAAATTCTGCGTCCCCTTCGTCTAGAGGCCTAGGACACCGCCCTTTCACGGCGGTAACAGGGGTTCGAATCCCCTAGGGGACGCCACTTACTTTCCATCTTCTATTCTAATCATATTCATATTGCCTTTCTTAGTTGTTTAAGTTCAGAACTCTGCTAGCTTTTATATTAACTTTCTGTTGTTCGTTAAGCATTCATACCAATTTGTCTTAGTGCTTGATCCTTCAAAATAGCACACTTAATTGTGTAAATTGGTATCAAATCATATTTCACTATGATCTCAATCAGTCTTTCGGTGAAATCTCTTACGGTTTTTAAGAAAGTAATAATTTATTATCTATTGCCCTTTTTAATCGAGAGCGAGCTATGACAAAAGGTAGAGCTGATTACACAGGAAAAGAGAATGATTATCCAAGTTCTTACAATCTACTTTCAACGACAAACGTAAAAGGTCAGATAAAGTATGCGAATTCGCAGTTTTGTGAAGTTGCAGGGTTTTCACTTAGCGAGTTAGAGGGGAAGCCCCATAATATCGTTAGGCATCCAACAATGCCTAAAGCCGCTTTCAAGAACCTATGGGATTATATCGAAACGGGTAAACCTTGGATGGGAATGGTTAAAAACCGCTGCAAGAATGGCGATCACTATTGGGTTAATGCTTTTGTTACTCCTATTAAAGATGCATCAGGTAAGACTGTCGAATATCAATCGGTAAGGACAAAGCCGAGCCGGGAGGTCGTTAACCGTGCAGAGGAAATCTACGCAGATTTAAATAATGGTGTATCACCAAGTAAATTTACTCGAGCTTCTTGGTCTTTGTCAGCTCAAATGATGGCAATAATAATTGTTTTCTATGCCTTAACCATGTTGATCTCAGCTTTATCATCACCTTGGAATTACCTCGCTGAAACTCTACTTACTCTTGCTGTTTTATTTATTACTTATTCTCGCCTTGCTCCAGTGCGGTCGCTCAGCGAAAAAGCAAAAAAAGTATACGATAACCCTCTGATGCAAAAAGTGTATCTCAATAAGGTTAATGATGTTGCATCTATAGAGCTTGCTTTACTCGCTAGAGAATCCGAGCTTCGGGCTGTGCTTGGGCGTGTTAAAGATGCTAGTGCCACCGTTTCAGAATACGCAACCAAAACGATGCAAGAATGCAAAACGAGTTCTGATATTTTAAATCGACAGCAAGCGCAAACCGGCTCCTTAGCAACAGCAATTAATCAGATGTCTGTTTCGATTGGTGAAATAGCCTCTAATACTAACAATGCAGCGCAGCAATCCGAAGCGGCGCTTGAATCCGTTGTGAGAGGCAACAAAGCCGTTGATGACAATATGGAGAATAATTATGCTTTATCGGAAGAGCTATCTCGCACTCAAAAAGACATAGAAGATCTTAATGCGCAAACGGTTAACATCGAAGGGGTTGTTGATGTGATCCGTGGGATCTCCGAGCAAACCAACTTACTCGCTTTAAATGCTGCTATCGAGGCTGCACGTGCAGGTGAACAAGGCAGAGGGTTTGCGGTTGTTGCTGATGAGGTAAGGGCGCTTGCGCAAAGGACACAAGATTCGACAACCGAGATTAATGGTATTATTGCCGATCTGAGGCAACGAGCAGAGAGGGCAGTTACTGCAATTCAAAGTGGAGTAGAGCGTTCTTCTGAATGTGTAGTAAAGGCAGAAGGCACTAAAGTGAGCCTGGAAACGATCAACACAATAGTAAATGAAATATCAGGTTTGAACTATCAAATTGCGACATCGACAGAAGAGATGTCGAGTGTTTCTAATGAGCTTAACGCAAATGCAGTGACAATTTCAGGCCTTGCGGATGAGTCTATGAAAAGTGCGCGCAAGACGCATGAAACGATGAAAAATACAGAGCAGGCTTTAGAAAACCAAGAAGTACTCGTCGAGCAGTTTATTCGCAAATTAAACCGTGCCCACCGTTGAGTGGATAACTTACGGTAATACAGCACTTACTTCGTTGTGTATGGGAGGAGATTAATCAGAGCTATGTAGCTCTGATTAATAATAGTAGTCAACGGAGCGGCTCTAATACCAATTGCTATAATTAAACGTTGTAGCCGTCTTCAACCCCTTTCACGGCATAAGCTACAGCATCATGGGCGTGAAGGGATTCGTAATGGTTGATTTTAACGTAGAAATCTAAATAAGTTTGCTGGTTTAGCAATGCTTTTAACTTCCTCGCTGCATCTTCACAAAACATTAGGTTTTGGCCGTTAAGGCGCGCAAATTCTTGTTCATCTTCTCGTTTTACTGCGGCTTGAACAGGAGTTTTTAACTCGTTTTCAACCAATTCGATCAGATCTAAAATCTCAAACTCACTACTATTATCTGTGAGCTTAACTTTTATATTTGCAATCGAGCGCTGAGAGTGGGGGGTTGCAACGATCCCTTCTGTGCTACCTAGCCAGTCATGCACACTATGGAAATCTAATTGTTTACCATCAAAAGCTTGTTGGAAAGCGTTTTGGATCAGTTGACGAGACAGTGCAGCTGAACAGGGGCAAGTAGACGAGTAAGCAACGTCAAGCGCCAGTTCTAGCTTGTAAATACCGTTTATCAACGTCGCATCAAGGGTAATTGGGTATGATTTCCATCCCATTTTTTTACTTAAAAGCGAAGGGCGTCTGATAGGCAATTCAAACTGTAGTGTTACTTTTGCACCTGTACTTAAGTCGTTATGCGTACTTAAAAAGTTATCTAACAACTGTTTTAGAGTTTTTGGTGTAAGTATTTGCTCACAAGAAAGCGTGTCAAGAGCAAGAAAGAGGCGTGACATGTGAATGCCTTTTGCGTCTTCTTTTTGCAAATTAACAAAAGCATCGGCTTTGGCTGTAACAGTAACTTGATTTAGACCTTTGCTTTCTAATACTAAAGGCAACTCTATGTTACCCATGCCTACCCAGTCTAAAGTTCCCGTTTGTAACGCACTAGCACTGTGTGCAATGTCTGGCATGTTATTTTGCATCGACGTTCTCTTTTCTCACGACTTAAAAAACGGGCATATTACACGAAATCAGATTAAGTTGGGATGGTGAGCTTAAATCTATCCGCACTAAATTAGATGATTTGTGCATTTAGTGATACAGAGTCTCATTTCTGTTATCTATCATTCTGCTTTGCGTACATGAAATTGACTGAATGATCTGACCCTGCAATTTCTATACTCGCTTATTACTAGGGCTTTTGTATAATATTTACTTTGAGGGCTTGAAAAGCAATTCAGTCAGGCTCAAGCGGTAGAATATAAACTTGCCTGACAAGTGTTTAACAATGGTGAAGTAATAATATGACAGAAAATTCGTTTGGCTCATGGGCTCGAATTTTATCAAACTTGGTAGAAAAATACGGCAACAAGCGGGCGTTTGCTATCGCTTATGCTTTTACGCTCTTCGTTGCAGTTATTCTATCTTGCATGTTTTACTATGTTGCATTAGGTGTAGTTGAAATTGTCGATATATCGGCACTCTTTTTCTTAACTGCTGTTATTGCGCCCGCTCTCATCATGATGTCCGTCGCAGCAATGAGGGAGGTACATTCATCCAAGGCTTATTTGGAGTCGGCAACACAACAAGAAAAGATGCTGAACCAAACGCTAAAGGATAATATTAATCGTTTAAATAGTGAGATTGACGAGCGTAAAATTGCTCTGCATGCTAAACACCGCGCGATAGATGAATTAAGAAAAGAAATTGCAGAACGTAAAAAGACCCAACAAGAACTTGCGCAGCAAGGTATGTTGCTGCGGAGTATTGTTGATTCATCTCCTGATCTGTTCTATTACCGCGATGAAAACGGTGTATTCGCAGGTTGTAACAAGATGTTTGAATTAGTGATGGGCAAAAGCAGTGAAGAACTAATAGGTAAGTCAGTCGAACAGATATATTCAAAGCAATATCTTCCAAAAGTACTAGAAACAGATAGCCAGGTATCAGAAACACAGCAACCATTAACACTTGACGTTGAGTATCCTGTTGAAGGCGAGTCTCGTTGGTTTGAAATGCGTAAGCTGCCATTTATCAACGATAACGGCGAATATATAGGCTTGCTGGCCTTTGGCCGTGATATTACTAGTCGTAAAGAAGCTGAGCAGGCGTTAGAAACTGCGTATAAGGATAAAGGAAAGTTTATTGCTACGCTAAGTCATGAATTAAGAACCCCGCTTAATGGTATTGTTGGTCTGACGCGCATGATGTTAGACACTGATCTGACGGCGCAACAAAAAAGCTGGTGTAATACCGTGTTTTCAAGTGCGGAGACGCTTGGCAATATTTTTAACGACATCATTGATTTAGATAAAATTGATAGGGAGCAGCTAGATATAGCAACGGACAGTATCAATGTCTCTGATTTTATAAATGATGTGGTCAACTTTGCAGGCCTAATTGCTGATCAAAAGGGCCTAGAGTTTACTATCAATCGCTCTGGAATATTGGACGTTTACGCATTACTCGATCCGACACGTTTGCGTCAGGTACTCTGGAATCTAATTAATAATGCGGTTAAGTTTACCCACAAGGGTAATGTGACGCTGGAATGTCGCCGCGAGAATCGAGATGATGGACCATGGCTGACAATTAGTGTTATAGATACTGGTATGGGAATATCCGGAGATCAGCTTGAGCGGATCTTTGAAATGTATTACAAGGCTCCGGATGCATCTGGTAGCAATGCAATTGGTTCAGGAATTGGCCTTGCTGTTACTAAAGCTCTCGTTCAGGCTATGAAAGGAACGATAGCGGTTACTAGCCAAGAAGGTAAGGGGAGTCGTTTTGATGTTGAGATCCCATTACAGCTATGTAATGCACCGAAAGAACAGAGCTATGCTGGTAGAAGTTTGTACATTTTACTTGTTGAGGATGTGCCGTTAAACGCGGAGATTGCGACAAATCTATTAGAGCAGCGTGGACATGAAGTTATTTGGGCTGAAACTGGCGAGGATGCGCTCTCATTTGTTGAGACTGAGGATGAGCTAGACCTAATTCTATTGGATATGCAGTTACCAGATATAAATGGTGACGTAGTCGCGCGTCAAATAAGAGAAGACAGTCACTTCGATCACTTACCGATTGTAGCCTTAACCGCGAATGTTAGAAGCGCTGAGCAGGAGTTAGAGGGGATCAGTGTTCAGGGGGCTTTGGCCAAACCAATAAATACCACTAAACTCGACAAAATGCTCGCAGAATTATTTGGAATTGAGGCACAAAAAAACAAACAAAGCATTGATATTCGAGAAGCATTGTCACAGCCCGAATACTCAGATTTAGATATAGAGACCATTTGCGATTTTGTTGAGTCTATGGGGGCTGCTGCATTCCAAAGAAGCTGTGACCTATTTACCAAGCTCAATCCTAAGTACTGTCAAGAACTCAGAGAGGCTGTTGCACAAAATGATATTGAGGAATACGGTGCGGTTGCACATAAAGTTAAAGGTGCTGCTGGCTCTGTAGGGTTGCAACTTGCCCAATTACAAGCAAAGAAAATGGAATTAGAGTCAGAGGGTAAAGAGGAAGCGACACTATTGGATTGGGTGTCTGAGTTAGAGGTTAAAATAGAAGAAGGGCAAGAAGCCCTTCATCCATTAATTGCAAAACTCGCTGAAGATCAGTAAAAACGATTATTGAGCGTCGAGTTTACCAATGAAACGGTAACCTTCACCGTGAATTGTACTGATTAATTCAGGCGTGTTGTTATCAGTTTCGAAATGCTTACGAATACGACGAATAGTAACGTCAACAGTGCGGTCATTTGCGCGAAGTTCACGACCTGTCATGTGCTTGATAAGCTGTTCACGGCTAAAAATACGGCCTGGAGAATCTAGCATTAGACGGAGTGCTCGATATTCACCTTTTGGTAGGCGCTTTGAATCACCTGTTGGGGATGTTAAACAGCGACTGTTTTCATCTAGCTCCCAACCATTAAAAGTAATAACGCCGTTGCTATCAATTGTTGACTCTTCTGCAGACGTGCCAGTACGAGAGATCAGGTTGCGAGCACGAATCGTTAGTTCACGCGGGTTAAATGGTTTTGTGATGTAATCATCAGCACCAATCTCAAGACCAAGAATGCGGTCAACATCATTGTCACGACCTGTTAGGAAAATAAGGCCGATGTTTTTCTTCTGGCGTAATTCACGCGCCAAAATTAAACCATTTTTACCAGGAAGGTTGATATCCATGATTACAAGGTTTACATCATCATTTGATGTCAACTTGTCATGCATGTCATCGCCATCAATGGCTTCGATTACTTTGTAACCTTCCGCTTCAAATAAACTAACGAGGTTCAGTCGAGTTACGTCTTCATCCTCTACAATTAGAATGACTGGCGTTTGCATTATTAATTAACCTTTTCGGAATATATAATTTACAATGTGTCCGGACTTATATAATAAATCCGAATATTTACGATTATAGGAGCTTATCCAATTGTTAACAAGTAAAATCAGTTGGGATGAAACTTGGATACGGCAAGCAGCCTTGAGCGCACGATGAAGTACTGTTTTTCTAGGGCTTGCTTATTTATATACAGTCGAATTTTGCCCCCTTCTTGGACCAAAGAAGCAATCCCGCCTCTTTCTAAAAACTCAATACTTTCGCCCACGGTCAACATGTTTGACTCTATTGTATCGGTCCAAGCGGACAGTATATCATTTTCGTTAGTTTCATCAATGTATGTGATATCGCAAGCGCTGGAAAGTTCCTTATAGTTCCACGTTTTTTTTGCTTCTACGAGTTTAATCGGTTTTCCTCGCACGTTCAGCTTTGTTGCACTTTTTAGTTCAGAAGCGGGTCCTGATTCGAGAGAATAAAAACAGAATTGGAAACTGGACTTTGTGTTTTCGTCGGGAAACTCGACGAATTTTGCCATCTGATAGAGAAAAGCTGAGCGAACCTGATCTGGGGATTTTGCAGCTGAATATAAGGAAACAAATAAAAGCAAAATAGTCAGATTAATCAACCTCATTTTAGATCACCTGAAAGTGGGAGCGTTATAATAAATTTGGCACCTTGGCTAAATTCTTCATCTAAGGTGATTGTTCCCCCAAGTGCTTGAGTTACTAAGTTATAAACTAAATGCATACCTAGACCGCTTCCACCCTCACCTCTACGAGTGGTTACAAACGGATCGAAGATACGCTTTTTAATTGCTTTGGGAACACCCATCCCGTTGTCTGCATATTCAATCGCGAGTTGCCCCATTGATGACTTTACTGTAATTGAAATACTGTTGTTTTGTTGGTCTTTAAAGCCATGGAGTAAGGAATTAGATATAAGCTGCTCTAGCACTTGTTGTAATGGTCCTGCTTTACTCTCGATGGCAAGTCCAGTGTCACAGTCAATGGTCACTTCAGGCTGTTTCGTGGAGAGTTCAGCTCGCATAGATGCTACGACTTCAGTAAGCAGGTTTGACAAATCTATTCGTGAGTTCACTTCTAGATCCTGGCTTACGGCAAGGCGCTTAAAGCTAGAAACCAACTCAGCCGCTCGGTTTAGGTTGCGGTAGATGAGATCAAGGTTTTCAATTCCATCTTTAACAAAGCGCTCTAACTGCTTGGAGGTTAAAGACTTTGTTTGAAACGCTTCGCGAATATCGGATAATTTATCTCTTAATAGCGTAGATCCTGTAATACCCAAGCCGATAGGGGTATTTACCTCGTGCGCAACGCCAGCCACCATCTGCCCCAGCGAAGCCATTTTTTCGTTCTCGATGATTTGGTTTTGATATTGATGCATACGCTCTAAAGCGTTCAGCAGTTCTTGGTTAGCCTCTCTTAGCGCAATTGTGCGTTGATTAACTTTTTCCTCCAAGCTCTGGTTGAGTTGTTTTATTTCTTGCTTGTCAGCTTTATGACGCTCTAGTTGATTTTCGGTGCGAGCTAACATGATATTTAAATTGTTCGCCAGCACGTTTAGTTCTGCGATATTGCTGCCAGGAGCTCTTGCACTGTAATTATGGTTCTTCGAAACGTCTTGCAATAGCGTTGAGAGTTCTTCAATTGGCGTCGCTATACGCTTTTGGATCCCTCTTGAAACTAGCAATACAAGGAGCAGGACGAATAAGGTGAGTGCAATATCTACCAGTATTTTTTTATTAATATAGTTAGAAAGTCGCTCAAGACCCCCGCGAACATACACATAACCTTCAATATTGCCTTCATAAACAACAGGTTTGATTAGTTCAATGTAATCTTCTGAGACCTTAGGGGTCTTCAACTCCTCTATTTGATTAACTTTTAGCGGTACCGGTGGTGTTCGACTAGCGTTGTAACTGGTAAAAAATACAGGGGTGTTGGTTACGTCATCCATAGCATATATATGGATGTTTTTAATTATGTCTACTTGCTGAAAAGATTTGAGGCGTGCATCTTCGGTCTTTCGATCATCGAACAAAATAGTGATCTGAGAATTAAAAGCAACGATGTCAGCTATCATCTCTATCTTATTGATGATTAATTGCTTTTGTTCTTTTACATCAAGGTAAGTGGAAATAGAAATGGATAAAGAGAGACACAGCGCAGTTACAAGCATCACTGCGCTGATCAATACTTTTCTGATGCTTGTTTTTGTTAATTGCTTACTCATTCTTATTCCAGCTGTATGATCAGCCTTGGCTGCGGCTACAGAGCTTTTGAGATTCAGTAACTCATTATAATAAAGTAGAGCAAATCTTTGAAAATGAAAAGATAAAAGGTCGGTTTGAGTGAAGGTTTACTTGATATATGCAAGTAAACCTTAGAGCTAGTAAACTACTGCGCTTTATAGATGGCAAATTTAGTGTTTTTAGTGACAACTTCAAACTGTTCAAATTGAGCTTCTAAAATAGGAGGATATTTTAGGAAGCTATTTGCAACCAACTGAATATTAGACTTGGTATCCATATGACGCTTGATGTTATGTAGAAATTGTTCAGCGATATCATAGTCTGTTGAAAGGCCCGTATGAAATGGTGGGTTGCTCAATATAAGGTTGAATTTACCGTTTAGCTCACTTAAACCATCGCTAAGCAGCAAAGTTGCACCGAGGTTGTTCAAAGCCAAGGTTTGCTGCGTAGCATATAGCGCAAGTGCATTGACATCTAAACAGGTGAATTTAAGTGTTGGGCTGTTCAATAAGGCGTAGCAGGCGATAAGCCCGGCACCACAGCCAAAATCTAACACTTTGCCTTTATAGGGAAGGATGACATTTTCCAGTAATAGCTGAGTCCCAGCGTCGAGCTTCCCATGATTAAATACACCGGGCAAACTCGCGGCGGTGAACTCGGTCTTGGCGATACGCACTGAAAATGTCTGTATGTAATGGCTTACGTCAAAATTTGGGTTGGCAGTAAGCTGATCAAACTCATATAAAACACAGTGTTTTGCGCTTTCTAATTTATAACAGTGTGCAGCGTGCTCTTTAAGTTGCTTTTCTGCACTTTTAACCCCACTTTTGTTTTCGCCAACAACGAGTAACCTAGTTTCAGCCGTGCTCAAGTGGCGGATGTTATCAAATACCATTTGCGCTTCAGGTTTTGATTTAGGGTAATAATAAATAACTAAATCAATATCTTGCAACTGCGGTAGTTGATGGTCTACATAACTCTTAACATCGGCAATTTTATCGGCGTGAAGGTGGTCTGCAAAATCGAAACTAAACGCATGAATTGCCGAACTTGGATTGAGCGCTTTTAATTCACGTAGGAAGCCATCGCGCTGATGGTTAATAACCAGAATATTGTTGGCAATAAGCTCTTCTTCATTACGAAGTAGTAATAAACTCGGGTTGGTAAACTGCAACGCTAACTCCTAATGAATGTACTCAAATAGCTGGGCGATGAAGCAGCCTGTTGAGCCGCTCCATTATAAAGAGGGGTTGTTTAGCTAATACGCTCGAACATTAAGTCCCAAACGCCATGTCCTAAACGATGGCCTCGTTGCTCAAACTTAGTCAGCGGTCTAAAGTCTGGACGAGGAACATAGTCATTGCTTTGCGACTGGTTTTTATAACCAGGTGCTGCACTCATCACTTCAAGCATATGCTCGGCATAGTTTTCCCAGTCAGTTGCCATATGGAACACACCACCGACTTTAAGCTTTTGGCGTATTTTTTCAGCAAACTCAAGTTGTACAATGCGACGTTTGTGGTGACGCTTTTTATGCCACGGATCAGGGAAGAATAACTGTAATTTAGCAAGGCTGCCATCAGCGATACAATCTGCTAAGATTTCAACAGCATCATGTTCAAAAACACGTAAGTTAGTGATGCCTTGTTCATCTGCATCCATCAAGCAAGCACCTACACCTGGACGGTGTACTTCTATGCCAATAAAGTTTTGTTGTGGGTTATTTCTTGCCATCTCAACGAGAGACTTACCCATACCAAATCCAATCTCAAGAACGACATCATTGCTGTTACCAAATACTTCAGTAAAGTCTAGCAAACCTTGTTGGTGTTCCAGTCCCATTGTTGGCCAGCATTTTTCTAGCGATGCTGCTTGGCCTTTAGTAAGACGTCCTTCACGCTTAACAAAGCTACGCACTTTTCTGATGTACTTGCCTTCTTCCTGCGCTTGTTCGAGCGCACTTTTGCTTGATTCGTTCATGGTCATTTCTATGCTCGTGAAAATGGTCGCATATTATCGTCATTCAGTTGGCAATAAACAAGTATAGAGTGAAACTTTACGTGGTGACTATTAAAGCGATTGTGATTACACTGGCGGCTTTGTAGCAAGTACTAGTCAAGTTTATGAAAGTTAGCCAGCAACAAGCTAAGTGGTTTGGTGAGCAAGTTGTGTCTTGGTATCACCTTCATGGTAGAAAAACACTGCCGTGGCAACTCGGAAAAACGCCGTATAAAGTATGGGTTTCAGAGGTGATGTTACAGCAGACTCAAGTAACCACAGTTATTCCTTATTTTGAGCGCTTTATGGCGCGCTTCCCAACGGTAATTGCGTTGGCCGATGCACCGGAAGATGAAGTGTTACACCATTGGACTGGGCTTGGTTATTACGCCAGAGCAAGAAATCTTCATAAAGCTGCAAAGGTGATCAGAGATAGTTATAAGGGTAAATTCCCACAAACATTAGAAGCGGTGATGGACTTACCGGGCATTGGTCGCTCTACCGCAGGCGCGATACTCTCTCTTGCGCTTGGTCAGCATCATCCAATACTCGATGGTAATGTTAAGCGGGTACTCGCTAGGTTTTATATGGTTGAGGGCTGGTACGGAGTAAAAAAGGTCGAAAATCAGTTATGGTCTTTGAGTGATGCCGTCACGCCAAGCGGTGATGTAAGAGCATTTAATCAGGCGATGATGGATTTAGGTTCAGGCGTATGTACCAGAAGCAAGCCAAACTGTGATGTTTGCCCACTTGCTGAGGAATGTTCAGCGTTCAAAAATAATCGGGTTAAAGAATTTCCAAACCCTAAACCCAAAAAGGAGAAGCCAAAAAAACGTACTCACCACTTAATAATTAAATGTGATGATAAAGTTTTGATGGAGAAGCGTCCTTCGAGTGGAATATGGGGTGGGTTGTTCGGCTTTTTTGAGTTTGCAGAGCAAGATGAATTAGACGCGTTTGTTAAGCAGCAAGAACTTAAACTTGAATGTACAAATACACTTGAACCTTTTGTGCATATTTTTACGCATTTTGAGTTAACTATTACCCCCGTGGTTGTAGAAGTAAAAAGCATGCCAGATTGTGTGCATGATCAGCAATTACTGTGGTTCGATACTCATAATCCACCAGAGGTTGGGCTCGCTGCGCCGACTAAAAAGTTGGTTAAAGTATTAACCGCAATAGGGTAAACTGACACCATCATTGGTGCTGACTCTCATTGAGTGCACGATTAAAATTGAAGAGGTAGATACTCATGGCACGTACGGTATTTTGTCAAAAGTTACAAAAGGAAGCGCCTGGACTGGATTTTCAACTGTATCCAGGAGAAGTTGGTGAACGTATATTTAATAACATCTCCAAAGAAGCTTGGCAGCAATGGCAGCATAAGCAAACCATGCTAATTAACGAAAAGCATCTTAATATGATGGATCCTGAGCACAGGCAAATGCTTGAAGAGCAGATGGTCGGCTTTTTGTTTGAAGATAAAGAAGTCGAAATTGAAGGCTATAGGCCACCAGAAAAGTAAAGCGTCTTTAATGGGTAAGTAATCAACTGGATGAGGCTTCAGGTAAAGGGACTACATTAACGAGTTTCTTAAGCTCGTTGAAGGAAATGGAAGTAATACCAATTTGTTTTACCTATATGGATGTCGGTACATTGGCTATAGCAGGATGTGGTAACGCTTATAACCACCAAGGCCGAGTAAACAAGTTGCCCAGCCCTGAAGTACCTATATTAACCTTTCATCAAATATGAAAGGTTAATATAGGTGTTTACTTAATACAGTTGCTACAAAACTTAGTTACTTAGTTTTCCTAAATTTTCAAAAAGATTTCCTGCTTTCCATTGAGATACTCTGCGTAAATCGCTCCTAAAGTGCCATCAGGAAGTTCGGTAATATTCGTACTAAAAGAGTCTTCAAAGCTCTTTATCCATCGTCGTGAGGAAAACTACTCTTCTTCGTTAAAGCCATGGCTATATAGATGACCTGCTTGCGTTGTGTAAAGTAGCCAAGCTAACCTATAGTACTCTATTAATGAAGCGTTCTTAATAGTTCCAGTAGCAAGGCGTTGAATTTCAGTATAGCTCTCTCCATCTTCAGACTATGATGGATTTATGCTCACTAGAATAATAAGTCAATAAAACGCGCTGATCTGCTAACGACATATCTATCTTATAATCGTAGCCTGCTTATCCACCAATCTTTATTTGCTCACTCTAACTAATTAAATCTTTAGGTGTTTTAACGAAAATGACTGTTTTGTGTCTTTTTAGGTACTTTCATGTAACTAAGGACATGATATGTTTTAATATCTGTAAACCGCAATGGTCCTTTTACACCAACACCATAAACCTGATAGTTCAAAGTATCTGTTGGTTTTTCTCCAATCCCAGAGGGGAGGTTTGATCATCACCAGATGATCCTCCTCCACAAGCACCTAGCAGAGATATCGCTGCAGCTCACAAACGGCTTTTTTGTTAGTTTTTTAGATCACTAAGCATTTTAATTTAGTTTTCCAAAAATTAATTATATGTGTAATAAGGAAATATTTGAGTGGTGGCATCGTTTAAATGGATATGAGTGCAAAGAAGCAGTTAATAACAGTATTTCCTTATTTGGGTATATCTAAGATAAGGAAAACGCAATAACAAGCTGGTAAAACATAACTCCTTTAATAGAAATACAAAAAGATTATTTTTTATTTAATTTCAGTGGCTTGTTGGGTGAGGCGTCCCGTGATTGCCTTTCAAAGCAGAAAGTTGTTCAATTTGGGAGAGTGTTACACTTCAAAGATGAATTTGGGGTGTTAGAGTATCATTTTATCTGAAAGTTAGCTGTACTGCTGTTGCGATTAAAGTTTAAAATACTGAAAAGGATTAGAGTAGCTAATTGAATATACCTAAGATTCTTAACCTAAGAAGCTTTAGTGGAGATAGTAATATTACTATAAGTCAAGGACTTGATTAGTCAAAGTGCGTAGTGAAGTGGAATGGGAAAGTCAATGTTTCTCACGTAGCCAAGGTTAGGCATCTTTAGTATTGCACTTGCATGAAAATGAGTATCTTGCCGCTATTTTCCTTTTAACGACAGAATTTCTTTCGATAAGATGCATTGAATCTTATACCAATAATAGTAAGGAAACATAAAATGTTTAGTAATGTTTATACAAGTATGCGGTTAGCCTATTTGGGAGTCGCACTTTCATTATTGAGTGCGTGTGGAGGTTCATCTAACGATGATGTAGATGACATTAACAATGCAGGGAAGGAGAAGCCTCCTGCGGAAGTTAAATATGATGTTACAGGTGTTGTTGAAGGACTAAAAGCCAAATACAGCACTAATGAATTAGTCAATATAGACGTTAATCTATTAGGCGATGACAAGCCGCTAAGCTCTAAAGATGGTTGGCTTGTGAAATATAAGTTGTATCAAATTTCCTCTGCAGGAGGTGAGCAACTCATTGATGAGAGAGGCGGTATGTTTGATCAACAAACTCAACGATGGAAAATTTCTTTTTCTGCAAGCGAAAGCGCTATGAATGTTCAGTTAAAGTTGCAAGCAGGCTGTTCAGTTACAAGTGGTCTTTGTGCTGACAAAGCAGGTAGTAATAAGGACAAACAGTGGGAGCAAACTTTTGAGTATTCAGTAAACGCAGTCCTGGATCATAGAGTTAATATTACTAACACGACTGAATATTCTGGTGCAACTTCGCTGATTTCTCTAGAAAATGGCGATCTGGTGGCTTTATATAACCACGGACTATCCGATACACATAGTAGAGTTAGTATTTCATCTGATAATGGCCAATCCTGGGTTCAAACGTCTAGCTTAAATGTTGAGACTCTTGGCGATTTTGCTATTGAAACAGGAAAACTATTTGAAGATAAAAGTGGCAACTTACTGGCTGTAGGTAATTGTAACGAATCTTCATTGTGTATATTAAAAAGTGATAGTGAAAGCCTTTGGAGTAAGATTTCAGAAATAGACTTTTCTAATTATGACAGCTGTGATGGTGGGGCTGATTTTCCATGTTCTAATGCGCGTCTAGTTCCCGGCTCGTTAATTCAACTGAAAAACGGTAAATATATGCTGAGCTATCTATTTGCTCCGGGAGCAAATAGCGCTGAGCTAGATGTATATATTCGTATTTCGGATGATTTAGTGAATTGGAGCGAGGAGAAGCGAGTTGCAGGCAATGGATTTGATCGTTCTGAATCCAATGTAAATGCAATCGCATTACCTGATGGTAGAGTTTTACTTAGTTATACACCATTTGATTCAGAGTTAATTACAATTTTGATCTCGAACGATGGAGAGAACTTTGAAACACTCCAGAAGCTTAACACCGCCTCTATCCCAAGATCTGTTTCTTTAATTAACCACAACGGCTCCACTCGTCTGTTCTATTCCGCAGATTATGGTAATTTTTACAGTAGTAGCCTTGGTGAAGCAGAGTTGTTTACAAAGCCACAACTGATAAAGGAGTTTGATTATTCTGATATACGTACTTCTGATGAGCCGCTTGTAACTGATCTAATTGATGGCACTCTCGGCGTGATATATACAAAAAAATTAAATGAGCAACATGACGTTTTCTTCGAAAATCTGGGAGCGGCTAGAGAAGGAGTGCATTAATTAGCTCATGCCAAGTAGTACACTTAATATGGAGCGTTCAAGCTAGTTGAACGATTTTTCAGAGTGTTTATTATAGGCTGCGACGTAGGTTGTGGCCTATTTTTATGTCTGAGCCTATAAATCTGAGCCTCTAAAGTTAGAGAGTACTATTAGATCTCAGTCTTGAAATTGCTCAGAAGCCAAAAGAAGAATTGGAGAACAAGGCCTGCCCGCGAATTGAACTAACCAAGCTCCAACTGCCTCTGAATAAGTAAAAAGAAAAGGCCATTCGAGCTTAAAACGAGTGGCGTTAAATGCAGAACACAACTTTTGGTTAAATACCAGTATATGGAATGCACCTTTAAGTTCGTTGTTAGTAGTTCCTATCCACAGAAAGTTTAGCAAGCCCAATAAGTGCCTCTTTATGCACTGAGTCAGGTAAAACGCTTAATTGTGCAATTGCTTTTTGGGCTTCTTCTTGGGCTTTAGCCATCGTGAAGTCAAGTGCTTTGGTCTCGGCTAGTGTTGCTAAAATATCTTCAAGATAATCAAGTCCATTACCACTTTCTATCGCTGTTCTGATCTGAGCTGATTGCTGAGCATTTGCATACTGCATTGCATAAATAAGCGGAAGCGTAGGTTTACCCTCAGCGAGATCATCACCAATATTCTTGCCAAGTAATTCTGCGTTAGCACTATAGTCAAGAATATCGTCTACAAGTTGGAAGGCTGTGCCTAAATGCATACCGTAAAGCTTAAGCGCAGTTTTAATTTCGTCTGATTGCTCTAGCACTACAGCGGGTAGTAAAGTCGCAGCTTCAAATAGCTTTGCCGTTTTGCTGTAGATAACCTGCATATAACTCTTTTCAGTTGTATCTGGGTCATTACAGTTCATTAACTGTAACACCTCGCCTTCTGCGATGATATTAGTCGCATCGGCCAAAATCTGCATGACTTCCATATTACCAAGGCCGACCATCAGCTGGAATGATCGAGTGTAGATAAAGTCACCAACCAATACGCTGGCCGCATTTCCAAACTCTGCATTTGCTGTCGGTTCTCCACGGCGCAGTAATGACTCATCAACCACGTCATCGTGGAGTAACGTTGCAGTGTGAATAAACTCTACAATTGTTGCTAGCGTGATATGTTTATCACCTTCGTAACCTAATGCTCGTGCGGCCAAAAGGGCTAACATTGGGCGGATGCGTTTACCTCCGCTATTTACAATGTATAAACCTAGCTGTTTTACAAGTGCAACATCAGATTGCATTTGTTGATGTATAAGTTGGTTGACGTCAAGCATATCTTGCTTAACCAAATTTTGGATAGTTTTTATATCCATTGCGCTCCGAGCCAATCTATTAACCGAAAATGAATAAACTTGGCGATTGTACTACAAAAAAATCATCGACTCGATAAATTGTCGTAGTTGCTTATAAAAAAACGTTTTTATGCTTACTTTTTGTGCTTTCAATGGTTTCGCAAGGGGTGAAATAGGTACGGTGAAATCTCATTTGGTACTGTATTAGGTAAACTATAGATTCGCCTTTTGTCTGATGAATTGAGAGAAAAAAGAGCTTGGCTTTGACATTTTTTTGACTAGAATAGGAGAAAATATTTGATTGCCCTCATACGAGCTAAATTTTATTCACTTTCTTCAAATTTGCTCTTGCGCCAAGATACGCATTAGCGTAAACTTCGCGCCCTATTGAAGAATATTAAGTTGCGTCGATTTGAGGGCGCACAGACGGAGTTAATTATGTACGCGGTTTTCCAAAGTGGTGGTAAACAGCACCGTGTGACTGAAGGTCAAACAATTCGTTTAGAAAAGCTAAACGTTGAAACTGGTGCAGCAGTTGAATTTGATTCAGTACTTCTAATTGCTGATGGTGAAAAGATCGAGATCGGTGCACCGTTTGTTAACGGTGGTAAAATTACAGCTGAAGTTGTATCTCACGGTCGTGGCGAGAAGATTAAGATTGTTAAATTTAGACGTCGTAAGCATTCTCGTAAGCAGATGGGCCACCGTCAGTGGTTCACTGAAGTTAAAATCACTGGCATTAGCGCTTAATTTTTAGAGGTACAGAGAGATGGCACATAAGAAGGCAGCTGGTAGTACTCGTAACGGTCGCGATTCAGAAAGTAAACGCTTAGGTGTTAAACGTTTTGGTGGCGAATCAGTTTTAGCGGGTAGCATCATCGTTCGTCAACGTGGTACACGTTTCCACGCTGGTTCTAACGCAGGTATCGGTAAAGACCACACAATCTTCGCAAAAGCAGACGGTAAAGTTGTTTTTGAGCAGAAAGGTCCTTTAAACCGTAAATACGTTAGCATCGTTGCTGAGTAATCGGTATTAAATACTAAAAAACCCCGCTTAGGCGGGGTTTTTTGTTTTCAGCACATCAATTACCAAATTAGCTATACCAAGGTGTATTAATACAATTGGTATTAGGAGCGATTTGTCGCTGCTGCTATAATGGTGTAGTGAATTCAGACAGAGTTAAAGAGTTTAAACCATGAAGTTTGTCGATGAAGTAGAGATTAGAGCGGAAGCCGGAGATGGGGGCAGTGGTGTCGTTTCATTCCGCCGCGAAAAGTTTGTGCCAGATGGTGGCCCAGACGGTGGTGATGGTGGCGATGGCGGTAGTGTATTCCTGCAGGCTGATGAAAATTTAAATACGCTTATCGACTATCAGTTTGAACGCTTTCACAGGGCTGAACGTGGTACCAATGGCCAAGGCCGTAATTGTACAGGTAAAAAAGGTCAGGACTTAGTACTTAAGGTACCAGTTGGTACAAGAGTTACAGATGTCGATACTGAAGAGTGTTTGGGTGATTTGACCAAAAATGGACAAAAGCTGATCGTAGCGAAAGGTGGGTATCATGGTCTTGGTAATACGCGTTTTAAGTCAAGTACTAATCGCGCACCAAGACAGAAAACGCTAGGTACTCAAGGTGAAGTTCGTAACCTTCGCTTAGAATTAATGCTGCTTGCAGACGTCGGTTTGTTAGGTCTGCCAAATGCTGGTAAATCTACGTTTATCCGTAGCGTATCTGCAGCTAAACCAAAAGTCGCTGACTATCCATTTACTACGCTAGTACCTAATTTAGGTGTTGTGAGACCTGAAGCGAGCAAGTCATTTGTAATTGCTGATATCCCAGGCCTAATTGAAGGTGCTGCGGATGGTGCAGGTCTTGGCATTCGTTTCTTAAAGCACTTAGAGCGCTGTCGGGTGTTATTACACATTATTGACGTGATGCCGGTTGACGGTAGTGATCCTGTCGAGAATGGCTTCGCTATTATTAACGAACTGCATCAATACAGCCCTAAATTAGCGGAAAAGCCTCGCTGGTTAGTGCTAAATAAAGTGGATTTATTGCTTGAAGAAGAAAGAGAAGAAGTATGCGCCCGTATTGCTGAAGAGCTAGACGCAGAAAACTTTTATATGATCTCTGCTGCAAACAAGTTAAATACGCAACCTTTGTGCTTTGATATCATGAACCTTCTCGAAAGCATGCCAAAAGATAAATTCGAAGAAGAGCTGCAAGAAGAAGTTGAATTTAAGTGGGACACATACCACAGACATGCAACTAAAAATGATAAAGACGATGATGATGACTGGGATGATTGGGATGACGACGACTACGATGTGGAAGTTATTTACGAGCGTTAAGTTACATTGAGTTTACTCTAAGAGGCCCATTATATGGGCCTTTTTTATGCCTATTTGAACAGTGTAATACTTCAAATCAGTATTCTCGCCGCAATTCTGTTGAAGATGATATACTAATCAACCTGAACTCGGGATAACAACTTGTTCTCTAGCAGCTGTTATCCCTTACTACTGCGTTAAATTTGTTTGCAATAGGCCAGCTATTGATGCACAAATTTGCCTTGTATTAAGAAATAACTTCTGGCTAGAGTGATACTACGCTTTTGAGCTTAGTGATTTTAGTGGATTAACTTACTTCTTATTCCGAGTTCAGGTTAATCAAATATCTTGCATGCTAATTGTATGTATAAACTAATACTAAAATACTATAAAGGTGCGTTGTGGTAATTTCAATGATAGCTGCGATGGCAAATAACCGTGTTATCGGAAAAGATAACGATATGCCGTGGCACTTACCTGCAGATCTTCAACATTTCAAAAAGGTTACGCTAGGTAAACCTGTGATCATGGGTCGAAAAACATTTGAGTCTATTGGTAGGCCTCTGCCGGGTCGTAGAAACATAGTGATATCCAGAAATCTTGACTACACTCAGGAAGGTATAGAGGTCGTCGCTTCGCCTGAAGCCGCATTGAGTACTGTTGAAGGGTGTGACGAAATTATGATAATTGGTGGTGGTCATATATATGACATATTTCTACCTTATGCTCAGCGACTCTATTTGACCTTCATCGATTTAGAGGTTGAAGGGGATACTCAATTTCCTGACTACGAGCAGGTTGCTGAATGGGAAGTGCTTGAAACTGAGTGTAACGAACCTGACGAGAGAAATAACCATAGTTATAAATTCGTAACTCTGAACAAAAAACTATGAGTTTCTTGCTAACAATTGTTTAGGTTGCTAAAATATAGCCAGTTATATGCTACGAATAAAGTATTAAAGGGTCTGTGTAATGAAATTAACTACCGTGCTACTGTCAGCTTCCATCGCTGTTGCTGCTTTTTCTTTCAGCAAACCGGTAAGTGCAAACGATCAGTTGGCGCTTTCTATATGTGAATATATCGCTGCGGACGATAAAAATCGCATTCGTAACGCTTTGAAAACATCACGCCTTAAAATGCGTAATGTTTACGATGCAATTCAGTGCAACGGTAATAACTTACTAAGACATGCAATTGCTAGCAACGCAAACGATGCTGGGGAATACATTATTAAAAGTATTCCAAAAAGCGCGTTAGAAGACGGTAAAGATTTAGCATGGGCTGAGTCAAACCACGGTGGTTCAGCATTGATTGCTGTCATTAAAGAGCGTGCAGGCCTTTAATTGTAAAGTTTACGCAATATGAAAAGAGCCCTTACTAGGGCTTTTTTTATGCCTGGATTTATTATCGCGTAATTTTTCTAGAAATGTTTTTTTGATTAGAATCAGCTTCCTTCCAATTTTTGTAATAAATTTTTGCTAAGGCTCTTGAGAAATCGAGTAATCGTGCCAATACTATTGTTAAGGGTAAACGCAAAAGAAGGATTGCATATGAAGATTAATTTATCTGGCCATCACGTAGATGTAACCGATGCTGTTAAAAACCACGTTCATGAAAAGTTTGCCAAGATCGCTAACCATTTTCCGTCGTTGTTATCCCTAGACATCATCGTCAGCAAAGAACACAAACAATTTTACACGGAGATAAGTACAAACTACGCTGGTAGCCGAATATCGGTAAAAGGTGAAGACGAAGTGATGTATCCTGCTATTGCCAAAGCGTCTAAAAAGTTGGATGCAGCTTTGAAGCACCGAAAAGGTCAGTTAAAAGCCAATAAACATCAGAAGCCGGTGAGTACAACGCCACCTATTGCGCACGAGATCATTCAAGAAATGGAACTGAAATAACCTTAGTTTCAGATAAACATCAGGCCCTACGGGGCCTTTTTTGATACACTTCCCCAATCATCCTAGCTAGCCTTAATTACGAGCATATGCCAAATTACCAAGAAATTTTAGAACAGGCTGTGCAGCGAGTTCAACCGTTGTTACGCCAAGGCAAAGTTGCTAACTATATTCCTGCTTTAGCTGAGCAGCCATTAGAACAATTTTCTGTTTCACTGCATACGGTAGATGGCGAAACTTATAGTGCCGGAGATACTGAAGCCAGATTTACGATTCAATCAGTATCCAAAGTAATGACATTGACGTTAGCGCTGCAGCGCTATGGTGACGAGCTTTGGAGTCGGGTAGGGAAAGAGCCTTCGGGTACAGCTTTTAACTCCTTAACTCAGCTTGAGTTCGAAAATGGCATTCCAAGAAATCCATTTATAAATGCAGGTGCCATTGTAACTTGTGATGCGCTGTACTCTCGTTTATCTGCTCCAATTCATACCATGCTAGAAAGCTATAGAGCGATGTCTGGTAACGACAGGCTGTGTATTAATAAGATTGTGGCGCAGTCTGAATATGATCACAGGTATAGAAATGCAGCGATGGCTTATTTGATGAAGTCATTTGGCAATTTTAATAATGAAGTCGAGGATGTGTTATGGTCATATTTCAATTTTTGCGCAATTGAAATGAATACCACTGAGTTGGCGAAGTCATTTTCCTATCTGTCTAGTCAGGGTTACTGCAACTTATCAAAACAGCGGATACTTACCAAAAAACAAACCAAGCAAATGAACTCGCTGTTGTTTACGAGTGGTCTTTACGATGCAGCTGGTGACTTCGGTTATCGAGTGGGGATGCCTGGCAAGTCTGGTGTCGGGGGGGCGATAATCGCCATCGTACCCAATCGTTTTACGGTTTCGGTATGGTCGCCAGGGCTTGATAAAGTTGGTAACTCTTTGGCTGGGATCGCGGCATTAGAATACCTATCCAACGAACTTGGTACTGCTATTTTTTGATGCCAAGTTATATACAAACTAGATGATATAAAAATAGCGACCGAAGTCGCTATTTTTACCAATCCTAATCAAGCTAAGAACCGTTATTGTTCCCAGTATGATTGCTCTAGTGAGTCTTCACGCTCAGGTAGGCCTCGAGATAACCTTGGAGAGTGTTGAACGAGTACCTCGTAGCTTGCACGGTTTGCATACTTGCTTATCTGTGCCAGCGATGAATAGGTAATTGCACTTTGCTCATGTTTTGCTGAGTTTGGTACATTTAGTTTATGGTATTCATTGGCACAAATATCATGCAAAACAGCGGCAAGAGCGCAGTCACCTGCACCATTAGTATTCTTGATGATGTCTGGTCCACCCATATAAGGAGCGGTATGGCTGTATGCTCTGATAGGCTGTTCACACTGGGCTTTTTTCATTGCGCGTGAGAATTCGTAGCGATTAAATTCAGGAATAGCACCGGGAAGTAATGGGTATTCAGTCACACGCTTACAGCAGTCATCAACATAACCCGCCATAAACAACCCTTTAGGGCCTGCAGTACAGATGACCAGATCAACCCAGTCCAGTGCTTTATCCGCAGCGAGAAGTGGATCGCTAAAGCCTGTGATCGCCTCTCCTTCTTCTTCGTTCATCGCAAGGATATCAACATGTTTAGCAACGAAGTCAGCCCACCATTTGGGGTCTTGTTCAATTAAGAACTTAGTACCAAGCGTCAATACTACGGGTATGCCGGCATTATTGGCATACTCAACCGCCTGCATTGTTGCTTGTGTCATGGTTTCGTCGCCACTCGTACGCATCAAATAAGCGCTGATCACTAACGCCGATGATTCTTCGATAAGCGTTTGGCAAATAGACTCAGGACGTAGGTGATTCATTAATCCTGCGCTGATAGCAAAAGTGCGCTCACCACTGTCATCAATAAGTGTAAAGCAACGACCAATGGGGCCATCAACTGGCTGCAAGTAGTCCAGATCAACTCGGCTTGAGGTGTTACATAAAAATTTATAGGCGTAGCTGCCAATTTTTATGTTTTCACTCATCACCCCAAGTAGGACTGAGCGGTCATCTGCTAGCACCGAATAGTTGTGCATGGTGTTACCTATGGTACCGCCGGCAAATTCATAGTCGATCATGTCATCACGTTTTAGCCTATCATAAAGGGCGTTGGTGACATCATTGTCTATCACTTGTGACATACCACGCTGTAAGTGGAATTCATCAAGAAAAGCTTGATCCACTTTCGCTTCAATATCAACGACGATTTGATCTATACCACAGATATAGCTCCTTTTTAGCCGATCATCAGCGTGTAACTGGTTAATAAGCGGATCTTTATCTTCCACCGGAAAATAGTGTTTATGCCTACGGCGTCCCGGAAATTTCATATTCTACCCGTGTGTTTTTGAGCTTACGAAATAAAAAAAGCGGCGAATTATAGCGTAAATCCAACCCTGTGAGCCACGGCAAAATTGCGAAAATTATCAATAATGTCCGCAAAATATTAAAAAGATGTTGGTAACATCCTGAGTTTGCTTATAAAAGCAGCTGTATTGGTGACTGTGATTATTTAAGAATAGCAGCTTAACCAGAGCTCTGCAGGAGGTGATATACTCCATTTTAGGTGAGGACGACTATAAAATTACCATGTCAGAAGTAAAAGATGATCAATATTGGATGAAAGTGGCGTTAGCATTTGCTGACAAAGCTGAAGCGGAGAACGAAATTCCTGTCGGTGCTGTTGTAGTGAAAGATGGTGAAATGATAGCTGCGGGTTGGAACCGTTCAATTACCTGTCATGATCCTTCGGCTCACGCTGAAATGATGGCTATTCGAGAAGCTGGCAAAGTCGTTGAAAATTATCGGCTGATTGATTGCACTTTATATGTGACGCTTGAGCCATGCCCTATGTGTGCCGGTTTACTGGTCCATAGCCGCTTGAGCCGAGTGGTGTTTGGAGCCTCTGACGCAAAAACGGGCGCGGCCGGTTCGATAATGAACTTGTTACAGCATGAAAAGCTCAACCACCAACTAGAAGTTACATCGGGCGTACTGGGTGAGACATGTGGCGAAAAGCTGTCTGCATTTTTCAAGCGCAGACGCCAAGAGATCAAAGCTGCAAAAAAGTTGAAAAACGGTAGTACTTAGGGTTGTACTACCGCAGTGGCTGTTTTCGCATCCCTTTGCTCTTCCATTTGAATTAGCGCAAAAATACGATGGCGCAAGAGCATTTTACGGTGTGCATTTTTCATCATTACACGGCGGCGATTTGGCGACGTGTATTTGGTGTTACGTTTAAATTGATGATTCCGACGTCTTCTCAACATAGAACCTCCGAATGTGAGAGATTAGGTGGGGGTACCGCCCCCAAATATTAATTTAGTATAAATACGCTATGCCTATGACAGATTTATGACCTTTTGAAGCATTTATCAAGCCAGTTTAGTAAATATAAATTACTGCTGCTTCTCGACTTCACTTGCTTTGTCTGGATTATCAACCGGAGTAGTTTGCGAAGAGGCTTTACTGCTGTCAGGTAGGAGTGCACCGTTGTCTTCCAACCATACAAGTGCATCATAATAGCGGCGAATATTATCTACATACGTTACCGCAACATCACCACGAGCATATCCATATCTTGTATTTCGATAGTAGCGCTTTTTAGTAAGTAGTGGTAGTCGTTTTTTAACGTCTGCCCAGTTATTCGGATCGCCTCCTTGATCCGCAGTAATGTTACGCGCATCTCGCACATGGCCCCAGCCCACATTGTAGGAAGCAAGGGCAAACCAGGTACTATCGGGCTGCTGTATTTCTTCAGGCATACGGTCGAATAAAATACGTAGGTATTTGGCACCACCTTCAATATTTTGTTGGGCATTGAGGCGGTTTGTCACGCCAACTTTTTTAGCCGTGGGTTGTGTTAGCATCATGATGCCACGAACCCCAGTTGGAGACTTAGCTCTGGGATCCCACATCGATTCTTGATAGCTGACCGCAGCAAGTAGACGCCAATCGATATTGTGCTGTTTCGAATAACTTTTAAACCACTTGAGATAGGTGGGTAAGGTACTATGTACAGCTTCGACAAAGGCTAAGGTGTTTACATAGTTAAACTCTTCGATATGACCAAAATACTTCTCTTCGAGCGTGGCCAAAAAGTTGTTTTGTTGTACTCGGGCGAAAAATGCAGGCAGCAACGCATATAACGAATCGTCTTTTTCGTTACGCATCATCCACGCCACATGTTCATCTTTTGTAACTGAAAACGCAATACTGACGGTTGGGTGGTAGCGTCTAAATAGGGCCAGTGAATGTGAGTCTGTGATGGTGTAGTCAATCTCTCCGTCAATGATGGCCTGAAGCAGCTCTTCTTCACCTTTATCTGAGACGACTTCCCAACTCAAATGAGGATGGCTTGTTTTTGCTTCTTCGAGGGCAATAACATGGTTGCTGTGTGCTAGTACGGTAATTGGCGCTTTAATATCATCAAAGTCTCTTGGCCATTCTCTCCCTTGTTTGTACACGAGCTTTTGACTGATCATTCTATACGTCGGGCCAAAACGATATTGCGCTGTTCTTGATGGGTGAAAGCTTACTGCGGAGGCAACGATATCTAAGTCCCCGGCATCTAGCCTTGCAAATAACTCATCTAGATTAAAGTAAGGAACGATGTGTAATTCAACACCAAGCTCATTGGCAAATTCACTCGCCAGTTCATATTCGAACCCTTGTTCTCCAGTGGTGCCTTGGTAGTAGTTTCCCGGGCCCGCGAGCGTGCCAACACGTAATACCTTATTTTGTTTTACATGTTGCAACTGATTAAGAGGGGCTTTGTCGCACCCAACTAAACAGATGACAACAAAGCACATAAAGATGTATTTATACATGACCTAGGTTCTCTTTTGCGCTCGAAATCCCAACTTACCGCAGCAAAATCATAATTGCAAAAGCCGAATTAACTTAAGGTAATGATGGATTTGCATGATATTTTCTAGTTTTGACAAATTAGTGTTAATTCCGCGCGCTATTTCCACTATAATGAGCGCCCAAAGATATCGTTCAATCCTTAACCCCGGATGAAAATACCTATGTTAATCCTACGTGGTGCACCTGCACTTTCAGATTTCAAAGTCCAAAAGATCCTTAAAACCTGCGCTGCAGCTCAATTACCAGTTACCAATGTTTATGCCGAGTTTATGCATTTTGCTGATTTAACGGCTGAGCTTTCAGAGGCTGAGTTAACTAAGCTAAACAGCCTGTTAAAGTATGGACCGACTATTACGGAGCACACGCCAGAGGGCAAACTGATCTTGGTAACACCAAGGATCGGAACTATCTCTCCTTGGGCTTCTAAAGCGACAGATATTGCAAACAACTGTGGTCTTACGCAAGTACACCGTGTTGAGCGTGGTATTGCTTATTATGTTGAGGGTGAACTTACACAAGCTCAGTTCGAAGAAGTTGCACAGTTACTTCATGACCGCATGACCGAATCTGTTCATGCAGAGCTTGATGATGCTGCTAAATTATTCCGCACGGAAACGCCTCGCCCGATGTCTTCAGTGGATATTCTTGGCGGCGGCCGTGAAGCACTTGCGGTTGCGAACGTTGAGCAGGGCTTTGCACTAGCTGATGACGAAATTGACTACTTAGTCGAAAGCTTTGAAAAGCTAGGTCGTAACCCTAATGACATCGAACTGTTCATGTTCGCTCAAGCAAACTCCGAGCACTGTCGTCACAAAATTTTCAACGCTGATTGGACTATCGATGGTGTAGAGCAGCCTAAGTCGCTGTTTAAAATGATTAAGAACACCTACGAAACCAATAGCGACAATGTATTGTCGGCTTATAAGGATAACGCGGCAGTAATGACTGGCTCTAAAGCGGGTCGTTTCTTCCCAAATACTGACGGCGAATACGCTTACCACGAGGAAGATATCCACATTCTGATGAAAGTGGAAACGCACAACCACCCAACGGCGATTGCTCCATTTTCTGGCGCATCAACAGGTTCAGGTGGCGAAATCCGCGATGAAGGTGCAACCGGTCGTGGTTCTAAGCCAAAAGCAGGTTTAGTTGGCTTCACGGTTTCTAACCTTCGTATTCCAGGTTTTGAGCAACCTTGGGAAACTAACTTTGGTAAACCAGGACGCATTGTTAATGCATTAGACATCATGCTTGATGGACCACTTGGTGGTGCTGCATTTAACAACGAGTTTGGTCGTCCAAACCTATTGGGTTACTTCCGTACTTACGAAGAAAAAGTAGAAAGCCATAATGGCGCTGAAGTACGTGGTTACCACAAGCCAATCATGATCGCAGGTGGTTTAGGTAATATCCGTGAAGATCACGTGCAAAAAGGCTCGATCCCTGTAGGTGCTAAGCTAATCGCACTTGGTGGTCCTGCAATGAACATCGGTCTTGGCGGTGGTGCAGCTTCATCAATGGCATCTGGCCAATCAAACGAAGATTTAGACTTTGCTTCTGTTCAGCGTGAAAACCCTGAAATGGAACGTCGTTGTCAGGAAGTGATCGATAAATGTTGGCAGCTTGGTGATGATAACCCAATCGCGTTTATTCATGATGTGGGCGCGGGTGGTTTATCAAATGCATTTCCTGAGCTTGTCGACGACGGCGGCCGTGGTGGTAAATTCCAGCTGCGTAACATCCCGAACGATGAACCAGGTATGGCACCACACGAAATCTGGTGTAACGAGTCGCAAGAGCGCTATGTATTGGCTGTTGCAGCGGAAGACTTTGCTCGCTTTGAAGCAATTTGTAAGCGTGAGCGCGCACAATATGCGGTAATCGGTGAAGCGACGGAAGAGCGTCATCTAACAGTAGCTGATAGCCACTTTGATAATAATCCTGTGGACCTGCCACTAGACGTATTACTTGGCAAGCCACCTAAAATGCATCGTGACGTTGAGTCAAAGCGTGTAGTGGGTACAGCATTAGATACAGCTGGTATTGAACTTGAAGATGCAGCTAAGCGTTTACTTCGCCTACCTACGATTGCTGAGAAAACATTCCTTATCACGATTGGTGACAGAACCGTAACGGGTCTGGTTGCACGTGACCAAATGGTTGGCCCTTGGCAGGTACCAGTCGCTAACTGCGCGGTAACTGCGGCAACTTACGATACTTACCACGGTGAAGCGATGTCGATGGGTGAGCGCACCCCTGCGGCACTACTTAACTATGGAGCATCAGCGCGTCTAGCAGTAGCAGAAGCGTTAACCAATATCGCTGGTGCTAATATCGGTAGCCTAAACAACATTAAGCTTTCTGCAAACTGGATGGCGGCTGCGGGTCACCCAGGCGAAGATGCGGGTCTGTACGAAGCGGTTAAAGCGGTTGGTGAAGAATTATGTCCGGCATTAGGCCTTACAATCCCAGTTGGTAAAGACTCAATGTCGATGAAGACAAAGTGGGATGAAAATGGCGAAGAAAAGTCAGTGACTGCGCCATTATCGCTTATCATCACTGCATTTGGTCGTGTTGAGGATATTCGCAAAACAGTCACGCCTGAGCTTCGTACTGATAAGGGTGAAACCAGCCTATTCCTACTTGACTTAGGTGCTGGTCAAAACCGTCTTGGCGCGTCAAGCTTAGCGCAAGTGTACAAGCAACTTGGCGACAAGACACCTGACGTTGACAGTCCTGAGCTGTTAAAAGGCTTCTACAATGCGGTACAAACATTAGTTGAGTCTGGCAAGCTTATCGCTTACCACGACCGCTCTGACGGTGGTCTATTCACCACTGCCGCGGAAATGGCGTTTGCAGGCCATACAGGTGTGAGCATTGAATTAGATGCGCTGCAAGGTACAGACTTAGAAGTGCTATTCAATGAAGAGCTTGGCGCAGTATTGCAAGTTCGCAATGACGATATCGCTGCGGTTGAAGCGGTATTTGCTGAGCACGGTATTGCTGATATTGCACATCGCATCGGTACGCTAAACGGTGAAGACAAGGTTATCTTTACTCGTGGCGGTCAGGCAGTACTTGAAAATACTCGCACAGAGCTTCGCACTATCTGGGCTGAGACAACTTACCAGATGCAAGCGCTACGTGATAACCCTGATTGCGCGAAGCAAGAGTTTGACGCTAAGTTCGATGACAAAGATCCGGGCCTTAACGTTAAACTAAGCTTTGATCTAAACGAAGATATCGTAGCGCCTTACATTGCTAAAGGGGTGAAGCCTCAAGTTGCCATCTTGCGTGAGCAAGGCGTTAACTCACATATCGAAATGGCGGCAGCATTTAACCGTGCTGGTTTTGCGGCAATCGACGTACACATGAGCGATATCCTTGAAGGTCGCTTAACACTAGAGCAATTCAAAGGCCTAGTGGCATGTGGTGGCTTCTCATACGGTGACGTATTAGGTGCTGGTGAAGGCTGGGCTAAATCAATCCTATTCCATGACTCAGCACGTGAGCAATTCCAAGGCTTCTTCCAACGCCAAGATACTTTCAGCTTAGGTGTTTGTAATGGTTGTCAGATGCTTTCTACATTAAAAGAGCTGATCCCAGGCACGGAAAACTGGCCACGTTTTGTCACCAACAAGTCAGAGCGTTTTGAAGCGCGTTTCAGCTTAGTTGAAGTACAGCAAAGCCCGTCAATCTTCTTTGATGGTATGGCTGGCTCTCGCATGCCAATCGCGGTATCACATGGTGAAGGTCATGCTGAGTTTGCAAGCGAAGCGGCGGTACAAACGGCACTGAATTCAGGTTCAGTTGCTGTGAAGTTTGTTGATAACTACGGTGATCCAACCACTCAGTATCCAGCTAACCCGAATGGTTCACCTGCTGGTATTACAGGCATGACGTCAACAGACGGTCGTGCAACTGTGATGATGCCGCACCCTGAGCGTGTATTCAGAGCAGTTGCAAACTCTTGGCACCCAGATGAGTGGCAAGAAGATAGCCCTTGGATGCGTATGTTCCGCAATGCGCGTAAGCTAGTAGGCTAACATATTTGAAAAAGGTCACTTCGGTGACCTTTTTTATTCATGGCTCGATAATTATCTATCGGGTACACTGAAAGGGAAATAGCAATCATATTTTAGGGATACGAATGAAAAAATGGCTTTGGAGCTTAGCGTTGATACTCAGTGTTTTAGTGGGTGTTTACCTTGCCAGAGTTCCTTTGTCGCTCTGGGCCATTAAACATTTTATACCAGTTAATGAACTTCAGGTCAGTTGTCTTGACTGGCGCTTGTCGGGCTTCAATCGTATCCATATTACAAAAGCATGTGTGCAGACAGATGCGTTTAATGCCCAGCTTTATGATGCGCAACTAAGCATGCGCCAAGTCAATATTGAAAAAGCGAACATTCAACTTCTTCCGTCCAAAAATTCAGATGCAACTCAGCCACAGCGCCTTGCATTGCCACTCGACATCACCAGACCCAAAATGCAAGTTGCCAAGCTCTCTATATCTGGTGAGCCATTACCAAAGCCATTAGTCGTGTCGATTTCGGAGTCCGAGCTGAATCAATTTGTAGTTTCAGGTGACATCGCTGCTGAAGTTACATTGCAGCCAGAGCGTATTGCTGCAAATGTTGACCTTAGTGGCGAGTACCTCAGCGCTTTGTTACCTCCTCAGATCCAAGCACTTTCAGGAACTAGCCAGCTTGAATTCGATGGTCTGGCTATAGACGCAGAGCTAGAACTTGAAACTCTAGTGGCGCTTGAACAGGCTGAGTGTAAAGGTACCTTTGCGTATATAGGTGCTGTGTCTGGGTGGTATGATTTTGCCACGCAGCAGGGGAAGATAGCACTTGCCGAACCGATTTCAGCGAAATCAATGCTTGATTGTCTTACTTCTGAATATAGCAAACTGTTACCGACCACTTGGCAGCTTCGTTTACCGAGTGAAATCACTATTTCTGCGGATTCAATCGCGACAGGTTTACTTGAAGTGGCAGGTAAAGATAAACCGTTACAGCTTGAAGTTAATGAGTTAGCAGTCTACTTAACTGAGCTTTTCGTCAATGGTGGTATTCGCCTTGAATTTTCCGATGAAAAGTGGGGCGCGCATACACTGGCGGGAGCGCTTAGTGCGCGGCCAAATTTTGTTAATATGAGTGGGGAAATCACAAGTGACCTTCAAAAGCTTACACTGCAAGATGTTATTGCTGAGAATCTCGAGCTCAATAGCCGCTTCAAAATATCGGGTGATCCAACCGAGCTAATTACAGTTGAGGCTAAGCCGGCCATATTCTCAACCCAGTTGTCGACATCAGATTTGGTGATTGATAATCCATCTCTGACGTTTGATTTACATGTGCAGCTAGATGTGCCAAAGCTCAAAAGTGGACATCTACTACACAGAGTCTTACCTGAAGGAATGAGTTTTGCGATAACGCTTGATTCAAAACTGCAAAACCTGAGTGTTGAGAATGTAACAGCAAAACAGAGTGCGTTGAGCGGGCGAGTTGTGCTTGAGCCTACACATGATTTTGATATCAACCTCACCTTAACCAGTGCACAGATACAACAGCAGAGTTATAAACTGAATGAGTTTGCGCAGACACTGCACTGGCAAGGCTCAGTCGCGACCGGAGAAATCTTTTCAACCTTGTCGGGCAATACTAAGGTAGCAGAAGTTAACTTAGCTGATCTCAGTTTGAAAAACGTGAGCATTGACAGCAAAGGGCAGCAAAGCCGCGGATTGATGGCGTCACATGTGGTTAATATTGATGGTGTAAAGGCGTTGCTTGAGCATCAATATTCAAGCTTAAAACATCCAGCACAAATACACGTGCCCACGCAGCAGCTCACTCAACTTCAGCCATATATTGACGCATTTTTACCGAACTTAAAAATTACCCATGGTAACTTCTATGCAGTACTCGAAGGGGATTTATCCACGCGCATATTTACCTTAGACGGGAGCGTTCAAAACGGCTCTGCGTTATTTAATGAACGGCTTATTCAAAATGCAGCGATTGATGTCTTTGGTCTAATAAGTTCAGCTAATATTCAACTCAAGCCAACCACACTGAGTGTTGAAGAGTTGAGAGCTGGTGTTATCGTTCAAGCAATAACAGGCCAACTATTCAGCGAAGCAGGTGTGGCTAAACTAAAAGATATTAACGCACAGGTTTTTGCCGGTAACGTGGGGATTGATGAAGTTAGTTTGGTCTCAACGCCGCAGGTCGTTCAGGTATCGCTAGATAAACTGAGTTTAGATCTTATTGCCGCCTCTGGGCATGATGCAGGCGTTGAGCTCAGAGGGCTGATCTCAGGCAAGTTACCAGTACAAGTATCTTCATCTGGGGTGCGTATTGATTCTGGTCATATCCATAATGTTGGTGAAGGGCTATTAAAGGTTGAAAACAATGCATCAATTAATGCGCTAAAAGAGCAGCAACCTAGCTTACAAACGGTGATTGGTGTACTTGACGAGTTGACCATTGAGCAATTGAGTAGTGGCGTAAATTTAAGTGAAGACGGCTGGTTGGACTTAGATGTTAAAATTACAGGAATTAACAAACTCCAACAACAACCAGTAAACTTTAACTATACACACTCAGAAAATGTGTTTACCTTATTACGAGCCCTACGCTTGAGCGACGAGATTACGCGCGAAGTGGAAAATGCGTTAAATAAAGAGGAGCGTTAGTGAATGAAATGGATGCTAGTGATATCAGCTTTATTGGTATTGAGTGCTTGTACTCATAAGGTGCAAGTAGAAACCAAAGAGCCTATTACGATCAACTTAAATGTAAAAGTAGATCATGAGATCCGCGTGAAAGTGGATAAAGAACTCGACAATTTATTCAGCGAAGACAGCGAGCTATTCTAAGGAGGATTTATGAAGCTAAAAGCAATCTCTACCCTAATTATTGGGCTCAGTATGAGCTTCGCCGCATTCGCAATTTCCATTGACGATGCTAAATCACAGGGTTTAGTTGGCGAAACTACATCGGGCTATCTTGGCGTGGTTAAAAATGGCCAAGGTGTACAGCAGCTAGTTGATGAAGTGAATGAAAAGCGCAAACAGAAATACCAGCAATTAGCGAAAAAGAACGGTATCACGCTTGAGCAAGTAGAGGCTTTAGCGGCTAAAAAAGCGTATAACAAAACGCAGTCAGGTCATTATATTCAAGTCAATGGCAGCTGGGTGAAAAAGTAGTAATTCAAAACCTTACAAGAAAAGGCTGGCTAAACCAGCCTTTTGACTATTTAACCGTAGCTTAGGTTATTTAACCTTGTGGCATTGCTGCAGCAAATGCTGCCAAAACGCTTTCCCTTTACGTCTTGCGAGGCGGATATTATTTTCTGGGATCTGTTCAGGATCGATATAGTCTTCTAATGCTTGGGCCATACTTTCTTCGCGGATCAAGTGGAGTGTTGGGTAGGGCGCGCGGTTAGTATAGTTTGCTGCGTCATGCTCATCGCTATCAGCAAACACATAATCTGGATGAAAAGTGGCAATTTGATAAGTGCCTTCAAACCCTTGCGCTACTAATAAAGCGTTTGCTAGGTCGACGAGATCCAAAAAGTCATCAAAATTACTAAAACCCTTATCAAATATAACTAGTGTTGTTTCTCGCTCTGGCTCATGGTTTAACTCTGAGCACTGCTCTAACATATCCATTACGGCATCGTCGTGGCTTATCGCTTGAGACACGAAATAATGAATGCTGTTACTTTCAACTTCCTGTCGAGCAAACGGGCAAAAGTTGTATTTTACAATGACTTGGCTAACCCAGTTTTGCATTGTAGAGATGACTGTATTCATGAATTATTCCAAGCTCTTATTGATTAGTGTCATGGTTTTAGAAATAGCCCCGGTATTTTCAACTAGTACCGATTGAGCGTTAGCACCGATTTGCGTTCGAAGCGATTTATCTTCAAATAGCGTAATAATTTGAGCGGCAAGCTTGTCCTCATCATCGACTACGATGGCACCTTGTTGCGCGATAAGTTGAGGGTATATATGCGCAAAATTATAGGTATGTGGGCCGGTTAATATTGGCACACCATGAGCCGCCGCTTCTAGTGGGTTATGACCGCCGCGCTCAATCAAGCTACCACCAATATAGGCGATATCAGCACCACCAAATAGCCACTTTAATTCCCCTAAAGTATCCGCTAACAAGACCGAAGCTTCTGCGTCTATACCGTTACTACTCTTTCTGGTAAAAGCGATCTCTTGTTCACTGAGGTAGTCAGCAACCGCTTGAAACTGCTCGGGATGGCGAGGCGCGATAATAAGTAACGCATTACTTATCTGCTCTAATACTCGTTGATGAGCAGCAATGACTTGCTCATGCTCCTTAGGATGCGTAGATCCTGCAAGCCAAATTAACCGCTCGGGGTAATTTTCTTGAAACTGTCTTGCCTTTGCAATTTCTTCTTCGGTGATTGAGATATCAAACTTGATTGAGCCAGTAATGTGAAGCTTAGATTGAACAAGCCCGAGCTTGATGAAACGCTTGCCGTCTTCTTCATTATGGGCTGCAAGCAGATCTATGTTGCTCATCAAGCCTTTCGTTAACCAAGCATGCTTTTTATAACCTTGGTATGATTTTTCAGAGAGTCTGGCATTGACTACCAAGGTTTTACATTGGTTTTGTTTGGCGTAATAAAAAAGATTAGGCCACAGCTCAGTTTCCATCACAATAAGGAGTTTGGGCTTCAAGGAATTGAAAAATTTTCTGACCGCAAAAGCAAAATCTATAGGTAAATAACAGACATGTACCTGAACCTGAGCGCGAAAAGCTTTTGTTATCTCTTCTCTACCTGTTGGGGTGTTACAGGTGATAATGATTGATGTGTTCTCAGAAGCATTCAATATTGACTTTATAAGCGGGGTTGCTGCAAGCACTTCACCAACAGAAGCACAATGGATCATAATACTGTGTTGTGGCAGCTTGCTAATATTTCGGCCAAAGCGCTCATTAAAATGCACTCGATAACCTTGGTTTTTTCTACCTCGAATAAAATAGAGATAGCTCAATAACAAAGGGGCTAACACTAGCAACAGCAGGGAATATAAATGGCGTGCCATAGAAATTGCTTCAGCTCAAAAATCAGTATTTTACCTTGTTCCAGGGCGAAATTGAATGAACAACACAATTTTACACAGTTCAACAGATGCCTAGGGGCTTTTGGTTTGGTAGTATTTAGCGCATTAAAAGTAATGGAATAACAAAATGAATTTAGCTCGAGTACTCGCTTGCTGTAGTTTATTAGCTTCGAATCTCGCTTTAGCGAGCCCAACAGCCTATTTACCCATTGGGCAAGATCCGCTGTTGGAATATCAAATCGATAAAATGTTTGCGTTGACCGTTGGTACGCCTATGGCAAAGCCTTACCGTATCAGTGAAATCAAGATGCATTTGATGAAGCTTAGGCATATTGACGCCACATTACAACAGAGTATTAGTCAGGGAATTGCACCTTACTTACAAGATGACGCACTAACGCAAAGATCTGTCACATTGCGTGTTGATAGTGGTGAGGAAAAACAAATCGCCAACGACAGAGGTAATTATAGTGGTGAATATGCCGAATTGGGATTCGCTGGAGTATGGCGAGGCGGTGACTCGAGTATTCTACAAATAGGTGCTGAGTATCGAGTAGAAGCAGACAAGCTGGTGGCGTATAACACTTTTTACGGGCTATCTTATGGCAATTTACAGCTTAACCTAGGTTATAAAGAACATTGGTTCTCGCCATTTAAGCATTCGGCTCAGGTCTACTCTAATAACGCTAAAAACCGGCCTTCTATTTCATTGGGGTTAGTTGTTCCACTTAAAAACTGGTGGAATTTTGATGTTGAATTGTTTTATTCAGAGTTAGATAAAGTCGAAAAGGGAATTCGTTTTCAAAATACATTGCATGATGGTACACCGAAAATTGCTGGTACACACTTTAGTATTGAACCAATCGATGGTTGGAAAATTGGTCTAAATCGAGTACTACAATTTGGTGGAGGCCCAAGGAAGGTGGATTTTGAGGACTTTATTAAGGCCTATATAGATCCTGCTGGCAATGACAATAAAATCGGCGACCTGACTCAAGATGATGAACTTGGCGACCAATGGGCAACGATCACCACGAGTTTCACTACAAATTACGGTACCAGAGCACAATGGTATCTAGAGTATGGTGGGGAAGATACTAATAACCATAAGAACTATTTGTTTGGTAATACAGCGACTAGCGTAGGCATTTTCCTACCGAATGTAAGTTCAACCACCTCATTACGCTATGAATTTACCGACATGGAAAGTCTTTGGTACGTCAATGAAATTTATCAAACTAAAGGCAATACGATTGATGGGTTTGGTGTGGGACACTTTGCTGCCAACCATCGCCAGTTCGATGATGGTGCACCGACGCAGATCCATGTACTAGAAGGTACTTATCAAGCAGATTACCGTTCTTTGTGGCGAGCTAAGCTGTCGGTTATTGATAACGAAAGTAAATACTTCAACGAATTAAATGAGCTTGGTGCTGAATATGAAACTGGTTATGAATTTGAGCTGGCGCATATTGGTGAAGCTTACAGCAAGCAAGTCGAAACTAAATTAACCTTGGGTAAAGATGTCTTCGGTGAGAATTACACTTGGTTATCAGTCCATGTATACTGGTAGGTATCACGCGGGACAAGCATAGAATAGTTTAGGAACAAATATGTCATTGAATGAACAAGTAGCACAAAGCTACTTCGCAAGCTTACAGCGCCATGTTGATGTTTTTGAAACAATGGCAAACTATCACCAAGAATGTGTTGAGCTACTTGAAGCATGCCAAAGTACATTAGCAGCAGGTGGTAAGGTCATTTGGTTTGGTAATGGTGGCAGCGCGGCAGATGCGCAGCACCTAGCTGCAGAATTTGTGGTGCGTTACAAATTAGAGCGTGGTCCTTTGGCTTCGATTGCACTGACTACCGACACCTCAATTTTGACCGCGCACAGCAATGACTATCACTTTGACTCCGTATTTGAACGTCAAGTTCAGGCACTTTGTAAACCGGAAGATATGGTGATTGGTTTAACCACATCAGGTACGAGCCCTAATATCAATTTGGCACTTCAAGCCGCGAATGAAATTGGCGCGTTTACCGTGGCATTGACTGGCAGAACTGGTGGCAAAGTTAAGGATATTGCTAAATTACCGATTATTATCGCAAATGACGAGACAGCGCGTATTCAAGAAGCGCATATGTTTATTGGTCACTGGCTATGCGAAGCGGTCGATATGCTCGTTGCGGCGGAGCAAGAGGCATGAAGTTAGCGGCGCTTCAACAGCTAAATCAAGCCAAGGTATTGGTGGTTGGCGATGTGATGTTGGATAGGTACTGGCATGGAGATACCGGGCGCATTTCTCCTGAGGCTCCAGTACCTGTGGTGAAAGTCAGCGCGTTGGAAGACAAAGCTGGTGGTGCGGCGAACGTTGCCAAAAACATCGCTCACCTAGATGGTAAAGTGGGTTTGCTTGGGCTTATCGGCGAAGATGACAATGGCAAAACGCTTGAGGCTATTCTTACCAAAGAAAACATTGAGTCTAGCCTAGTTAACGTCGTTGAGCTGCCGACTATCGCAAAAATGCGTGTGATCAGCCGTCATCAGCAAGTAGTCCGACTCGATTTAGAAGAACCCTTTCAGTTATCTCACAGTCAACTACTGCTTGAGCGTCTAAAGCAAGAAGTTGATAAGTATGACTTTGTGTTGTTTAGCGACTACAACAAAGGCGCTTTATGCGCCATTTCAGATATGATTGCGGTGGCTAAAGCTGCTGGTAAAACGGTACTTATTGATCCCAAAAATAGTGACTTGAGCCTTTATCAAGGTGCTGATTTTATCACGCCTAACTTAAACGAATTTAAACTCGCAGGTGGAGATACAAGCAGCGAAGAGGCACTCACCTCTAGTGCGCGCGAGCTCCTGAAAACGTCAGGGATCGGTGCTATGTTGCTGACGCGCTCCGAGCAAGGTATGTCTTTGATAACCAATACTGAAAAGTTTGATTTCCCAGCTCAAGTACAGGAAGTAAGTGACGTTACGGGAGCTGGCGATACCGTGATCGCCACACTGACGACGATGTTAGGCGCAGGAATGTCTGCTAAAGACGCGGTGGAGGTTGCAAATATTGCCGCAGGCATTGCCGTGAGTAAGTTAGGTGCTGCAACGGTGTCACCGGAAGAGTTGAGTCGCAAACTGGGTCAATATCTTAGAGAAACGGGCGAGCACTACCAAACGCCGTTTGAAGAAGTGCTTAAGCACATTACTTTTGCCAAGCAAAACGGCGAAACCATTGTGTTTACCAACGGCTGCTTTGATATTCTCCATGCAGGCCATGTGCGTTATTTAGCGCAAGCTAAAGCGATGGGAGATAGACTCGTCGTTGGGTTAAATAATGATGAATCAATCTCGCGTCTCAAAGGGCCTGAACGTCCAATCAATCCATTGAAAGAGCGGGCAATGGTGTTATCTGCACTCGCTTCTGTGGATTGGGTTATTCCGTTTGGCAGTATTGAAGAAAATGACACACCAGCTAAGCTGATAGAAATGGTCAGCCCTGACATTTTGGTCAAAGGTGGTGACTATAAAGTGGAAGAGATTGCAGGTGCAGAGCATGTGCTTAATCAAGGTGGAAAAGTCGAGGTGTTAGCATTTTTGGATGGCTGCTCGACTTCCAATGTGATTAAAAAGGCACAGCTACAAAAAAGTTAACGTGCGCTGTGATAGGCTTGCATCAATACTTGCCATTGATTTTCATCAAAATAAAAGGTCGGCCATTTGCCGGCCTCTTTTTTAAATGAACGTTGCAAACGCTCCATGTTTGCGTGCTGCCAACTTGAGTTTGGCTGCATGATTTTGCCCTTATCAAAATCAATTAGAAATACTTTGCCGTTGGCATCAAACAAAATATTGTTGATGTTCAAATCATCGTGATAGGCACCGGCTTGGTGAAACTGAGCAATGGTGTGGCCGATACTTTCCAGTTCATTTGTACTAAGCGTTCTTGCTTGCAAAATTTCGCAAACACTGGTGGCATCAGACACCGCTTCGGTCAAAATATCTGCACGATAAATACCAAAATGAAGCGATATTCTTGCGCCAAGTGGTGTTGGGACTGGTAAACCTTGTAGTTGTAGTTGCTCTAGCAAAGCAAACTCTTGATATACGCGAGTATTTTCTAGTTTGGTAAAAATATATTGATCACTCAACAGCTTGCCGATTAAGCCACCACGATAATAGTGCTTGAGTACCGCTATGCCTTGATTAAACCGTACGAACCACGCCGTTGCTCGGCCTTCTTTCGAGCCGACAATCGCATTATTTTTCTGCCAATATTCAGGGTCAAACATTTCTTCTGAAACATCATGATCTAGGGTTGAAGGCGTTAGTAAATAGCTATGCGGCTGTTTGGTGATTTGCACGATATAGAATTCTTAAGAGTCAATTGTGGCATTCTAACGATTTTTCATCCTCAGTGAAACTTGCAAACTTGTTTGATTAATTTAAGATCAAGCGCTTGTTACTTTCCATGAGAACTATTGTTTTGAGCAAATCCTTGACCTCTATTTGTATTTTGCGACTTTCTGCGATTGGCGACGTGTGCCATGCAGTGAGTGCTGTACAGGCGATCCAACGCGCACATCCGCAAGCGAAAATAACGTGGGTGATAGGTAAGGTGGAAGCCATGTTGCTGGCTGACCTACCCGGTGTTGAGCTCGTCGTATTTGACAAAAAGCAGGGTAAAGCCGCGCTCAAGGCGTTAAAGGCAAAGTTCAAAGGGCAAAAGTTTGACGTATTACTACATATGCAGGTTGCGTTAAGAGCCAACCTTGTTGCGCGAGTTATTCCTGCAAAGCAAAAAATAGGCTTTGATAAAGAGCGCTCTAAAGAGTTACACAGTTTGTTTATTAATAAGCGGATCGCACCTCAACAGTCGCCACATGTGCTCGAAGGTTTCCAAAACTTTGCCCGTGCAATCGGTGCTGAGTGCGGTGAGCCAACATGGCAGATGCCAGTGACGGCAGCTCATCAAGCTGCGGCAAAATCGCTATTACCTGAAGGCAAGGTTTTTGTGATATCGCCTGCGGCGAGTAAAGCCGAGCGCAATTGGCTTCCTGAGCGTTATGCTAGGGTTGCAGATCATGCTGCTGCATTGGGGTTTCAGGTGGTGATAACGGGTGGCCCAACGGAACTTGAGCAAAACTTAGCAGCCGAAATTCAACAACACAGCCAAGCTGAGTTATTAAACTTAGTGGGAAAAACTGACTTGAAAACCCTACTTTGTGTATTGGAGCAAGCCGAATTGGTGTTAGCACCTGATACTGGGCCTGCTCATATGGCTGTGACAGTTGGAACGCCGGTGATCGGTTTGTATGCTCACTCCAACCCAACTCGCACAGGGCCGTACCTGTATCAAGACTATGTAGTTGAGGTTTATCATCAAAACCTCATTGCGCAAAAGGGTAAAACTGCTGAGCAATTACCCTGGGGAACACGGGTAAAAGGTAGCGAACTCATGTCTCAAATTTCTGTTGATGCTGTTATTACGATGTTTGAGCGGGTAATAAAAGAGCAGGGGATTGTGACCAATGCATAAGGCTGTATTTTTAGACAGAGACGGCGTTGTTAATAAAGATCACGCCTATGTTCATAAAATCGCGGATTTTGAGTTTATCGATGGGGTATTCAGTGCCTGCCAAGCATTTAGCAAAGCCGGTTATAAAATTGTGGTCGTGACGAATCAGTCGGGCATTGGCCGAGGTTACTACGATGAAGCACAATTTCACGCGTTAAGCGAGTGGATGTGCGCGCAGTTTATGGCGCATGGTGTTGACATCGCTGGTGTTTATTTTTGTCCTCACCACCCTGAAAAGGCACAAGGCCCATATAAAGTAGAGTGTGACTGTCGTAAACCAGAACCCGGGATGCTGCTGCAAGCGATAGCCGAGCATGACTTGGATCCTACGCATAGTATTATGATTGGTGACAAAGTCTCAGACATCAAGGCTGCCCGCGCTGCTGGCGTAAAAACAGCCATTTTAGTTGAGTCTGGGCAGAGCTTTAGTCAAGAGCAACAACAGCTCGCGGATAAAGTATGTGCGTCGTTGGCGGAGGTACCAGCCGCACTATGTTTGTCTGAGTAAAATAAAGTTTGCTGCCAGTTGTCGCAAATCGTGCATTTATTGTGTGAACCTTTTAAAATAAAGATATCTTTTAATGTACCAGGTATGATTGAATTGGTACGTTCCAATTAACTTGAGCTAATTAATATAGAATAAGCTCAAGCGTTAACTTCTGATAGTGAGAATGACAACCGCCTATGGCGATGCGTAGCTTACTATCACCGTGCAAAAAATGGAGACTCCCAGATGAGAGCATCGGCCTTCTACAGCCAGCTTCAGCAACAAATTGAAGAAGTAAAAGCTGAAGGATTATATAAAAAAGAGCGTATTATCACTTCTCAGCAGCAAGCTGAAATTGCAGTATCGACTGGCGAAAGTGTAATTAACTTCTGTGCAAACAACTATCTAGGTTTGGCGAATCACCCAGAGCTAATTAAAGCGGCGCAAGGCGGCCTTGATGACCATGGTTTTGGTGTCGCGTCGGTGCGCTTTATCTGTGGTACGCAAGATATTCACAAAACGCTTGAAGCAAAGATCAGTGAATTTTTAGAAACAGAAGATACTATCCTTTACTCTTCATGCTTTGATGCCAATGCTGGTTTATTCGAAACTATCTTAGGCCCTGAAGATGCAATTATCTCGGACTCATTAAATCACGCTTCCATCATTGATGGTGTGCGTTTATGTAAAGCTAAGCGTTTCCGCTATGCTAACAACGATATGGCTGATCTAGAGCAGCAGTTAATTGCTGCTGATGAAGCTGGTGTGAAAACCAAGCTTATCGCGACCGATGGCGTATTCTCAATGGATGGCGTTATTTGTAACTTAAAAGCGGTTTGTGACTTAGCGGATAAGTACGACGCTTTAGTGATGGTTGATGATTCACACGCGGTGGGTTTTGTTGGTGAAAATGGCCGAGGAACACCGGAATACTGTGGTGTATTAGACCGAGTGGATATTATTACAGGAACGCTTGGTAAAGCACTTGGCGGTGCATCTGGCGGTTATACCTCTGGTAAGAAAGAAATCGTAGAGTGGTTACGTCAGCGTTCACGTCCTTATTTATTCTCAAACTCGCTAGCGCCTTCAATTGTTACAGCTTCAATAAAAGTGCTAGACATGATGAAAGAAGGCGATGCCCTACGTGCTAAACTATGGGATAACGCAGCCTATTTCCGTACTAAGATGGAAGCCGTCGGCTTTACTTGTGCGGGTAAAGATCACGCGATTATTCCGGTTATGTTAGGCGATGCCAAAGTAGCCTCAGAAATGGCTGACAGATTGCTAGCTGAAGGGATCTATGTGATCGGTTTCTCTTATCCTGTCGTGCCAAAAGGGCAAGCTAGGATCAGAACACAAATTTCAGCTGCGCATACTACTGAGCAGCTAGACAAAGCAATCGAAGCCTTTACCCGTATTGGTAAAGACCTAGGCGTCATTTAATTTTGCCACCGGCATTAAGCCGGTGCAGCTAACGAGCGAATACTATGAAAGCATTATCCAAGTTGAAAGCTGAAGAAGGAATTTGGATGGCGGATGTGCCAAAACCGGAAGTAGGGCACAACGATCTATTGATCAAAATCCGTAAAACAGCAATTTGTGGTACCGACGTACACATCTACAAATGGGATGAGTGGGCACAAAACACTATCCCAACTCCAATGGTTGTGGGACACGAATACGTAGGCGAAGTGGTCGATATGGGCCAAGAGGTGCGTGGTTTTAGCATTGGCGACCGAGTATCTGGTGAAGGTCATATCACATGTGGTCACTGTCGTAATTGCCGTGCTGGTCGTGTTCACCTATGTCGTAACACCATTGGTGTAGGCGTTAACCGCGAAGGTTCATTTGCAGAATACCTAGTTATTCCTGCCTATAATGCGTTTAAGATCCCTGACAACATTTCTGACGAACTCGCTTCTATCTTCGACCCATTCGGTAATGCAGTGCACACCGCATTGTCGTTTGACTTAGTTGGTGAAGACGTACTCATTACTGGTGCGGGTCCAATTGGTATTATGGCTGCGGCAGTGGCGAAACACGTCGGTGCGCGTCATGTGGTGATCACAGATGTAAACGAATATCGCCTTGAACTTGCCACTAAGATGGGTGCTACGCGAGCAGTAAATGTTGCCAACGAAAGCCTCGAAACGGTGATGAAAGATCTTGGTATGACAGAAGGGTTCGATGTTGGGCTTGAAATGTCAGGTGTTCCTTCTGCATTTAAGGGCATGTTAAACAGCATGAACCATGGTGGTAAGATTGCAATGCTGGGCATTCCTCCTTCTGACATGGCGGTGGATTGGAACCAAGTGATCTTCAAGGGTCTAGTGATCAAGGGGATTTACGGCCGTGAAATGTTTGAAACTTGGTACAAAATGGCAAGTTTGATCCAGTCAGGCTTAAACCTTGACCCAATCATTACACATCAGTTCCATGTTGATGACTTCCAGACTGGCTTTGATACGATGATTTCAGGGCAATCAGGTAAAGTGATTCTGAATTGGGATTAATGCTCAACTTTGCTTAGTGCATGAATGAGTAGTTATAATAGAAAGACGGCTAGGTCGATAAGGCTTAAGCCGTCTTTTATTTTTTAGTTTTAAATGGGTAACACATGTCTTTTAAACATATTTCAGTAGCAGACACACAAGCGCTTTTAGGCAATGATGATGTAGTGGTAGCAGACATCCGCGATGAAAATACTTTTGCACAAGGGCATATTCCAGGCGCTGAACATTTATCTAACGCTAATCTTGCACATTTCATGCAGGAGAAAGAGTTTGACCAACCCATTGTTGTGGTGTGTTATCACGGGATCTCCTCACAAGGCGCAGCTAACTACCTAGTTGAGCAAGGCTTTGAAGATGTTTACAGTATGGATGGCGGTTTTACGCAGTGGGCAAGTGAATTGCCAAACGAGATTGAAAAGTGAAGTTAATAGCCCATTATCACAATGCACGACTAGCACAAGGTGCGGTCGATTATTTTAAGACGCAAGGGGTTTATTGTGTTTTGCACAGTCACGATGGGCAACAAGTTGAAGTTTGGCTAGAGCGTGGTGATGAAGCGCTTGCTATGCGTCTTTGGCAAACGTTTTTGGAGCAACCTGAGGCTGAACTATATCAAGCGGCTTCTTGGCAAACCGGAAGTACACAGGGGTTATTTAGCTACCAAGGCCAAAACTTAAACTTAGTAAAGCGCTTTTTGGGATTGAACTGGTTATTACAGGGCGTTTTTGGTGTCAGTATTATTATTTTTGTCGCCATGTTATTTGGTGACGCTAATGGCATCTTTTCTGCGCTACGTTTCTCCCTAGATAAACCTTGGACTTGGATAGCGCCTACACTGATACATTTTAGCGCCATACATTTGATTTTTAATTTAAGCTGGTGGTTACACCTTGGCGCGCAAATTTCAGAGAAACTAGGGCTCTGGGCGTTAGTTTGCATCTACTTTGTAACCGGCTTAACCAGTAATTTTATGCAGTACCTATTTGTTGACGCTAATTTTGGTGGACTAAGTGGCGTGGTCTACGGACTACTAGGCTTTTGCTGGGTAATTGGTCATCGAAATCCTGCCGGAGCCGCTTTGGTCTCTAAGCCTGTTATTGGTTTTATGCTGCTTTGGATGCTGTTTGGATTTACGGATATGTTTTTCATCAACATGGCTAACTGGGCACATTTGTTCGGACTGCTATCAGGTATGTTGGTTGCGGTATTTTGGCCTATCAACAGGCAACTCAAAGAGAATAGCTAGTTACTTCGAACTCGGAATCTAGCGCTTCCGAGTTCTTGTATGAGTTGATTCGGTTAGTGATATAAATATTTGGTAAAAAGCACATCTCGAACAATTTCCTGCCCAGTTTCTTCTTTTAGCAATGTCTTTAGCTTTTCAGCACAGCGCTTTCTGATTTCTTCTCTGCCAGTTAATGACTTAATGGTTTCTTCGTTTTCTTTACTCAGGATCTGTACAATTGCATCTCTTAGTAAAGGTGTATGGTGCTCAACCACGGCAATATTCGCAACGTCATTCAGCATTAGGTCAACGGTGACTCGGACATAGCCAAGCTTTTTATTAGATTGGCCTATGTAGTTCGTGATGATATCTGGCTCAAACCCGAAATACCCAATAGTTGAATCCGCTTTTACAGGGGAAGCCGCGGTTAATGCAATGCACAAAGTGAGTACAACAGCCAACAGTCTCATGTTTTATCAGGTATCCTAATGCAAGTTACTTTTTACTTAGTTTATACATAATTGCGTTGATTTTACAGTTGGCTTCAGCACAAACATAAACTTTTTAGAAAGCCTCTGCTCTGCTATTATGACCGCGGATTTTTAAAACGGAAATAGAACGTTGCCTTTGCAATTACCCTTAGAGCTCCCTTGGCTGAAGAACACACAGTTGGTGGATGTTGAGCCAGCACTTTCTCCTTATTTACTAGAGACCCAATCTCTAACCGCAAAATTGAAAGAAACTTGTGATAAATTTTCTGTGACTGTGCTTGCTAATGAGTTCAGGAGCGCTCCAGATGCGTTACGTACAGATCTTTCTGAACAGGTTTGGTGCCGAGAAGTAACGCTAAATTGTAACGGTAAAGCAGCTGTATTTGGACAAAGTTGGCTCAATGAGGACGCATGTACTGTCGGAATGGATGCAATTGGTGAGACGCCGTTAGGTGAGTTACTGTTTACTGATTCAAATTGGCAGCGCGGAACCCTTGAGTATCTTCGTTTAGCTACTTCCGACTATCCGGCGCTGATTGAACTTATTGCACCCACCACTGGCGTCGTCCCAGAGCGTTTATTTGCCAGAAGAAGCTGGTTTAAAAACGGTAAAGCAAAGATTTTAGTTTGTGAAGTCTTTATATCGGAAAGTTTTTATGATTGAACACCAGAAATGGCAGGCTTACAGCCAACTTATGCGATTAGATAAGCCAATCGGAACTTTACTATTATTGTGGCCAACACTTTGGTCACTGTGGTTTGCAGCTGAAGGTATTCCAAGTATCTGGCTTATTGTTACTTTTGCACTTGGTGTATTTCTAATGCGAAGTGCGGGCTGTGTTATCAACGATTTCGCCGATCGCAAGGTTGATGGGGCTGTAAAGCGTACGGCGACAAGACCGCTTGCAAGGGGGGCCGTGACGAGTAAAGAAGCGCTAGGACTATTTTCTATTTTGGTAACGCTAGCTTTTATTCTGGTGCTTTTTTTAAACTGGCAGACTATTGCATTATCGTTTGGTGCACTTGTGTTGGCTTCTGTCTATCCTTTCATGAAGCGTTATACAAACTTACCTCAAATCGTACTTGGGGCTGCTTTTAGCTGGGCGATACCGATGGCCTTTATGGCAGTAAATCAGAATGTGCCAGTACTTGCTTGGGTGTTGTTTGCTGCGAATTTAATTTGGACGGTCGCTTATGACACCATGTACGCCATGGTAGATAGGGATGATGATTTGAAGATTGGGGTAAAGTCTACTGCGATTTTATTCGGAAAATGGGATCTCCACATTATTGCGTTGCTCAACATCACATTTATCGCGATGATGGCGGCAGTTGGTGTAACGTTTGATTTAAACCTCGCTTTTTGGTGTGGCTTACTCGCAGCCTCTGTGTTGCTTGTTAAACAACAATATGCCATACGCAATAGAGATAGAGACAGATGTTTTTGGGCTTTTTTAAACAATAATTATGTTGGCTTGGCGATTTTTGTAGGGGTCGTGTTGGGGTTTTTACCGTTCTAAAGCCGGTTATTAAAAACGGGCAAGTAATACAGATTATTTGCCCGTTTTTTTGCAACTAATAAGTTACTGTTTTTTTGCTAGATGAAGATGCTGCATCTTCGATTAGCTCAAGCAAGTGATTTATATGTGCATTTGAACCAATTTGATGATTGGTTTGTACAATCAATTGCTCTCTATCCAATGCCTTATTGGTTTTTAAGAAAACTAAGTTAGGATCTTGTGCGATGGTTTTGGAATGCTCAATGCTAGCAATTGCGAAACTGTTGCTATTCTTTAAGCCATCAATTACTTGCTCAATATTACCAATTTTAACGCTGGTTGATTTGTTTAGCGAATCAACGGCTTCATTAAGCATACCTTGAACTTGCTTTGATTGGGAAAAGCACCCATACATAGGATATTGCGTTAATTCAGCTTTTCTAATGCTGTCTTGGTTTGCTAGAGGGTGGTTTCTAGAAACAAACAAAACTAGCTGATCGGGTAGGTGAATATCGCTCACTATGCTATTTGCGCTTTGTAAATATACGCTAATATCAATTTCACCAAGTTGCAGCTTGCGAGTAAGCTCCAACTCATCTTGTAACTGCATCTCGATTTTTACATTAGGATACTGAGCTAAAAACTGACCGCAAGAAACTGGCACAATGCTACTTGCTTGTGTTGTATAACCAATAATTAACTTCTGGTTATCGCGACCAAACAAACTTTGCTTGATGGTTTTCTTGGTTAGGTCGAGTTCTGATAGCGTCGTTTTACAATACTTTAAGAACAGTTCACCTTGCTCAGTTAATTTTACTGAACGCGTTGAACGTTTAACGAGTTCACAACCTATTTCATCTTCAAGGGTTTGGATGCTTCGGGTAAGCGCTGAAGTACTGATCTGGGTTTGTTCTGCGGCTTGTCTAAAATGTCTTAAATTACCTAATGCTACGAACTGCTCGAGTTGTTCAAATCTCATGTGAAATTCCTTTTAATTTCAACTAAAACACATTTACTACGTCTTTTCCCAATAGTAATACACAAAACGAGAAAAAGAAAGTGAAGTTTTTACATTCTGATTACAAAGTTAGTCAGGATACCTGTCACGTATCTCAATAAATTGTTCCAGATTATTTAGAAAAAGGTCAACTAATTTGGGGTCAAATTGTTTTCCTCTTTCTTTATTGAGTAATTCAATTATCTTTTCCAGCGGCCAAGCGGGCTTATAACAACGCTCGCTACCCAGTGCATCAAAGACATCCGCCAGTGCTGTGATTCTCCCGACAATGTTTATTTGCTCAGCTTTCAAGCCGTTTGGATACCCAGAGCCATCCCACTTTTCGTGATGTTGATGCGCAATTAACGCACCACATTGCAGAATCTCATTTGTTGAATTTTTTAAGATTTCAAACCCTTGCTGTGCGTGAGTTTGCATAATTATCCATTCTTCATCAGTGAGTTTTCCGGGTTTATTCAGGATTTGATCTGGAATACTGATTTTGCCAATATCATGGAGCGGAGAGGCGAGTTTGATGATTTCTGCATGGTAGTGAGAAAGTCCATAAAGCTGGGCTAAAAGCATACTATAATGTGCCACGCGTTTTACGTGGGAGCCTGTTTCTTTCGAGCGTTTTTCGACGGCTTCACCCAAAATATAAGAAAGCTCTTTTTGAGAGTCTTTGACGGTTTCACGCAACTTTAAGTTGTCGTAGGCTAGCGCTATATTGTTTGCAAAAAATTCAAGTAGCTGGAAATCCATGCTATGAAGATCGCTATCCTTACTCACATAAATCATCGTTTCACTGCCTTCTCGGGAAGGGAAGTAGCCGATATATTCATTGCGGGTCTTCATAGATGATTTTTTGTTGTGCGTTTCTATAAATAAATTTTGTACATTCTCTGGCAAAGTTACATTACTTGGCTCTACGCCTGCACCAGAGGCTGCTAGTAACTTAAATTTTGTGGGCTCATTAGCTTGATGATTTACTGCTGCTGCACAGTATATTTCCGAATCTGATAATCCCATTACAGCGGATACATGGGATAATATAGTTGATGCAAAATCCTGAATATTGCTACACTTTAAAAAATTCGAAGATGCATCAATAATGCGTTCGAGTCCCATTTTGTGCTTTTCGATGGTTTGAATATCCCGATGAGCGCGTAAAGCAGAATAGAGCAGCGTTTTTAACTTGACGGCAGTGAGCTCGGTTTTGTTCTTATAGTCATTAATATCGTAATCGCGAATAACCGATTCTTCCGGTGCTTCACCTGGCTGCCCTGTGCGCAGCACAAGGCGAATATCAAAGTTTTCTAAGTCATCACGGATATATCGCACTAAATCAAGCCCTGCATGATTACTTTCCATCACGACATCAATAAGGCCTACAGAAATATTCTGCTCCGTGTCCAAGATGACTTTTGCTTCTTGTGCTGAGTAGGCATGATGAAATCTCAATGCTTTATTCTCAAACTTAAAGCCGGACAACACCAGCTTAGTCACTTGGTGAATGTCTTCTTCATCGTCTACAACCAGAATATCCCAGTAGGTATCGGCCATTTGATTTATTGGGCTTTCTAGCACTTCATCTGAGAACAAAAATCCGCTCACAGATTGCTCCTCTTTTTATGCTGACTCAACGTTAGTATAGTCGGCAGTAACAAGGCCGCTAATCTTGTTGAGGTTTTTTCTCGATATTTTGCAATTCTAGTTCGATTGCATCGCAAGAAATGTGGATTTCATAAAGAGAAAGTAGCAATGATAAGGTTAGGCTACAGAGACTCGCACCAAATAATGTTACGCCAAGTAAGGATATTTCAAGGAACAAGGCAAACATTGAAGACGTACAAAGTAAAAACGCAATTACGCCCCATACTTGCATTCGTCTGATTAATCTAATTCGTTTCCTTAAGTTTTCGATTTGCGCTTTAACCAAGGATCTTATGGTGTCGCCTTCTCGAGCGTTTAATTCACGGATCAATTGTGCGAGTACCAAAAAGCGATTGGTGTAAGCGAGCAGTAATAAAGAAATTGCTGGGAATAATAGGCCCGGTGTTGTTAGAGTCATAGTCGTATTTTAATGGAATAGCTTGATGTTTAAGTGTGATGATAATGAATGATTTTATCAAGAAACAAATGAGCACATTGAGTGCTAATTCAATAGTGAAGATAATGCAATGAGTGAACAATCTTTTCATTGGGTGCAATTGTGCGCTATCAGCGGCTTTGTTGAAGCGCATTTACTCAAAGGTCAACTAGAACAAGCGAATATTCAGGTTCGCTTACAAGGTGAGCATTTGTCAGGTGCTATTGGTGAAATTCCAGCAGAGCAAGCTGCCATCAAGCTCTTTGTTTATGCAATAAAGTTACCCGAGGCTCAGGAAATATTGGTAAACTATAACAAATCACGTCATCGCAGTGCCGCCGAGCTGTCGGATTGGCTATGTAACCACTGTGCAGAATTAAATGGACCAGCGTTTGAATATTGCTGGCAATGTGGAAATAAGCATGAGCAAAGCAAATAACTTTCAAAGAATTAGAGAGTTAAATTATCTTCAAAAGGCAGTCTTAGGTGCTGCTATTATTGAGCGTATGTTGCCAAATTATTCATTATTTAGTGAGGCTACGGGTTTTGGCGACGAGCAAGTTCTCAGAAATGCGCTGAATTTAATCTGGGAGAAAATATTACTGCCAAAGAGCAAAATTAGCTTAGAAAAGCTGGTTGAAAAGGTTGAACCAAATGTACCTGAGCTCAGTGAGTTCGATATGTTTGGTACCTATCCCGCAATCGATGTAGCGACAGCGCTGTTAGGCATGTTGCAAGGCCTAATGACAAAAGATGAACATGAGTTTGTAAGCGTTGCCAAAATTTCTCAGGCAACGGTAGCTAAATACATCGAGTTTATGTTGATGGCGGAAGATATATCTCCAACGAATGAGTTAGTGCGTGAACACCCGCAGATGCAGTATGAAATTGAAATCCTCGCTGAGCTTATCGAACACGTGGAAAATATGGGGCGTATTAGCAGCGACTCGGTGAAGTCGCTAAAGGCCTTGGCACTAGCTGACGGCCAAACAAATATTGGTTTGGAACTTGAGTAGCTGATTTCGTATAATCAGCGGCTGCAGTAAAGAGTTTGGAGAAAGTAACTTGCGTATTTTGGGTATAGAATCCTCATGTGATGAGACGGGTATTGCTATTTATGATGATGAGCAAGGGCTGTTGGCACATCAATTATATTCTCAGGTAAAAGTACACGCCGATTATGGTGGGGTAGTGCCTGAACTTGCTTCTCGTGATCATGTACGCAAAACGATCCCTCTTATTGAAGCTGCTTTCGCGCAAGCGGGTTGCGGTCCTGAAGACCTTGATGGCATTGCTTATACCGCAGGGCCGGGTTTGGTCGGTGCTTTGTTAGTTGGCACCTCAATTGGTCGCTCGTTAGCATTTGGTTGGGGGCTCCCAGCCGTTGCCGTACATCATATGGAAGGCCATTTGCTTGCCCCTATGCTTGAAGACGATAAACCAGAGTTCCCATTCGTCGCGCTGCTAGTCTCTGGTGGTCATACCATGATGGTCAAAGTCTCAGGTATCGGTGAGTATGAGGTACTTGGTGAGTCAGTGGATGATGCCGCTGGTGAAGCATTTGATAAAACCGCAAAGCTACTCGGTCTTGATTATCCTGGCGGCCCAATGCTTGCGAAAATGGCGACACAGGGTCAAGCAGGGCGATTTACTTTTCCAAAACCGATGACAGACAGACCAGGTCTGGATTTTAGTTTCAGTGGATTAAAAACCGCAGCGGCAAACACGATTCGTAATGAAGGCGATGATGAGCAAACGAAAGCAGATATCGCTCATGCCTTTCAAACTGCGGTCGTAGAAACACTAGCGATTAAGTGCAAGCGGGCACTGAAAGAAACAGGCATTAAAAGCCTTGTGATTGCAGGTGGCGTCAGCGCCAATACAGAACTTAGGCAAAAGCTTGAGCGCATGATGCTTGGTATGAAAGGGCGAGTTTATTATCCGCGCACTGAGTTTTGTACAGACAATGGGGCGATGATAGCTTATGCAGGAATGCAGCGCCTAAAAGCAGGTCAGCATGCGCCACTTGATATGAAGACTAAGCCACGTTGGCCGCTGGATAGTCTAGAAAAAGTCTAGACCTTAGTCTTTAGACTTTTTCCCCACCTTGGGCTCTTTACCACTCAAGAGCCTTTTAATATTTGCCCTATGACGAATAATAATCACCACAGTTAAAAAGCTTACCGGCACCGTATAAAGCGGTTTTATCCACCATGTGTAAAGTGGAGCTGCTGCGACTGCGACAATCGCTGCGAGTGAAGAATAGCGTGTTAGCGCTAGCACCACGAGCCACGTACTAATCAATAGCCCACCCAATGACAAGCCGATGGGTAATAGCGCACCAAATGCCGTTGCTACCGCTTTACCACCGTTAAAGTGGAAGAAAATAGGATAAATGTGACCAAGGCATGCGCTTACGGCTATTGCACCTAACCACACAGGTTCTATTTTCAGAAAGTAGGCTCCCCACACCGGGATGGTTCCCTTTAAAATATCGAAGACGAGCACCAGCGCAGCTGGGATCTTTCCTCCCAATCTTAATACATTGGTTGCGCCTGGATTATTAGAACCATTAAAGCGTGGATCTGGTAGATTGAATAACCGACAAACCAGAATCGCTGAGGAAATCGATCCCAATAAATAAGCACATACGCACATTAAACTGATTAACACTGTCTTCCTTATTTTTTATTGCGTTGTTTTGGGCTATGATCGGCGGTCTTAAGTCCTGCACAGATCGCGAATTGCGATTAGAAAATGCGGGTGAATTACAGCGATAAACATGTTTGGAGTTTACATGGATAAAGTCTATATCTCACAGCTACACGTCGAAGCCATAATAGGAGTGTACGACTTTGAAAAAGAAAGTAAACAAAGCCTTTACTTTGATGTTGAGATGTTGACCGATATTAGCGCTGCCGCTCGCCATGACGATATTAGTTTGGCGGTTGATTATGCCAAAGTGAGTGAGCGTATTATTGCGCATACCCAAGCAAAACCAGTTGAGCTATTAGAAACGTTAGTTGAACAGCTTGCCGCAATGATCCTAAATGAATTTAATGTACAACAAGTGCTTATAAAAGTGAGTAAACCTGCTGCCGTGCCACAAGCACAAACGGTTGGTGTAGAAATTGTGCGTAAGAAGTAGAATTATCATGGCACAAATTTTTATCAGTCTCGGCTCAAACATAGAAAAAGAAAAAAATTTGCTGAGTGGCTTGAGCGTATTGATAGAACACTTTCCGGATTTTCAACATTCGAGTGTGTTTGAGAGTGAAGCCGTCGGGTTTGCTGGGAATAATTTCTATAACTCGGTCTTTGCGGCACAAACACAGCTGTCTTTAGACGAAGTGTATAAACTGCTCAAGTCGATAGAATACGATCATGGTCGTCGCTGTAGTGAAAAGAAGTTTAGTCCACGCACGTTAGATCTCGATATTCTCTTTTATGACCACCTTATTTGTTCATCACCCGCTCAGTTGCCTCGGGATGAAATAACCAAAAATGCCTTCGTGCTTCAGCCATTAGCTGAACTAGCTCCTGATTTTATCCATCCTGTTGAGGGTAAAAGCATTGCTCAGTTATGGCAGGAGTATCACAACCCAACTCAAAAATTATGGAAAGTGGAGTTTCCCAAGCAATGAGCTTTATTGAGATTGTCGTCCTTGCAATTATTCAAGGTCTCACTGAATTTTTACCTATTTCGAGTTCTGCCCACTTACTGCTACCTTCACAGGTACTAGGTTGGCAAGATCAGGGTCTTGCCTTTGATGTTGCTGTTCATGTTGGTACTTTGCTGGCTGTCGTTATTTATTTTCGACAAGACATTGTCAGCCTATTGGCAGGATGGTTCAAATCATTCTCAGGTACGCACTCGAAAGAAAGCCGGCTGACTTGGTGTATTGTGGTTGCCACTATTCCATTCGTGATCTTAGCTCCACTGCTTAAGGATATCGTAGAAGTTTATTTACGTAGTGCTTGGGTGATTGCAACATCGACGATAGTATTTGGTTTACTGCTTTGGTATGCCGACGTGAAAGCGAAACAAATCAAAGACGAATTTGCCTTAAACTGGAAAAGCGCATTGATACTGGGGCTTGCGCAAATTACCGCTGTTATTCCCGGCACATCGCGTTCAGGTATTACCATCACCGCAGGTTTATTACTCGGGCTTGATAAGAAAAGTGCGGCGCGCTTTTCGTTTTTAATGTCTATTCCAGTCATTTCGATGATGGGATTGTATTACAGTTTAGAGCTTGCTACCGGCGATGAAGTGGTTGATTGGAATGCGTTATTAAGTGGTGCAGCACTGTCGTTTATCTCAGCTTATGCCTGTATCTTCTTTTTCCTGAAAATCATAGAGCGCATGGGCATGATGCCATTTGTCATTTACCGCTTGCTACTTGGGGTGGGATTAATCGCTTTCTTGAGCCTAAGTTAATCTGGGCTTTGGATAATTCAGCAAGGTTAACAGAAAAGCCAGCTTGATGAAGCTGGCTTTAGGGCCTGTTGGCCTTCGCTGTTTGATTTTTGTTCTTCTGAGTGTGTTTTGGTCGCGACGCTCGACTTGCCGCCTAGTAATCTAGGCAAAAGTTGAGCAACAATGAACAAAGCGCACTCAGGTGAACCCAAAGGGCAGCGCTTGATTGGCATTTCTTCTGTGTTGCCCCACAAGGATGTGGGGTAAGGTGACTTTGCAGGAGCACAAAGTCTTTATCGCCAGACTTACATAGAATGACTATGCTACGCAGGCTCTGCCTTGTATAAATACCAATCAAACTGCTGCAAAAACAAACTTGGAAGAGCAACAGGCCCTAGACTGCATTAAGCAATTTGCTTTTCCGCAAGGCATAATTCCATGGTCGCCTTCAACAGTCGATAAAGGTTTATAGATGCATCTATTTCTTCTTTACGGTTTGTTAAGCTCTCAATATTTAAGCCAAGAGAAATATCTAGATGTGAGCAGCTTTTTAAGATTTGATCTAGATTTTCTCTACAAATACGAATTGACTCACTTAGTGTATTGTCTGCATCTAACATGCGCCACTTGGTTGCTTCTGGTACTGAAATCCCCAGCCACTCCATAAACTGCAAGGTTTTTTCTCCACCACATGGAGTAAAGGTAAGAATAATGCGTTTTGGTGTTTGCCCTTGCTGTTTACAGGTGCGAGCATAGCTCGTAATAAGATCTATGGTTGCTTGAGCGTCATACACTGCTTGGGAAACAAAGAATTGGCAGCCTTGCTCTGTTTTATCAATTAACCTTTCGTGTTCATTACGCTTACTGGCGTGGCGCTCTGCGATAGTTACACCACCTAAGAAAAAGTCATCTTGATGATGCTTCAATACCTTATAGGCTTCAGAAAGCGGCAACTTAATATCGCCTTGTGAAGACGGACTGCCCACCAATACTAGATTGTTTAACCCATATTGCTGTTTTGTGCTGCTTAACCAATCGCCAAAAGCTTCACTGTCGCGCTGTGCCACACTTTTATACGTAATTACATCAAGGTGTGATAATTCGCGGATCAACTGACTATATTCACACGGATCAACGGTGTGCTTAAAAGGAAATGGACGCGGTACTTGAGTACGGCTGCTTTCATCTTGAATGTCATAGATGATCACGCCGTCGTATTCAATCTCATGTAAACGGCCCAAAAGCTTAGCGGCAATTGATTTTAGCTGCTCTGGGTCGGTGCCAATCTTAGGTGGTGTGGTACCAATTAAATATACCCCTTGGTTAGGGTCAATGATTTTCTCTTGAAGCGTTAAAGCCATAATCCTCATTCCACAAAAGCATTTCTGTATCTCTTTACTAATATAGCAGCCATTTAGACGTCTAGATAGATTTTTTTAATGAAAGAATTTCAATAATTATGAATTTATCTCAAGTGCTCAAACCAAAATTTCATATTTGTTTACACATTAGGATGGTAAATCACCTTGGAAATTAGCGAATTAGTATGGCTTTGGGGCATAATCAGGAGGTTTACTAACGTAAGTGAACACGACTTACTTAGAATAAAAAATATGATTAGGACCAAATTCATGAAATTCAAATTACTAGCAACCAGCTTTGCCGTAAGCTTAGCGCTTAGTGGCTGCGCAGCGACGAATTCAGACCAAGCCCAACAGTCAGCTGAAAGTACTCAAGCTGCCCAATCCAATAAAGTATTCGCCCAAGATTATGTTTTGGAAGAGCTAGAAAATGGCCTTCGCGTCATGGTAGTTAAAACTAACTATCCTGATGTGGTATCGCTACAGATCCCGGTTTCTGTTGGCTCGCGTAATGAAGTCGAAGCGGGTAAAACCGGCTTCGCTCACTTCTTTGAGCATATGATGTTCAAAGGCTCAGAAAAGTATCCACAAGACGTTTATTCAGACATTCTAAAAAATTCAGGTGTTGATAATCGCGCCTACACCACCAATGACTACACGAACTATCACCTAAATTTCTCGAAGCAGCATTTAGATAAAGTATTAGAAATCGAAGCGGATATCTTTCAGAACCTGACTTACAGTGAAGAACAGTTTCGTACTGAAGCACTAACCGTGAAAGGTGAATACCTTAAAAATAATGCCAGCCCAGTTCGAAAACTGCTTTCTGCGGTAAGAAAAGAAGCATTTGATAAACATACCTATAAACACACAACGATGGGCTTTTTTGAAGACATCGAAGCAATGCCAGATCAAATGGCCTATGGTAAAACCTTCTTTGAACGTTTTTACAAGCCAGAATACGTATCGCTTGTCATTGTGGGTGACGTAGATCCAAAAGAAACCATGGCTATGGTGAAAAAGCACTGGGGTAATTGGAAAAAGGGTGATTATCAAGCTGATATTCCAGTTGAGCCTAAACAAGAGAAAGCACGTTACGTCCATGAAAAATATGATGGCTTACCAGGTCACTGGTTGCTTGTTTCATATAAAGGCACTGCATGGGAGCCGAAGAAAAAAGATCGAGCTGCGCTTGATTTGATCTCGCAGTTATACTTCTCTCAAAACTCTGAGTTATATCAAGAGCTGGTGGTAGACAAACAGCTTGCAAGCCAAATGTTTACCTACAACCCTGAAACCAAAGACCCTGGTCTTCTGCATGTTTTCGTTAAAGTTGAAGATGAAAAAGATCTGGCGACAGTGCGTGATGCAATCAATAACACTTACGCAAAAGCACGCACAGAGCTGGTAGATGAAAATAAACTTGCTGCACTTAAATCAAACCTAAAGTACAGCTTTATTAACGGCCTTGACTCATCACAATCTATTGCTTCGACACTCGCAAGCTACATGCATTTTGAGCGTGACCCTGAAGTGGTGAATGCGCTTTATGCAAGTGCAGATAAAGTCACTGCGAAAGACATTCGTGATATTGCCAATAAATACTTTGTGGACAGCAGCCGCACAACGGTGACTATGTCTGCACTTGAGTCTGTGCCTGGTTTTGATAAGGAAGTTAACTTAGACAAGTTAGTAGCAAAAATGGACAAGCCAGTAACGCGTCATTTCAACGTATTAGACAAGACCAATAATTCACCGCTGGTGGATGTGAACTTTCTTTTTTACACAGGTGCTGCCGCAGATCCTGCAGGTAAAAAAGGTCTTGCTGCGCTTACTGCGGCTATGATTGCCAAAGGCGGAAGTGAGTCGCAATCATACAAAGAAATTCAAAAGGCGCTGTATCCTATTGCTGGTAGCTTCGGTTATCAAATCGATAAAGAAATGATTTCTTTACGTGGTCGTATTCATAAAGATAATGCAGATCAATGGTATGGCATTGTGAGTCAGCAGCTTTTGAGCCCAGGGTTCAGAGAAGATGATTTTAAACGTCTGAAAAAAGAGCTAATCGACGGCATTAAGGCTGGTTTGAAAGCGTCAAATGATGAAGAACTAGGTAAAGAAGTGCTTTATCACGAGCTGTACAAAGGCCACCCATACGAAAGCTATAACTTTGGTGATTTATCAGACTTAGAAGCAATCACACTGGATGACGTTAAGGTTTTTTACGCTCAGCAATTTACTCAAGCTAAACTTAACGTGGGTATCACAGGTGCACTCGATAAACAGCTAAAAGAAGCGATGTTTAACGATCTTGCGGCTTTACCTAAAGGCGAAGAAGCGCGTTTACAAGTGCCAGATGCCCCTAAACTATCTGGTCATCACGCAACCATCGTAGAAAAGAATGCAAAATCAACAGCGGTCTCTTTTGGTTTCCCAATCGACACGGTTCGTAGCAGCAAAGACTGGGCTGCGCTTTGGTTAGTGCGTTCATACTTTGGTGAGCATCGCAGTTCAAACAGCCACTTGTACCAGCGTATCCGTCAGGTACGTGGTATGAACTATGGTGATTATGCATACATCGAATACTTCCCTCGTGGTATGTTCCAAACTAAGCCGGATGCAAACTTAGGTCGTAGTGAGCAAATTTTCCAAGTGTGGTTACGCCCACTTCGTTCTAATAACGACGCCCATTTTGCAACGCGTACTGCATTGTTTGAACTCGATAAGCTGATCAAAGAAGGGATGAGCAAAGCAGACTTTGAAGCAACACGTAACTTCTTAATCAACTTTGTGCCGCAAATGGTGGCGAGCCAAGATAGACAGCTAGGTTATGCACTTGATAGCCAGTTCTACAACACCGATGAGTTTGTTGCCTATGTGACAAAGCAGCTAGCGTCGCTGTCTGTTGAAGATATCAATCGAGTTATCAAAGAGAACTTGCAGACCGAAGATATTCACTATGTGTTTATCACTGGTGATGCAAAAGATATGGCGAAGCGCCTAAGTGCTGAGCAGCCATCTCCTATGACTTATAACACGAAAAAGCCTGATGTATTGCTGGCAGAAGATGCTGAAATTGCTACATACCCGCTAAATATTCCAAGTAAGAATATTAAAACGTTGGATGTAGAAAAAGTGTTTGAATAACGATTATTCAGCTTAATAAAAAATGGCGGCTAAAAATTTAGCCGCCATTTTTTTGTATCAAAACCACGCGTAATTTTAGGTTATGGTGTTGAACCACTCCACTGCGGCAGCTATCCAAATTAACGAGCTAATTAATAATGTCAGCGTAACGGCCGCTGATGCCATATCTTTTGCACGACCAGATAGTAAGTGATGCTCGGTACTCACTCTATCTGTCAGCGCTTCGATTGCCGAGTTGATAAGTTCTATGACCAATATCAACAGTACACTACCGACCAATAAGGCCCACTGAGCAATACTTTGCGCCAATATGATTGATAAAGGAAGACTTGCCACCAGTAACCACGTTTCTTGTCTAAATGCCGACTCTTCTTTATAGGCTGCTTTCATTCCTTTCGCTGAGCAATGCGTTGCTTTGATTATCCGCGCAAGCCCTGTGCCATTTGGTTTGTTGGTATCCGTTGTCTTGATCTTTATCGACATATTAGCGATCCCGCGTTGGTAGTATTCAATGGGGCGTTATTATACGAAGATCTGTTCAGTTCGACAGTGCAAAATTGTAAGAATCTTTGGTCCAGCTGAGGGTATTTAAAACCAGGCTAAAATATGTTGGTTGGTTATTAGATATAACCAAGTGTTTGAAGCCTGATTTTTTATAATACATGACACTCAATGACTCTAAGCGTTACACTATGAGAAGTATCAGTATTATCGGAAGTTCGTCACATGAGACATGAGATTTGGAATAAGTTACGCGAAGAAGCCAATGAGTTGGTTGCTCGCGAACCATTGCTTGCTAGTCACGTTTACTCGAGTATTTTAAATCACGAGTGTCTTGGTTCTGCATTAAGCTTTATCGTTGCAAATAAGTTGGCGGATGCCGTGGTGTCAGCATTTACAATCCGCGAGTTGTTCGATCAGGCCTTTGTGCACTGCGATACTATGCTGACTCATGTTGCACATGATATAAAAGCTGTTAAAGATCGTGACCCAGCTGCCGATAGTTATCTCAACGTAATTTTGAATCTGAAAGGTTTTCATGCAATCCAAGCACATCGATTGGCATACTGCTTATGGCGTCAAGACAGAAAAGAGCTGGCTCGCTTTATACAGAGCAGAACCTCTGAAGTATTCGGTGTTGACATCCATCCTGCTTGTAAAGTCGGTCATGGTATTATGTTTGACCATGCGACTGGTATAGTCATTGGTGAAACAGCGGTTATTGAAGATAATGTTTCTATTCTGCAATCAGTCACACTTGGTGGTACGGGTAACGAGCAGGGTGACCGTCACCCGAAAATCCGCGCCGGTGTATTGATTGGTGCTGGTGCCAAAGTACTTGGCAACATTGAAGTAGGAGAGGGCGCTCGAATTGGGGCAGGTTCTGTTGTACTCAGCCCTGTAGCACCGCACACTACGGTAGTGGGGATCCCTGCTAAGGTGGTTGGTAAGCCATCATGCCCATGTCCTGCAGAGAGTATGAACCAAAACTTCCTAGAAGACGATGATAGGCTCGAAAATGAGTCTATCACTTCTGCGATGTTGTAGGTTATTAGATTAAAAATGGGGAAATCACTTCCCCATTTTTATGTCCGCTTACTGGGTTGCTTTGACCATAGACACCACCTCCCCATCAGCCAGTTGCGTAATTATCGGCTTTTCTGGGTCGACATCCGCCACTGACTTAATCACTTTATCTTCCTGCTTGGCAATACTATAGCCCCGAGCTAATACCGCCAGTGGGCTGACACTGTCTAGTTTTGCGCTTGATACCGCGAGTTGATGTCTTTGTGTATTAAGCTTTTGCTCCATTGCATACTGCAACTTATCACTGAGTTGTGCGACCAATTGCTTGAACTGAGCGATCCTTTGCTCTGGATGTAATCGATCAAATCTATGTTGCAGCAAATGAAATTGCGATTGCTTTTGACGTAAGTGGTGGGCTTGGGCACGAATTAATCGCTGCTCTAACTCATCAACTCGCTGTGTTTGCTGCATAAGTTGATTCTTAGGGTGTTGTAGCTGCAGTCGGGCTTCAAAGTTTGCTAAACGCTGTGATGCACCTTCAAGGCGACGCTTAAAAGCCTGATTGAGATATTGTAGTAACTGCGAAGTACGCAATTTTAGCGCTTCTGAGTCTGGGCTCACTAGCTCTGCGGCCGCCGATGGGGTTGGCGCTCTGACATCTGCAACATAGTCAGAAATGGTAGTATCTATTTCGTGGCCTACTGCGCTTATCACCGGAATTGAGCTGGCAAAAATGGCCCTTGCGACGGGCTCCTCGTTAAAGCTCCATAAGTCTTCTAATGAGCCGCCACCTCTGCCAACGATCAATACGTCTACCTCGCGTCTAGCATTCGCCTGAGCGATTTGCTTGCAAATCTGCTGCTTGGCTTCATCGCCTTGCACTAGAGCTGGGTAAATTACAACTTGTAACTGTGGGGCACGACGTTTGAGTACAGTCAAAATATCCTTGATGGCAGCGCCAGTTGCTGAGGTGACGACCCCCACGCGATTAATGACACTTGGCAAAGACTTTTTGTGACCAGCCGAAAATAGGCCTTCTGCGGCTAGTTGCATTTTAAGGGCGTCAAACTGTTGCTTGAGCAAGCCTTCACCAGCTGGGGCCATTTGCTCGACTATCAATTGATAGTCGCCTCGCGGTTCATACACTGACACTCTAGCTTGTACCATTACCTGCTGACCGTTGGCTGGGCGGTGGTTACAGTATCGATTATTACCTCGCCACATGGCCGCTTTTATCTGTGCTTTGTCATCTTTTAGAGAAAAATACCAATGCCTTGAGGCCGGAGCAACAAAGTTTGAAATTTCCCCGGTAAGTTGTACAGAGGCAAAACCTTGCTCTAAGAGCGAGCGTATTTCTCTGTTAAGTCTTGATACAGAATAGGTTTTATTATTATTGGGGTATCCCATGTTGGCCTCCATAAAAAATTCACAGTCACTTTATCACATTTTTTGCTAAATTTTATTTACTCCCATAAGGAACGCTGATAAAATTCGCACGCAATTCCTTATACTCAGTTCACTTGAGAGAAGCCGCGAACATGCTAAGAATTGCAAAAGAAGCCCTTACCTTTGACGACGTACTTTTAGTACCAGCTCATTCAACTGTTCTTCCTCACACAGCAAACCTGAAAACGCGTTTGACTCGTGGGATTGAATTAAACTTACCGCTTGTTTCCGCTTCAATGGATACAGTGACAGAAGCGCGCTTAGCGATCGCTCTGGCACAAGAAGGTGGTATTGGTTTTATCCACAAAAACATGACTATCGAAGAGCAAGCTCGCAACGTGCGTAAAGTTAAGACGTATGAAGCGGGTATTATCTCTTTCCCTGTGACGGTTACTTCTGATCTTACGATTGCAGAAGCAATGGAGCTTGCACAGGACAAAGGGTTTTCAGGTTTCCCGGTTGTTGGTGCAAACAACCAACTTGAAGGGATCGTGACTAGCCGTGATATGCGTTTCGAAACTAAGCTAGAAAAAGCAGTTTCAACGGTCATGACTAAGAAAGATGACTTAGTGACAGTAAAAGAAGGCGCATCTCGTGAAGAGATCCTTGGCCTCATGCACGAACACCGTATCGAAAAAATCTTAGTGGTTGATGACGCATTTGCACTAAAAGGCATGATCACCGTTAAGGATTACCAAAAAGCGCAAGATAAACCAAACGCGTGTAAAGATGAGCAAGGCCGTCTTCGTGTTGGTGCTGCTGTTGGTGTTGGTGCTGGCACTGATGAGCGTATTGCTGCTTTGGTTGAAGCGGGTGTTGATGTACTACTAATCGATACTTCTCACGGCCATTCTCAAGGTGTTATTGACCGTGTTAAAGCGACGCGCGAAACTTATCCAGAACTACAAATCGTTGCAGGTAACGTAGCAACAGCTGAAGGCGCAATTGCATTGGCTGATGCTGGTGCAGACGCCGTTAAAGTGGGTATTGGCCCAGGTTCTATCTGTACTACTCGTATCGTTACAGGTTGTGGTGTACCACAAATTACTGCGATTTCAGATGCAGTAGAAGGCCTAAAAGGTCGTGATATTCCAGTGATTGCCGACGGCGGTATCCGTTTCTCTGGTGATATCGTAAAAGCGCTAGTTGCTGGTGCTGCATGTGTAATGGTGGGTTCAATGCTGGCGGGTACTGAAGAGTCTCCTGGTGAAGTTGAACTATACCAAGGCCGTTACTACAAGTCTTACCGTGGTATGGGTTCTCTTGGTGCGATGAACCAAAAAGAAGGTTCATCTGACCGTTACTTCCAGAAGAGTGATGCTGCTGACAAACTAGTACCTGAAGGTATTGAAGGTCGCGTAGCATACAAAGGACCGATCGCAACGATTATCCATCAGCAGATCGGTGGTATTCGCAGTGCAATGGGTTTAACTGGATGTGCAACCATCGAAGAATTAAATACTAAGCCGCAGTTTGTACGTGTGACTTCTGCGGGTATGGGTGAGTCTCACGTACATGACGTGCAGATCACCAAAGAGGCGCCTAACTACCGTATGGGTTAAGCCTCAAGGCGTGTTTCTGGGCTAGCAAGTTGCTAGCCCTTATTACTTTTGATAGAGGCGCAATGCGGCTTTATCCTGTTTAGTTCCTAACTAACGAGATTATCAATGAGCAAAGATATCCACGATTCCCGAATTTTGATCTTAGACTTTGGTTCGCAATACACTCAGCTAATTGCACGTCGTGTACGTGAAATTGGTGTTTACTGTGAACTTTGGGCTTGGGATGTGACAGAAGAGCAAATCCGTGAGTTCAACCCTCAAGGTATCATTCTATCAGGTGGCCCAGAGTCAACGACGCTTGAAGGTAGCCCAAAAGCACCAGATTATGTATTCGAAGCAGGCGTGCCTGTACTGGGTATCTGTTATGGTATGCAGACGATGGCAATGCAGCTTGGTGGTCAGGTACATAGCTCAGATAAAAAAGAATTCGGCTACGCAAAAGTAGAGAAAGTGGGCGACTGTAAGCTATTTGAAGCGATTGAAGATCACATCGAAGATGGTGCTGGTTACCTAGACGTGTGGATGAGCCATGGCGATAAAGTTGCTAAAATTCCAGATACATTCAAAACTTCAGCGAGAACGGATACTTGTCCTCATGCGGCAATGTCTTGGGAAGAAAAGCGCTTCTACGGTGTACAGTTTCACCCAGAAGTAACGCATACTCAGCAAGGTTTGCGTTTACTAGAGCGTTTTGCAATTGATATCTGTGGCTGTGAAAAACTATGGACGCCTGAGCAAATCATTGAAGATGCAATTGAGCGTATCAAAGAGAAAGTAGGGGATGATGAAGTTATCCTTGGCCTATCTGGTGGTGTTGATTCATCAGTGGTTGCAATGCTTATTCACCGTGCGATTGGCGACAAGCTAACCTGTGTATTTGTTGATAATGGCCTGCTGCGCTTGAACGAAGGCCAGCAAGTAATGGATATGTTCGGTGATAAGTTTGGTCTGAACATCATCAAAGTAGAAGCTGAAGAGCGTTTCCTTAACGCGCTTAATGGTTTAAATGACCCTGAAGACAAACGTAAAGCAATTGGTCACACTTTTATTGAAGTATTCGATGAGCAAGCTAGCCAGCGCGTAAACGCGAAATGGCTAGCACAAGGTACAATTTACCCTGATGTTATCGAATCGGCTGCATCTAAAACCGGTAAAGCGCATGTGATCAAATCTCACCACAACGTGGGTGGATTACCTGAAGATATGGAGCTAGGTCTGGTTGAGCCACTACGTGAACTATTTAAAGATGAAGTTCGCAAGATTGGTCTAGAGCTTGGTCTACCGTATGACATGCTTTATCGTCACCCGTTCCCAGGTCCAGGTCTTGGTGTTCGTGTACTTGGCGAAATCAAGAAAGAATACTGTGACTTACTGCGCCGTGCTGACGCTATCTTCATTGAAGAGCTACATAAAGCGGATCTATACCACAAAGTATCTCAAGCATTCGCTGTGTTCCTACCAGTACGCTCTGTTGGCGTGATGGGTGATGCACGCAAATACGACTGGGTGATCTCACTACGTTGTGTTGAAACTATCGACTTTATGACGGCACGTTGGTCACACCTACCATACGAGCTACTAGGCCACGTTTCAAATCGTATCATCAATGAAATTGATGGTATTTCTCGCGTGGTTTACGATGTATCAGGTAAGCCGCCAGCGACAATCGAGTGGGAATAAGCTTGGTTGTAAAAACCTAACCTAGCTTTCGTTAGATTAAGAAAAGGCCAGTCAGTATTTCTGACTGGCCTTTTTTATGAATTTTTACTTTCCTAAAAAACCTTGCGGAGGTATGTGGCTTCTTCGCAGTGATGTTTATAGTGATGCTGACCTGCTATTTTTTGGGCTGTGACTGCACAGCACCGCATTTCACATATATCAAACCGATTATGGTGAAGCTGTAACTTGTTTCTGGACATTTCTGAGTTAAAGCATTAACTCTAACTCGTCAGCTTCGGATAACAATTTCTTTGGGTTAACGCCGCCTTAAGCGGTGAGTATTAGTTGGCTAAAAAGTGAAGCGAAGCGGAACCGAGCCAACGGTAACGAATCCAACTTTAAGGCTTTGTTAGCTTTACCTAAAATCGTCAGGTGAATCAAAAAAATTAATGAGTTCATTGAAGCAGTCAACCGTAGATTGACCTGATGCTAATTCAATAGCATCTTTAACTGAAAGAACGATGTAATTTCCTAGTCTAGGATTAACAAGCCCAATTTGGTTAATAGTATTTTGATGTAAAGAGTAATTTAAAGTTAAATAAATAAGTATTTGCTTTAAATCTGCAATCCTAAAATCTCTTTCACCAGACTTAACTTCGTACAGTGTAGTGCCTGCTAAAACATCTCCAAAGCAGTCTGATACGAAACCACAACCTGAAAAATGTGGAGATATAGTAATTAATTCTCCTTTCTCGTAATAAAAGAAGTAATAAAATAAGTTTTTTGCTATGAGTTTAGATTCTTTTATTTCATCTTCTTCCAAAGGGGTTAATTGATCAGGATTAAAATCTAAATTCTTAATGTAAGAAAAGGCAGATTTTGCAACTTTTGATACATCTTCTTGAGTCAATTTACTAACTTTATCAATTTGGCTCTCTACCATTTTTTTGTACAAATAGAAACCCGTTTCATTTATCAAAGCTCGCCTAGTTGGTTCCGATTCTGAAAAAATGCCATCATCAAATGTTTCTTTCTGAAGGTTACATTTCCTAACTAGCCTATTTAAAAATGGAAAGGTTTTCTTCCATGTAGACGGGTAATTTCTAGATAACTGAGTAACAGTAATCATAAAAGAGTGCCCCAACCGCTGATATTAAAACGCTCACCAAACCACTTAATCAACAATGTATCTAAATCAGAAAGCTCCCCTTTTACTTTATCGCGCCAATGTTGTCCTTCGTCCCCTAAAATATAGGATGAAATTAAAAGCGAACGTTTTTCCCACCTACTTAGCGAAGAAAACGATTTTAGTTTATCAGAAATCCAATAATCTGAGTCATGTTGTGCCATAGCAAGAACGATCTCCGCAGTGATAACAGGATTTACTTGGTTTTTATACGCTTTAATAAGGGCAAAATCAGCTTCTTCAGATTTGTCATGTGCTAAAATCCTAACAGCGTACATCAAGTTTATCGGCACTTTAGTGATATATGATTCGTTAATTACTAGACCTCTCAGATCTTCAAAGATTAGTTCCCTTGAATCATTATCAAGGTCGCTCATGATTGAGCGACAAAGCAACATTACAGATGGAAAAACAGGATATAAAACATCTAGATTGGATTTAGCTTCATCTCGTTGACCAAACAAGGAAAATATTGCAGCCTTTCTCTGTTGAGGACTAAGGTATTTAATGGAGTTTATAAGCCTCCTCGTTAAAGCTTGATTAATACGACTTTTACTGATTTCTTTTCCTAACATTCCCACAACATCAAACTTTTCTAACTCACTTTTCAAGTCTTCGTAGTCAGTATCCGCAGTCGGAGAATAAGGATCATAAAATAGTCTTAACTTTAGGAAATTATCAGCTTGGATATTATCTTCATCGGAATCATTTTGATTTCCAAGTTCTGATAGTGATAAAAACTCACTTGAGGTCATTATTTGAGTTTTTGACTTTTGGATTGCTAAGCCTTCATTCTCAGTTAACTTTTCACATAAATAAATGAGATTTCCGTACGCTTCTTCAACAGAATCAGTGAAGATGATGTAATCATCTGCATATCTGCAAAATTCAATTCCTTCAGAAAGTAGCAAGCGATCTATTCGATTTAATAATAACTCACTTAATATTCTAGCCGCTGGACCTCCTACTGGAAGACCGTAAGAAACACCTTTAGAAATCTTTGAAAGTAACTTAACTATACGTTTTACTGACTCTGTGTTTGTTGTAGCTTTTCTTAAAGCGTTTTCAATTCTATGGTGGTAAACACTAGGATAAAAATTTGAAATATCGCATTTTAGAACAACAGGTTTACTCTTAGCTAACTCTACTGCTCTTTTGTTAAACTCAGACCAGTTGTATTGACGGTCAAAGAGATATTTTTTGTCTTTATCGTAGTTAAATCTATATGAGAAAACCTTCTTTTTGGAGGTGGGGATTCTCGCAGCTTCGATATCATCGGAAATGGACAGAACTAAAGCCAAAAAATATGCATTCCAAAGAGGGTCTATTTGAGTCCCATATCTGAAACCATGATAACCGACTGCTTGTAAAGCCTTTTCGTGTAAAACTGGATATTCAGATAAATAGTTTTCAAATGAGGAGTGAACCTTTTCTAACAAATCTATAGTTTCAGTTTGTTTATCATTAAATAAAAGATTTTCAACAGGGAAAGGAAAAATATCAGTGTCCCCATGGGCAATGATATTTTCAACAGATTTCTTTAAGTATTGTCTAAATTTGCTCATCACTGTCCTTATGTTGCGAATGTAAGATTGATAATGCTAACATTTTAGTATTTATGCGACACGCAGTTTGTGTTGCATAATCGCTTGTTGGACTGAGCCGCTACCTACTCGGTGTGACAGAGTTGGTGTTGTTTATGCTATGGCTTACTTAGAAAAAACAGGCTTTTTGGAGGCTCTCACTTTCCTAGCTAGTGTAATCAGTTTAGCTAGTGTTATGTAAGCTTTCCCTGCATCGCTCAGCGCTTATTATGTCTTCATTACACCTAAATTTGCCTTAATAAGCAATTATATTTTTTACGCGCACAGAGGCCGCTAGCCTGAGCAATTAAGCAGGTTAACTAATTGGTTTTGAGCAGCTATCGAGCTGCTAATTCGTTCGGTCTACTTTGGTCGTTGGTGCATCTAACTTGAATACGCCAATTAGCCGCAAGATACCTGCCTTACAATGCTGACAAGGCCAATGCGGTATCTGTGTCACGTTTTCTGTCTTTGGCTTCTCCACTTATGTTTTAATGCGTTTTAAAATGTGCTGCGATAAGTTGGAGGCACAAGATGGATAGGGTTACCTCGGGTTCGCGACGGCTGCGTGTTGAAGAGATATAAGAGCTTCGTCGTGATATACAAGAATTCTCCGTCTAGGCTAAAGCTGAACTAAAACGTCGACGAACAGCAAAAAATCAAAAAAATTCTGTGCATGGTATAGATGATGGTATCGAGAAAAGCCACCTGCCTAACTAGCTGTTATGTAGATATATTTTCTTCTTATTGATCTTCGAGTGGGAATAATGGCTCTAAAATGAGTTAGCATCCACTTAAGAAAATGGCGAATATGATAAATATTCGCCATTTTGCTTGTTTTAGAAGCAGTTGAATCAAAAAAGTGATTTTTCACTTTACCTTTCAAAAAAGCGCTTTATAATGCGTCGACATTGCAGGGGCGTAGTTCCAATTGGTAGAACAGCGGTCTCCAAAACCGATGGTTGCGGGTTCGAGTCCTGCCGCCCCTGCCACTTCTTATTTTGCACTTCGCATATTTTCAAAGTAAACTTCCTTAAAAAATTAAACTGCTTAGCCATGAATCCGATTTACGCAGATATTCTTGATATTGTACCGCTAAAGCTAAATTCTACATTTGCACATCTTGATCCCAACGCAGTTGTTGCTACTGATGTGAATGAGCTTCAGCAAATAGCTTTACCGACTGTTTTGTTGCAGGACTTTGAATTGGTAATGGGTAGAAAAATTGAGGTTGTCACGGGTAACACGATTGCACTTCAGGATAACCAATTGAGTTTGCCAAGTGCACAACTAAGTACGGCTCAAAAGCGTGCGTTGTGGCAATTAATCTGGAGTCAACAAGATGCAAGTTAAGCAAGGTGGCTTACTACAATTTCCACTTAATGAAATAATGCAAGTAGAACAAGCCTGTCATGCTTTTCCTTGGAGTGAGAAAACCATGCAGTCCTGCCTTCATGGTCGTTACTTTAATACAGCTATTGTTGATGGTAACACGCTAGTGGGTTTCTACGTTGCAGAGCGTGCGGGCCCAGACTTAACCTTGATGGATATTTGTATTCGTCCTAATTACCAAGGTAAGGGCTACGCGAAGCCATTAATGGAAGATTTGTTAGCGCAAGCAGAGACCTTGCAGGCAGAAAATATCTTCCTTGAAGTAAGAGCGTCAAACGCTTCAGCAATCGCGTTATATCATCGCTATGATTTTGTCGAAATGGGCTTGAGAAAAAACTACTACCCGAGCACTCATGGTCGTGAAGACGCAATGCTCATGGCCTTACCATTAGCCTAAGTGACTATTATCCGTGGGCTGGTCTATCGATAGGGTGTAGCGCATAGCCTCAGTGAGCTTAAGCAAATAGTAATGGCGATTACTGTTTTGTGTTTTTTGCAAACTGGTTTCTAGTTCCCCTGCGGCTTCATGAATATTCATAAAGCCAAAGCAACCCGCGCTGCCTTTGATACTATGTGCTAGTGCCCTTAAAGATTCCCATTCCTGTGTATCATAAAGCTTTTGCAGCTCAACTAGCTGTGACGGTAGCTTTTCAACGTAATTTCGGCTTATTTGTAAGAACTTTTCGGTTTGTAATAAGGCATCCCATGAAGAGGACTTGCCATTTTGAAGTTCAAGGTACTCTAGTAGTAATTTACCTAGCAATTCTTTATCTATCGGCTTGCCAAGAGTGGCATCACATCCTGCTTTAATATGGTTGTCTATGTCGTGTTTCATTACGTTGGCAGTAAGTGCGATGATTGGTCCATCATAGGCGGCATGTCTGAGCATTTGCGTTGCTTCTTCACCACCCATGACTGGCATTTGCATATCCATTAAGATCAGTTGATAGTCTTCAACCAGCGCCATTTCAACCGCTTCAGCACCGTTATTAGCAATATCAGGAACTATGCCCCAATTAGACAGTAGCAGCGTAATAAGCTCTTGGTTATCGGGATTGTCTTCCGCAACAAGCACTTTGGCATCAAGCTCTTTTACTGCTGCAATATGGGTTTTACTGTTATCCGGTTGTCTTGGTCGCTCAAGTGCGTTTAGCCAAGAGTAAGAGCGCTCTTTGAAATTACCCGAGACTTCAACAGAAAATAGACTACCTGCGCCTTGTTGGCTTTGAACATTTACGTCACCGCCAAGCAGTTGTGCTAGATTCTTTGATATACAAAGACCTAGTCCTGTGCCACCGAAGCGCCGAGTTGTTGTTGTATCAGCTTGCTCAAAAGGCTTAAATGCGCGCTCTAGCTCATTTTGCGACATGCCAATTCCGGTGTCTTTGATACTAAAAATAAACTTTTCAGATTCCGGTCTAAACTCCACCTTTAAATGAACGCCACCGTACTCAGTAAATTTCACCGCGTTTGTTGCGATGTTAAGCAAGATTTGTTTTAAGCGAGTAATGTCGGTGTAAAGCTTATCAGGCAACGGTAGAATAAATTCTGTGGAAAAGTTCAGTAGTTTTTCATTCGTCATCGGCTCAATGATGGATTCAATATCATTGATGAGTGGCATCACCAAGACCTCTGATTCCTCCACATCTAGTTTTTCAGCCTCAATTTTAGAGAGGTCTAAGATATTATTGATAAGTTCTAAAAGGTGTTTAGAGTTTCTTAAAATTGTGTCTAGGTGCTGTTTTGAGGCAGGAGAATTAGGATTCTGTATAAGCTGCTCGGTAAACCCCATAATAGCGGTAAGCGGGGTACGTATCTCATGACTCATGTTAGCTAAAAAGCGACTTTTAAGCTGGTTTGCCTGCTCGGCTTCTACAATAGCAACTTCTAGCTTGCTATTAGTTTCTTCTAATTCTTTGGTTCTGTCTTCAACTTTCTCTTCCAAGTGCTCTTTGTAATCCTCAAGCTCTCGCTGAAAGGTACGAATTTGGCCGATCATATGGTTGAAATCTCTGAAAAGAATGCCAACTTCGTCACTATTATGCTCTGGTAGCGCCACCATTAGATCACCATCTCCGACCCGGTGGCTCGCTTCGCCCAATAACTCTATTGGATTTAACAACAGGTTACGAACCACGATAAAAATCAAGATCGGTAGTGTAATCACAGATAAGATAACGATCAGTGCTGTGATCAGACTAATAGTTTTACCTGAGCGATAGAGTAGTGATTTGGGAATTGTCGAAATATAAAAGTAACCACCACTTAGTTGCGCGCTATAGGTCATTCTTTCTACATTATCAATGCTATGAATAACGGTAGAGTCTAATTGCCCAAGATCAGCAATATAGCCTATTTTTTCTATTTCACTGGCGCTTAAATAGTGGCCAATGAGATTTGTATCTGAGCTGAATAATACCTCACCATCAATGCTCACCAAGAGGTTTAGCGTATTATCATACGGAGCTTCAAGTATGCTAGTACTTAAGAGAGAGGGAGAAACTTGTACGACGATATAGCCTTGTTGTCTAGGCTGCTTAAGTTCGTAATCTACACTGTAGATCTGCTGGACAAAATACAGCTGTGTACCTGCACTTGAGGCAACCATAAATTGATGTTGGCGTAAGTTACTTTGCATGATCTGTTTGGCGAAAGGGTAGAGGTTTGGCGCTTCGCCCAAGTTACTGGAATAAAATGCGGAGCTTCTGCCATTGGGAGATAAAAGATTGATACTAATGATATCAGGGTAGGCTTCACTATAACTGGCAAAAACATCCATTAGCGCACCTAAACGCTTAGTCTTTTCCATTCTTTCAAGATGGGCCGAATTAAGAAAATCACTAAGTACTGGAGAGGTTGAGAGCAGTTTTGTCGTGGACTGGTAGATCTCAATATAATTGAACATCTTCTGCTGTTGTTGTTCAACGAAACGACTAACAATGAGCTTGGCTTGTTTTTGCGTTGAGCTAGTTACATTCGTGAGCGTAAATCCGCCAAGAAACAGCAAGGGTAATATCACAAGCGGGGTGATATACCAAAGGAGTCGAATACTTAACTTGCTTGTTTTCATGGATAACTAGCTGCCTTGCTACACGAAATCTTAATGACAAAAAAATTAACATGAGTATTAAATCATAAGCTGGGGGAGGTGAATACTCAAGTTTGCTCAATCGCGGCGAAAATAAGATAAAAGGTGGGGATAACGTAAAAAAGCCTCCAAAAGGAGGCTTTTTTTGAATCAAATTCTAAAGAAGATTAGAAGTTATACTTCATACCTACTGAGAATCTACGACCATTAACATCATAGAACTCGCCTGAGTCGAATGTTGCTGGTGTACGAGGAGGTTCTTTATCAAATAGGTTACTTACACCTAGACGAAGTTGTAAATCCTCTAACACGTATGACTTATACATGAAATCCACAGTTGTATATGATGAAACTTCGTTGAAGTTATTAGCTTCAATAGTCCAATCTTTGTCATCAACCGTACTATGGCGGTAATTAACCGTTAACGCGTATACTGATTCATCTTGCGAGTACACCGCTGTAAAACGGCCTTTCCAGCGTGGTGAATCGTCAGTTAGTCCAGTAAAGCTACGTAAGTCGTCAGCACGGCCTGTTGAGTTTTGAGTGTCTTTTTGAATGTAAGTCGCGGCTAATTTTAAAGCAACCTCACCACTCATGGCATCAAATCGATATGCCGACTCTAGATCGTAACCTTTCTTTACTATTTGTGCAGAGTTAATTGGGCGTTGATAGAAGTGTTCAATATCGCCATTTTTACCGCGAACTAAGTTTTTACAAAATAAGTTGTCAATTGATTCACTTTCATAACAGTATTTGATTATGTCTGCACGACCAAAGTATTGAATTGCGCCGTCAATTTCGAATGACCAATAATCAACAGTAAAATCTAGACCTTCGATAAATTCAGGTGTATAGATAAGACCTACAGTTAAGTCATTAGACACTTCGTTCTTAAGTTCGGTGTTACCAACGATTGAACCTTCAAGACTGCCGCCCGCAAGCCATTCTGAAGAAGGCATCCAACCTTCTGGTAAGCCGTCAGCTTGGCAGTTTCTAATAATGTTTTGTTTGTACTTGTAATCGTCACTTAGCTTTTTAATGCTGTCAGCACGACAGATGTCAGCACGGCCAGAGCTGTATTGTGTTGATGACGGTGCAAATAGATCACCTAAGCTCGGTGCTCTGACTGATTTTGAACGGTTAACGCGTAGTCTTAACTCTTCAGTTATACCCCAATTAAGTGCTAGCTTCCAAGCATCGTCTCCACCAGTCACTGAATAATCCATATAACGATATGCACCTTCAAATGTTAAGTCTAATGCAAGAAATTCGTCCACGAGTAATGGTACAGATAGCTCCATTGAAAGCTCGTCAACTTCAATTTCACCATGCATTGGTAAGCTAGAATTACCGAAGATTAAGCCTTTTTCCATATTTTCAGATGGCGTCTTTTCAGCAACTTCGCGACGGTGCTCGGCGGTAAATGCAGCACTCACATAACCAGCAGGAAGCTCAAATAGAATACCATCGACGGTGGCTGCAAAAACAGCTTGATCATGTCTTGCAAAACGGGTCGCTACAGTCGAAATATAACCCATTTGCTCTGCAGTTGCTGATGTTGCACCCATAGGATTAAATGGTACACAGCCTGCGATTTGGCCAATGATCTTACCTTTACTATCACGGTCTACACATACAGTTTGACCATCGATAACGGCTGAGTTAACTGCGTTTAGTAAGTTTTGTTCAAGAACTTCACCTGTCCAAGTTGTATCTTGCTCTACGCGGCCAAATTGGAAATAGGCACTGTAACTCCAATCATCATTGATAATCCCTTCGGCACCAATAGATGAACGGAAGACTTCACGCTCTTGTTCGTAGTTACGGTCACCCCAAAGGTTTGAGTTCGCTTGATATAAAGTTACGCTATCAATACCTTTGACTAAATTACCATCTTTATCTTTGTATTCTACGCTATCCATGATATTGCCCATTTCATCGCTCACAAAGGCATTATCACGATAGATCTTATAGGCGAAGAATGTTGGACCGCTTTCAGTTGTCGAGTCTGTTTTTGACCAAGTTGCGTCAAATGTCAGAGCATGCTCATCATTCAGTTCGTAAGTACCATACGCAGAAGCGATTACTCGCTCTAGAGGTGTTCTAAAATAACTTTTTGATCCTTGAGTAAATACACCATCACCTTTGTTGTATTCATCGTGGAAGTAGCGGCCAGCAGCTAAGTCTGAAATAGCTGAATTTGGATCTGGGATCAAACCTAACCCATAGTTAAATGGTTGTAATGAACCATCTTCTTGAAATGCAAAGTGGTTATTTAAATATACATCACGAGTTTTATCTGCACCCGGAGCGATAGCAAAGAAATCACCTTTTTCAGAATATCTAGCGAGGGCCGTTTGACCGTTTAGTACGATATTCCCAGGAATGCCATCTTTGCTTCCTGTGTCAGAAGGGTTGGCTATCGATCGCATTGAATTTCTGTAGAAATCGCGGTCAAGCTTTGCATAGCTTTCGTTTTTCGTATAATTCAACGAGGTAATGAATGAAAGCTTGTCTAGCTCTTGTCCGCCAGTAATTGAGAAAGAGTAATCTTCACCGCCACTTTGTTCAGGCTTCACGGTGGAGATATCAACTTCTACGCCATCAAATGACTTCTTGGTAATGATGTTTACAACACCAGCGACAGCGTCCGCACCATAGACTGCTGCTGCGCCGCCTGTTGCGATTTCTACACGCTCAATAATAGAAGTAGGGATGTTGTTTAAATCTACCGCAGTGTCACCAACAGAGCCTGGTACAAAGCGACGGCCATTAACTAATACCAGTGTACGTTCTGAGCCTAAACCACGCAGATCAGTAGTATTTAAACCTGACGCATAGATGTAGCTGGTGGTATTTTCAGGAGATAGGCCAACACTAGCTTGAGGCATTTCAGCTAAAAGGTCATTTACGTTGGTGATGCCTTGGTTTTCAAGCTCTACACCACCAATTACAGTAACTGGTGTAGGTGAAGTTAGGTTCACACGTTTGATTCGTGAACCGGTAACTTGAATGCGCTCTACTGATTTAGCTTCTGTTTGTTCGTTTGCAACAGCTACTGAACTGCTTACGGCACCAGCGACTAAAGCAACTTGGATTCCAGCGGTAACTAGATTTAACTTCTTCAACATTTTGACCCTTATTTACTTTGTTTATAACGATGGCCGACCCTTTCCATACTTTGGAAGGCGACATATCGCAATATAGGTGCTGCGTTTTTACCATAAACAATTGTTAAATATGGGTTTTGTCTAAATGTGTATGATGTTTAAAAAAGGTGTAATGTGTGATTTTGTTGTTCCTTATTTGGTTTTCTTTATTATAATCAGTTGGTTATGTTGGTTCTTTGTGTCATCTTTTATTTACGGTTAGTAAGTGTTTACAAATGCTGTTATTGTTTTGAGAACAATAAATTTAAATTTGATAGAAATGATATAAGTTTCAGTTTGAAATTTAAGCTTTTTTGTAGCTGGAATTGTAATTTTTATGTGGGTTTTGCTGTGCTAAAAGTGAGCACTTGATGTTTTGAGGGGAATTCGACAGGGAACTTTTTTAGATAGGCCGAAAATCAACCTATCTCTTTATGGAAAATAGCTAATTTTGCATAGCTTTTAAGCGTCTGAGTTTGAGCTGCTCTTGAATAGCCTTTCCTTGGTAGCCGTCTGCAATGATCTCTTGTACATCGATGTTGCGAGTTGCTAAAAAGTTCTGTGTAAGTTTGTCACAAAGAGCACGTAAATTATCACTTACCTTGCTACAAATATAACAAAAGCGCTCTAGTTTCTCAGGTCTGCGCCATGCGTCTATATTTTGTAAGATAATAAGCCATTCATCAGGGGTTTTACTTTCTTTGCTCAATAAATCGAGATTTGCGATAAGCTCTTTGCTGCTTTCTAAGTAAATATTAGGCACTTTAAATCGTTTTGCTTGCTCTAACTGAATCAAGCAAGTACCCGAAAAGTAACAGGCAAGGCTGAATTGTGCTAATCCATCCAACTCATCATTCTTTTCAAGTCTAGAGAGTGCACTTTGAAATTTTCCATATGCTGCTTGATCCCACTCTGGGATGTATGGAGAAACAAATTCACGTGCACCTAACGCTGAGATCGTATTTAGAAAGTGTCCTAATCCGTTATCTTGTATTGTTTTTTCTATTTCTAGCCAAATACGCTCTTTGGTTAAGGTTTTTAATTCATCGTTAGCGACCATGGTTTGCATAAGGTGCCAAGTTTCAGTTGCAATGGTGAAGTTGTATTCTTTATAGCGAGCTGCAAAACGCGCTACTCGCAGCACTCTAAGTGGATCTTCACTAAAAGCGCTGCTGACATGGCGTAATATTCGGTTTTCTAAATCTTTTTGACCGCCATAGGGGTCAATAAGCGAACCATCATCATCTTTAGCAATTGCATTAACGGTAAGATCTCGGCGAAGTAAATCTTCTTCCAAGCTTATTTCTGGGCCAAAATCACAAATAAACCCAGTGTATCCTTGACCACTTTTACGCTCGGTGCGCGCAAGAGCGTGTTCGTCTTTTGTGATGGGGTGTAAGAATACAGGGAAGTCGCTGCCAACTTGCTGATAGCCCAGCTCACTCATTTGCTCTGGTGTGCTGCCAACGACCACATAATCTCTTTCTTTTATTGGGCGCCCTAGCAGTTCATCTCTAACTGCACCGCCGACGAGATAGATTTTCATTTGCTATATTCCATTTTATGCGATTCAAGGTTTTATCTTGAACCGGATTTTGCCATTATAGAGCGCATCATAACAATAAAGAGACAAGTCGTGTATTTACGCTATTTTGGGTTAACTGAAAAACCCTTCTCGATTGCACCAAATCCTGAATTCTTATTCCTTAGCGAACGTCACAAGGAAGCACTTGCACATTTAACCTATGGGTTGGGTGACGCGGGTGGCTTTGTACTACTGACTGGTGAGGTTGGTACGGGGAAAACCACAGTTACACGGAGTATGCTGGCTCAGTTGCCTGAATCAACGAAGGTTGCTTTTATACTTAACCCATCGCTATCGGAGCTTGAACTGCTTGCGACGATTTGTGATGAGCTGGAAATTGACTATGACAGCAACAACGCCACGTTAAAATCGCTTACCGATGTGATTAAGCATAGATTGTTAGAGAACCATCATAGTGGTGGTCATACAATGTTGATCATTGATGAAGCTCAGCATTTAGCACCGGAGGTACTTGAACAGCTTAGGCTGCTGACTAACCTTGAAACAGATCATAAAAAATTGCTACAAATAGTATTAGTGGGTCAACCAGAGCTACAGCATTTGTTGCAGCGCAACGAGCTGCGGCAATTAGCACAAAGGATCACGGCGCGTTATCACTTACTGCCACTTAGCGAATCGCAAGTGTTTGCTTATATACAGCATCGTCTGCAAAAAGCCGGTTGTCAGCAAGCTTTGTTCCACCATGATGCGGTAGCCTATGTACATCAAGTGACAGCAGGGATCCCAAGATTAATAAATTTGTTGGCCGACAGGTGTTTATTAGGGGCATACTCGGCATCGCAAACTCAGGTAACGAAAGCAATCGCTGTTCAAGCAGCAAAGGAGGCGCTACCCACTAATTTAGTGCCAGTTGCAAGCCAAGAAAAGAGTCGCGTGCCATTATTTTTTTCGGTTTGGCTTGGTATGTTATTTGTTGCGGGCTTTGGTTTGGCAAAATTGGTGTAGAGGGAAACATGTCGTATTTAACAAGAGCTATGAAACAGTCGCAGCAAGGTGCAGATGCCGAACAGGATTATTTGAGTCAACGCCAAGACGCCCAACTCATTTTCTATAAAAAGCTCGTTACCTATGCCGGTGCGGGTCTCTTGTCTTTGTCTTCACTTGGGGCGGGGTATTATATCGGTAAGATAACGACCCCAGCAGAAGTGCAACCAGCAGTAACGACTAAAGTGGAGGCGAAAAAAGAAGAGCAAGCTGAGCTTTCTACAGATCTTGCGGTGGAGAATAATCAGCAGGTGAAAAAGGCTAGTGTTGCTAGTCAAGAAGTGAGTACACCAGCGACAACTTCAGCGACAAACAACACTGTTAATTCTAATCTAGAGGCACAAACTGCTGAGCCTGAGCAGCACTTCCAGTGGGTGTCTGTGCAAATTGGCGTTGATAACCAAGGCAAGCCTCTATATCAACAACAATTGGTACCGGTAGATTCTGTTAAAGCTGTACCTGTCGTGTCAATCCCTACATCGGATGTCATTCAACCTAATCAGGTTACTCAAGACTTATCTCCAGGAGAAGTCCAAACGGCTGGGGAGTACGCGGGCTATCGCGTATTTGGCGCTAAGCCAAAACCACAAGATGATGAACTTGCCGGGGTATCAGAAGAACTTAAAAAAGCCTTTGCAGAGGCGGTAAAAGAAACAGCACCGCATGAAGAGCCTGAGGTGCTTGCTACTACTAAGGAGTCTGCTTCAGCTACGCCCATCGCGCTGCTGCCTGCCCAACTGCAAAATAGTATTCCAAGCTTGCGCTATCAAGCACATATTTATGCTACCGACTCCCATGAGCGGTGGATAAAAATAAACAATAGACCTTTATATGAGGGTGATAGTCTAGGGGCTTTGACCGTTGTAGAAATTACACCAGAGCAAACACGTTTTGATTTCGACGGTATTGAATTCAGCCTTGAGGCAATGGAGGACTGGCTGCCTTCATATTAAGGCAGCATTGAATGTTTAAAAAACCGAATAAGATCAAGCTTGAATTCTTCGGGCTTGATCGCTGACTCTAGCTCATCGTTTGCTTTTTTCGCGCTTAAATCGATATCTTGAACTTCAATGTAATGCATGTGTTTAGCGTGATAAAACACTTTAACAACGGGTTTTAGCGGCGTTTTGGGATTGCTTTGGGCAATAACACCGACCTTACCACTAGTGAGTTTTACTAAAGTGCCCACAGGGTATACGCCAATGCAAGCAATAAACCGGCTTAGTAGTTGTTCGTCAAAATGGTGAGGGCAGCCTTCACGCATTAACTTAAACGCTTTAATTGGTGTCATGCCCTCTTTATAGACGCGCTCAGCGGTCAATGCGTCATATACATCAACGATAGCTGCCATTCTCACATGCTGAGGAAGTTCGTCCGCAGTTTTGCCATAAGGATACCCTGTGCCATCTAGGCGCTCGTGGTGATAGCCTGCTATTTCACAAGCAACTCGTCCAAGACCTGCATTGAGCAAAATATCAAAGCTGTATTTAGCGTGAGACTTCATGATGTGATACTCATCGAGGCTCAATTTTCCAGGCTTATGTAAAATATTGTCGGGAATTTCTATCTTACCAATGTCGTGGAGTAGCGCGCCTGTGGTCATCTCCTCGGTTAACTCTCTCGAATAGCCTAGGTGCTTACAGAAAATAGCCATTAAGATAGAAACATTAATAGAGTGCTCCAATAGATAGGCGTCTTTTTCTCTGATCCGCGCGATACAGGATAGTGCATCTTGATTGCGAAATACGGAGTCAATAAAGCCGCTTGCTGTTGCTTTAAAAGCCTCTATTTCTATCGCTTTACCCGCTTTAATATCCGCAAACGCTTTGCTTTGAATTGCTTTTGCTTCGTCGTAAAGTGTCACTGCGTGTTGCATCTCTGCATCAACACTACACTTGCTCTGCCATGGATCATGCTCTGGTTTATGCGGCTCTTCTATATTTTCATCATGAGGTGGTTCGTCGTGAGGGTCATGTTCTGAAAGGCGCTTACTGGGATCGACCGTTACCTCTAAAACACCACTCTTTTGTAGCTTTGTAATGCTTGTTTTCGTTCTCACCCAGCCTTTGGTTTTAATCGCAACTGAGCCTGTCTGCTTTGTCACACCGACAACAAACATACCTGGCTCTAAATCACTGATATTAATGTTAATCTCTGGCATGAAGGTTCCTTAAGTTGTGTCTTTAAGCGTAGCAAAACTTGGTAAAATAGAAAGGATTAAAATATAAATATGATTGATTTTCCCCCAATAAACCCGCATCCTGAAAGAAACAAAAAGGAGTCTATTTTATGCGCTTATCTCCCTTGGTGTTAGGCCTCATTGCCACTTTGTCTTGGCATGCGAATGCCAATTTGAAACAACAAGTTGCAGAGTCTATGCCTGAACTTGAGTCTTTGTACTTACATTTACATCAAAACCCTGAGCTCTCTTATAAAGAAGAAAAAACAGCAGGGCGTTTGGCGGATGAAATGCGCAGACTTGGTTATGACGTGACTGAAAATGTGGGTGGCTTTGGTGTTGTTGGCATGCTGAAAAATGGTGATGGTCCAACGGTGATGATCCGAGCCGATACCGATGGTTTGCCAATTATTGAAGAAACAGGGAAGTCGTACGCGTCAAAAGTTAAAGTGAAAGATGATGCGGGGAATTTGGTTGGTGTGATGCACGGTTGTGGTCACGACATCCATATGACCAGTTTAATCGGTACGGCAAAACAGCTAATGGCTAACAAGGAAAAGTGGCAAGGTACATTGATGTTAGTTGCTCAACCCGCTGAAGAAGTGGGTGGCGGCGCAAAAGCGATGTTGAAGGAAGGGTTGTATACTCAGTTTGCTAAACCCGATCATGTGCTTGGTTTGCATGTAAGTGCTGCGGTTCCTGCCGGTAAAGTGGCGATCGCACCGGGTTATGCATTGGCGAATGTTGACTCAGTTGACATCATTGTCAAGGGTAAAGGGGGGCATGGAGCCTATCCACATACTACCATCGACCCTGTGGTACTAGCATCTCGAATTGTACTAGGACTACAGACCATTACATCACGAGAGATCTCTCCGTTAGAGCCGTCGGTGATCACTGTAGGCTCTATTCACGGTGGTTCTAAGCACAATATCATTTCAAACGAAGTGAAGCTTCAACTGACGCTACGCTCTTATAATCCGGATGTGCGTGAGCAACAAATTGCGGCGATAAAACGCCTGACTGCAGGCATAGCAAAAAGTGCAGGATTGGAGGACAGTCTTGTGCCTGAGGTTATCGTTCATGAAAGCGAAAGCATTCCATCTACGTATAATAATCCGGAGTTGGCTAAGTTTGTAACTAGCGCTATTAAGCAGGAAATTGGTGCAGAAAATGTTGAACAATCTCAGCCGGTGATGGCTGGTGAAGATTTCGGTTTATATGGCCGTACTGACGACAATGTACCAATTACAATTTTTTGGCTAGGTGGTGTTAATCAAGCGGTATTCGATGCGGCACAAAAAAGCGGAGAGCCTTTACCTTCATTGCATTCTAGTCACTTTGCGCCAGATTACCCTATCGCCATCGCAACTGGAGTTAGAGCGATGACTAATAGTGCACTTGCTTTGTTTAATCAAAAGTAAGCTTTATCTAGCATTTTTATCTTGCATAGTAAAAAGGTAGCCTTGGCTACCTTTTTAGTTTTTAGTCTTTATTTGCTGCTGCAAGCATTAACTCTCTATTGCGCTCTAGTTTTACCAGCATCGCATCTGCAATGGGTTTGAACTTAGCGAGCTCAGACTGAGGTAATGGTTCAGACTTTGGCAGTTTTACCGTTTTAGGATTTCGGTGTACGCCGTTCACCAAAAACTCGTAATGAAGGTGAGGACCTGTTACGCGGCCAGTTGAGCCGACAGTACCAATTTTCTGCCCTTGCTTCACTTTTTGACCTGTCTTAACAGTACGCTTATTCAAGTGTAAGTACTTAGTCACATACTTGCTGCCGTGCTGAATAAACACATAATTACCATTGAGTTTATTGTAACCAGACTTTAGTACTTTACCGTTACCAGAGGAAACCACCGGCGTGCCTACGCGTGCCGCATAGTCTATACCATTGTGAGACGATACTCGGCCAGTCACAGGGTGAAGGCGACGCGGATTAAAGCTGGAGCTGATATATTTGAAGTTAACCGGTGCTCTTAAGAAAGCCTTTTTCATGCTACGGCCTTCAGGGGTATAGAAGTCGTCATCAGTATGACGAACTGCACTGTAACGCTCGCCCTGATTAATAAATTCTGCGGCAATAATTTTACCATTACCGATTTCTTCACCGTCTACATAGTGCTTTTCAAACACTAAAGCGAAAGAGTCGCCCTTACGAATATCGTTTGCAAAGTCGACATCCCACCCAAAAATATCGGCGAAGTTCATTATTTGGCGTTCGCTAAGACCCGCTGAAATACCAGCGCTCCAGAAGCTGGAATTGATCTTGCCACCTGCCGATTTTTCGCGACTTTCGATTTCCTTGCTTTCGATTTTGGTTTCGTAATTACCCTCGTCGTTTAGGGTGACCAATAAGGTATCCGTTTTTGACAAGATGTATTTTAATTGAGCTAATTCACCACCATCATTGCTAGCAAAGCTAAGCACTTCTCCCGGGTGGATTTTAGTCAGCTTGCGGGTTTCTGCGTTGGTATTGACCAGATTGTGTAACGTTTTGGCAGAATAACCTGCGCGTTTAAAAATCACGGCTAGGCTGTCGCCAGACTTCACTTCGTGGTCTTTAAATTCAAATACAGGTTGTTTAGGGGCAGACTCAGGCGTGATGACTGGCGCTGCATCTAATTCAGTAAGTTGCTCTGTTTTTTCTGATATTTTTACTGGCAACTCGTAACGTTTCCCAACTTCTAAAGCTTTTCCGTCATTGTCTTTTGAAGCCGTTGCTTTTTCAGAGGGGATCAGGGCAATTCCGACCATCGCAGATAGGAAGCCGATGATGAGCACTTTGTGCTTTTTGGGGAGCTTATGAACCACATGAACCATAATGCGCCTTTTCTGCTGTCAAGAATTATTGTAGATAATATTGCAGGATATACGTAATAAACCCGTAATACCAGCGTTTTGTGCATTTAAACTCGGATAAATATAGGCTAGAATCGAGCGATTACAAGTTATAGCTGTTGGAGTGAGAATAGTGGATTTAGAAACTGCATTTGCAGAGATTAGCCGTGGTGCAGAAGAAATTCTGTTGCAAGATGAATTAAAAGAAAAGCTGAAGTCAGGTAAAAAACTACGTATTAAAGCGGGTTTCGATCCAACAGCGCCTGATTTGCATTTAGGGCACACAGTGCTAATCAATAAAATGAAAACCTTTCAAGACTTAGGCCATGAGGTGATTTTCTTGATTGGTGATTTCACCGGTATGATTGGCGACCCAACGGGCAAAAATGTAACTCGTAAGCCACTCACTCGTGAAGATGTACTGGCAAATGCAGAAACATACAAAGAACAGGTTTTCAAAATCCTTGATCCTGCCAAAACCACAGTCGCATTCAATTCTGAGTGGATGGAAAAGCTAGGTACAGCCGGTATGATCAAGCTTGCTGCACGTCAAACCGTGGCACGTATGCTTGAGCGCGACGACTTTAAAAAGCGTTATGCAAATGGCCAAGCAATCGCAATCCACGAATTCTTATATCCACTGGTTCAAGGTTGGGACTCGGTTGCATTAGAGGCGGATGTTGAGCTCGGTGGTACCGATCAGCGCTTTAACCTATTAATGGGTCGTGAGCTACAAAAAGACGAAGGGCAAAAGCCGCAAACAGTACTGATGATGCCGCTACTTGAAGGCACCGACGGCGTACAGAAAATGTCTAAGTCACTAGGTAACTACATCGGTATTACTGATGCGCCAAACGACATGTTCGGTAAAGTGATGTCGATTTCTGACGATTTAATGTGGCGTTACTACGAATTGTTAAGCGCAAAAACACTGGATGATATCGCTGCACTTAAAGAAGAAGTTGCAGGCGGCCGCAACCCTCGTGACATTAAGATTGAATTTGCAAAAGAAATGATTGCTCGATTCCACAGTGAAGCTGATGCTGAAGCGGCGCATCAAGACTTTATCAAGCGTTTCCAAAAAAATGCCTTACCTGATGAGATCCCTGAAGTCACCGTAACTATTGAGGGTGAAAGCACGTTTATCACTAACTTGCTAAAAGAAGCCGGTTTAGTGGCAAGTACTTCAGAGGCGATGCGCATGATCAAGCAAGGCGCGGTTAAGCTAAATGGCGAAGATAAAGTAACAGACACAAAATTAGAAGTTGCGAAAGGTTCTTGTGAAATCTACCAAGTAGGTAAGCGTAAGTTTGCGAAAGTTACGGTAAACTAAACAAGCTAATCTACTTGTTATAGCCGAAGAGGTCAGTGTTTTACTGGCCTTTTTTGTGGTTGTTACAACATTAAGCTAGCAAAATTTATAATCACAAGCAGTAAGGCGGAAGTAGCAATAAATAGCCAGCGCATTTGATTAAGTAGCCCGAGTAAATGCTGAATATGCTCAGCTGAGGGTTGCGCTTTTGCACCTACCCGCATCACATCATAACGTTCACCAAAATAAAAGCGCGGCCCTGCGAGCTGTGTATGTAAATTTGCGGCAAAAAAGCTCAGTGCCCATCCGGTATTCGTTTGGCTAAAGTGACGGCCGTAGTATTTAATGTAGTGCCAAGTTTGCTTTGGTCTAAGTAGCAACGAAAAGCAGGTAATTAATAATCGAATGGGTACAAACTCAACGAGCCAAATCACGCGGGAAAGGCTTGTCATAAAACGGGCTGAGGGGGGCATTACTTGCCGCCAAGCATGGTCGCATAGCAGTAACAGTTTATAAAATAGCGCTAGATAGGGACCTGCCATTAGATACAGTAAAGCAATGACAAAAAAATGGCGCAGGGTATTTAATGCGGTGCTATCTATGGTGGCTTTACAAATACCAAGCTCTGTTAGCTTCTCTACATCTCTTGCTACCATTCCTTGCAACACGGCTCTTGCGGTTACTTTTTGCTTTGACTTTATCAGCGCGGAAATACGCTTAGCACGGCTTTCATGGCTAATATCTAAGCATAAAAACAACACCAGCCCACCGAGCCAATTAGGATAAAAAGCAAAGCTAATAATCGCATAAGTTAATACAGTGATAGTTAATATAGGGAGGAGGAATCCCAGTGTGCCTGATAACAGTTGATAACTAGAAGCCGCTTTGGGGCGATAAACTTTTTCGGCAATCGCTTTAAATATAAGGCTAAGAATAAGATTAGGGTGATAAAGTGTTGATAACCTTACCCCTAGACTGGCAAAAATCGCCAGTAAGAAAATGATCAGGCCCTCATGGGCCTGAAGCAAGCTGTCGAGCACTAAAGCGTAACCTTATCCAGCTTATTAAGTAGTGCCATCACCATTTTAGAAGAGTTAACAGAAGCGACTTCTAGATACTCTTCGAATGATTGCGGTGATTCTTTGCCGGCGATATCAGATAGCGAGCGGATCACAACAAATGGCGTGTTTAAAGAATGACAAGCCTGCGCAATTGCCGCACCTTCCATTTCTACTGCTAACATCGTCGGGAAGTCTGCACGCGCCTTGTCGATGCGTACTGGGTCGCACATAAATGAGTCACCCGTACAGATCAAACCAACCATAGTTTGAATGCCTTCAAGCGCATGTACGCTTTGCTCTGCAGCTTCAACTAATTTTGTGTGCGAAGTAAACGCAGCAGGCATTTGCGGAACTTGACCAATTTCATAGCCAAACGCAGTAACATCTACGTCGTGATGACGTACTTCATTTGAAATCACCACATCGCCGACGTTTAGTGATGGTTCAAAGCCACCTGCAGAACCCGTGTTGATCACGCAATCTGGCGCAAAGTTGTCGATAAGCAAAGTTGTCGCAACCGTCGCTGCCACTTTACCAATGCCAGACTGTACAAGCGTTACGTCAAGACCAGCCAGTTTGCCGGTATAAAAAGTAAAGCCACCTTTGGTCAATGTTTGCGGGTTTTCCATGGTGTTACGCAAAATGGTAACTTCTTGCTCCATTGCGCCGATAATGCCTACTTTCATCAAAAGATTCCTAATTTGTGGTGGGGAAAGCCCCAGTGTCAAAATTGCTTTTATTATACGAAAGGGGTTTTGATAGGTAAAACAAAAAACGGGCTGACGCCCGTTTTGCTAGATTTCTGCCAACTGAGTTGACTGTGCTTTTGCCTGTGAAGGAGACAGTACCGCAGGTTTGTAGGTGCGGTTTCTGGTTTTCTTTGGCATCTCCACTTTTTGGCCAAGCTTGAATAGGATTGCCGCACGGACCTCAGCGCTTTGGTAGCCACTTTTGATTTTCATACGAATGTGTGGAATACCCGCAGATTCCAGAGCGCCACTTACAAACCAATCTTTTTGTGCTTTATGGCCGTTTTTATTGGCGTTATTGACCAAGTCAACAGCGGCAACAATTTTCAGTGTCTCTTTGTCTACCAAGACATAATCCAACTGCTTATTCTTAGCTTTAGTTACCGCAGCACGACGTGCTTTTGGAGAGATACCCGGCTTGCACTCAATCACATCAATGAGCTTAATGCGGCTAACGATTTTATATCTATCGCCAACGGCACGTTCTAATAAATGTAGAAACGATGCTTCAACGGTGGTAAAAACAGATTCTTTACGATTAAATGGATAAGGATTGCCACCCACATCGGTGTACTTAGAAGCGACAATGGAAGCAACGACCACTAGAGCCAAAATAGCAAGTAACGCAAATTCCATACAAAACTCCAAATCAAAAAAATGACATCTGTGGTTTTATAAGCAATAGCTGTGCCATAAAATTACTTTACGGCAAGTCATAAGAATTTGTGTGGTTGGCTATGGAGGTGGACTATTTGTCGTATAGGAACGTATCTGACAGTGTTAATCGCCGTGATGTATTTCAGACCTGCGTCGACTAATTAATAGTTTACTATCAATAGGAATAAACTCACTAGCGGCACGGATCAGTGAGGCGGCGGTAAGCTGCGGCACGCCGTAAACTTCGACTCGGGTATGGTATTTATCTCTGAGTTTATTCGCGAGTAAATCAAAATCACCATCGCCAGTTACTAGAATAATTACATCGGATTCTGACGCGCACTCCATGGCATCAATGGTAATGCCAACATCCCAATCACATTTTGCGGAGCCATCGGCACGTTGAATATAAGGCTTTAACTTCACCTCAAAGCCAATCGCTCGCAGGATATTTTGGAACTGCTTTTGTTTGTCGTCACCCCGTTTGCTGGAATAGGCAATGGCTTGATATACCTCGCGATTAGCCGTTGCTTTACGCCAAAACGCGTTATAGTCAAAGCCTGTTTGGTAGGCTTGTTTGGTGGTGTAATAAACATTTTGAGCGTCAACTAAAATGGTGACTTTTTCCATAATGGACTCTTAGCAATAAATTTGCTTTATGATAGCAAGATTAGCGTTTGTTTAGCCATTTACTCATCGCGGCATCATAGGCTTTTTTAATGGCACCGCCATCGCAAGGGCGAGGCGGAGTACGCCAGTTATTACTTAATCCCTCTGGTGTAGGAATACTCGGATCGAGTCTAACCTCAGTATAGCACAGGCCATTTTCACGGTAGACTTTATAATGTGGTGTGGACGCGAGTAGCTCTCTTGGCTTGCTCGCAGCACTGGTTTGATGCGCTTTAGGCACGGTGATCTGCTGCGGCTTTTTTTGGTTTTGGCTGAGTACAACGTCACTGGGAGTGCGCTCTAAAAGTTGCTGACGAAATTGAGAGATTGCTTTGCGATGGTCTAACTTTTTAGGTTGCGTGACGACTGCTGCTTTGGCTATGTGCTTGGTTGTACTTTCAACCGTAGGCTTTTTTGGTTCCGTTTGCGCAGTTTTTAGTACTTCAACCGTATCGTCCTTCAGTGTCGGTTTTAACTCCTTTACTGGCTTATCTTCAGTTATCGTCGGTGTCTCAATATGCTCCACCTTGGGCTTGGCAGGCTCAATAACCAAATAGGTTTTCATTGCCTTAATTTCTAAAGGCTTTGAGGGGATATAAATACTTTGCTGCAAATACCAGCCGAGCAGTAGATGCAGCACAATAGAGCCGATAATGGTGAAACTAATTAGGTTGTTTTGGAGCGGCCGCATTATTCTTATTAATCCTTGAGTTATGCAGAGTTAGAGCTTAATCAACGTGTAAATGTTCCCTTAATAGACGAATTATTCTGTGATTAGTTGCGCCGATATGTGTTTCAGTAAAGTTAATTCACGCAAAATGGACATCCCTTTGTTATTTGCATCAGCAAGTTTAGCTTCATTGTGGGCTATGGCTTGATTTATGTTAATCCACAAAGGTTTCATACCATTAGCAAGTTCGTAATTCTCCATTGTTGGCAGATCAAATTTGCCACAGATCTCACAAACGTAGCAATAAGAAATAATATGTACATTATCATGATCTGGTTTATACCAAGGACGATACTCTTCATAGCGACCAAAAGGAGTGAGACCTGTAATGGATACTGCACCAGTTTCTTCTTTTAGCTCGCGCTCTAATGCTGCTTCTAAGCTTTCCCCCTCGTTAACGCCACCACCTGGTAAGGTGTAATCGTCATAACGTTTGGTGTAAAGCATAAGAATGTCGTTGCCTCTAAGGACTATGGCGCGAGTGGTCTCTCTAGTAAAGCAGCTGCCTTGAAGCGGAATGACTGGGGTGTTGTTTAAGCTTTGCATGGGGGTTTTAACTTCAATTTAGGTAACAAGAATGGGTTTACAAAACGATACGCCTGCGTAAAAGCGGCGTATCGCGAATGAAGATATTAAAACGGAGCAGGGTACGCTTTAAATACAGTATCAATCTCGGCTAAAGACTCTGCACATAGCGGTTGTTCAAACGCTTGAATATTTTCTTTAAGCTGTGCCATGGTTGTCGCGCCGATAATAGTTGAAGTCACGCCATCGACTTGGTTGCACCAAGCTAGCGCCAGTTGCGCTGCAGTCATATTAAATTCTTTGGCGATTTCTAAATATTTTGCAACGGCTTCTTGTGCTAGTTGCGTATCTCTAAATAAGCCTTGTCTTTGCACTAAGGTAAAGCGGCTGCCTTCAGGTCTTGCGCCCCCTAAATATTTACCGCTCAACATCCCTCCAGCCAGCGGCGACCAAGGTAAATAGGCAATATCTTCGTTTACGCAACTCTCAATCAGGTAAGGCCAATCTTTGGCATGTAGCAAGCTAAACTCATTTTGAATTGAAACCGGCTTCGGTAGGTCGTGCTGCATCGCCAAATTAAGGTAAGTGTGAATGCCCCAAGGCGTATCATCAGAAAGGCCCCAATGGCGAATTTTACCCGCTTGAATACAGCTCGCTAAGCCTTCTAAAATATCTAGCATACCAGCGCGTTCTTCCTCGCGGTCAAGCGCACTCAAAGGCACCATGCCAGGCCATTGTTTACCAAAATGCGGTGAAGTACGGTTTGGCCAATGTAGTTGGTAGAGGTCGATATAGTCGGTATTCAGGCGCGCTAAAGAATCGTCCACCGCTTGGATCACAGATTGTCCCGTAATAGCACCGCCTTCACGGATCCAAGGTAATCCGCTGCCTGCAATCTTGGTTGCAAGCACGAGCTTTTCGCGCTTTTCTTGGTGCCGCTTTAGCCAATTGCCAATGATGGCTTCGGTTTTACCATAGGTTTCAGGTGAGGGAGGGACCGCATACATTTCAGCGGTATCAATGAAGTTAATACCACGGCTTAGTGCATAATTGATTTGCTCGTCGGCATCATGCTGGTTGTTTTGTACGCCCCAAGTCATGCTTCCTAAACAAATACGTGAAACTTCAAGTGGGCTACTACCAAGTCGTGAGTACTTCATGCAGGCTCCTGATTGATTGCTGAATGATTAAATATAGCCAAAGTAACGGATTTAGTACTTTGAACTGTATTGATATTGTTAGCATTATCTCTGTTTTGCAGTGCAAGTTGCAACAGACATCCACACAAGTATAGCCCAGAACACTATGGCCTATGTTCAAGATTGCAACAATTGGAAAATTAGCACATAATAAACACTGTTTATTTAGACAGTATTTTGACGTGCGTAAATTTATTCATATTGATATGGACGCGTTCTATGCATCGGTAGAAATGCGCGATAACCCCGAGCTTGCAAAGGTGCCGATGGCGATTGGTGGGCGGAGTCATCGTGGGGTGCTATCCACGGCTAACTATATTGCTCGGCAATATGGCGTGCGCTCGGCCATGTCGAATTATCAAGCGAAAAAACTCTGCCCTCAGCTGGTGATTGTACCGGGGAGAATGGAGGTATATAAGGCAATATCGCAACAAATTAGAACTATTTTTGCCCGCTATACTGAGCTAATTGAGCCACTGTCTTTGGATGAAGCCTATCTAGACGTCACTGAGTGTCAGCAATGTAATGGCAGTGCAACGCTTATCGCCGAGCAGATCCGAGCGGATATATTTGCAGAAACGGGCCTTACGGCTTCGGCGGGAATTGCGCCAATCAAGTTTTTAGCCAAAATTGCCAGCGATGAAAACAAGCCTAATGGTCAGTGTGTGATCCCGCCTCACCAAGTGAGCGCTTTTATTGATGTGTTACCTCTTAAAAAAATTCCAGGTGTAGGTAGAGTGACTCAACAGCGTTTGCTAGCCATGGGACTTGAGTATGGCCGAGATATTAAGGCACTGTCTGAAACTCAGTTACGCCAGTCATTTGGCAAGTTTGGCGCTGTATTATGGCGGCGTTGTCAAGGTATTGATGAGCGCCGAGTTGAGACCGATAGAGTGCGTAAATCGATAGGCGTTGAAACCACATTTGCAGAAGACACGCTCGACCTTGATACCTTAAAACAAGTCATAAAAGAAAAGTTGTTACCTGAATTGACTCGCCGAGCACAGCCTTATTTACAGCGTGGCTTTAATAAGCTTGGTGTTAAAGTGAAGTTTTACGATTTCACCCAAACCACCAAAGAATGCCAATACCAGCATATTGATTTGCCCGTTTTCGAAGAGCTATTGATTGAAGCGATGGCACGGCAAAAGTTTAAACCCGTGCGCCTCGTGGGCTTGCACTTAGGGCTAAATGAAAAATCTAACACACAAGCTCAACTGGGACTTTTTGATGGCTAATTCAGACCTACCTAGACTAAAAGATAACTGCAATTAGTTTATTTTGTGCTAGCTTCGAAGTTGTCGTGCAACAAACTAATCACGCGAACTGCGTGTAATTAAAACAACAACAAGAGGTAAGCATTATGCAATCCATAATGATCGTACTCTTCGGCATCATAGGGATGTTATTTGGATGGTTTGTCTATTCCAAATTTATTGCTGAAAAAATATTTAAAATGGATGACAACTTTGTCACGCCGGCTCATGAGCTTGAGGATGGCGTGGACTATGTTCCCACTAACAAAGTGGTATTGTGGGGGCATCACTTTACTTCAGTCGCAGGTGCTGCACCAATTGTAGGTCCAGCCATCGCTGTTTATTGGGGCTGGGTGCCTGCAGTGCTTTGGGTTGTATTCGGTACCATATTCTTTGCGGGTGTCCACGATATGGGCGCGCTGTGGGCAAGTGCTCGCCATAAAGGCAAGTCGATGGGCGCGTTGTCTGAAAGCGTAATTGGCAAGCGCACGCGTTCATTGTTTATGATAGTGGTCTTCCTTGTACTGCTCATGGTAAATGCCGTGTTCGGCGTGGTGATCGCAAACTCCTTCGTGGGTAACCCAAATGCGGTATTCCCCGCTTGGTCTGCTATCATCGTGGCACTTATCATCGGCCAATTGCTGAAACGAAAAGTGCCGCTAGTACCGCTCTGTATTATCGGGGTTATTGTGCTCTACGCGACCATTTATATGGGCAGTAGTATGCCGATTACCTTACCAACCGAAATGTTTGGTTTAAGCGACAAAGCCAATTGGATCATCATTCTGTTTATCTATGCTGCCGTAGCGTCATTGTTACCGGTTTGGATGCTATTACAACCTCGTGACTTTATTAACGGCATGCAGCTGTTAGTGGGGTTGATCCTACTTTATGGTGCGGTATTTGTTGTCATGCCAGATATCACTGCGCCTGCGTTTAATACCCAAACGGTAGAAAACACCCCGAGTATTATCCCCTTGCTGTTTGTGACTATTGCTTGTGGTGCGGTATCAGGTTTCCACGGTATTGTTTCGTCGGGAACGAGTTCAAAACAACTAGACAAAGAAAAAGACGGTCGTTTTGTCGGCTACTTAGGTGCAGTTGGTGAAGGCTCACTAGCACTTATCACTTTAGTCGCCGTGAGTGGTGTGATGCTCGCAGTATCTCCAGAAGAATGGCACGAAATTTATAGTCATCTTGGTGCTGGCAGTGTATCTGCCTTTATTAACGGTGGCTCAAATCTTATCAGTACAGGCTGGGGACTACCAGTCGAAATCGCATCAACTTTACTTGCCGTTATGGTTGTACTTTTTGCAGGCACTACCATGGATTCTGGCGTTAGACTTCAGCGTTATATTATTCAAGAGTGGGGTGAGATCTATAACATCAAGTTCCTGAACAACGGTATCATCGCGACTTTGTTGGCCGTTGCATGTTGTTTGCTACTCGCCTTTGGCGCTGGTGGCGCATCGGGTAGTGGTGGTATGGTGATTTGGCCGCTGTTTGGTTCAACCAACCAAATCTTGGCAAGCTTAACCTTGTTGGTTATCTCAGTGTATCTTATCAAACTAGGGCGTCCCGCTAAGTACACCTTGATCCCTATGGTATTTGTGCTGGTGATGGCGTTTTTTGCTGGAGTGATCAAGCTAGGTGAATACTACCAAAAAGGCAATTGGCTGTTGGTTGTGCTTGACGTCATCGTGCTGGTGGTCAGTATTTTGGTGATGTTAGAAGCTTGGTCTGTGATCAGCAAAACCAAAGCGAAACCAGATGAAGCCCGTGATATGTCGTAGTTCCCTTGGAACTTGACCACAAATCACCTATAGTCGGCCCTAATTCTAATATAGAAAAGGGCCGTTTTTATGTCTTTTCCAATCGCATTACCTTGTAACACCCTATTTGAAAGCGATGCAGATGCTATCGTTGTTGTTACTCATGATATTCAAAACCTTGGCAGTGCGGAGCTTGACGAAGTTGCTGCACCATTTTTAGCTGTAGATGCGCGCATTGCGCAAAAGGCAAGCCTGCTTGTTTCAGACAAAGTACCTGGCAAGCGCTTGGTGATTGCGCCAACCGGACCTCTCGACAGAGATTACGATGACGTTCGTCGTTATTTTGAAGCGGCAAAGGCTGGTATTTTAGAAGCGAAAGCGGCTGGTGCGGTAAAACCTGTGCTTGCTGTTGTAAATGTGCCAGCCGATGCTCGTTACGAAAATGCGCGTGCTGTCAGCTTTTTAGGTGCATGCCAAGGCTTATGGCAGCCATTAGAAGCACGTGAGTACCGTGGCGAAGCGATTGAACCAATCGAAGCGATTTATGTTTTTGAGGCGTCAGCACAATGCTGCGATCAACTGAGCGCAATCGCAGCAGGCCAATATGCTGCGCGAGATCTGTGTGGCACAGAACCTGAGCGCATGGCACCACCTCGTTTTGCTGACTACTGTGTTGAGCTATTTCAAGGTTCAGCGGTAAACGTTGAGGTTATCGCTGATCGTAAAATTATGGATGAACAGTATCCACTCTTAAGCACGGTAGCGCGTGCCTCTTACGCCGTTGAACGTCATCATCCTCGAGTTGTAAAAATGGCATACGAGCCTGAAGGTGACGTTGAACGTACCCTTATCTTTGTTGGCAAAGGTCTTGTGTACGATACCGGTGGTGCAGACTTGAAAGTGGGCGGTTTTATGGCGGGCATGAGCCGTGACAAAGGCGGTGCGGCGTCAGTGGTTGGTTTTATGGAAGCGGTTGCTAAGTATCAGCCAAAAGGCGTTAAGGTTATTGCTTACCTTGCCGTGGTTCGTAACTCGATTGGTTCTGACTGTTTCGTGCCGGATGAAATCATTGAGAGCAGAGAAGGCGTTCGCGTTCGTATTGGTAACACCGATGCGGAAGGTCGCTTGGCGATGGGTGACTTACTCAGCGAAGCGAAAGACTTAGCTCTGGGTGAGAAAAACCCTGAGATCTTTACGGTTGCAACACTGACAGGTCATGCAGCGCGCGCCATGGGCCCTTACAGTGCCTATGTTGAGAATGGTCCTGCACGAGCGGCACAAGTGTCTCGCAAGATTGCAGACATGGGCGACTTATGGGCAGATTGCGCGGAAGTATCGCGTAGCCGACGTGAAGACTATGACTTTGTAAAACCACGCACCCTTGCGGATGATGTGCTATCGAGCAACAACGCTCCATCGGCGGTTACCGCTCGTGGTCACCAATTTCCAATGGCATTTTTGGCAATTGTTGGTGGCTTAGACAAGCATGGTTGTAATGCAGAATTGCCAATTCCGTATGTACATATGGATATTGCAGGTAGCGGCGTTGAAGGTGGCGACTGGCAGCATGGCAAACCAACCGCTGCAACCGTTGCAAGCTTGTTTGCTCGGTATTGTATTTAATACCAATTGAATTAATTCTCTAATCAATTTTAAGGGTGAAATAGCGTATTAGCTTCGTTAAAAATTTCTCATTTAGAACAACTAAATAGCAAAATTTTTGCCTTGCTACTAAAGCTATTTTCCCGCTTCAAGATAGATCATTTACTTAATACAACTGGTATAAGATTGATAAAAGGGAAGCATTGCAGCTTCCCTTCTTGGTTGGGTAAACTAAATAACCTGAGCTGCGGATAATTAATGCCTTTCTAGCAGCTAGTTTTAGCGCTAACTGCGTTGAATTCACTTCCAATAGCCAGCTATTGGTGCGTAAATTCGCCTTGCCTACAGGATGTAGGTACCTTAGCGAGAGCAGGACGCGGAAGCGGTGTTTTCCCTAAAACTCTCTGGCTAGACAAGGAAAAAACTAAGTTGTGCTTTAGCAACAATGAGTTGGAACATTCCTTATCCAAACCTCAGGTTAAATAGTGTGTTATTTAGGGGCTAGTCCTCTGCGTTTTAATAGCGCTTCAGTCGTTGGCTCTTTTCCGCGGAATGCTTTGTAAGAGTCCATTACAGGTCTTGAGTTACCAACCGATAAAATATGTTTACGATATTTTTCGCCATTTTCAAGTTTAAGGCCACCGAGCTTTTGCACGTATGCATAGGCGTCGGCTGCTAATATTTCACTCCACATATAAGCATAGTAACCAGCAGAATAGCCGCCTCCCATAGAGTGCGCAAAAAATGCTGATTTATAACGCGGTGGAACGTAATCGAGGGCGACTCCATGCTTCTTCAGTGCCGCTTGTTCAAATTCATTGATATCAGTGGGTGCATGCTCAGGTGAAATTGTATGCCACTCCATATCTAAGAGCGCAGATGCCATGTACTCCAATGTATCGTAGCCCATATTAAAAGTTCGTGAGCGGATCACTTTATCAAGCAGTGTTTTTGGGATAGGTTCCCCGGTTTGGTAATGCTTTGCATAGTTACTGATAACTTCAGGGTGTGCAGCCCAGTCTTCCTCAAAGGTTGAGGGAAACTCAACAAAATCACGAGAAACAGCGGTTCCAGCAAGACTCGGATATTTTACGTCAGAAAACATCCCATGTAAGCCATGTCCCATTTCGTGAAACATAGTTGTCACTTCACTGTAGCTTACAAAGGTTGGTTCACCATCAGGTGCCTTTGCAATATTCATGACATTGATAACCACAGGCTTTTGGTTTAATAACTTAGATTGCCCTACAAATGAATTCATCCAAGCTCCACCACGTTTACCTTCTCTTGCAAAATAGTCGGCAAAGAATATCGCGAGGCTTTCACCATTGTTATCGATCAGTTCATAAGCCTTAACATCTGGATGATACACGGGTAAGTCAGTGCGAGCTTTGAAACTTACGCCGTACAGCTTATTCGTGGTATAAAAAACACCATTTTCTAAGACGTTATTAAATTCGAAGTACTTTTTCACTTCTGTTTCGTCCAGGTCATAACGAGATTGACGAACTTTTTCAGCGTAGTATGCCCAGTCCCAAGGTTTGATGTCGAACGAGTGCCCTTCGCTTTGAATAAGCGTTTTAATATCTGCTGCTTCCTTTTCCACGTTGGAAACAACGGCCGGCACCATGCTGCCAAGCATGTCATAAACTGCTTTAGGGTTTCCAGCCATTTGCTTTTCTAGGCCGTAGTCTGCCCAGCTTTTATACCCTAACAGCGCTGCTTTTTCGGCCCTTAACTGTGCCAGCCGGATGATAATTTGAGTATTGTCATTATCACCTGACTGAGCACGATAAGCAGAAGCTTGCCAAATCTGTTGCCTAAGTGCTCGGTTGGTTAAAGACGCTAAAATAGGTTGACGGGTCGTGTTGGTAATACCGATTAAGTACTTGTCTTTATGTCCTGCAGCTTCAGCCGCACGTTTAGTGGCAAGAATTTGTCTTTCTGTTAAACCGTCCAATGCGGCTTTATCATCAACAGTCACTGATATGGCAGACGTTTCTGCTAATAGGTTTTGTGAAAACTGGGTAGTCAGAGAGGAATGCTCTTCATTGATTTTGCGAATTTTCTCCTTATCTTCAGTACTTAGTTTTGCGCCAGCTCGCACAAAGTTGGTGTAGTAAACATCCAATAAACGCTTTGATTCTGAGTCTAGTTCGAGTGTGTTGCGATTATCATAAAGCGACTTTATACGATCAAATAATGCGGCGTTCAAATTGATGTTATCGCGGTGTTCTGCGAGCATTGGGGCTAGTTCTTTTTGTAATTGACGACGCTTTACTGAGCTATCAGTGCCTATTAAGTTAAAAAATACGCTACTGGTTCGCTTTAGCAGTGCACCACTTTTTTCCATTGCAACTAAAGTGTTTTCAAACGTAGGCGTTGCAGGGTTAGTTGCAATACGCGCGATTTCTTTGAGGTGCTCTGCCATACCCAACTTAAATGCAGGCATAAAATGTTCATCTTTGATCTGGTCAAACATTGGGGTTTGGTAGATTAAAGTACTGGCGTTGAACAGTGGATTGTGATGGACTGATTCACTTTTCTTAGGCACGCTAGATGCCACCTCCGTTGTATAATTTGAACAACCAGAGACAAAAAGCGTGGAGTAAATCGCAACGGCGATGATGGTCTTTTTCATAAACTTCTCAGTGTTTTTGTAATGTTATAGTGTATCTGTTGTGTGTTTGTAGTTGTGTTTTATCGCATAATAATGGCGGTATCATGATTCTTGCATCTTAGGCAGATAAGTGTTTATTAAGTCAGTTTTTGAGCCGGAAACTTATTATCAATGGCGACAGCATTGTGAGCATGCAAACTTTCTTGATGTTCAATTTTGAACCAATAATCAACAAATTGTGTGTTTTGCTCTAAAAATTGTTTGACTCGTCGTGCGGCATCTTCACAAAACATTAGGTTTTCTGCATTTAGCTTCGCAAATGCTTGTTCATCTTTACGTTTTACCGCAGTTTGAACTGGCGTGCCAATGGCCTGTTCTAGCGCTTTTATAAGGTTTGGAATGAGTGGCAACGTCCGTTCTGTTAGTTTTACTGTTACGTAAGCGAAAGAGCGCTGGCTATGAGGTGTGGCAATGCTCCCTTTTAGAGAGGTTATCCACGTCATTAGTTCGTGTTTTGAAATCATCTCTTGGGAAAACTGTTCTTCGATCTCTTCACTTAATGCTTGTCTAGAAAGCGCCGCTGAACAAGGGCAGGTACTTGAATAGGCAATAGTAAGTGATAACTCATAGCTAAGCTCTGAGTTTATATACTCACAATTAAGCGTGATAGGGTAACTTTGATAGCCGAATTGATCGCTCAACAATGCTGGTTTATCTATAGTTACTTCAAACTGTAACTCAAGCTTGGCTGCTTTGCTCAACCCTTGTTGAGATTGAACGGACTCCTTTAATAACGCTTCAATCGTTTTAATATTCAAAGGAGTCGTACTTAGTATCTCTCTCAAGCGAATGTATAACCGGGACATATGGATCCCTTTCGCCTCAGGTTTATCAAGGCTAACAAAAATATTTGCAAGAGCGTTAGCCCTTTGGTGAGAGGTGCTTGATATTTCCACTTCTAAAGGTATGGCAATTTTTTCCATACCCACCCACTTTAGCGGTAAGGCTGTTGTTGCAAGCTGCCCAGAGGCAACATCAGGTAAAGATACTGTCATATTTATTTCCGACGAGGTTTCTAGGGCCTGTTGATCTTTGCTGTTTGATTTTTGTTCTCCTGAGTGTGTTTTGGTCGCGACGCTCGACTTGCCGCCTAGTAATCTAGGCAAAAGTTGAGCAACAATGAACAAAGCGCACTCAGGTGAACCCAAAGGGCAGCGCTTGATTAGCATTTCTACTGTGTTCTCGCCTGACTCACATAGAATAACTATGCTACGCAGGCTCTGCCTTGTACAAATACCAATCAAAGTGCTGCAAAAACAAACTTGAAAGGTAAACATGCCCTAGCGATTAAAAATTAGTGGCATAGCGGCTGTGGGTGTATTAAGCGGTTGTTGGCCGTCATAAACGAGACTGCCATTCACCCAAGTTTTTAAAACTTTTGCTGAAAAACGGTGACCGTCGAATGGGGTCCAGCCACAGTGATAGTGTGTTTTCTGATGGCAAGTGGGTGTTTCGTGATGAGGGTTCACGAGCACTAAGTCAGCATAGTATCCTTCGCGAATAAAGCCTCTATCTACAATGTGATACCTTAACGCTGGATTATGTGCAACTTTCTCAACGAGCTGCTCTATAGATAAACGCTGATGATGCACATGGTCGAGCAAGCTTAATAATGCATGTTCAACTAAAGGCAAACCCGCAGGTGCTTGCTGGTAGGGGAGTTGCTTTTCTTGCCAAGTATGAGGCGCGTGATCAGTAGCAATAATATCTATTTGATTATTTCGCACTGCTGCTAACAAAGCATCACGATCGCTTTTCGCTTTAATCGCTGGGTTGCATTTTATTAGGTTACCCTGCAGTGCGTAATCTTCTTGACTGAACCACAAATGATGCACACATGCCTCTGCAGTAATATGTTTGTCGCGAATATCGCCTGAAGGGAATAAGCTCAATTCTTTTTCTGTTGTGATATGCAGTACATGTAAATCGCTACGATATTTTTTCGCTAAAGATAAAGCGTACGAAGAGGATGAATAACACGCTTCGGCGTCACGAATGATGGGGTGATCTTGAATTGTTAAACTGCCACTGCGTCCTATGCACATGGATAAGTTCTTTTCAATCACTCTTCCATCTTCACAATGGGTGACAATTAGGGTTGGACTTTCTCTGAAAATTGCGTCGAGTGCTTGTGGATGCTCAACGAGTAGATCGCCTGTTGATGCCCCCATAAAAACTTTAACACCGCAGTACTTCTTCGCATCTAAACGTTTTATTTGTTCTAAATTATCTTCGGTTGCCCCTAAGTAAAAACTATAGTTTGCTAGCGAGCTTCTAGACGCAATCGCGTATTTCTGTTCAAGAGCTTCAATGGTTGTAGTCGCAGGGCTTACGTTTGGCATTTCCATATAGCTGGTGATACCACCTGCCACAGCAGCTCTGGATTCTGAGGCTATATTACCCTTCTGTGTTAAGCCGGGCTCACGGAAATGTACTTGGTCGTCTATCATTCCAGGGAGTAGAAAATAACCTGTCGCATCCACAATATAGTCATTTGGCTGCGCAGTTATTGAGCTTGCAATTTTATTTATTCTGTTTTCAACGATAAGTACATCACATACTTGTGATTGATTCTCGTTGACCACAATTGCATTTTTTATCAGTGTGTTTTTCATATTATAGGGACCTATTTGTCAAGTTTGGCTTTGCAAAGGTTACATAAGCCAGGCAACTCTAAGCGTGCATTTGCAGCTGAAAATCCAGTGCTTTCTACCGCTTTAAATAGATGCTTGGCAGCCTCTTGAACAGAATCTATTTCTTCTATTTGATGGCAGGATCTGCAGACCAAGATCACGGATAGATGGTGATGGCACGCACCATCTAGACTCTTACAGGCTATATATTTATTTGCAGAATGGATCCGGTGTGCCAGATTGACTGACTCTAAGAATTCAAGAATGCGGTACACGGACATTGCTAGAATAGGAGAGTTGGTGCTTTTATTGTATTTGTCAGTAAGTTCATAAGCTGATAGCGGCTCGACTGTTTGCAATAATATTTCTAGCACGCTCTGTCGTTTTTCAGTTAAACGCAGCCCTAACGATTGGCATTTTGCTTGAGCCTGTTTGAGAATAAAGTTTCGTTGAGTTTTGTTCACGGCAATGACGACATAATCCACCTAGATATTGATACAATATAACATATCAAGCATAATTGATACAATATAACATTTATTGGAGTCGTTATGTCTAAACTATCAACAATATCCTTGCTCGTTGCTGCACTGTTACCACCAAGTCTTGTAGCAAAGTCTATAGAAGGTACAGTCGTCAATAAAGCTGGTAAAGGGATTGCAAATGCATCAATTGAGGTCGAAGGAATTGATATTCGCGTACTCACAGATAACAATGGTCATTTTCAAATTTCGGGCGTTGGGCTTGGAAATAAACAAATCCATGTAAGAGCGCCTGATTTTGCTCATCTGCATAAGGCGCTCACTCTGGATCAAGGTGGCGTTAAAAACGCAATGCTAATGTTAAATCGTTCTCCAATAGAAGTTATAGATATTGTTGCTACCCCTGTACATATGTCGGCGATGGAATCTGCGGTTCCAGTTAGTGTTTTGGCAGGTGAAACATTGCGTAGACAGCAAACTGCTACACTAGGGGATAGTTTAGAAAAATTGCCTGGCGTCAACACAAATTTCCACGCCAAAGTAGCGAGTACACCAATTATTCGAGGTTTGAGTGGCCCGCGAGTGTTGGTGACGCAAAATGGATTAGATGTCAGCGATGTATCTAGAGTTGGTCCTGATCACTCAGTCGCCTCCGAAGCCTCAACGGCTCAACAAATCGAGGTGTTGCGGGGACCTGCAACTCTTTTTTATGGTAGTGGTGCGATTGGGGGAGTGGTTAACGTCGTCGATACAAGAGTTCCAACCGATAATGCAACTCGCGGAGAATGGAATCTGGAAAGTAACTCTGTTGATGACCAAAATACAGCCTCGTTTAATGCGACATCGGGTATTGGTTCTGTGGCTTTATATGTTGATGCATTCTGGCGAGAATCTAATGATTACGAAGTACCTGTTCCTGCTGAAATTCATGAGCATAGTGAAAGGAATAACAGTGGTGAACATCACTATAAAGTAGCAAATAGTGCTGAAGAGTCTGATGGTTTTACGGTTGGCTCAAGTTACTTATTTGACCAAGGTTATGTCGGTGTGGCTGTTGAGAAATTTAACCGCAAATACGGCATTCCGGGACATACGCATGGCGATGAAGAAGCACATCATGAGGCTGAAGAGCAGGTTTTTGCGGACTTAGCACAAACAAAAGTGCAACTATTAAGCGAGTACAAGTTTAACAAAGGTTGGCTTGATAAAGTGAATGTGCGTGCTGGTTTTACAGAGTATGAACATGCTGAAGTTGAGCACGGCATGGTTGGAACAACATTTAAGAATGATACCAATGAGTTAAAAGTTGATTTACTACATCAGCCTCTGTCCGCTTGGACTGGTGGCGTAAGCTTACATTACAAACATAGTGATGTTGAGGCTCAAGGTAGTGAGGCGTTTACGCCGCCATCTGATACCCAAACACTTGCGATAGGGGTAATGGAGGAAAGGCGGTTTGGTGATTTTTTAGTGCAGTTAGGTGGTCGTATTGAGCAAGTGGAGATCACCGCAAGTAATGTGCCTTTACCGAGTATTGATGCCCACTCGCACGATACTGAAATGCATGACCACATCGGTCACGATTCAGAAGCAACAAAGGTATATGCGGTTGAGCATCAGTTTACCCCTGTCAGTTTATCTTCGGGTCTTGTATGGGACTTTGCGCAAAATTATAACCTTGGGTTATCTGTTTCACACTCTGAACGAGCTCCTTCTTCATCGGAGTTATTTTCCTTTGGTCCTCACATAGGAACTGGCACTTACGAGGTAGGAGCGTTGTTCAAAATGGATGAGCACGGTCATTTTGAACTCGATGAGCAAGGCATAGCGCTAGAAAAGTCGCACAATATTGATATTACACTTCGAAAAACCCAAGGTGATATAGGCTTTATTTTTAATACTTTTTACAACCAAGTAGATAACTACTACTATCAAATAGAAACTGGGTTGTACGCCGAGAGCGGCGATAGTCACGACCACAATCATGAACATGAGCACGATCATGCTTCCGAATTACCTATTTATTTATTCAAGACAGATGATGTGGTTTTGCACGGTTTTGAAGCGCAAGTTGCTTGGCAATTGACCGACGAGTTGAAAGTTGATGTTTTCTCTGACTTTGTGCGTGCCAGATTAGAAGAAGGCGGCGATTTACCTCGTACACCACCTCTGCGCTTTGGGTCGCAGTTAAGCTATCAGACGGATAATCTCAGTGCACATATCCACATTACTCGATATCAAGAGCAGGACCGGATTGCACCAGAAGAAACCGCGACCGACGGATATACCTTAGTTGATGCTAGCATCTCTTATGATCTTTCTGTGTTAAATCAAGATCTCTCTATTCATCTTAGAGGGAGCAATCTGACGGATACAGAAGCACGAGTACATAGTTCATTCTTAAAAGATATAGGCCCTCGTCCGGGACGCAGTTTCGCGCTTGGTATTCGCGGCTATTTTTAGTTTTAGCAGGTTAAACCATTGTGTACCTGTTAGTTAAAGCCACACAGGTACACAAGTAACTGAGTTTTACAACAACATAAATCTTATCTATATGTAGCACGAGATTATTACCGACATGACTACGATCAGCAGGAGAAATTATGGTTTCACGTCGAGGGTTTTTAAGGAGGGCTGGCACCCTCGCATTTATCGGCCTTTCTAAAAGCGCATTTGGCAGAGTGTCACTATTAGACTTTAACACAATGATAGCTGGGTATGGGCCGTTGATCACCGACCCCAATGGTTTACTCGATTTGCCCCAAGGTTTCAGTTATCAAATAGTATCAAGCCTTGGAGATAAAATGTCCGATGGTTTTACTGTACCTGACAAAGCCGATGGTATGGGTTGTATTGCTTTAGATGAAGAGCGGGTTGCATTGATCCGCAATCATGAATTGAAACCAACAGATTTAGCAAAAGCCGAGAACAGTATTCGCCAGCATAAAAGTGAGCTTGCTTTTGATACAAATGACTCAGGTATCGCACTTCCAGGTGGCACAAGTCATATTGTCTATAACCTAAAAACACGCCAAAAAGAACAAGAATATTTATCCTTGGTTGGCACTATTCGTAACTGCTCTGGTGGAATAACGCCTTGGGGGAGTTGGCTTACTTGTGAAGAAACAACTGCAACTAAAAATGATGGTTTTACACAAGATCACGGATATATTTTTGAAGTACCAGCGACTGCAAAGGGTTTAATTAAGCCACAACCTCTAAAAGCAATGGGGCGCTTTAATCATGAAGCTGCTGCTGTTGATCCCAAAACAGGTATTGTTTATCTCACGGAAGACCGGGGAGACAGTGTGTTTTACCGCTTTATTCCAAACGAAAAAGCAAAGCTCCACAAAGGCGGGAAACTACAAGCGTTGGCTGTGAAAGAAAGCCCGCAATTTGATAGTCGAAATTGGAATAAAAAAGCGATGCCACTTCATCAGGAGTTTATCGTTGAGTGGATAGATTTGGACGACCCGCAAAGTGCTAAAGACGATTTACGGATCCGTGCTTATCGAAGTGGAGCTGCGCTATTTGCTCGAGGTGAAGGGATCCATTGGGGTGAAAACGAGCTGTACTTTTGTTGTACCAATGGCGGAAAAAAGCAGCTAGGGCAAATCATGAAGTATCAGCCATCTGAGTTTGAGGGAACAGAAAAAGAACGCCTCAATCCAGGAAAGTTGTCTTTATTTGTCGAAAGCACTAGCCAGTCTCTCTATAACTTTGGTGACAATCTTACCGTGTCGCCACAAGGACATTTAATTGTTTGCGAGGATCAGTATTCCGATGTTGTAAATAACTACCTAAGAGGTGTAACACCAGAGGGAGAACTCTATAATTTTGCGCGGCTAGCTAAGCAAACTGAGCTCGCCGGCGCTTGTTTTTCACCAGACGGCAAGACTTTATTTGTTAATGTGTACTCACCAACGACAACATTGGCGATTGTGGGACCATGGGAGCACTTTAATCAAGTAAAAATAAATAGCCTCTCTAATTTTAATTTGTTGAATTAGGGCTTGTTGACCTTTTCGCTATTTGGTTTATGTTCTCATAAGTGTATTTTGGTCGCGACGCTCAACTTGCTGCTGAGTAATCTAAGCAAAATTTAAATCGTGAAAGTGAGCTATTAATATTGATGCTATTATCAATGAGGCTCCTTTTCTTTACGTTGTCTTGTCGTTAAATTATCAGCCACAAATGCACCTCGTTGCCCTCTGGTTTTTGCTGGTCCAACGGTACTATCTTTTAAAGTTTGTAGCTCAGTACTGGCATTTAGTGCAGCACCAAAAATAATGATATATGCGCTCAAATATAACCACATCATCATAATGACGACGCCTCCCAATGAACCATAAGTTTCATTGTAAGAAGCGAACTGCGCGACATAATATGAAAATCCCAATGACGCCAGGATCCATAAACCGGTTGCAGTAAACGAGCCGAGTGTTATCCAGCGCCATTTTGCGGCTCTGCGATGTGGCGCATAACGATAAACAAACGCTAAGGAAAAGTGAAATAGTACCGCTAAAATAGACCAAGTGATTAGTTGGATAATCGAATCGAGTGCTGTGGTAAATCCTACGAGGTTAAGCACAATCGGTAAAATTCCGATAATAGACAACGCCACAATCGCGACGAAAATCGCCCCCACAGAAAACAAAAAGCGTACCACTAGCGCTTGTAAAAACTGCCTTTTATTATGCTCATGATACGTAATGTTGCAGGCTGTGATCAACGCTTGGCAGCCTTTACTGCTACTCCATATTGTTAAAAAGAGGGTAAAAATAGCACCTAAACTTAGGCTTGCCTGCGATTTTTGAGTGAGCGCTTTGAGTTGTTGCAACATAATTTCTTGACTGGATGGTGGTAAGAGTTCAATAAGCGGCAGTAGCTGGTCAACCATTTCTGCAGGAGAAGAAAAATAGGCATAGATAGAAACAACGGCCGCTAACGCAGGAAATATTGCCAGCAGGGCATAAAATGCCACTCCAGCGGCAACCAGAGATAAATTATCTTGGGATAAGCTGTGGTATAGCCGTTTACTGACATCCCACCAACCGAGTGCTGGAATATCGCTTGGCCTGTCTGCATTAAAGCCATGTTTATGAGCTGCCATTGGTCTTTCCTAAATCAATTCTGGGCCTGTTGATCTAAAGTGATATACAGCAAAAGGTCTGCCAATCTCGTTTGGCGTTATATTTGCTACTAGTCAACTCGTGACCTTATGAATAAAAACCCAAAGAGTGCAATATGGAAATCAATAATCTTATTAAAAATCAAATGACTAATATGATTCAGGCGGCAGCTTCTCGCGAAGTGACTGAGGCCGTGAGCACATCAGATACGCTAAGTTTAAGCGCACAGGTTGTGCACTTTTTACAAACCGCATGGCAATTATTACCTGCTTTGGCGTTGGGAATTGTGGTTATTGTGCTTTGTTATTATTTAGCACGGCCAATCTCTTATCTTTTGATTAAACCCATAGGTTATGTCAGTAAAAGTCGATTATTACATCTCGTCACTCGCCGTTTTATCAGTGTGTTAGTCATATTTTTTGGTATTTATATCTTTTTGCGCTTGGCCGGGTTAAGTGAGTTTGCCGTCGCAGTAATGAGTGGTACTGGGCTTGTCGGTCTTATTCTTGGGTTTGCGTTTCGTGATATCGCCGAGAACTTTATTTCGAGTATGCTAATTAGTGTCCAACGCCCGTTTAGAATTGATGACGTTATTGAAGTGGATAACCGTTTGGGGATCGTTAAAAAAGTCACCGCCCGCGCAACCACCTTAGTTGATTACGATGGTAATCACATTCAAATACCCAATGCTACCGTCTACAAGAATGTAATTAAAAACTTTACTGCCAACCCCAAAACACGTGGACACTTTAAGATTGGTATTGGCTATGACAACGATATTCGCCTGACGCAGCAAATTGCAATTGACTTACTTAAAGAGCAAAGTGCGGTTTTAAACGACCCGCCACCTCAGGTTCTACTTGAAGCCTTAGGCTCCGCGACTATCAATCTTACCATTTATTTTTGGGTCAATAGCGAACAACATAGCCCGATCAAAGTGGCGTCTCAACTCATGCGAGAAACCGTTAATTGCTTTACAGAACACGGTATAAGCATGCCTGATGATGCTAGAGAGCGGATAATCATAGCTGCGAATACTGAAACACAAGGAGTAAACAAAGAAGCGACCAGTAATTCGAGTAGCAGAACGCCTGTGAAACAAAAGAACAAAACCACAGCAAGTGCAGTAGATGCGGATATTGACGATGTGAGTAGCGATGCGGATGAGATCAGAGAGCAAGCAGAGCGCGCTCGAAGCCCAGAAGAAGGGGACAATATAATTTAGCAGTAAATTAGGTTAAGTGTTGAAATGTGTCATGGCTGATTTAGATTATTTCGGACTGTCGACTCATCACCCTAATCTAGATAAACAACGCTATCGAGCTTTACGTACTCGATAGCAAAATACTGGTTTCACTATTTAAAATGCCATCAATCTCTCGAACTTGCCTCAGTACACCATCGAATTTACTGAGGTTAGCAGCTTGCACTTCAGCGATTAAATCCCATGCCCCGTTCGTGGTATGAATTTTACTGAGTTCGGGGATCCCACGCAGTGCATTGATCACTTGAGTAGTGGATTTACCGATCACTTCTATCATCATGATAGCGCGCACCAGCTCGGACTCGATATATTCATGAACCCGCACTGTAAAGCCTAGAATTGCACCACTGGAAATGAGTCTATCTAAACGGTTTTGTACGGTTCCGCGAGACACATCGAGCGTAGTGGCTAAAGTTGAAATGGCTGCTCGGCCATCTTTGCGCAATTCAGCAATCAAGGCTTTGTCAAGCGCATCATATAAGTAAGGAGTCATAGTACAGCTTTGTGGTTTTTGTCATGATTAGTCTATTTGTATAATTCAACTTAGCAAAGTGATAGAAAATTGCACTAATTGTATAAGATTTTGGCATTTAAATCGTCTTATGGTGTGGTTACACTGATATTGTGTAAGCCAACGCCCAAATCAAATAATGAGTGCAGTATGACAACGATATTTCAAGCACCACGAGCGGTGGTGATGATCCGCCCACACCATTTCACTTCGAACCCGCAAACCATGCAAGATAACGCATTTCAGCAAGTATGCAGTGAAAACAACCCTAACAACAGAGCCTATGTTGAGGTCAGTAACGCCGTGCAAGCGTTAGAGTTGGCTGGCGTGAAAGTGCACTTATTTGAAGATACCTCCACAGACACGCCAGACTCGGTCTTTCCAAATAACTGGTTTTCGACGCATAGCGATGGTCAGTTAACGATTTATCCTATGTACGCCTTGAATCGACGATTGGAGATCCGTCGCGATATTATCGATTTTCTGAGTGCTCACTATCAGGTGACAAACATCAATGATTATAGTCATCTAACCGCAGAAGAAATATTCCTTGAAGGCACCGGCTCTATGGTTATCGATCATCAAGAAAAAGTGGCCTATGCGGTAGAATCCAAGCGCACTAACGCCGTGTTAGTTAATCAAGTTTGCGAGCAGTTGGGACTAGAGGCGGAGATATTTAATGCCTATGATAAGAATGAAGTGCCTGTTTATCACACCAATGTCTTAATGTGTGTCGCCACTGATTTCGCCATGATATGCCTAGATATGGTGCCAGAATATCAGCGGGCACAGCTTATTAATCGTTTTACGCAAAGCGGCCATACCCTGATTGCGCTATCTTATCAGCAGATCCAACATTTTTGCGGCAACGCGATTGAGCTACAAGGCAGTATGGGACGCATACTTGCGCTTTCCACAACGGCTTATCAGGCGTTGTTGCCTGAGCAAATTGCTGTCATTGAAAAGTCAGCTAAGCTAGTTGCTATCGATATACCGACAATTGAAGCCGCAGGTGGCTCGGTGCGTTGTATGATTGCTGGAGTCCATTTAAATAACCGTTAAATAATACTAGGGCCTGTTTATCCTTCAAGAAGGTCAACAGGCCCTAGATAAACGGCAAATAATAATAAAACAGGAACCGCCTATGTTTGAAAGTGCAGTTAAGAGTATTAATGGGCTCTTATGGGGAGAAGGCCAGATACTTATTTATATCCTGCTATTTGCAGGGTTTTGGTTCACTATTCTTTTGCGAGGGATACAAGTTGTAAAGTTTCGCCACATGTTTAGTCTGTTACGAGGTAGCAGTCAGGGTGATGACAATACAATCAGTTCATTTCAAGCGTTATGCACGGGGTTATCAGCTCGAGTTGGAACCGGTAACCTAGCAGGTGTTGCGGTTGCTATTTCTCTTGGTGGCAGTGGTGCGATATTTTGGATGTGGATGATAGCCATTTTGGGGATGGCAACAGGCTTTGCCGAAAGTGTACTTGGGCAAGTCTATAAAGTGCGAGATAGCCAAGGTGAGTTTAGAGGTGGTCCTGCTTATTATATTCACATGGGATTGGGAAGTCGGGCGTTTGCAGTATGCTTCGCCTTTTGCTTGTTTTTGGGATATGGATTTACCTTTAGCGCGATGCAAACCAATACCATCACCGATGCGCTCAATAATGCGTTTGATATTCCAACCTTATATTCAGGTATTGTGATCACAGTCCTTGCCGGCTCTATTATTCTTGGTGGCTTCAAAGCGATTGCACGATTTGCTGAAAAGGTAGTGCCAGTAATGGGATTAGTCTTTGTCCTTGCGGCCATTATTATTACCGTGATGAATTACTCTCAAGTCCCTGCCATGATCAAAGATATTTTGCTTTCAGCTTTTGGCTTGCAAGAAGCGGGCGCAGGCGCACTTGGCGCAGCTATCAAAAATGGTATTCAGCGTGGGCTCTATTCTAACGAGGCGGGAGCGGGTAGTGTGCCGCACGCATCGGCCAGTGCGTCACCAATTCCCAATCACCCCGTGACCCAAGGTTATATCCAAATGCTAGGCGTATTCTTTGATACCATCGTGTTGTGTAGTTGTACTGCTGTCATAATTCTATTGGCAGATATAGATATTGGCAGTGAGATGGAAGGCATACGGCTGACGCAATCTGCGATGACCGCGCATTTAGCAACTGGGGGCGTGTACTTTGTCGCGGCGGCGATCACTTTGTTTGCTTTCACCTCTGTAGTGGCTAATTACGCCTATGCTGAAAGTAACTTACACTTATTCCATCTGGACAATAAAGTTGGCCGTTCAATTTATACCGCATGCTACTTGTCTATGATGTTGTGGGGCGCTTCGGCAACGCTAAAACAGGTATGGGATCTTGCCGACATCGCATTGGGCTTAATGACGGTGGTGAATGTTATTGCCATCGTGCGCCTTACACCCACTATCTTGGCGGTTACGGCCGATTATCATCTGCAAAGAGCAAAAGGGAAAGAACCTGTATTCGAAGTCAATAAGGTCAAAGTGCAAGGAGTTACTGAGTCTGGCATTTGGGGTAATATTAATGCGAAGAGTTCAGCCTAATACGTTTTAGATGGAATAAATAAAGGCCGAATTTTCCGGCCTTTATTTATTTTTGATATTTTTAAGTTAAAAAGTATCTCCAAACTTTCAATCATACGCCTTGTTTAAATTTTTTATATTCTGTGTATACTTCCTCCCGCTTTTCTCTTCAATATTTCAAACTAAATATTGCTTCCTTTTTAATCTTTAAACACTGATGTGATAATGAAAAAACAATTATTTGGACTGGCAGTACTATCGTTGCCTATGTACGCGAAGGCTGATATTGCCATATTTTCAGAAGTACTTTTTGGTAAAGCCAATAATGAATTTTATGCCGAGCAAGAATCTGATTTAGGATATAGGCGTGCGTCATCCGCTAATTCTGATTCATGGGGGCTGAGGCTCGGTGTTGGGCTTACAGATCATTTAGCTCTTGAAATCGCACAGCATTTTCATGGTGAGTCACTAGCTGAATATTCCGTTCACGTTTCTAACACACTCTCTGGAATCTATCAAAACCCATATGACTACTCATATCGAGTCAGGTTTCCTATTGATACCGAATCTCTGAGGTTGGGGATTAAGGGAGAGATTGAGGTGTCTACCAATATTAATGCAAATATAAGAGTTGGAATGGCACATTGGCAATACAAAGATGTGATCCCTGCACAATTGGTTCCTACAGGCAGCACTAGTTCAGGTGATAGCGGTAATGATATTTATACCTCGATAGGTGTTGAGTATCGACTAACAGATAATCTCTATGTTGGTTTGGAATACTCTCTTTTGAATATTAAAGAATCAAAAGAATATGACTACACAGGCGTAGTTCAATATGAGCATAATTTGCACGATATATCCATGTTACTTGGTTGGGCTTTTTAATACGCTGATATTCATAGTAGAGAAAGGTTATTTTCAGAGCTGTATTTAGAGTGGGGCGAATTGAGCAATTCACCCCATCAATTTTGACAATAGAGTTTAGATGAACCGTCAGTGACGAAGTTATCTAACCTCAATAGGTATATAACCACTTACCAGCCGTCGTAACGCTTTCTACGAGATAAAAATAGCGTCAGGATCACACCGATAATAATGCCACTGATCCCGATGATGCCACCGTAAGTGAGCAACTGGTGTTGCTCTTTTTGGACTTTTTGCTGCTGTGCTAAACGCTCATCTTGTAGTTGCTTTTCAAGCCCTGAAATAGTGTCTTGAAGTGAAGCATTTTCAGCTAGCAAATTGGTATTGTTTTGCTGCAGCATTGGAAGCTGCTGCTGGGCGTCGTTCAGCGCCTCTTGGGTTTCCACCAAGGTTTGGTTAACCGCCTCTAATTGTTGCTTTAAACCTGGCTCCGTGGTGACAAATTTACTTTCTACCCAACCTTCTCTTGCTTTGTCGTCTTTAATTTGGACAAACTCGTCATTAGCGCCACTCAAAATAGTGATTGGCGTACCAGCATCAACAGAACCTAAAATTCGATAATTTTTACTTGGACCTGTATGCATGAAAATAAAAAGATTGTCACTAATATAGCCGTTTGGTGTTGCCGTGTTTACTGTGCTATTTTCGTCTGGCTCTTCGGCAAAGCTTATAAAGCTGGTGAAGAGCAGGCTCGCAATGATAAATTGCTTAAAGTTGAACATGCGTGGGCCTTTTATTCTTTGGGTCGTAAAGTTTACAAAATAGTAGGGATTTCGCGGCCTAATAGCAAGGCTTTGTTTATTTTGAATGGCGCGAAATAATTGATTACATAATGAAAATTGCAGCATTTAACGCAATGATTCGGTGTTATTAATCCGCTGACGTTCAGCGAAATTAGCCCGACTATCTATTGATTTAGCGCATATTTGGTGCACTTCTCATCGGATAAAAAGATTGCAAACTTAGCCTCCTTTGTATATTTTGATCCTCCCTTAGACAAATAGGTAAAACACTGCCCTAATGGACACTGAAATAGAACTGAAATTTTTGGTTTCAGATAATGAAGTTCCGCTGATCCCTGCACTCATCACACAGTTTGCAAAAACGGTCACTAACAAGCCTGCTAAAAACTTAACTAACGCCTACTTTGACACGCCAAATCGTGAATTGCGTGCGCTAGATATCGGTCTAAGAACGCGTTGTTGCAATGATGAATGCGAGCAAACGATTAAGCTTGCGGGAGAAGTTGTAGGAGGGTTACATCAACGACCTGAGTACAATTTACCTATTCAATCAGGACGTCCTGACTTGTTAGCGTTTGACGCGAATATTTGGCCTCACGGCATGCAACTTGAGTCTATCGCAGAAAACATATTCCCGATCTTCAGTACAAATTTCATTCGTCGAACTTGGTTAATCGAAACGGATTCAGGAACCAAAATCGAAGTCGTGTTGGATAAAGGGGAAATAGCAGCCCAAGGGAAGATGGAGCCAATCAATGAGCTTGAAATAGAGCTGATTGAGGGAAATAAAGAAGATCTTTTCTTATTAGCCGATCACCTAATTAAACAAGCTGGTATGCGCTTGGGACTATACTCAAAGGCCGCCAGAGGATATCGAATTGCCGATGATAAACCTCTAAAACCAAATAAGTTTATAGGATTTGTACCGCTCAAATCTCAGGTAACGCAAGAACAAGCGTTAATTGCGACAGTCAGTTATGGTATTCAGTTCGTCCAAAAACATGAGCAATGTTATTTTAATAAACCAAGTCTCAAGACGTTAAAACGTGTTATTGATGGAGTCTCGCTTATCCGCCACGCGTTTTGGTTGTTTGATGACATCGTTGATAAAAGCTCGACTGAGAGTATTCGCAATGAGTTAAAATGGTTGTTGTCAGAACTTGCTTGGGTCGAAAATGCAATTCATTTAAAAACCTACACCTCAAAGCGTCATGCTTATCATAAGAAACTTAATCAGTTTCCTGAATTGGCGCAGGTCATTACCGACTTGCAAGATGTTCAGCCGACACCGACGGACATTGAAGATTTATTTCATTGCACCCGCTATAACCGTTTGATCCTTTCACTTACTCGCTGGCTGGTTGATAGAGCGTGGCGTAAAAACTGGGATCAAAAAGCACTGAGTGCAGCAGAGCTACCTGTCACAGAAATCGCAAGCCAATTATTTGATAAAGACTGGCAAGAGCTGAAAAACTTGCTTCCACAGGATAAATCGCTTTCTGAAAGAGATTATTTACATGTGAGAATAAAGTTAGAAAACACGCTACTAAGCGGTAACTGTCTGGGCAAGCTTTACGATAAAGAAGCGCGCAAAGTGTTTAGAACGCCTTGGATTGATATCGTTTATGGTATTTATGAGCTAGAAACACTGGCGTATTTATATCAACTTTGCCAAAGCCAAAACGCAGACGAGCTGCAAGAAGTGCAGGCATGGCTTAAGCAAAAATCTGACTTTTTGATAAGTGCTATGGAGCAAAGTCGACAGTCTTCCATGCATAGCGAACCATATTGGTTCTAACCAGATTAAGCGGGGTTTTATCCCGCTTTTTTGTACCACTTCATTACAATCAATACTGCAAATATCAGGTGATGAACTAAACTTGGGTGTATCAATTCTGAGGTAGCCCAATGATCGATATTGACGATAAAGTGCTGAATGATTTGCGCGGCGGATTTAACTTACCTGCTAAGCCTGAAATATTACAAGCCTTACAAAATGAATTATCACAACCGGAGCCTGAGTTATTTACCGTGGCGGATATTATTGCGGCAGATGTTGGTGCGTCAGCTGCGGTGTTAAAGGTAATTAATTCACCCGCTTATGGTCTTGCCCGTACAATCACAGATATAAAACAAGCAGTGATGTTTTTGGGCGTTAACTGTATTACGCAGCTAGTGACTGGGTATTTGCTTAAAAATGCGTTTGAGCAGTCAAAGTGCTGTATTTCACTGCAGCAGTTTTGGGATAACGCTGCGGATATTTCAAAAGCGGCGATGGTGGTTGGACATCATTTGAAGGCGTCATTACCCATGGAGAATTTGCAGCTGCTCGGACTGTTTCATGATGCCGGGATCCCAGCAATGGCCGTAAAATATCCTGACTACGCTGAGGTAATAAAGCAGTCTATAGAGCGACCTGAGCAAACGCTTATTTACTACGAGCAGCAAAAGTATCCAGTGCCTCACACTGTGATAGGCTACTTTCTTGCGACGTCTTGGCACTTACCTAAAGAAATATGCCAGATGATTTTGCGCCACCATGACGTTAGCTATCTTGAAGAGCAAAAAGATGCGCAGCATGTGCAAACCTTTGCGGCACTTAAACTGGCTGAAAACCTCTGTTTTGAAGCAAAACACTTTAGAAGCGCAGCAGATTGGTATCTATTTAAAGATAAGGTGATGATTGAGCTTAATTTGCATGAAGATGAGTATCAAAACTTAAAAGATGATGTCGATGAAGTATTTATCGGATAGGGGATTATCCACAGGCATTAAAAAAGGCGCACTTGGCGCCTTTTTTACTTTTTGCTGCAGGGGATTATAGGCCTGCAGCCGCACGTAGTGCGTCAGCTTTATCTGTTGCTTCCCAAGGGAACTCTTCACGACCAAAGTGGCCGTAAGCAGCAGTAGGCTGATAAATTGGACGCTCAAGGTCTAGCATAGTGATTAGACCGTAAGGGCGTAAGTCGAAGTGCTCGCGGATAAGTTCGATCAAACGCGACTCATCAAGCTTAGCTGTACCGAAAGTTTCTACGCTGATAGAAGTAGGCTCAGCAACACCGATTGCGTAAGACACTTGGATCTCACACTTGTCAGCAAGGCCAGCGGCAACAATGTTCTTTGCAACGTAACGCGCTGCGTAAGCAGCAGAACGGTCAACTTTTGATGGATCTTTACCTGAGAATGCACCACCACCGTGACGTGCCATACCGCCGTATGTATCTACAATGATTTTACGACCAGTTAGACCACAGTCACCCATAGGACCACCGATAACGAAACGGCCAGTTGGGTTGATGAAGAACTTAGTTGCTTCAGTGATAAGCTCTGCAGGTAGTGTAGGCTTGATGATAGTTTCCATCACCGCTTCTACAAGGTCAGCTTGTGATACCGAATCACAGTGCTGTGTAGATAATACGACCGCGTCGATACCTACTGCTTTACCGTTTTCGTACGCGAATGTTACCTGAGACTTAGCGTCTGGACGTAACCAAGGTAGCGTGCCGTCTTTACGAACTTGCGCTTGGCGCTGAACTAGACGGTGTGAGTAAGTGATAGGCGCAGGCATAAGTACGTCAGTTTCGTTACACGCGTAACCAAACATTAGGCCTTGGTCACCAGCACCTTGCTCTTCTGGACGAGTACGGTCAACACCTTGGTTGATATCAGGTGATTGTTTACCAATCGTGTTAAGGATTGCACATGAATCAGCGTCAAAGCCCATGTCTGAATGTGTGTAACCAATTTCACGCACGGTCTTACGAGTTAATTCCTCGATATCAACCCAAGCGCTAGTCGTGATTTCACCACCAACCATAACCATACCGGTTTTAACGTAAGTTTCACACGCAACACGTGCTTTTGGATCTTGCTCAAGGATGGCATCTAGAACCGCATCAGAGATCTGATCGGCGATTTTATCCGGATGACCCTCAGAAACAGATTCAGAAGTAAATAAATGTTTAGCCATTGTATTTATGCTCACAAATATTGCGCTTCACAAACATCAGGAACAGCGCGAAAAATTAAGGGGCGTATTCTAACCAAAAAACCTAGGCATTGACTAGTTATTTTACGCCTAGACGTCCAAAATTGTGCAAACTTTTTTAATGGTCGGAAAAAGTCCGTCTGTACCCGTTTTTTTATGGCCTTTGCCGTTGCAGTTAGCCATATAAATAAGTAAGAATGGGCTCAAACCCCCGCGAAACACATTTAAAGGTAGGAGAATTCATGCCATCTCGCAAAGAACTTGCTAATGCAATTCGCGTTCTTTCCATGGACGCTGTACAAAAGGCCAAGTCTGGCCACCCTGGAGCCCCTATGGGCATGGCGGACATCGCAGAAGTACTTTGGCGCGATTTTTTAAAGCACAACCCAAGTAATCCTGAGTGGTTCGACAGAGATCGCTTTGTATTATCAAACGGTCACGGCTCGATGTTAATTTATTCATTGTTGCATTTGTCGGGTTATGACTTATCAATTGATGACATCAAAAACTTCCGTCAGCTACACTCAAAAACACCAGGCCATCCAGAGTATGGTTATGCGCCGGGTATTGAAACTACTACAGGCCCATTAGGCCAGGGTATTACTAATGCGGTAGGTATGGCGATTGCTGAAAAAGCATTGGCTGCACAGTTTAACCGTGAAGATTACGACATCGTTAATCACTATACCTATGCTTTTTTAGGTGATGGTTGTTTGATGGAAGGTATCTCACACGAAGCTTGTTCACTTGCGGGTACCCTTGGTCTTGGCAAACTGATTGCATTTTGGGATGACAACGGTATTTCAATCGACGGTGAAGTTGAAGGTTGGTTTAGCGACGATACACCAAAACGCTTTGAGTCTTATGGCTGGCATGTTATCGCCGGTGTTGATGGTCACGATAGCGATGCGATTAAAGCGGCAATCGAAGCGGCGCAAGCAGAGTCTGACAAACCAACCCTTATCTGTTGTAAAACGGTTATCGGTTATGGTTCACCAAACAAGTCTGGTAGCCATGATTGTCACGGTGCACCGCTAGGTGATGATGAAATCAAAGCAGCACGTGAATTCCTTGGTTGGGAGCACGGCGCATTTGAAGTACCGGAAGATGTGTACGCGAAATGGGACGCAACAGCACGTGGTCAAAATCAACAAAGTGACTGGCTGATTAAGTTCACTGAATACCAAATGCATTATCCTGAGCTTGCTGCTGAGTTTGAGCGTCGCATGAAAGGCGAGCTTCCAGCAAACTGGTCTGAGAAAACAGAAGCGTATATTGCAGAGCTTCAAGCGAATCCTGCAAACCCAGCAACTCGTAAAGCATCACAAAATGCATTGAATGCTTTTGGTCCAATTCTACCTGAGTTTATGGGTGGCTCTGCTGACCTTGCGGGTTCTAACTTAACACTTTGGGATCAATCTAAAGGCTTAACGGCAGAAGATGCTGCGGGTAACTATATCTTCTACGGTGTGCGTGAATTTGGTATGTCTGCCATTATGAATGGTATTGCGCTACATAGAGGCTTTATCCCTTACGGTGCGACATTCCTAATGTTTATGGAATACGCGCGTAATGCCGTACGTATGGCTGCATTGATGAAACAAAGAAGCATCTTTGTGTATACTCATGATTCAATCGGTCTTGGTGAAGATGGTCCAACACACCAACCAGTAGAACAAATGGCGAACTTACGTACTACGCCAAACCTTGCGAGCTGGCGTCCATGTGACCAAGTTGAGTCAGCAGTTGCTTGGCAGCAAGCTGTTGAACGCGCTGATGGCCCATCTGCACTTGTATTTACCCGTCAGGGCCTTGCGCAGCAGCCTCGTACCGCTGAGCAGGTTGCAGCGATTAAGCAAGGTGGTTATGTACTATCTTGTGATGGTGAGCCTGAAATCATCCTTATTGCAACCGGTTCTGAAGTGCAACTTGCAGTTGAGTCTGCGGATAAGCTTCGTGCAGAAGGTAAAAAGGTACGTGTTGTGTCTATGCCTTCAACGGACATTTTTGATGCGCAATCTCCAGCATACAAAGAAAGCGTACTACCAAGCTCAGTAACGCGTCGCGTCGCTATCGAAGCGGGTATTGAGGACTTCTGGTACAAATATGTAGGCCTAAATGGTGCTATAGTTGGTATGACAACGTTTGGTGAGTCAGCGCCTGCTGATGAGCTATTCAAGCTATTTGGCTTTACGGTAGAAAATATCGTTGAGAAGGCAAACGCATTGTTTGCATAATCAAAGAAAAGAAACAAAAAACCCATGCCATGCATGGGTTTTTTTATGCTTAGGGGTTTTGCTAAACCCCTTAAAGTTTTGAGACTGTTTCCTGCTCAAAGCTCAGGTTAGATAGCTAAACCTTAAACTGTTCTACCGATAAGCGTAACTCTTCGGCGAGTTTGGCAACCTCAGAACTAGAGATTGAGGTCTGGCTTGCGCCTTCAGCTGTTTGCTCTGCGATTGTTACAATCGATTCTAAACGTTCACTAATTTCCTGTGCTACTTGTTGTTGCTCATTCGCCGCGTTTGCAATCTCTTCACTCACATCATGAGCCTGAGAAACGGCTGCAGTGATAGAGTTTAGTGCTTCATTAGCAAGGTCGCTCTGAGTTACGCACGACTCCGCCTGCTGTTTGCCTTTCGACATCGCGCCTACCGCTTCTTCGGCACCGGCTTGTAAGGATTCAATCATTGCTTGAATTTCTTGAGTCGACTCTTGAGTTTTACTTGCAAGCGAGCGTACTTCGTCTGCCACTACAGCGAAGCCACGACCTTGTTCACCCGCACGCGCAGCTTCGATTGCAGCGTTTAGTGCAAGGAGGTTAGTTTGCTCGGCAATGCCACGGATAACATCCAAAATACTACCTATCGAAGCGCTGTCTTGATGTAGTTTGTTAATCACGCGAGAGGCTTCATCCACTTCTCTTGCGAGTTGCTCAATAGTGTGTTTGTTCTCATGTGAGATGCCTTTGACACGCTCCGCTTCTTTATCAGCATTTTTAATTTCCTGTAGTGCTTGATGCGCGCTGTTGCTTACACCGTGAGACGTGCTACTCATCTCAGTTGTAGCGGTAGCTGCTTGCTCTACCTGTGCCTGCTGATTCTTAATTGCTTGGCTGGATTCCGTAGTGATAGTCGATGTTTCTTCGGACGCTGCAGCAAGCTGCGTCGAACGAGAAATAATGCCAGTGATAAGTTCACGTAAGCTAGAGATTAGGGTGTTACAGCTTCTAGATAATTCACCAAACTCATCTTTTGCTGTGTCATCTAAGCGCTGTGTCATATCGCCACTGGCGACAATGTTTAAGACTCGATTTACTTCCGACAGCGGTTTTGTGATACGACTAACGGTAATGTAGGCAACACCAACGGCCATTAACGTTGCTACTATCATACCAATCCAAGTCCATAGGTTTGCTGTGCCTACATCGGCACGTACGCCTTGTTGTAAGTTAAAGGCGACTTGGCTCGCTTCAGAGAGTAAATCATCTAGCTGAGATAGGGCTGCTTTTGTGGTTTTTTCTGCATTGGTTAGTTCTTTACGTGTCTCGGCTATCGCATTGATCAAGCGTTTTTGATTTTCCGTGATGCTGTTGCTGCCAGTAACTGCATCTTTCAAATTAGTGTAATAGCCTTCGAGATCAGCAAACAAACTACTATCAAGCGCGCTAACGGGGCCACGCATCAAATCAATATTGCGACCTAGCTCTTCAACGAGGTAGCTTTGATCCCTACTTACGATTTCCAGTGTATTGATGTCTTCAACAGTAACAATATCATTGGCGCTAGTCACAACAGAAGAAAAGTTATTTTCTAAGTTATTTGCAGCTTGAAAAGCACGTTTGTCAGCATCTTCTAAGCCATCCAAATCAATGATATCAACCGTCACCATAGTCGCATCTTCTGCGGCAACATCGATAGTAGATAACTGCTCTTTTAATTTGTCCCGTAACGAAAGCTCAGTTGTTTTCTCGTTTACCAAGCTGTTCATGGCTTTTACGAACGCATCATAACTTTTGCCAACATCACGACTGCTTGAGGCCAATTTATTATTAGCGGCAACTACCTGCTGCAGTTCTGAATAGGTTTTGTCAAAGATCTTCTGGCGCTCTGCAAATTGCTGTTTTAGCGTCGCCAGTTCAGTCTCTGAACGTGCATAAAAACTTCCCTGAGCCATTTTGCTCATTAAAGTGAACTCTACTTGCAGAGCAGAGCTTTTAGAGAGTGCTGGTAAAGACAGGTTATTAACCTGTTGAGTTGAGTTGTCAATGTTTGCAATTCTTAATAAAGAATTGCCCCCGATAAGAAGAAGCAACAAGGTGATGGTAATAAAACCACCCCAAATACGTTGGCTAACAGTCAAATTCATAGCTGTCCTACAAAATTTACAAAGCAATACGGATACTTATCGGATTTATTGCGGATAAGTTAAGTATTTTATAGCAGATGTGACAAAAAATTTCAGTAAAAAAGGTCGGATTACAAAAAATAGCAGCTCAACGGATAAAAAGTATAAGCTTCACGTTTTCTTCGAGTGTAGCTTAGTTTAATAAAAGTTAAAGTAAGTGCTTACCCTAACGTTGATTTAGGGCTGTTATAGAGGTTAGCTATGCTGGTACTTTTCACCACTGTTGATATTTATCATCGTCATAGGACCTCCCCACACGCAGCCAGTGTCTAAGGCTATAATATTTTTCTTGTTGGTTTCGCCTTCCAAAGCAGCCCAGTGGCCGAAAAGTAGGGTAGTGTCGGCTGGTGTTTGGCTGAGCTCAAACCACGGAGTGAGACCTGCCGCATCTTTTAGGCCAGATTTGTTCTTAAGATCCAGTTCGCCATTTTGTTTTAGAAAGCGCATTCGAGTGAAGACGTTAACAATGGCTTTAAATTTATCTTGTTCACTGAGCTTGTTGTGCTCAAGTCCTGGGTGAGCACCGTACATATTGGCGTAAAACTCAGGGGCTTTTGTTGATTGATAAATGGTTTCGGCAAAGCGTGCATATTCTAGCGCTTGCGTAATATTCCAGCTTGGATGAATACCTGCATGAGAAATAAAAGTTTGCTGTGTTTCAAGCCAAATAGCGAGGGGCTGTGCACGTAATAAGTCAGCATATTTTTGGCATTTAGGGCTGGCAAAAACCGCATCTAATTTATCTTTTGGGTTCGGAGCGACACCCAAAGCAAGACATGCTAAAAAGTGGAGATCGTGATTGCCGAGTGTAATGCTAATAGAGCCAGCGTGTTGATAGAGAAACTCTAGGCAAGCAAGTGAATCGGGTCCTCTGGCGATGATGTCACCGACAAAGTATAAATGGTCTTGGCTTGGGTTAAAGTTGACTTGATCGAGTAGCCCGATGAGTGGAGTGAAGCAGCCTTGCAAGTCTCCAATTGCGTATTTTGCCATTTATTACCTGTGGTTTTTTATAACTCAATGTTTTTATTCTGATGTCTAGCATGTATGAGGAACGCGGGGTAAGCCCGCTTCCGCAAAATAAAAATGGTATTAATGCAAAATATTTGGACAGGAAAGTCTAAATACATTGATTGGCGCTTTAAACTCAGTGCCAAACTCATTACGCATTAAATAAAACCCTTCCATTGTACCAACGGGAGTATCGAGCACCGCGCCGCTGGTGTACTGATAGCTCTCGCCAGGACGAATAGTGGGCTGCTCACCAACGACACCTTCACCTTCGACTTCAGTCTCTTTGCCATTAGCGTCGGTAATGAGCCAATAGCGGCTATGTAGCTTGGCATTACATAAGCTATGGTTTTTGATGGTAATTGTATAGGCAAACACATATTTATCCTTTTCAGGCTGTGATTGCGCTTCAACGTAAAAGGTCTCCACCGATACTTTGATAGGTGAGCCAATATTAGTTTGAGTTGTCATATATCCAATTTGCAATTTCAATAAACTGGTTAAGCGACAGGTTTTCAGCGCGAAGTGTAGGGTCGATACCTAAGTTTCGCAGCTGCTCTTCGGTTAACAGGTTCGATAAGCTATTTCTTAGTGTCTTACGACGTTGGTTGAACGCTTCTAAACAAACAGTATTCAAAAGCTTAGTGCTCTTAGCTGTACGTTGCGACGGATCTTTTGGGATCAATCGAACAACGGCCGAGTCAACTTTAGGTGCTGGTTTAAAGCAATGTGGTGGCACTTCGATCACAGGAATAGCGTGACAATAGTACTGCGTCATTACGCTTAAGCGACCAAAGGCCTTGCTGCCAGGGCCTGCAACCATACGGTTAACCACTTCTTTTTGCAGCATAAAGTGCATATGCTCGACCTGATCGGCAAATTCAAATAAGTGAAATAGCAAAGGGGTTGATACGTTGTAAGGTAAATTACCAAAGATCTTCAGTTTTTCCCCTTCTTTGATTAAAGAAGAGAAGTCAAACTTCATCGCGTCGCCTTGGTGAACCGTTAATTTAGGTCCCAAGAATGGGTGATGGATCAAGCGCTCGGCAAGATCTTTATCGAGTTCTACAACGGTTAGGTGGCCACTTAAATCACAAACAGGTTCAGTGATAGCACCTAAACCAGGACCGATTTCAACCAGATTGTCTTCAGGTTTTGGGTCGATAGCAGTTACTATCTTGTCGATAATATTGTTGTCATTTAAGAAGTTTTGACCAAAGCGTTTACGCGCTCTGTGTCCGAGATGTACTTTATCTGTCATGCATTCTGTGCTTTTTTGGTTGCGAGCTTAATTGCTTCGCGGATCGCTAATTCAAAACTACCCACTTCAACATCACCAGAGCCGGCTAAATCAAGCGCTGTACCGTGATCAACCGATGTGCGAACAAAGGGTAATCCTAGGGTGATGTTTACTGAGTTTCCAAAACCTTTATATTTTAACACAGGTAAGCCCTGATCGTGATACATTGCGAGCACAGCATCAGCATTATCTAAATATTTAGCTTGGAAAAGGGTGTCAGCTGGCAGCGGTCCAACCAAGTTCATGCCTTGTTTATTCAGCATTTCCAGTGTTGGCTCAATGGTTTCTATTTCTTCACGACCAAGATGACCACTTTCTCCAGCGTGCGGATTTAATCCACAAACTAATACCCTGGGTTGTTCAATACCAAACTTGGTTTGTAGGTCGTGATGTAAAATATGAATGACTTTGCTGAGACGCTCAGGCGTAATTGCCTTTGATACGTACGCCAGTGGGATATGCGTAGTTACTAGCGCTACACGCAGCCCTTCGGTTGCGAGTAGCATTACGACATCAGCGGTATCAGACTGTTGTGCAAAGTACTCAGTATGGCCGCTAAACGAGATCCCAGCTTGGTTAATAATGCCTTTATGAACTGGGCCCGTGACTACCGCTGCAAATGTCCCATCCATATTCTTTTCAGAAGCAATGCGCAAGGTTTCGAGCACATAATGGCCATTGGCTTCATCTAATTGACCAGCGACCACTTCAGCACCTTTGTCTACTTGAAGGTAGTAAATGGCACCAGCAGGTGCCGCTTCAGGCGCAGCTTCGCTGTCAAATGGCAGCAACTTGATTTGCTCACCGAGTTCTTTGGCGCGTTTTTCTAGAATACTTTTATCAGCCACCGCAACCAACTGAGCAGGCCATGCGTGCTGAGCCAGTTTGATAACAAGATCTGGGCCAATACCTGCAGGCTCACCCGGTGTAATTGCGATTCTGAGTGTCATAGCCGTTATTCCGCTTCGATAATTTCAATATGCGCTTGGTCACGCATTTCTTTAATCCATTTAAAGCTTTCTTCTTTAAATTTACGGTTAAACAACAGACGGTGTGCGCGATTTAACTTGGCTTGTTCTGTTTTATCGGCTACGCGTTTATCTAGCAGTTGTACAATATGCCAGCCAAATGTACTTCTAAATGGTTCACTGATCTGATCTTTTTCTAGCGACAACAGAGTGTCTCTAAACGCAGGTACGTATGTAGTTGGATCTGTCCAATCGTACTCACCACCTTTAAGTGCAGAGCCTGGATCTTCAGAATATTCTTTAGCCAGCGCTGCAAAGTCAGCGGTACCTGCGCGCAAGTCTTTTACAAAGCCAGTTAGCATTGAGCGTGCTTTTTCTTCACTTAGGATAATAGACGGCTTGATTAAGATATGACGTGAACGCACCTCAACAGTTTCAACGACTTCACGACCACGAATATCTTGTACTTTTAGAATGTGGAAACCTGCACCTGAGCGCAGTGGACCAACTATGTCGTCTTTTTTCGCACCTTTTATGGCCTCAGCGAACAAGGTTGGCATTTCGTTAATTCCCATCCAGCCTAATTGACCACCATCGAGCGCTTTTGAGCCGCTAGAAGAAGCAATTGCGATGCGCTTGAACTCTTTACCTTCGTTCAAAAACTTAATCACGTTATCAGCGCGCTCACGAGCGTCTTCAATTTCTTCTGGAGTCGCTTTATTTGGGATCTTAATCAAGATATGGCCGATATCATACTCTTCCGAGTTACCCGTTTGCTCACTCAATATTTTTTGCAGGTTAGTAACCTCTTGAGGGCTAATATAAATACGGCGGTCAACACTAGCACGGCGCACTTGGCTTGTGGTTATTTCTTTACGGATCTCTTCTCGGTATGCCGGGAAGCTTTCGCCGCTAGCTTCAACTGAGCGACGTAAATCAGCGATAGTACCACCTTGGTCTTGGGCAATATTCGCAATGGTCTGATCCAATTGAGCATCTGAAATTTGCATACCCATACGGTCACCCAGTTGCAACATTAAAGATTGCTCAATGAGTTTATCGATGGCTTGTAAGCGTAATGTTCTATCGCTAGGAAGTTCGGTACCTTGCTGCTCAGCCTGTTCTTTTACACGATTTATTATTTGATCGACTTCGCTTTGTAAAATTACACCATCATTTACTGTGGCAACAACTGTATCTAGCTTTACACGCTCAGCATGTGCTTGAGTAAACAGGCCTGCACTTAAGGAGGCCACTAATAACAACTTTTTTAAATTCATACGGCTTTCTAAATTCTATTTATTCAAAAAATACGGTCTACGGTAACCAAAAATACCCTGTCGAAGGAGTTTACTCGCATCACCACTGCTTTGGCTTCCAAGCCCTGTAAGGACAAATTTAAGGCTGAAGCCAGAATCAAACACTGCTTCATCATTTGTAAGTGTTTGGTTTAAGTTTGTTTCAATTTGACGATTCGCAGTCACCTGAATAGCCCAACAACAAGACTGGTATTGAACACCAACAAAGGATTCAACACTTCTATTTGCCGTCATATCTCGGTGATAGCTTGCTACAAATTGCCAGTTATCGTCAATTGGTAAACTTGTAAAGAGACCGACTTGGTCAATTTCATAGTCTGAGACATCATTAACATAACGATGGTTCAATTGCACTAACTGCTTATCGTCTCCTTTGTAGTCCAAAGTAAAGTGAGACTGCACTAACTCTTTGCTATCCACATCATATTGCACCCCACCTGAGAGGTACCAGCGCTTATGCCAATGTAACATGGATTCAGCGGCAAATAGTGCATTATAGTTGGTATCATCAGTAAATAGCTGTTCAGAAGGCTTTACAGATGACTCAAGATAAATGATCTGACCTGCACTGAAGTTAAAGCGCTCGACATTACTGCTATCGAATACACGCGTAGTTGCACCCACCGTGAATTGATTGGCTTCTGCAATACGGTCATAACCTGAGTAACGGCGTGCTCTAAACAGACCAATAAAGTCATCTTGTAACTTAGCAGTATCGTACCAGCCAATTTGGCTTTGCTCTCTGTGAGGAGTGTAAAGGTACTGAATTTGTGGCTCAAGCGTTTGCGTACCTTGTTCAAAAAAGAACTCGGTACTGCGTTCAAAGTTCAGTTGTCCATGTACCCGTAAACTAGGTAATGTACGCGTGACAGACTCCTCATACTCTGTATCAGGCATATCTATATTTTGTTCATAACGCGTGTGAAGTAGGCGTGCCTCGGAGGTAAATGACCAAGCGTAGTCGCTGCGTGAAAAAGACACGCGAGGTTCTAGGTGTAATCGCGACGCCTCTGAGATTGGCAAAGCATCATTTTGAAAATAGGCAAACTCACCCTCAAAGTCCCAATCAAGGCCAACAAGTTCATAGCTGTCCCGTGTACGGAAGCTAATTTGTGGTAGTGCAGTGTAGGATTCTCTGTGATCGCCCAACACTTCAAAATCTTGCAACTTTAAGTCGACTAACCAGTCTTCACCAAGGTAACTTAGACTGCCGGTGCGATATAACTGAGTGTCAGTTTCATTGGCGTATTCGGATGTTAAGTCAGTGAGATAGTTATCGTCGCTCACATTTGTGACATCAACAAATGCACGCCACTTATCACTTAAATAGCTTTTTTGTTGCCAATGTACTAAATAGCGATCGTCTAGCTGTGGCTCGGAATCATCCTTACTGAGGTATTCGACGCCAATTTTACCTTGATGTTGTTCAGTTAAATATCTGAACTCGGTAATAAGCTGAAATCCTTTATTAGCCATGTACCTTGGTGTTAGGGTCGCGTCGTAGTTAGGAGCTAGATTGAGATAATAAGGGGTGATCAGCTCCAAGCCAAACTTATTTGAGCTGGAAATTGTCGGTGTCAGCAGGCCAGATTTTCGTCTATCATCGATTGGAAACGTAAAGTAGGGTAAATAGATAATTGGCGTGTCCATAATTTTGAACACCGTATTATAGGTTTCACCCCAACCGTCTTCTCGAGAAAGTACAATACTGCTTGCCTCGATACTCCAAAATGGGTCATCAGCAGGACACGTGGTGAAGCTAGAGTTGTCGAGTGAAATTTTGCTGCCAGAGGCATGCAACTTCTCTGCACCACCGCGCCCCAGCTGGTCTGTTAATTCATATTCAGCACCAAGCAAGCTCACGGTGTTAGCATTTAAATCCGCGAATAGCCCATTGCTGTGAACTTTGGTAAATTGGTCACGATAGAGTAGCGGTCCAGAAGCGCTGAGCAGGCCTTCTTTTTTATCGATTAGCGCACGTCTAGCTTCTAAGCTCATGGTTTCAGTGTTAATCACCACATTACCCGAAAACTCAGCACTATCAGTACCTTGTAGTTCTAAGTCATCGGCAACGATATCAATGGCATGTTTGGGCAGCGAGGCTAACGGCTTCCAGTTTTCTGGCTGCATATAGTCTTTACATTGTGCGGCGACAATGTTCGTATTAGCAAAAGCTGTAGAATGAATCGCGGATAATACAGCCAAGCCCCAAATTTTGCGCATTTAATAACCTATTAGCTGAGCATTTAATAATAAGCTCATCATGATAAATGAAAACTGTCGGAAATACAGTAGCATTTAAATATTTACAAGTAGAAGGTGTAATAGTTAATCCATGAATAGTCAAAACCAGCGCGTCGAGTTTATACAGCAAGCAATACATAGCGACGATTTTACGTGTGAGGCTATCACCTCGGATGCCAGTTTCCGGCGTTATTATCGCGTCAAACAACAAACGATGTCGTGGATCTTAATGGAGACACCGGTCGATAAACTCGATAATGCCCCTTTTATTGGTTTAAATACGGTGTTTGCAGAGCAAGGGCTCAATGTGCCACAAATCCTTGCAAATAATGAAGAACAAGGGCTGTTACTGTTACAAGATTTAGGTTCTGAGCATTTGGCCGATAGGTTGGCATTGCCTTCTCGGCTAGAGGATTATCGTGCGTTGATAGCGCTTATTCCAGGAATAGCCAAAACACCAAAGAGTGAATGGATGAAGCCCTATGATGCTGAGTTCGTTGATATGGAACTTAATATCTTTTACGAGTGGCTTGTAACAAAATGGCTTGGTTTAACACCCACCGAATATCAACAAGTGCAATGGCATAATGTGAAGTTGAAACTCGTTGATGCGATGACTCGTCAGCCGCAGGTTACGATGCATCGAGATTTTCATAGTCGCAACCTGATATGTCATCAGTCTCGGTGGTATCTCATTGATTATCAGGATGCGGTACAAGGACCTGTCACTTATGATGCGGTTTCGCTGTTGCGGGATTGTTATACTCGCCTTGATGCACATGAGTTTACCGAGCTTCAGCAACATAGCTTTGACTGCTTAAAAGCGGCAAATTTATTAGGCGATATGGATTTTAGCACCTACCAACATTACTTTGACTTAACGGGGATGCAAAGGCACCTTAAAGCTGCCGGGATTTTTACTCGCCTATTGCAGCGAGACGGCAAAGGCGGGTACTTAGAAAATATTTTGCCAACCTTACGCTACCTCGTTGAAGTAGCGAATAAGTATAAAGAATTTCAGTGGCTTGCAAGCTGGCTGGAGAATGACATAATGCCTCAAGCGCAGGCCAAATTAGGCACTAAATAGAAGTAACAATGAAAGCGATAATTTTATCTGCTGGTCGTGGTAAACGCATGATGCCACTGACCGCTAACCAACCAAAACCTATGCTTAACGTCGCAGGAAAGCCACTACTTGAGCATCATATCGAGCGTTTAAAAGCGGCTGGGATCTGCGATATCGTGATAAATCTTGCATGGCAAGGTCAGGTGATAAAAGACTATTTCGGCAATGGTAGTCACTTCGGTGTCAATATTGAGTACAGTGATGAACCTGAGGGGGGATTAGAAACCGCAGGTGGAATCATTCAAGCACTGCCGATGTTATGTGAACAGGATGACAGCTTTATTGTACTCAATGGCGATATTTTTACGGACTATGATGTCAGCAGCTTAGTGCAGTTACAGCTCGGAAGCACAGCAGAGGGCCATTGCGAGGCGCACATTGTGTTGGTAGAAAACCCTGAACATAATCCTGAAGGCGATTTTTGCCTTGCCCATCAGCCGCTCAATCAGCAAAAGTATACCTTGTCTGGTATTGGCAAATATCACCAAAGTTTTTTTACCGAGCTTGGGGCTGGCTTTATAAAACTAGGGCCGTTGCTGCGCAGTGGGCTTGAGCAGCATAAAGTTTCTACTGAACTGTATTTGGGCGCATGGGACGACATCGGCACGCCAGAGCGACTAAAAATGATCAACGAAAAGTTAGGGTATAGCGATGTGGGGTAAATTATTAGGCACAATTTTCGGCTTTTTATTTGGTCGTTGGTTAGGCGCTATTTTAGGGTTTTATCTCGGCCATTTATTTGATAAAAGTTTGCGTCAGGATTTTGATAAAGTCGGTGGCTTTCAAGGTTTCATGAAAGGTGAAGATCTGCATGAGCGCCAAGCCTTGTTCTTTTCCAGCTGTTTTTCTGTGATGGGACATATTGCGAAGTCTAATGGTCGAGTCAGCGAAATCCACATTCAAGCTGCGTCTGCATTTATGAGCGAAATGGGCTTGCAGGGTGAAGAGCGAAAAGAAGCACAACATGCGTTTACTGCGGGAAAAAGCAGTGACTTTTCGATAAAAGAAGCGGTTACCGATTTTAAAGAAGCTTTTGCCAGACGCTATGACTTGAGGCAGCTGTTTTTAGAGATTCAAATTCAAATGGCATTTTGTGATGGTCATGTGTCTGATGCGGAGAAGGCCTTACTTAAACAGGTGAGCAAGTATTTAGGCTTTGCAGAAACACACTTTTTATTCCTGCTAAAACGCTACCAAGCAGAATTTGAGTTTCGCCGCTCACAGGCGTCGGGGAGATCGCAACATCAATACCAGCAACATGGCGGCCGTCAACCAGCATCACAAGATAATGGCTTAAGCCGTGCTAAAGCTTTGGCTGTACTGGGATTGAGTGAAGAGGCAAATGAGCGTGATATCAAAAAAGCTTACCGCAAACTGATGTCGCAGCATCACCCTGACAAATTGGTGTCTCAGGGATTACCTAAGCATATGATGGAAGTTGCAAAGCGTAAAAGCCAAGATATTCAGTCTGCCTATGAATATTTAAAAAAGAGCTAACTTGAAACACTATAAGACGCGTAAAAAGCCGAGTAACTCCTTTCTGAGCCTTTGATGTTGGAGTGGATCGGTTTTTTCTCCAAAAAGCTCCCGTTGGCGATAATCAAATTTACTGTTTTTTCTCGCCCAGCGCGCTCTGTCCGGCGTATTGTCGACCACAATAGGATTGTCAAAACTGTAGTAAACATCCAGTAAAGCAGGGCTTATCAGAGAAAGGTTGGATGCTAAGTGCTTTTGCCGCGTTGCATTAGGCAGTTGTGGGCTAACAACGGCAAAGGCATCGATACGTAGTTTGGGCAGAGTAGCTAAGTGCTCACCGAATAAACCTGCGCTATTACCAAATGCGACAACCACCAACTTTTCTGTTTGAGTCATGGACAGGGTGTTGTAAAGCACCTCAAAGCGGCTGATCAGGGCCATTTTATATTCGTCGAGATTAGATTCTGAAATGGGTGCAAGCGTTTGCTGAGCCGGTTTTTCAGCATCGGGGAGCGCGATGTCTTGCTCTAGCAGACTTGGTGCATAAGAAAGGTCCGGCGGAGTAAGGGTATAGGTGTCGTAGCCATCATCGCTTAAGCGCTTTGCAAGAAAGCTTATGCCGCTGTTATTGAGGGGCGGAGTTTGCATGTCTGGTAATAAGATCACGATGCCTTCACGAGCAGCTGCCATATATTCTTGATGAAATACATAAAAGCTTTCGTTTTCGCTTTCCAGTTTCATCAGTTGCGATGGCTCGTAGAAGCGATTAGCGTCTTGCTGATAAAGAGAACCAAGTGGTGCTGCGTCAATATGTTCTGCTGCAAAAGTCGTCGCGGGTAAAGTGGTAACAAGTAATAAAAGCGTTCTGATGATCATGGTACAAGCGCGTAAAATATCATAATTGGTTATCGACCAGTTAAGTGAAAGCTTTAGCTGTCGCTATTTTTTAGCGTTTTAAGTTAAACTGCTCGGCAGTGGAAATGAAAGGAGAAATTTGTGCAGTATAAAGATAGCAAACGAGACTATCTCTTTATGTTTTTAAAAGGGGCCGGAATGGGAGCTGCGGATGTTGTCCCAGGCGTTTCTGGCGGCACCATTGCTTTTATTACCGGCATCTATGCACGCTTTTTAAATGCCATCAAAAGTGTGAACTTACAGGCTTTGAGCACATTGCGCCGTGACGGCCTAAAAGCAACGTGGCAGTACATTGATGGTAGCTTTTTACTGGCGGTATTTTCTGGTTTGCTCATCAGTGCAGCGTCTTTGGCGAAGGTGATCACTTATTTATTGGAAGCACACCAAACACTGGTATGGTCATTTTTCTTTGGTCTTATCGTCGCTTCTTTTATTTATGTTGCAAAACAGGTCTCTCATTGGAACGGCCAAAATATTATCGCCTGCGTAGTTGGTGCTGTCGTGGCCTTTGCTATTACTTCTCTTTCACCAGCTGAAGCGCAAGCATCTCATTGGATGTTTTTTATCTCAGGTGCTATTGCCATTTGCGCGATGATCTTACCTGGGATCTCAGGGAGCTTTATTCTACTGTTATTGGGTATGTATGGCCATGTACTCAGTGCGGTGAACCAGCTTGAATTTGGCTTAGTGAGTCTATTCTTACTAGGTTGTATTGTGGGGTTAATGTCGTTTTCGCGCCTACTCAGCTGGCTATTGGCGCACTATCAACAAGTAACGTTTTCGCTACTAGCTGGCTTTTTACTTGGCTCGCTTAATTTATTGTGGCCTTGGAAACAAGTGCTTACGACTTACGTGAATTCCAGTGGTATAGAAAAGCCATTGAGTCAGGCCAATATTTTGCCAGCACAATACAGTACGCTGTATGGTCAAGACCCGAATACGTTGGCATGTATTGCGCTTGCCATTGCAGGCCTTGCGCTGATCTTAACCATTGAAAAGATAAGCGAAAAATATTAATAACATAGACATCTAGAACAATAGATACGTGTTGAGCTTACGTGTCTATTGTTCTAAACCACCCAGTCACAGAAAGTCGCGGCGCTTTTGTAAATGGCGCGACGTAAGTCACAGAATGAATTTTACTTACATCAAAAACCACCAGTGAATTGAACTTAGGTGCATAACTTTTAGTGGGTGTGCCATCACGTTCAAAAAACTGCAGTAGCCCGCCCCAGTCAGGGTGCCAACTTTTGCTTAGGCTAAGTACATAGGCATAAACCCGGCCCTCAGCTTCAACAATATCATTATGTCGCGTTAAATACTGACCACCAATAAATCGTGTTGCTTGGGCAGAGGTACGGATAATGTTCTGTCCAGATATCGCGGAAAAGCAGGACTGTACAGCGCTACTATTGAGGTTATTGTAGAGCTTTTTCAGCGCCTCAGGGCTCGTCGATTCTATGGAGTGGCGGCCATACATAAAACCAACGCCACGTGATGCATAGCTATGTATATCTTCGAGCAAGGCTTGCTGCTCTTGCGGTGTTAAGGCAAGAATATCACTGTCTTTGACTGATTTTGCTGTCCCGTTATGAAAAAGTGCGAGTTGGTAGTCTAGGTTACAGAGGCACTCATGTAGTTGTTGAGCGTTTGTATCGTCTAGAATATTTTCAATCCGTGCAAAGCCTTCGTTGCTCAATTTTTGCTGTAATTCAATTTGTTGTTGCTGCGAAAGTTGAAGCATAAATACCTACTGCTGATGTATGGGCCTGTTTGTAATATTGTAAACAGGATGCCTTAGACTTCAGTCCAATGCTGATTATTTTTTATCTATGCTAAAGTGAGTTTGGCTGAAATGCCATCCCTCTGCACTCATCGATAGGCAAAAAAATGAAAATCAATGGACTACTGCTATTCTGTTGCGCATGGGTCATATCCGTGATCCCATCACCAGCCTTGGCGGCTCAAGGCACTTTAGATCTTACCAGCTCGACACTCGGCTTGGTTTGTATTGTTGTCTTCGTTTTAGCATACGCACTTGTAATGCTCGAAGAAAAACTCCATATGCGAAAATCAAAGCCAGTGCTCGTGGCGGCAGGCGTCATTTGGCTCATGATTGGGGCGTATTACGTCAATCAGGGGCAACCCGATGTTACCGAGCATGCATTTCGGCACAATTTGTTAGAATTTGCGGAGCTGATGTTGTTCTTGCTGGTTGCGATGACTTATATCAACGCACTAGAGGAACGCCGCCTTTTTGATGCGCTACGAGCGTGGATGATCCAAAAGGGTTTTAGCTATAAGAATCTCTTTTGGATCACTGGGTTTTTATCCTTTTTTATCTCTCCAATTGCAGATAACCTAACCACAGCCTTACTGATGTGTGCTGTGGTGATGAAGGTGGCTGAAGGTGACAAAGAGTTTATCAATTTAAGCTGTATCAATATTGTGATAGCAGCCAATGCAGGCGGTGCATTCAGCCCCTTTGGTGACATTACCACTTTGATGGTATGGCAAGCTGGTATGGTACATTTCAGCGAATTTTTAGCGCTATTTGTTCCTTCACTGGTCAATTACATCGTACCAGCACTCGTAATGAGTTATTTTGTGGCGGATAGAAAGCCCAGTGCAGTTTACGAAAGAGTAGAGCTTAAACGCGGCGCTTTGAGAATTTTAACTTTGTTCCTACTGACTGTCGCAACCGCTGTGCTTTCACACAGCTTGCTGCATTTACCACCGGTTCTTGGCATGATGATGGGCTTGGGCTACCTACAGTTTTTTGGTTACTTCCTAAGAATGACATTGCCTGGGTCATTAGCAAGAAAGCGAGCGATGGCCGAGAGAGAAGGGGATCAAGAGCGTCTCGAGAAGTTAGGAAGTGTTGTGCCATTCGATGTGTTTAGCAAAGTTTCACGCGCTGAGTGGGATACCTTATTATTCTTCTACGGCATCGTTATGTGTGTTGGTGGTCTTGGGTTTCTCGGTTATTTAAGTTTAATGTCAGAGATATTATACGGTGAATGGTCTGCAACCTATGCCAACGTATTCTTAGGCATTATTTCTGCGGTCATCGATAACATTCCAGTGATGTTTGCCGTGCTGTCGATGCAACCTGAAATGTCACATGGCCATTGGTTGTTGATCACGCTTACGGCTGGGGTAGGGGGAAGTTTACTTTCTATTGGCTCTGCGGCAGGTGTTGCGCTTATGGGGCAAGCTAGAGGCTATTATACTTTTATGGGGCACTTAAAGTGGGCACCTGTGATCTTGCTTGGTTATATCGCGAGCATTTTATGTCACCTGTGGCTTAACGAATCTGCTTTTAGCGTGTTTGGCTAGCGCTTACACAAGGTGTAGTGAGAGTGAATAATCAATATGTGCTTCACTCTCACTGCTTTTATTGCTCGGCGAGGTAATGCCGATAACGTTGTACCCATTCCTGTGATACTGGTTTATCCATATTCAGCACTTTCTCTACTTCAGTAATTACAATTGCACCATGTATTTTTCCTACCATAACGGGCGTCGCAACATCAGTGTTTGGTTTGATGCTACCATTAATCACTTCCACGGCCGCTACTCCTAATTCCGTGGCGAGCATTCTATCTTCAACAGATGGTGCCCCACCTCGTTGAATATGGCCTAACACGCAAAGTGCACAATTAATATCGTCCTTGCTATTTAACTCTGTCTTAAGCGCTTGAGCGCCGCCTGGCCATAAATTTTCGGCCAGTATTATCAAAAAGCTACCGTGTTGATGTTGTTGCTCTATGGCATTTTTGAGATGAGCTAAGACCTGAGAGGTATTCTCTACCGTGCAATTTTCAAATGAAATGATAGCCTCAGCACCTGTCGCTATGCCTACATGGTAAGCAATATGTCCGTTATGGCGACCCATCACCTCGGTGATAAAAACCCGTTCAAAGGCATTTGCGGTATCGCGGATTTTATCTATTGCAGAGGTGGCAGTATTGATGGCTGTGGAAAAACCAATGGTGTTGTCACACCCTGAAAGGTCGTTATCTATAGTACCGGGAATACCAATTAGCTGACCTTGCCAGTGAGCTGCCAGCGCCTGCATTCCCCTAAACGAGCCGTCACCACCAATCACAATAAGTACGTCAATATGGAGCTTTCTCAGGGCATTTGCTGCTTGCAGCACGCCTGAGGGTTCTAGCATCGCAGGGCAGCGGGCACTTTTTAGAATTGTGCCACCAAGTTGGGTGATATCGGTGACGGAAACCGCACTTAGCTCGGTGTACTCTTGATTAATTAGACCATTGTAACCATGAAAAAAGCCAAAGCACTGAAATCCAGACCTCAGGGCACTTAACGTGATAGCTCTAATCGCTGAGTTCATCCCCGGCGCATCACCGCCACTTGTCAATACTGCTATCCTTTTCGTCATGTCGTCACTCTAACATTGCTTGGTTATTCTTTTTGTATACTATCAGAGTGATTTGAAGACAAGTTGATCGACATTAAATATAGAGATTAAGTGCGAGGATATATATAGAAAGGTAAAACGGCATTTAGGTTTACCTAAATGCCGTTTTAATTAACGTTGCGTGACTTTGCTAGCAAGTTCTTCACGTTGTGCGGTCGGTAGGTTATCCACGACGATTTGATAAGAATCATCAATCATTTTCTTTATTTCGTCTTCTGGAATAGTGCCATCTAAGATGACTGTATTCCAAAGACGCTTATTCATGTGATAACCTGGCACAACAGACGAATACTTATCTCTAAGCAATAATGCTTCGTCAGGGTCGCATTTTACATTTAACCACCAAACAGGTTCACCATTTTCATTTACTTGCCCCTCTTTCCCCTCAGTCAGAGTTGCAAACATTTTATGTTGAACTTTGTACACATCTACGTCTTGCGCAAAAGGCTTAGTGATAAAGGTTGCAGGCTTGGCCTGCAAATATTCATGTACGCTTTTCTGATCCATAGCCCGTGTCCTTGAAGTAACAGTTAATACTACATGAGAGTAAGTTTAGCAGCTCTTGTGATAATACTGTAATCGTCTATCAGTAAAAACTATCAGAAAGTCTATACTATGGCGTTATAACGCAGACAATTATTGAATAACTGACCGTTTTATATCGGTTTAACTCACAGTTGACGATTAAAATAAGTACAGTGTGTAAAAGCACTAAAATTTCAGTCGTCTACAATATTAGAAAAGCTAACTTTTAATTTCCAGTTAAGGACAAAGTCTGCTCAACACAGTACGCTAAAAATACACTCATAACCTAAGTGGACTAAGCTAGGAAATCATTGGCATTTGACCGTAAAAAATTTCCCACTTGTCTCTATTTCCCAAATTAGGAAAGTTACGGCATAACACCCCTTGTGCAATGCTATACCTCTAAACAGTCCGCTATTAAATTAAATAATACAAAAATATGCAACAATAATTTCTTCATTGATTAAATATTGAACGTTGTGTAGACTCATCGCCCGCATTAGTAAATAGTATCGAAATGTGATGTTTCTTTCCCAATAAAGAATGTTTTAGTTTTCTTTTTGAATTAAAAAACCGAGGTGTATCAGTGGCTTTTGGAATTATTTCAGCTTTATGTGCGATGGCAATGTATCTTCAAACTCTGTGGACTGGAATGCCGAGAAAACGCTGGTTAAGTTTGGCTTTAGTGGCAGGTCCCGCGGCGCTGGTTCTTTTTCGAGTGCACTATCGCAGAGCGTGGATGCGTCGATGCGCAAATTTAGTTAGTTGGAAAGCATAAACGTAGTTAGGTCAAATGAAATAAGGCTATTGTACGAGCTGTAGGTTTGGTTTTTCACTCGGGGTGTGTTGCTTTAAAAATTGCTCAAATTCATTGCTTGAAAGCGGTTTTGAATAGTAATAGCCCTGAACTGTTTGGCAGTTTAACTGTTCTAAAATATTGAGTTGCTCTTCATTTTCAACACCTTCTGCGACAACATGAAGGTCTAAGTTGTGCGCGATAGTGACAATAGAGTCCACCATGTTTCTGCCGCGCTCGTTACCCATGTCATCGATAAATGCTTTATCGACCTTGAGTGTATTCAGTGGAAATTGCTTGAGATAAGCCAGTGATGAATAACCAGTACCAAAGTCATCCATGGCTAAGTGTATTCCTCTAGCACTGAGGGAGCGCATTATCGAAATTGCTTCTTTTGGATCGTCCATCACCGTTCCTTCTGTGATTTCTAACTCAAGAAAATAAGAAGGAAGTTGATTTTTTTGCAAGATAATGTCGATACGAGTGGTCAAATCCGGCAAGCTAAACTGTTTTGCTGATAAATTCACCGCAACTCTGCCATTAAACAATCCTTTATCAATCCAGCGCTTCACATCACGGCATGCTTTGTCTAAAACGACCTCTCCAATTTCGATGATCTGTCCAGTTTCTTCTGCGATGGGGATAAATACACCAGGACTTATCACCCCCTTTTTTGGGGTAATGAAACGTACTAACGCTTCCATACCAACCAGTTCGCCGGTTTTAATGTTCATTTTTGGCTGATAGTAGACAACAAAGTGATCCTCTTTGAGGCCATAACGCATTAAGTTTTCTATTTGCAGACGTTTAACCGCTTGCTCATTCATTGAATCATTAAAGAATAAATAATGGTTACCCTTTTGCTTGGCATGATACATAGCGGTATCTGCATTTTTCAGCAGGCTTTCAGGAGACTTACCATCTTCAGGGCATAGTACAATCCCAACAGAAGAGGTGATCACTAACTCGTGGTTAGCAATTTTAAAAGGCGTAGCAATCGCAGCTAGAAACTGTTTTGCAGTACGTGTAATAGTGTGAATATCATTGGTGCCTGAAATTACCAATGCAAACTCATCACCACCCAGCCGGTAAAAGGTATCTTGTTGGCGAGCAAGTTTATTTAGCCGCATTGCTAGTTTTGCTAGTAGCGTATCACCTAACTGGTGGCCCAGCGAATCGTTGATCTTTTTAAAGTTATCTAAGTCGAAGACAAGTAGGGCATGATGCGCCCCTTGTAACGATAGCTTTTGTAGATTGGTAAAGAACAGGTTGCGATTGGGGAGACCTGTCGTACGATCGCGATTTGATAAATTGTGGAGTTGTGATTCTGCTTTCTTACGTTCGGTTAAATCTGAGTAAACAACCACATAGTTGCTGATCTGGCCGTGATTATTTTTAATCTCGTCAATCGTAATTTCTATAGGCAAGAGTACGTCTGCTGCATTACGAAGTTTGAGTTCTTCTTGCCAATGCTCTGTTTGCTTTAGCTGAGCTTTTACTTGGGCGACAAACTTCTGATCATAACCCGGTAAGTTAAAGTGCTTATTCAGATAATGTTCCCGTTGACCACCAAATAGCTTCAAGTAGCTTGGATTTAGGTCGACTAAATTATAATGTTTGTCGTAAATTGCGATTGCGTCAGTAAGTGATTCAACACATTTTGCAAACAGATTTAACCTTTCTTCGGTACTCTTGAAGTGACTAATATCGCGAACCGTACCTGTCATTCTTAAGGGGTTGAGGTTGGCATCTTTCTCGATAATTTTGCCTCGGTCTAACACCCAATGATACTGACCTAGTTCATCTTTAATACGATAGCTTGCTTCAAAGAAAGGTGTCTTTTCTGCGAAATGCTGTTTCATCAGCTTTTCAACGATTAATAGGTCTTGCGGATGGATCCTATGCTGGTTGGGGATGATGCCGCCAGGCTTGGCAGAGTTCATGCCGTATTTGTCGTTGATCCGAACAATCTCACCTGATTGAATATTCCAGTCCCATAGTGTATCGCCACTGCCTTCAATCGTACTTTTAAATCGTTGTTCTGAGTGCTTAAGTTGAAGAGTGGACTTTTTGAGTTGGTGATTCGACCAAACTAAGTAAGGAATGCTGAGCAGAGCAATCACGCATGGTACAAGCCAGGCTAACTGGGCACCAGTTAATACACTTGCTTCACTGGCGTAAGTTACATGCGGAGTCAGTGATAAAAGTAGTGCATTGATTGTTATTGTTTTTATTTTTAGGCTCATATTATGCGTAATTCATAACTGCAATCTCTAATCTAAATCAAGCCATTGTAGTAGTCAAAAGGAAAACGTTGATTAAGGGTAAATTCAGGTTAATTGCGGTTTTTCACAACAGCGAAACAAAGTTTCAGATGAAATTCATTGCGCTAACGAATATGGTTGCGCATTTTTTGAGCTTCAGTTGAGACTTATATGGATGCGCTAGGTGAGGAAAGTCTTATTAGGTATCTGAAAACTTGATAAGCGCTCCTTGCTTACACTAAAGCATTAATTGCACTTTAAAATCAATCGTGGAGCATTTGGCTCTAGCATCTTATCTATATAGGCAAGGATGTCTTCTAGTTCCAAATCGGCCAAAGCTTGGATTAATCTTTGTTGCATATCAAACTGGTGAAAGTCATTGGTAATTGAAATCCACAAACGCTGCGCTCTTAGCCTCAGGTTTTTGTCTTGCTCCGAAATATGTAACAACAAGCTTTCTTTAGAGCGCTGCCAACTTTTCTCATCTAACTGATGTAATTGCTTTGCAAATTGTTTAAGAAATCTAGCATGCCTTGTAAGTAGGTGTTTACTATCAAAGTTGGGGGATTGAATATAAAAAGCGATACCCGCACGTGTATTGAATGGTGCATATCCAGCGCCAACCAAATAACCAAGTTGTTCCTTCGTTCTTAACTGTTCAAAGTAATCTTGATTTATGAGGTTATTAACCGCCATCATGGTGACTTTTTCTTCAACAGAATCGGTACGTGATTGAAAATATTCAATGAAGGCATAATCACTGCCTTCACGTTCGATATGTTGTTCCGTTAGTTGCGTCAACTCGTTTAAGGGACGTTTCAGATCTTCCAAGATTTCGCTGCTTGAAAACAGCCCGTGTACTGATGTTTTTAATTTTTCAGCATGTTTTAGTTGCCAATTACCATGCATAAAAGCTTTGACGTGAATGGCTGAAAAAAACTGCTTTCTGAATAATTGAAATTCGTTAAAGCTGGCACTTTTAAGTGCGCTGGCTAAATCTTCAGGACTTGGATTCCATGGCATCAAGTGAGCCCCAAGTCTGCTAAATAGTTCGCTCACTGGTTTATTCTTATTGTGATTTTTCCAGTGGCGGATAAGTTGCTTTTTATATTCTGCAAAGCGAGCTGCATGGATAGGTTGGTTCAGTAGCGCCTCGACTAGCTCTAAAACCAAGGTAATTTGATTACCTGTAAGTCCTGCAGTGTGCAGGGTTAAGCCTCCTTGATGAGAATTAATATGATAACTAAGGCCTGCCAATTCTGCGCTATAAAAACGCTCTGCAACAGCATCCATAAAGAGATCGGCAAACAGGCGAGATAGTGCCATATGTTTATGACAGGTGACGGACGGGGCGGAGTCTATTTCGAGATAAAAATGCCCCTTGGTAACTCTAAAAGTCAGATCTTGTTTAAACCAAAATTCAAATCCAGGCTGATCAGCAAGGCGGATCGGCGTATCTTGCTCGCTCTCTATATCATGAAGTGGATTTTTCGCGCTAAGGTATGGATTAATCAATGGCAGTGACATTTGTGGCAAAGGCATATGCACATTATAAAGAGACTCAATCCAGTCTGTAGCTATCGGCGAGACACTATATGGCGTGTTGTACCACTTGGCCTTTTTATTTACCTCTACATTAGGGTGGATAAGCACAAGGCGCATATTGGTAGGGCACAAATGCATCAGTAGTTTTTCGTGTTGCTCTTGAGAAAAGCCATCCATGCGATAATCACCATAGAGAAAATCTTCTTCCTCATAGTGGTGCATATTAACGCTGATTGAATTTACCCAGTCTAACATGCGGCCAACTTCTTGGTTATCGAACGCGATATCCAGTAAAGTACTTTTGTCTTGGTAAAGGCGTGGTAGTGCGGCGGTATTTTGCTTAATTAAAGCTATGTACTCGAATAGCATTTCCACTATGTCTTCATAGTATTCAATCCCTTCATCGGTAAGTGCAAAACTGATGTTAAAGTCTCTGAAATTACTACCCGTGATCCCACCACCAGCCGATAGTGCATTGATCCAACCTTGTGACTTGAGGATAGAGTACAGCGAGCCTTTACCTTCATACCCTAACAAATGGGCTAAAAAGCTCACACTCTTATGGCGGTATAAATCTGTAGGGTTGGGCATAGCAAAACTGACAATAAGTTTTTGCATATGCTTTCGGGGTTTGATTTTTAACTCTAATTGCAAGTCGCATTCACGATACATCGGAACTTGTATCGCTGGTTTTTCTTCTTTGGAGCCAATTATTTTCGCAAACGGTAAACTGTAGGATTCCAAGGTTGTCAACGGTTGTGGTCCGGCAACAACTAGTGTCATCCACTGAGCTTTATAATACTTATTAAAAAATGCGCGTAATTCACGGGCTATATTGCCATTACGATCCGCGAGAGTGTCTCGCGTACCAACAGAAAACTTGGCGAATGGGTGTTTAGGATTGATGGTTTCTTTATGAACTTGATAGATGCGACGGCCATCATCTTTGACTTTCATTTTAAACTCAGCGTCAATCGCCTCTCGTTCTTTTTCTGTGTCGCTATCACTCAATAAAGGAGATACAAAGAATTGGCTAAAACGCGCTAATGCTTCATCTAATCGTTCGGCGTCACAGTCAAAGTAATAGCTTGAATGCTCAGTACCTGTCCATGCGTTGCTTTGACCACCATATTGACTAATAAATTGAGAAAACCCACCAGAGTCAGGGTGTTCAACAGTACCAAGAAACAGCATATGTTCTAAAAAGTGTGCCATCCCTTGGCGATCTTCAGGATCGTCAAAGTGACCAACATTAACGGTTAATGATACGGCGCACTTAGCGGTTGAATCGTCATTGATCAACAAGACTCTAAGACCATTGTCCAGTGTTAGTAATTGGTACTGCCGACTATCATTATTACTCAGTTTCAATATGCTGCTGCCGATAAATTAGTTAAAAGATAACTGAAGGTAATTAGAATTTCATTTCATGTTAATCCTTCATTTGTTTTAATATAGCGAACAAACCAGTGAGATAGCTACCGGTTTAGAAGAAAATAATATCCAGCTGCATATATTGAGAAGTCAGCAAGCATAAGATCCGATGTTGTGAGTGGTACAAAAGGGAAAGACCATTAGCGACAATAGTTTAAATGCGGATCTCATCGCGCTTAAGTAAATATATGTAGGATGATATAAATAGAAGGTGCTGAACAGTATGAAGACTATCTTAATAATGCGTCATGGTGAGGCTGAACCTATGCAGGCTGATGATGCGAGTAGAAACTTAACCGAACAGGGGCTACAGCAAGCCAAGGATGTAGGCGAGTGGTTGAAACAATACTTTGAGATAGATGCTGCGCTTGTAAGCCCCTTCGTCAGAGCACAACAAACAGCGGAGCAAGTACTTGCACCTCAAACTCCCAAATTTATTGAAACCTGTTCAGACATAGTGCCGAGTGGTTCAGCACACACAGCTATCGATTATCTAGAAACGCTTATGTCTATGTATCCCGTATATCAAACTTGGATTTTGGTTGCACATATGCCGATTGTCAGCTATTTAGTCGATCGTTTGTGTCCTGATACGATGCCTATCTTCTCGACTGCTGCTGTAGCTATAATTGAATACAATGAACAGACTGGACGCGCCGAATTTACATCAATGCAGTTACCTTAAGCTTTTTATTCATAATTGGCATAGAAAGGCTAAAACTTCCCTTTAATCGGTCTAATGTCCTCTTTTTAATTTTGTTTGAACTTTATCATTACACCGGTGTCATATCATTGGCATTGCAATCATGGTTTCCGATATGGCCAATACGTTTGTTTGGGCGCAAATTTGTATTGTTTAGGTAACCGGCACAGTTTCGACCGCTGTGTTATGGTTCTGTTATCGGTAAAGGTGGTTTTTTGGAACTTATATACTATTAAGTTTAAAGGACAATTGTCCGCTTTTTTGTGTTTTTTGTTGCTAAATGTTGTAAACTGTCAGCTAACGTCGCTGAAAGTTGCAAAAAAATTGATTTTTTAGTTCGGTTTATAAAGCAAAGTAGAAATTACCTGCTATAATTACCGCCGTCTCGTTCAGCCTTACAAAGTTGTATCGCACTCTCGACTGTAAGGTCCGCGTTATTATATTCAAATCGCGAAAAATTGAACGTTCACGCCTAAGTGAAACGGCGCCCAAATTTTAAACCGTTGAACAAAGAGTGCACTAAAAGGTCGAAAACCAACATGAAAGCAATGAAAAGATCTACGTTAGCTACCCTTATTAATGCTACGTTGTTCTCTGCTGTGGCAGGTACTTCATTTTCTGCACTTGCTGAAGAAGAGCAAGCCAAAAAAAATCAACTAGAAGTTATTCAAATTACCGCACGTAAACGTGTTGAAAACGCACAAGAAGTACCTGTGTCTGTTTCAGCGCTCCAAGGTGATAACTTGAATGCTTACAGCTCAGCGGGTATGGACATTCGCTTTATGAATGCGAAGATCCCAAGTTTATCGGTAGAATCTTCGTTTGGTCGTACTTTCCCACGTTTTTACGTACGTGGATTAGGTAACACAGACTTCGATCTAAATGCTTCTCAACCTGTATCTTTGGTTGTTGATGAAGTGGTTCAAGAAAACCCTATTCTAAAAGGCTTCCCTGTATTCGATATTGCACGTATTGAAGTATTACGTGGTCCTCAGGGCACGCTATTTGGTCGCAATACGCCAGCAGGTCTTGTTAAATTTGACACAGTTAGACCAAGCCAAGAGTTTGATGGCTATGCTGCTGTTTCTTATGGTAGCCGCGGTGCGGTAGACTTTGAAGGCGCAGTAGGCGGCTCAGTAACTGACCGTGTATCAACGCGTATTTCTGCATTGTGGCAGGAACAAGAAGACTATATCGATGTAAAAGCGCCGGGTTTCGAAAAAGAAGATTCTCTAGGTGGTTACAGCGAGCAAGCCGTTCGTGTTCAATTCCTATATGAAGGCGATGATTTTAACGGCCTACTTAACTACCACTACCGTGATTTAGATGGTCGCCCAATTGCATTTCGCGCAAATTTAATTGAAGCTGGCACAAACAACATTAACCCATTGTATGACAACGATGTGGTATATCACGATGCAGCCTCTCGCTCAACGCAACAGGTTGAAACTCAAGGTTTGAGTCTAAAGCTTGAGTGGGATTTACCTGAGCATACTGTAACGTCAATTACAGCTTGGGAAAGTGCTGAAATCTATTCTCGTGCAGACGTTGACGGTGGTTACGGCCCAAATAATGCTGGCGTTTCAGGTCCTGGTTTGATTATTTTCACTTCTGAAACAGCTGATGTTATTCCTGAGCACAACCAGTATACGCAAGAACTTCGTTTATCAAGCAACTTTTCAGGCGACTATAACTATCAGGTAGGTCTCTTCTTATTTGAAGAAGATCTCATGATTGAAAGCTATAGCTTCGATACGAATGGCTATGATGCTGCGTATGCCCAGTATGGCGTGCAAAACGGTTACGCTTACCAAGATCAAGATACATCAGCATGGGCGGTATTCGGCTCTTTTGATTACACCGTATCTGATGACTTAAAAGTAACAGCTGGTTTGCGTTATTCTGACGATGAGAAAGAGTTTTACGCTAAACGTACTAAAAACCCAACACCTTGGAATGGCTCTCCTGATGTACTTGATGGTACCGCTAACCCAAGCGATAGCCATGTAAGCTGGGATTTAAGTGCCACTTACAAGCTAACTGATGACGTAAACTTGTTTGGTCGTCTTGCTAACGGCTTCCGTGCTCCAAGTGTTCAAGGCCGTATTTTGTTCGGTGATGAAGTAACTGTTGCTAAGTCAGAAACTACCAACTCGATTGAAGCTGGTATTAAGTCAGACGTACTTGATGGCCAAGGTCGTGTAAACGCGACGGTATTTTACTATCAGATGGACGACCAACAGCTAACGGCTGTAGGTGGCGGCTCAAACTTCAACCGCTTAGTGAATGCTGATAAAACAACAGGTTATGGTTTCGAACTTGATACAGAGTGGGTGTTAACTGACGAGCTAAATGCAACGTTTAACCTAAGCTATAACAAAACTGAGTTGGAAGATAAAAACTTAGCAGTTGCGGTTTGTGCACAGTGTACCGTTACAGATCCGACCTATATGGTTGAGGGCGCTAACGGCCCAGAGGCCCGAGCAATTTTGGATGGTAATAGCCTACCTCACGCTCCTGAGTGGATCGCAAACGCAACACTTCGCTACACCAAAGAGTTAGAAGGTGGCGAGTTCTTTGTATATGGTGATATGTCTTACCGTAGTGAAGTAGACTTCTTCTTATACAAATCAGTAGAATTTGAAGGCGAAGCCTTGTTTGAAACAGGTCTTCGTGCTGGTTATATGTGGTCTGAAGGCGATAACGAATATGAAGTATCTGCTTTTGTTCGTAATCTATTTGACGAGCAAGTGGTTATCGGTGGTGTAGATTTCAATAACAACACAGGTATGCTAAATGAAGCGCGCTTCATTGGTGCTGAATTCAAGGTGAAATTCTTCTAATTCACGCTACAGTGATTATAATAGAGTATCTAAAGCCCGCATTAAGCGGGCTTTTTAATGAAATTTTTATGTTAGGAGTGGATATGTCAGGTTTTTGGAATTATCGAGTGATATATTGTGAAGCAACAAAAGACGAAGCGGCTTTATATCAAATCCATGAAGTGGAATATAACTTAAATGGTAAGGTAACGAATTGGTCTGAAACGGGGGCTGCACCCTTTGGTCGTTCGATGGATGAGTTGCAAGCGGACGCTGATAGACTGAAGTCAGCTTTCGATAAGCCAGTTCTAAAAGTGATTAGACAGCCACGAGGCTATACATTAGTTGAAGTTGATAGCGGTGAAGAAGCCACAGCTGAGCCACCAGCAGGGATCAATGGTTAATTAATACAACCAATTTAAGGAGTGTAAATGCGTTTTCGGGCAGTTTTATTTGATTTTGACGGTACATTAGTTGACTCAGAAGCACTCCATTACCAAAGTTGGATGAAGGTGTTAGCCCCGTATCAGATTACTTATACGGAGCATGACTTTTGTGATGAGTTTTCGGGTGTACCAACGCTTAAAGCCGCGCATATACTCAAAGAAAGACACCAACTTGCGCCTTCTGCCCTCGATTTATGTGATGAAAAAAATGTCGTCTTTGTCGCAACTGCTGCGGAAGTTCTCCCTAGATTGATGCATTTTGCAAAGCAAGTCGTTGAATTAACCTCAATACGTTGTCCAATCGCACTCGTAACAGGAAGTAGCAAAGCGGAAGCGCTTCCTGTTTTACAACACTATCGGTTATTAGAGTTATTTTCTGTCATTGTGTGCAAAGACGATGTCGAACAGCCGAAGCCTCATCCAGAACCTTATCGCAAGGCGCTCGCTGCGCTAAACATTGCGCCACACGAAGCGGTGGCAATAGAAGACACCTGCACAGGACTAACCTCCGCCAAGGAAGCTGGGTTAACTGCGGTTGTCGTACCAAATATACACTCTAATAAACAAGATTTAAGTCTTGCTGATCATTCATTTATCGATCTCGAAGCGGTTTTTGACTGGCTTTGCCCTGAAAGGTAATAGCAATTGGTATAAACAGGGACTGTTAGTCAAAGCTATTCGATTTTACAAACGTCGATTCTTATGCAATCTTTAAGCATGAAATTTGTTAACTTTTGATATCAGTGACTCTAAACGGCTCAAGAGTATGCCAATCGGTATTAGTACAGGGCACTGGTCTTAACTATCCACTGCAAAGGATTATGCTATGCGATATGTACCATTCTTGTTCTGTCTATTATTAGGTTTTTCCAATCTCCTTTATGGAAATGAAACCCACACAAAAATCCAGCTCGCTTCGGTATATCAAGGCGACGAAGATATTTCTAATTATCTTGTTAGTGAAAAATTCGATGGTGTTAGGGCCATTTGGGATGGCTCGCAACTGCGTACGCGTGGCGGTCACTTAATTAAGGCGCCAGACTGGTTTACGCAAGGGCTACCTGATACATGGTTAGACGGTGAGTTGTGGGCTGGGTACAATAACTTCGCTTTTGTGAGCGCGATAGCAAGACGCCATTCGCCTAATAATGAACACTGGCGTCAAGTGACTTATTATGTATTTGATGCGCCAAATTCTACAGAAATATTCTCTCAGCGTCATGAGCGTTACTTAAGCCTACTAAGCCATATTGAGTTATCACACATTAAACCCGTCAAGCAGCTATCATTTGGCTCCGTTGATGAGCTAAACGACTATTATCATGGTGTCTTAAAGCGAGGCGGTGAAGGGGTTATTTTGCATGCTAAAAATGCCAAGCACGAAGATGGAAGAACAACCAACGTACTAAAATACAAGCCGTACCTTGATGACGAAGCCATCGTGATTAAGCATTTACCCGGTAAGGGAAAGTACCAAGGGATGATGGGATCGCTATTGGTGAGAGATGAACAAGGTATGGAGTTTAAAGTTGGGTCGGGGTTTAGCGACGAAGAGCGCGCATCACCACCACCGATTGGTAGCCAAATTACCTATCGATATCAAGGATATACTAAGTTTGGTAAACCGCGTTTCGCGCGATTTTTAAGAGTAAGGCCAAAATTATAGAATGGCACTACTGCTGCAAAGAAAACTTGGGGATTTTTAGACGCTAGCGAGCACTACGGCTCGCTATCAAAAGTGCAATGGAGTTATTCTGCACGGCCCATGAACTTAGATTCAGCAGTGTTGATCTTAATTTTATCACCGCTTGAAATATGCTCAGGAACTTGAACAACAAGGCCTGTCGTTAATGTCGCTGGCTTTGTTCTAGCACTTGCAGATGCACCTTTGATTGAAGGTGAAGTATCTTCAATCACAAGCTCTACGCTTGAAGGCAAGTCGATAGAAACAGGCATGCCTTGAACTACGACGATAGATAAACCTTTAGTTGATTCATCGATAAATAGCAATTGCTCAGCAATAGACTCTTTATTTAGGTGGTATGGCGTGTAATCTTCATCATCCATAAACACATATTCATCACCATCTACATATGAAAGCATTGCAGGGCGGCGGTTAAGATCTGCAAGTGTCAGCATCTCTTCCGCTTTAAAAGTTTCATCTACTTTAGAGTTATCTACTACATCGTACATACGCATACGGTATAGGCTACCACCAGCGCGACCTTGTGGTACTGAGCGCTCAATGTCACGAACAATCATTACGCGGCCGTTATACTCGATCGCGGCATGTTTTTTTATTTCACTTGCCTTTGGCATAGCTTAATTCCTAATACAAATAAAGTTGGCACAATATAATCATTTTTCGGCTTTTTGGCGAGTTTCAAAACTCATTCTAAGCTTTAAATACCGTATAAAGTCGTCATATCTGAGTACTTGATCCCAAAGTGCTGGTCAAACCAACGGTTGATATAATCATGCTCGGGCTCAAGCTTGGCACAGCGTAGAATATTTTCACCTTTATTGGTGCCAAGTGCCTGTCCACAGTAATTTTGCTTCCAAGTCAGCGTAAGATCTTGAGAGAACTTTTTGAGTAATTCGTCAAAGGTCTTTTCTGTTATCTGTGAAAGATTAAGAAAGTCGGGAGACAGCGGGGTGATATCAAGTTGCTCAAAATCAGCCTGATGTGCACGTGTTTTATTATGCTTACTATCGCTTGCACTACCTTTGATATAACGATGGGCTAAACTCGCCTCATAATTAACGTTGATATCAAATTTCTCATCATAGATGGTCACCGGGTAAGTAAATTCTCGTGTGACTTCGACAGTGTGTGTGTTATTTGAATTATTTGGGTCTGGTCGTTCAACTTCCTGCTGATAATGCTTACGCTGAATATATTGGTTGCTATTGCGGTAATAGTCCGCATCAACGTATAGTTCTAATGAAAGCTGTTTACTGCCTTCGCTATCAAACCAGAGGCTATTATTAAATGCCGTATTTAGGCTTGAGATAAATGCACTGTATTGTCCTCTGATTGAGTTGCCAAAGCGCAAGCCAATATCAACACGATCTCTTATGTTCATTGCAAAATAACGACTTTTATCTTGGTTATCTACACGTAAACGCTTTGGAGTTTGCCACGCTAAACAGTATTTTTCTGTAAAACTTTTTAAATAGAAGCGCTGTCCGCTGACTTGTCCTGCAATTTCATCACACTTTTTCTGCGCTTGCGTTCTTAGCGTGTCATAGTGGGTGCTCATGGCGCTTGCTAATTGCGCATTGCTGATCAGATGGCGATAATTATGTTCAAACAGCTTAAACTTGTCGGGATAGGGCGTGTTTGATAGCGAGCGGGCTTCGTCGAGTAGCCATTGCCTCACGTAATCCAGCTCTTCTCTTTGGGTATTTGCCATTGCGCCATTCGGTTTCATTTGCCATTGAGCTTGGTTTTTTACGATTTCTTCTAGCCTAGTTGCAGCTGCGGTGTAGTTATTTGCCAAACGCAGCATACGGACATCGATAAGACCTTTATCTATAAGCTTATCTCGCGCCAGTGTTAAACCTTGTTTCGCTTCAAGATCCTCAGGGTCTTCCGCGAGTGCTTGTGAATAGTATTCAGCAGCTTGGCGGTACATTCCTGCTTCGTAAAGTTTATTACCTTTATAAACCAGCGATTTACAGCCGCTAATAGCAGCCAATATTGCAATGATGATGGCGGTTTTCTTGATCATAATATCATTCCATTCGCGCAAAAAGTTCCATAAGCACAGTTATTGATTTTAGTATCCATTCGCTTCAATTACAGGCGCACCCGTTCCAAAGCTTTTAACTGGCTTATAATACAGGGTTCTGGCGAAATCTACATCACTGAATTGTTAAGATTTTGTTTTGGGAGGTATAGAATCTCGCTGTGTTGGTTTGTTGTCCTCCTGACAGGTTTCGACGCCCATCCATGGGCTACGACATACTTTTCTTTGATGCCCAAAGAACAAGTATGCAAAAGAAAGGGCACTCCCAACATCACACTGACTCCTCAAGTAAATTGCCAATATGAACGTCACCGCAGTGTTGGTTTATTGTCCTCCTGACGGATTTCGACGCCCATCCATGGGCTACGACATACTTTTCTTTGATGCCCAAAGAACAAGTAAGCAAAAGAAAGGGCACTCCCAACATCACACTGACTCCTCAAGTAAATTGCCAATATGAACGTCACCGCTGTGTAAGGGACATCCCTGTCCCTGTCACCGCTTTTCACGCATCCATGCGTTGAAATGACTCATTGGCAATTTACTTTCGGGTGTGATGAGGGAGACACAAGGCGCTGATAAATTCTTGTGGTGCTTGTAAGCGACTTAGCTGCTTCAGGAAATAAAACCAGAACTAACAAACAGCGCGATTTCCCCTCCATCACACCCGAAAAGCATAAGTTGATATGCAATGTGCCGACAGGATGTCGGCCAAGTCTTGTCTGGCACACGGACGTGCCTTACAAGACGGTTGCACTATATCGGCTTAGGGTTTGAGGATTGAGTGTGATGCTGGGGCGACGTTTTCTTGGTTCGTTCTTTTGCGTCGTTTCAAAAGAATGAACGAGGAGCGCATGGATGCGCTTTGATATTAACCAAGGAGGGGATGCTTGATTAGGACTGATGTGTAAAATCAATTAGTTAACCTGCTTAATTGCTCAGGCTAGCGGCCTCTGTACGCTAAAAAATATAATTGATTATTAAGGTAAATTTAGGTGTAATGAAGACACAATAAGCGCTGAGCGATGCAGGGAAAGCTTAATTAATAATAGATTAGCTGTTCAAACCAAATGATTTGGCTAATGTCTCTAAAAAGCAAATTCCCATAGCATAAACAACACCAACTCTGTCACACCGAGCAGGTAGCAGCTCAGTCCAACAAGCGATTATGCAACACAAACTGCGTGTCGCATAAATACTAAAGTGTTATTCGACTTAAAATTTGCGCAATGGAGGTTCAAGTTAATGCAGTTAATCGTTGGTACTGATTCGACATGGTCTTTGAGAGCCTGGATATGTGGTCAAATCGCAAATGTCGATTTTGACGTAAATGTGATTGACTTAGCCAAGACAGACTATTGTGATTCGTTGGGTAAGGTTTCTGATACGGGATTAGTTCCTCTACTAATCGACGAAGACTTGAAGGTTCATGACTCGCTTGCTATTGCTGAGTATTTTAATGAACTGTCAGAAGGTACACTATACCCCAAAGCTCGTACTGAAAGGGCTGTTGCAAGGAGTTTCTGCTCAGAGCTACATTCTGGGTTTGTTAACCTCAGAAATGCCTGTCCTTTCACTTTAGTTTCAGTGGCTCCCCTGCAAAATATTGGTGATGCTTTCAATCGCGAGTTAGGAAGAGTCGAAGAGATTTTTGGTTCAGCCAAACTTCCGTTTATGTTTGAATCTGCCAGTGCTGTAGATGCATTTTATTCAATCCTAGCGTTTAGGTTGAAAAGTTACGGAATTACATTTAACGGTAAGGCGGGAGAGTATCAAGCGAGCATGTTGAGTTGGCCAGTGTTAGAAAAAGCGATCCAGTCGGCGAAAGTCTGGAAAGGCGCATAACAAACACATATAGGGGCGTTACGCCGTAATCTCTTATTGCGATCTCATCGCTGCCTAAATCAGTCGATACAACTTATCGTTTAGGGCCACTAGACATTCATCGGTTAACCTTAATCTTGCACTACTCAAGGGGATGGCTCATTCGTCCAGTTAGTTAAAGGCTCAGCTAAGGTGTAAACGATTAAATTCATTGCTTAAATAAATGCGCACCAGTTGGGTGTCTAATCAAGGCCAAAGAGCTTATTACTTCGACAACACTTACCTGTAAAATTCAGCTATTACTGACAAAAACACAAATAATGCATGGTTTTTCGTGCTTCTCTAGTTAGGTGTTGAGCTCACCCCATTGTACGACTTAGCTTTTTAAAAAACGTTCATCGTCGAATACCGTTTTGTTCTTAAGCATAAAATAACTAACACTATTCTTTTCTGATACACAGACAACCGGGTTTGATTAAATCTGATTAATCAAACCCGATAGACAAGGCTAACCCTTGTTAAACTAAGAATTAAACCAAGGTAAGGTTATGGTTCTAGTTTGTCTTGGGTGCTGGTTTCAAAGTCGCTGGCGTCGTGTCTTTCATGCAGCTGCTCATGAGGTTCTCCCCATGTTTTATTTACCATTTTTCCACGTTTGACCGCTTCTCTTGAGGCGATGAGTCCAGCCCAGCGGATCACGTGTTCATAGCCATTGACGTCTAAAAACTCTGCCGCATCGTATAGGTGCCCTTGGGCTAGCACGCCATACCACGGCCAGATTGCCATATCAGCGATAGTGTATTCATCGCCACAAATATATTCTCTTGTGGCTAAATGTTGATTTAGTAAGTCCAGTTGGCGCTTCACCTCCATCGTGTAGCGGTTGATTGGATACTCGTAGTGCTCGGGTGCGTAGGCATAGAAGTGACCAAATCCACCACCAAGTAGTGGCGCAGCCCCCATTTGCCAAAATAACCAGTTGAGGCACTCTGTGCGTTTTGTAGGATCCTGAGGAATGAACTTTTGAAACTTTTCAGCTAAATAAAGCAAAATTGAGCCAGATTCAAAGATTTTGGTAGGTTCCTTGGTGCTGGTATCTAATAACGCGGGGATCTTAGAATTTGGATTAAGTGCAACAAACCCTGAGCTAAATTGTTCACCTTCCATGATATTAATTAAAAAGGCATCATATTCTGCTTCTTTTACCCCGGCAGCTAAAAGCTCTTCTAGCAAGATAGTCACTTTCACGCCGTTTGGGGTCGCGAGGGAGTAGAGTTGTAACGGGTGTTTGCCTTGCGGTAGGGACTTTTCGAATCTTGCGCCTGCAGTAGGGCGGTTGATATTCGCGAATTTACTACCATCGCCACTTTGCCATGGCCACTGCCAAACTTTAGGTGGTGTATAACCCGATGTACTCATTTCATGAACTCCTTCTGTGACTGTCCAAATCCATTATAGAGTGTAGAAGTGAAATGGAAATGAACAAATTTCTGTGGTCACAGGTTTACCCGTTTTATCCAGATCTTAAGAGAGATCCGAACAAGCTATCAACAAAAGATGGGGGAGAGTAGTAGAATAAAAAATGCCGATCAAAAGACCGGCATTCTTGAATTGGTTGGTTGGGAGTTAAAACACAACAGTTTGTGTTGCTGAACAGGCCGCAGTGCTACCTTGTTCGCACACTTGGTAGCCGTAAGTACCGCCGCCTTTAACACTGATGCTGTCTGTATGACTATTATCATTGCTAGTTGTGACAATTTTACTACCGTTACGATAAATATCGACTTGTGACGTGCTTGCACCGTTCCAGCTTAAGTCAACATAACTGTTACCTTTTTGCTTATAACCTGAAGCTGAAAGCTCAACGCTCGTTGTGTTATCACCGTCACCTGAACCACCGCCAGCACAGCCATTAGCGGTTAAGTAAGCGCTTGCATCTGCTGCTTTAACGATACCGTAACCAAAGTACACGTCTTTACCTACAGCGCCAGCATCTGCTGCGGTTGCTTTTAATGCACTACGGATTTCTTCACCAGTACACTCTGGGTGGTTAGACCATACCAATGCAGCAAGACCAGCAACAGCAGGAGTTGCCATTGACGTGCCGCTCATTAAGCCATAATCACTCGTACCAATGCTGATATTCGCGTTTGTAGCGGCCATCAACGCAGTGCGATCTTCAAATGCAGCGCCAACCGCTGGGATTGATGTGCTGTTAGTATCACCTAAAGTGCCGTATAGCATGCCAGCCTCATTATTTACGATAATCGCGCCGATACCACCAGATGCTTCACAGTTTGCTACTTTATCGTGGAATGAAATATTACCACGGTCAATTAGGCACACCTTACCGTTTGCAGCGCCATCAGTTGCTTCAGCGGTGCCCATAAAGTAAAGCGAGCCTGACGCGTTACCACTGTTTTCCATTGCTGAACTTGCAAACGCCGCGCCGTCAGCGGTCATGCTTGAAGAAGTCGCCATGTCTGCTGGGTAAGTTGAAAGTGTATCAACACCGCCTGCAGTTACCTCTACACAAATATGCTCGTCGTTAGTCGCGCGTTTTCCACGGCCAGAAGTACAGCTTGGATACTGAGAAAAGTCTGCAATTTGATTATCTGCATCGTTTGCACCGATCATCATTACTGAAGGATAGCCAGCAGGATATGAACGAACATTGTTGCCATCGTTACCAGCTGCCGCAACCACTAAGCCACCAGCATTACGGAAGTTTTCAAATGCGTTTGATTCTGTATTGTTTGAGCCACCACCACCCAAACTCATATTGATGATGTTTGCACCTGCTTGTGAGCATAGGTTTGCTGCGTGAGCAAGGTCAGAAGAGTAGCCCCAGCCTTCTGCGTTAAATACTTTAATAATGTGCATTGGCACGCCAGGAGCCATGCCGATAACACCAATATTATTGTCAGCAGCACCGATAGTACCAGCCACGTGTGTGCCGTGTGGGCCACCATTTTCATACCAATTACCTGTGCCGCTGTCATTATCACCGGTGATATTACCCCAAATGAAGTCAGGGTTTGATTGGTCAAGACCTGAGTCAATCACACATACTTTCATGCCAGCGTTCGCATCGAAAGTAAGTTGATTTGCTTGTGATTGGTACACAGCATAAGGCGTAACCTGTTGCTGCATTGGGTTACCTGCGTCGTCGTTATAAATCCCCAGTGGGTAACGCTTTTGGTCTGCTTCAACGAGTTTGATGTGTGGGTTGTTTAATAAGCCTTTTACTTGACTAAGATCTTTGCCAGTAAAAGTTGCAGCAAAGAAGCCATCGCCATCAACATGCAGCTCAGCGCCAAGCTTTTTAGCAAGTGCTTTTACGACGCCTTTTTTCGAATTGTCGACCTGAATGATGTATCGATCGTCAGATGCCTGTGCTTGTGCCATAGCGCAAGCGCCAGCGATGAGTAGTGCCCCAGTTAACTTGTTTAATTTCATTGTTATTTTCTCAGTTACATTGCGTGAATATTGTTGTTAATAAAAACTAACAACTTCTTAACGCTGATTAGCATATAACCAATAACAAGAACTCGTAAAGAGTAAATTATGCAGATTTGTGGAATTAATAAGAATATTTAATTACTTTAATATAATGTATGGTTATGACAGGACGTCTAACCATACACCGTAGTTATTAATAAAGGAACTGTACTGATAATTGCTATTATATCAATTACAATTAAGCTGCACTGTGAAGCTGGTGGCGATGCTTCGTAGCCAGCAGCAGTAAGAAAGGTAATGCGAGTAGTAAGTGCAACGCGAGTTGCATCGGGGCATCCAATGCCAGTGGTTGCGTCATGGTTGCAAGTACCCCCGCGCCACTCATCTGTAATACCCCAATCAACGCTGAAGCCGTCCCTGCTTGTTTCGCAAACCCAGATAACGCTTTACCAGCCGCGGCTCCAATCGTAAATGCAAAGCCGACTGACGCCATATACATAGGCAGTACAAAATGCGCTATTTCAGTTTGTGGCAAAGCCAGTAACAACAGGCCGCTAAAGCTAAAAACGGCGAGGCCAAAGGTAAGCGACTTCTGGCTATTGCGCTTGATGAAGTGGGGCGCAATGAAACTTGCGACAATACTCAGCGCCGCATTGCCGGTAAACCAAAACGTGAAGTCGGAAACACTGCCACCCATTTTTGCCATGATCCACCCCGGAGCTGAAATCACAAATACCAGCATTGCAGCCATACCAAGCATCGCTAAGGCGGCATTGTAAATGAAAGTCGTGCTACTGAGCATCGGCTTAAAACGTCTCAAATCTAGGATATGACCGCTGTAATGTGTATCTTCGGGGCGAGTCTCTTTATAGATAAGAGAAACCAAGATGAGACCAACAATAGCAAAACCAAACAAAAAGCTAAAATTACTCTGCCAGCCAAATTCGACAGTGAGCCACGCACCTAAAATAGGTGCTAACGCTGGGATAAAACATACAATACCGTTGAGGTAAGTGATCATTTGGCCACTGCCTTTGTGTCCAAAGCTATCACGAACAATAGCAAAAGCGCTGACGAATGTGGCACAAGCGCCTAGGCCTTGTAACACTCGAGCTACCATCATGAGTGGCCAAGTGGAGACTGTGCTTGCCATCACGGCGCCAAGCGCAAACAAAATGATTCCAACCAGTGCAACCGGCTTACGGCCGTATTTATCCGCAAGCGGACCTGCTATCAATTGTCCAAGACCCACAGCTAACATATAAATACTCACGGTTTGCTGAATTTGACTTTCTGATACTTGAAGGCTGGACTGCATGTCCACAAACGCAGGTAGATAGAGATCGATACCTAAAGGGCAAAAGATAACAAGTAAAGCGAGAATAAAAATCAGTGCTTTTGAATTTGATTGGGTCATGGCGTCTCCTTTTGGCCGTTATTGTATTGTGGAGAATGAGAAAAGACAGGACAAAGCGCCGATTTAGCAAATTTTTAAGATATTTTATTCGCTGAGAATGGCAGACGGTTGATTAACTGGTCAGATGTGTTAATTTTAAGCAAAATCATTTTAGAAAAATCTTATGTCTGCACCACTTTTAAAAATTTATAAAAGGATGAGTTGGTTGCCATTTGGTAAATGGATGTTCAGTAAGGCGGTATGTCGTAAGGCTCCTTACTTTGGCACCATTAAGCCTAAAATCACACAATTGAAGCCCGGCGTTTGTAGGGCCACAATTCGTAACCGTAAAGCCATTCATAACCACATAGGTACGGTTCACGCTATTGCTCAGTGTAATCTTGCGGAGTTGTGTGCTGGAGTCATGACAGACGCAACCATCGACCATAAAACCCATCGCTGGATCCCAAAGGGGATGTCAGTGCAATATTTAGCTAGAGCTGAGACCGATCTGCATGCTGTGGCGCAAATAGAATATCCGCGAACATGGCAAGATAAAGAAGAGCTAGTTGTACCGGTGGAAGTTTTTAATACTGCGGGAGAGAAAGTATTTCACGCCGACATTAACATGTATATCAGCGCGAAAAGATCTTAATTGTTTATGGTTTGATCACCGGTAGGGTCAATTGCCGTGACGTTATTGGTTCGCTCGTTACGGTGCGTCAGTTTACCATCGACATGCGCACCAGCTTCAATCGTTAAGGTCTCGTGTTCGATATTGCCAAACACTTGAGCGCTAGGAAGCAGCGTGACTTGTTTGGCATGAATATCACCTTCCACTTTGCCTAATATCGTCAGTTCATTGGCTTGGATATTACCTTGTACTAAACCTTTATTGCCGATGATTAGTTTTTCGATGTCGAGGTTACCATGGACGGTACCATCTAATTGCAGCTCACCTTCACAGACAATATCGCCCGTGACTTTAGTGCTTTGAGCAATAATGGCTGGGACGTCGTTTCGTTGGTTTTTAAAAGAATTAAACACGAATGCCTCACTATCGCAGCGTAATTGCAATTAGATGTTACTTATTGAATGCACGAGCGATTTTAATTGGGTTTAGGTGTTTTTTACCTTGAATCACTTCATAGTGCAAGTGCGTCGCTGTACTTCTTCCTGTGCTGCCCATTAGTGCAATTACGTCACCTTTATTGATTTGCTGGCCTTTTTTTACCTTGATGGTGTGAAGGTGGCCGTAGCGTGTGGTGATGTCATTTGCGTGTTCAATTTCAATAAAGTTGCCATAGCCGCCATTTTTCCCAGCTCGTTTAACAGTACCAGAAGCGGGGGCTACTATCTGTGTTTTGTGCCAACCTGCGAGATCGATACCTTTATGATAGGCACGGCGGCCAGTGATTGGGTCTTTACGAAAACCAAAAGCACTAGAGACATAATATTTCTCCTGAGCGACAGGCAATGTATCTGGCAGTTGGCCAATCATAGTCGCTAACTGCGCATAAACTGCGTATTGGTCAATGGCATTAATAAAGTTGGCTTCTACCAATTCTAAGTCGGCTTGGAAGTAGGGGCCACCTTGCGCTTCTGAGAAGTCAGATGATAGTTGTAATCCCGCACTGTCGATGGATTCTTGCATCGCGGCAATGTCAGCGCTGAACGATTGCCCAAGTTGTTCGCTGAGCTGTCGTTGTTGGATGAGTAGGAGACTGGCTTGTGGAGCAAATTCGGTTGTGGTACTTGGTTGTGAGCTGTTAAGGTCTGTTGGTGTTTCTTCTAGCTCGCCTTCCACCGCGCTGTTATCAGTTGTTTGAGTCGAGTCAACCAATGACTCAAGCACACTGTGCTGCTGTGACAGTTGGTCAAGCATGCCTTTTTGCTGTGCTAATTGCGCTTGAAGCTGTGATTTTTCTGTTTGCCACTTGGCTTGCAGCTGCGCTAAGTTTTGTTGCTCTTTAGTAAGCTGGTCACCGTTTTCTTGTAATTTGAGTGAGGTATTGGCTATCCACATAGCGACAGCGAGCAAAATCAAAATCGAGCAAGCTTGAACCCAAGATGGTAATTTTAACATCTTGACAGTTGCGTCTTGACGAACAATTAATTGAGTCGGCTTAAACAGCTTTAGATATAGGCGCTTGAGTACTTGCAACATTCAACCTCAGATTTAAATCAGCGCTACACTCTAACAATTTTTAGTCAAATTTCCAGTTTTTAGAACTAAAAAAAGGCATGAAATCATCATGCCTTTGATTTAAAAGTAAATAAAATTGCGATTAACGCACGAGTAATTGCGATTATTTTGCTGGAAGTACAGTGCCTTCAACACAGCCAAAACCGATACGGTTATAGCCTTGGGCTTCACACCAACCGCGCATAATCACTTTATCGCCATCTTCTAGGAACTTACGCTCTTCGCCGTTTGCAAGCGTGATAGTTTCTTTGCCGCCGCGTGATAGTTCGAGTAATGAACCCGCTTCTACATGCTCAGGACCAGACTGCGTGCCTGAGCCTAACATATCGCCTGGTAGGAAGTTACAGCCGTTCACTGTGTGGTGTGTAACCATTTGCGCAACCGTCCAATAGCTGTGCTTGAAGCTGGATTCAGACAGTTTGCTTGGTTTAGCGCCTTCGCTACGCATTTTTTCAGTCTCTAGTAAGACATCCATACGAATATCAATAGCACCAGACTCGCGGTTTTGCGTTGATTCTAAGTATTCCAGTGGTTGTGGATCGTTTTCATCACGGTGCCATTGAGTACGGTATGGTGCAAGTGCTTCTGTGGTCACAACCCAAGGAGAAACCGTTGAAGCAAAGTTTTTCGCAAGGAATGGACCTAATGGTTGATATTCCCATGCTTGCAAGTCACGTGCAGACCAGTCATTGAATAAACAAAAACCAAAAACGTGATCTTCAGCGTCTTTAATTGCGATAGAGTCGCCAAGTTCATTACCTTTACCTAAGTAAATACCTAGCTCTAATTCGTAGTCTAGACGCTTACAAGGACCAAATGACGGTGTATCTGCATCTGGTGCTTTGGTTTGGCCTTTAGGGCGAGGGAAAGTTTGACCTGATACATCAATAGACGATGCACGGCCATGGTAACCGATTGGTACCCACTTGTAGTTTGGTAGCAGCGGGTTATCAGGACGGAACAGGCTACCTACCGCTGTTGCATGGTAGATTGAGGTATAAAAGTCAGTGTAATCGCCAATGTGGCAAGGTAGAGCGTATTCTACGTCATCCTGTGCAACCAATGCACCTTCAAGGCTTGATTGCAGTTCAGAACCTTCACGTAATGCACGAGACAGGGCAAGTCGAAGTGCTGACCAGTACTGCTGGCCCATTCCCATAAATTCATTTAATGCTGGGGCATTTGCAGCTTCGGCGGCCTTAGCAGCGTCACCTGAAAATAGGTTAGCGTCAACAACTGCGCCAAGGTCTAGTACTTGATCGCCAATCGCAACACCGCCGCGAAATTCTTCGTTACTGTTCTTACGACGGAATATTGCAAAAGGTAAGTTTTGAATAGGGAAATCAGTTCCAGTCGCATTCGCACTAGCTACCCAACTTGTTAATTGGATGTCGTGTGTTTCATTAATTTGAGACATTGCCTTTCCTTTAATTTTGGCTTTCAACTTGAGTTATGGTCAAAAGTGAAAAACTCAAGTCGTAATAGCAATTTGATAAACCACAAAAAGCAGCTATCGCTAGCTGCTTTTTTATTAATTTGATGTGTGTGTTTAGATTACACCACGGCGCTCTTGGTCGCGTTCAATTGACTCGAATAACGCTTGGAAGTTACCTTCACCAAAGCCGCCATCGTCAACACGTTGGATCATTTCGATGAAGATTGGGCCAAACAGGTTTTTAGTAAAGATCTGTAGTAGGTAGCAGTCTTCGCTTTGGCTATCTACTAGGATTTGGTGCTGCTTGATCTTTTCTTTATCTTCTTTAACCCAAGGCACACGGTCAAAGATAGTGTCGTAGTAGTGATCTACGATATCTAAGGTAGCAATAGTGCTCTTGTCTAGTTTATCTAGTGAACTAACCAAGTCGTCAGTCAAAAATGCTAAATGCTGAACACCTGGACCATTGTACTCATCTAAGTACTCATCGATTTGGTTGTTGTTGTCGTCTTTACCTTCGTTGATTGGAATAGAGAAGGTGCCACATGGTGACTTAAGTGCATAAGAAAGCAGCGCCGTTTTTTGACCTTTGATGTCAAAGTAACGAACTTCAGTAAAGCCAAATACGTCTTTATAGAAGTTAGCCCAAGTTTCCATCGTCCCTTTGTAAACATTGTTTGTTAGGTGATCGATGCGCTTAAAGCCTTTGTCTTCAACAACCTTTTGCTCTTCTAGGTCAACGAAGTCTTGCTCGTAGATTGACCCTTTATCGCCAAAGTTTTCGATGAAATAGATAAGGCTATCGCCGATACCGTAAATCGCTGGGTATGGTAAGTCTTTGTGTGTTGAATCAGTCGCAGGTTTTGCACCACGCTCAACTGCGGTTTCAAACGCCTTTTGCGCATTTTCTACACGCCAGCCCATAGAACAAATAGCCGGGCCGTGACTTTTAGCAAACTGTGCTGAGAAGCCTTCACGCTCGTTATTCAACAAAAAGTGAATATCGTGCTGGTTGTAGTAAACGATATCTTTATCTTTAAATTTCTTTAGTTTTGAGAATCCAAAGTCAGTGAATACCTTATCCATGTAATCAGCGTCTGGTGTTGCATATTCTGTAAACTCGATGCCGACTAGGCCTAGTGGATTATTTACTTCACTCATTGTTTTACTCCCGTATTAAGCACTGGGTGACTTGTTAGTATTTATGACTGGATGATTAATCAAATTACTGCAAAGGGGAAGCTAGAGGCAGTAAATAGCAGTATGAGACTTTGTAAATTTAGTTGCACAATTGCCATGTAAAAGACACAAAATTGACACAGGCGTGACGATAATTATTTTTGCTTGAATTTTGACTAAAAACAGCAAGGAGTTTTGTGGGGTATTTTGTAACTTTGTTTTTGTATTATTTTGATTTTATTTGCTTTTTATGTTTTTGATTGGTGAGTTATATGAGAGGGAGGATTTTTATCACACGACTAAATTGAGAGGGGAAATGATGCTAAGTGTATTCAAGGCTTTACACTTGGCTGTTGTGGGAGAGGTAAACCACGCTAAATCAGCGTGGTTTACGGCAAATATTATTGCTTCTCAGCGGATACTTCTAGTTCTTCCGCTAGGTAATGCTCTTGTGTATGAGGCTCGTGCTTGCCCTCAGCGCCGTGCATCCAATCTACAAGCTTGTTGCTTAATAGATACATTAACACAGCAGACAGCAAGGCTACGCCGCCTAAACCAATGAAGATGCTCATCGCATTTTCCATTGCTTCTTGGCCTTCACCGATGAAAGAGCCAACAAGACCTGCAAGCTTGTTTGCAACAGCCGTACATAGGAACCAAATACCCATTAGCAGTGATGCTAAGCGTAGCGGTGCTAGTTTACTTACCATAGAAAGACCGATTGGTGATAAACATAGTTCACCAAGTGTGTGGAACATGTAGAACAACACTAACCAAATCATGCTGATCTGAAGTGTACCACCCGCTTCACCACCTTCTGTTGCAAGCGCAAGCATCATGGTTAAGAAACCAAGTGCTAAGAACACCAGACCAATTGCGAATTTCACTGGAGAGTTCGGTTCTTTGTTATCTAGCTTTAACCAGATCATCGCTACTAATGGCGCAAATACAATGATGAAGATAGAGTTAAGCGACTGGAACCAAGAAGCCGGGATCTCAAAGCCCATAAACATACGGTTGGTATAGTCGTTTGCGAATAGGTTCATCAGACCACCAGCCTGCTCGAAACCCATCCAGAAGATAATTGAGAAAACACTCATGGTGAAAATAACACGGATACGATCTTTTTCTTTCTTCGTAAGCGGTTCTTTAGTCTGTGAGTCAGACATCTGTTGAGAAAGTTTAGCTGAAGGTACTTTACCGATATCGCCAAGGTATTTCTGGCTTAAGATAAGCTGCATAACCACAGAAATGATCATACCAACACCGGCTGCGATAAAGCCTGCCTGCCAGTTAACGACTGCTGCTACATAACCCGCAACAAGTGGACCTAATGCACCACCTAAGTTGATACCCATATAGAAGATAGTAAATGCACCGTCACGGCGCTTATCACCTTCTTGATATAGATCACCAACCATTGTTGAGATGTTTGGCTTGAATAAGCCATTACCTAAACAAAGCAGTGCTAAACCAAGGTAGAAGACATTTACTTCTTGTCCTGCCACAACGCTGTGAGGAATACCCATAATAAAATGGCCTGTAGCCATTAAAATACCACCAATAATGATGGCTTTGCGCTGACCTAATACGTTATCTGCAAGCCAACCACCAAACAGTGGGGTGAGATAAACGGCCATCGTAAATGTGCCGTAAAGGCTTAGTGCGTCGGCATTGCTCCAACCGAAGCCACCATTTTGAACTTGTGCTACAAGATAAAGAACTAAGATGGCACGCATACCGTAGTAGCCAAAGCGCTCCCACATTTCGGTACCAAATAATAAGAAGAGGCCTTTAGGGTGACCCAGAAATTCTCCGGCCTTCGGAACTGAATTCATATGTACTTCCTAATCTAATCAATGTGTTGTATCTGGCCATTTTTATAAAGGATGCGTTATTGCATCTAATGTTTTTCAATCAACACTGAATAATGAGCCATGTACTTAACATGCAACGTTTGAAGCGATGCGCGGTAAATAGAACACTTTTCAATGCAGATTGGCATTGCTCATCGAGTCACCGAGTAAAAATCTTAATCAGATATTTGCTTGTATGAACTCAGGCATGCCTGTACTTTTTTTGAACGGGTGACCAGTACCTATTTCAACTAGCGTTTGTTGTATGTAACGACTAACTAATTTAAAAAAGTGCGTCAGTATACTCAGTGAGAATTAATAGGGGAAGTGTTTGGAGTCAGAAAGCGCATAAAATGCGGTCAGTGATTCAGGGAAGGATCATTCTTTTAGGTGGCGGTTATATCTCAATGAATGGCGTAACCATTAAGGTTATGTATCTTTTTATCGCTGATATTTACCATTTGTTGCAGGTGTGGGAGCAGGTTGTCCCTGCGATCCATTTATCTTTACCTAGTCGAGAAAAACGCTTCCAACCAATTAGCGATAAGATTTGTGGGGGCAGTGCTACCCACCCCCATATCATTACGCTTCTTGACTCAAATATTGTTGAATAAACTCGGTTGCAGCTAAAAAGTCCTGCTCCAATTTATCACGCATTTGGATCAGCTGATCGGTGGTCAGCGTGCCTTCCTTACATAAAGTCTCAAACTCTATGGCAGTTTCTGCTACTTTTTCGGCACCGATAGTTTTGGAGATGGACTTAAGTTGATGACAAGCTTCAATGATTTCCTCTTGGCTCATCGTGATCACCGCACCATTTACATCTCGTGTTAACTGGCTACTTTGTTCTAAGTACATTCGGAAAAAGCGATTTCGTTTCGCTTCATCATGGTTCACATACTTGTTGAGCATGTCCATATTGATAGCGGGAGCTGGTTCGCTGGCCTCAGCTTCAATAATTTCAGACTCTACAACTATAGCCTCATCAACAACTGGCTCTAGCTCAGCCGCTTGCTCTGATCCTACCGGTACTTGGCTAACGGCTACTGGTGCGACAGTTGATGGCTCAGTACTTTGTCGTGGTTGCTGTGTTTTTGGTAAGCTTTCAATACATTTATTGAGCGTTGCTTCTAGTACATTTAACTCTACTGGTTTGGTGATATAGTCATTCATACCACCCGCCTCACAACGTTCTCGTTCACCTTTTAGTGCATTAGCTGTCACGGCAATGATGTATGGTTGCTCAATGGTATCGGTTGCGGTTTCTACATAGTCTCTAATATGTTTTACCATGTCGTAGCCTGACATCTTAGGCATATGTAAATCAGTTAGTACGATTGGGAAGTGCTCTTTTTTCCAAAGTTCTAAGCCTTCCTCACCATTTTCTGCAACCTCGACACCATAGCCTAACAGGTGTAATTGGTCGGTCAGCACTTGCTGATTTAATACGTTATCTTCAACTAACAACACCAGTTTGTTGGTTGCTCTGGCTTCATCAACGCTTAAAAAGTCGTTGATGGTGCGAGAAGGTTTAATTTCCTTTGGTTTATGCAAACCGGCAGCGACCAAGATAGCCGTCATAAAGCTAGACTTACACAACGGTGATGCATTGAGATAGAAAATATTTTTGTGATTAAGCGCTGCTTCGTCCATTTTACTTAAGACAACAACTTGCTGTTCGTTTTTCTCAAGCGAGTAGACTACGGTTCTTAGCTCTTCATTGACTTTATCCATGCCGTCTAAACCGTCTAACACCCAAATCAATTTGTCCTCGTGTTGGTGTTCGGCTATCTCGCTTTCATCAATAGTAATCACGTTCGCACCCATAAATGAAAGGTAGCGATTTAAAATGGTGCGTCTCTCATTATTTGGGGTGAGCAGAGCAACAGTGCGACCGTTTAACATTTGTTTGTTTACGTAATTAACTTTGCCATCCACACTAAATGGTAATTCCACAACAAACTCGCTTCCCATGCCAATATCTGAGTTAACATGGATACTACCTAGCATGAGTTCGATTAAACTTTTACAAATAGAAAGGCCAAGTCCTGTACCGCCAAATTCTCGGGTGATAGAGCCTTCAGCTTGAATAAACGGATTAAAAATTTCTCTCAACTGAGCTTTTGTCATGCCTTTACCATTGTCAGTGACGGTAAAGCGTAGGGTGTAATGCTCCGAGGTGTTTTGTGCAACTTCAACGGAGATTTTTACATAACCTTGGGTTGAGTCGTCTGTAGTCGTAAATTTAATGGCATTACTGCAAAGGTTATAAAGTACTTGTCTAACGCGAACTGTGTCACCAACTAAATTTGTTGGAATGTCAGGAGCAACAAACAGCTGTAAGTCTAATTTACGCTTTTTCGCTACTGATGAAAGCACACGTGCGACTTCCTCTGTGGTTTCAGCCACCGAGAAAGCACTATTGTCTATGCGTAATTTACCTGCCTCAATTTTAGAAAAGTCGAGAATATCATCAAGAATACCAAGTAAAGAAAATGCCGAGTCGCGAATAATCGTGGTGAGGCGGTGTTGAGCACCGTCAAGATCGGTTTGGCGCAGTAAATCAATGGTACCAATGACGCCGTTCATTGGTGTGCGGATCTCATGGCTCATAGTGGCTAAGAAAGTGGTTTTGGCATCACTTGCACGCTCCGCATTTAAAATCGCTTTTTCCAGCGCCAGCGTGCGGGCTTGAACTTCGGTTTCGAGACTTTCTTGAAGCTGTTTTAACTCGTTTTGCGTTGCTTGATCGGACTCTATGGATGACTGTACTTGCTTTAACAGTGCATTTATTGCTTCAGCAACCTCAGCCAGACCGCCACTATAATAAGTACCAACCGTCGACTTGTAGTTTTTATCCATCGTTAGGTGATTGATTTCTGCGATGAGTTCTTCAGTATCGTTGCTTGATGCGCCAGAAAGCCGACGTGCTGCAATGACAACGATCATCAAGGCACTAATAATAGCAGCAGCGAGTAATACATAAGCAATGAATGGGTCGCTTGATGGCGCAGCTGCAACGGGTGGCGTATAGGTCAAAATGAGTTCACCGACGTTTTGCTCATCTAGTAGCAGTGGCATGTGGTAAACCTGCATTGTGTCTTTGTTATAAGACTCTTCACGATTCAATGCAGTGATTTGCTCACCTGCACTTTGTTGAAATACCAGGTTTGGTTGCCCCATCCCTGTATTGACATACAAATAGACGCCCAAATGCTCGTTAGAAGCTAATAATGCGGATACAATTTGCTTGGCACTGTCAAAACCGTGTTGTGTGACCACCTTAGCAAGGGGAGTTGCAACTGTTGTTGCTTGCTGCTGCAGATTCACGGTTGGTGCGGTAGGGACGTCAGCCTGCTTTGGCAGTAGGTAAGCACCTACGGCGCTGCATAGTCCAACAATCAATATTGCGATAAATAAAAAAAGTATCCGTCCATTTGCATTGGTGTTCGCGCTATTTGGCATGCTTAATCCCGAAAGAATTATTTATACTTATTAGTTGTAGCAATCCTATCACCTTCGGCAAGTTTTTACCTCTCGTTTTTCAATCAATAGTGGCAATAGCCTAAGATTATCTGATTGTTTTAAATCTTAAAATAATCAGGTTGTTATCTCGATAATTTTCACTACGCCTGCGATGTGCAAAGCAGTAAGCTTTAATAAAAATTAAATTCTACTTAATGCTTTTGTTAAATGATAAGTGTCCATGACGGTAATTACGCAGGCTAATATCAACTTTAGTTCAGAGACAATATTGCTCGCCAAGTGAGGTATAGGTAATTTAGGTGAACTAGAGCTGCGGTAAACGAATGGCTTACATGTTACCTTGCTATATTGCCGTGTAAATTCGTTTTACAATCAGGAGGTAGTCCTTGGGGGATTGATAAGATAAGTCTCTGTAGCTTCGGTTTTCTTGAAAGACAGTCTCGTTAGTTGCTTCAAATTTGGTATGAATAAGGTATTCGTAATGAAACTTTCGCGACATTAAAACGAAGCGCGGCGTGAAACAGGAGACGTGCTATAAAGACGAGAATCAAAAAGAGTGAATAAGTGTCGTCTAACTGTGGTATCAGAACAGCAAAAGCACATACCTTCTTGTTTGTTTCACTCCTTTATAGGTATATAAGTCTCAAGAGCTGGCTTTCTCTTTATTATAGGTCTAGAGTCGTTTGCCTTACTCAAAGATAAAAGTCGTTAAATACCGTAAAACATAGCTAGTCGAGTGTTTTTCCATCGAAAAAGCGGTATTTTAACCGCTTTGTCTGAAAACTGTGCAAACGATAAATGTATTTAAAAAAAGGGTTGACTTAGAACCGCAAAACCCGTTTAATACGCCGCACGCCCAGATAGCTCAGTCGGTAGAGCAGAGGATTGAAAATCCTCGTGTCGGTGGTTCGATTCCGCCTCTGGGCACCAAATTAAAATCATTGCATTAGCAATGTGGTGCATGCAGAAACTGCATGGTACACGAATTAGTGTGCCGACTTAGCTCAGTTGGTAGAGCAACTGACTTGTAATCAGTAGGTCATCCGTTCGACTCGGATAGTCGGCACCATTTAATTTAGGCGTCAGCCTGTATTTTCTAGAACGCTCAGTTGATTGAGTTTTTAGGATTAAGATACTAAAAAAGATTTGCCCAGATAGCTCAGTCGGTAGAGCAGAGGATTGAAAATCCTCGTGTCGGTGGTTCGATTCCGCCTCTGGGCACCAATAATTTAGTGTGCCGACTTAGCTCAGTTGGTAGAGCAACTGACTTGTAATCAGTAGGTCATCCGTTCGACTCGGATAGTCGGCACCACTTTATTTAGGCGAAAGCCTGTATTTTTAGATAGCTTAGGTATTAAGTTATTTAGATACTAAAAAAGATTTGCCCAGATAGCTCAGTCGGTAGAGCCGTTTGGAGTTGTATTGAAAATCCTTTTAAGGATTTAGATACTAGAAAAAATTTGCCCAGATAGCTCAGTCGGTAGAGCAGAGGATTGAAAATCCTCGTGTCGGTGGTTCGATTCCGCCTCTGGGCACCATCCTTTAAAAAACCTCGCAATCGCGAGGTTTTTTGCTTTCTGATACTTTATATTTTTTTTGCAAAAAAATAGATTCATCTGGTTACAACTGAGATTTACTTTTCAAAATACAGTGCTTAATATGCAAAAATGAAACTAGTTATCATTTGCATTTTAAAAGGTTTGACGTGAGAGAGAGCAAGGTCTTGCTAATTGAAGACGACTGTACTTTAGGTACCTACTTAGTAGGTTTGTTGCAAAAGTCAGGATATCAAGTTGAGCAGTGCTTTGATGGTGAGTCGGGACTACAAGTCGCTCAGTTGCAGCAGCATGATTTGATCCTTCTGGATAATATGTTGCCAAAATTAGATGGCGTATCCTTGTTGAGAAAGCTGCGATCTACGAGTCAGATCCCTGTTGTAATGGTGTCTGCAAAAGGGGCTGAGGAAGAACGCATTATAGGTTTAGCGCATGGGGCTGATGACTATATTGCTAAACCTTTTAACTCCACTGAGTTGCTCTTGAGAATGGAAAGTATCCTTAGGCGAAGCCAAAATATAATTCAACTCTCTATACCGTCAGAGATTTCCATTGATGGCTTAACACTAAACTCACAGACTCAATCCGTTTATGTCCATGGTGAAATATTAGAGTTCACACCAATCCAGTTCAAGTTGCTTTGGGAGCTTGCTTCACGGCCACATACAATCATAACTAAACCTGACTTATATCTGTCTGTGCTTAATAAAAAACTAGGAGCATATGATAGGAGTTTAGATATGCACTTAAGTCGAGTACGCAGAAAGCTTAATGAAGCAAACTGGCATGGTGAGCGTTTACAAACTGTGCATGGAAAAGGCTACTGTTTTAAATGAAACGAAATATTTTGTGGAAATTGAGCTTAATCTTAGTTGCTGGTTTGGTCGCTTTTTTCTATTTACTGCATGCATTAACACTTAAAACAGAAGAAAGCATGAGTATGATAGCTGTAAGCGATAGAATCCAAATGAAGAATTGGAAGTCTGAAGCTGAAAGACTCTACTTGGCTAACAACCAAGAAGCGCTAGAGACTTGGATAAAAAACCTAATGAAAGAGGAATCTACATGGGTATCAATAGCGAGTTTTGACGCTATTCAGTTAGCCGGAGAGCCAATAGATCAGAATATCGTTGGCAGCTATCACTTTGGTCGAAGCATCGAATGGAAAATACATTTATATTTTGAATCAAATCCAATAATGGAGCTTCCATTCGAGTCTTCTAATGCAAGCTTACTAATAAAGTTACCAGAGCGAATGCGGCCTGGGATCTACTGGAATACGACTAAATTTATGCTTCAGGTACTCATTCCTATGGCAGTGTTGGCCGTATTATCCATCTTTCTTTATCGACATATCATTATTCCATTGCGACAGCTGGATAGTGCAACAAATGCTTTTAGTAAAGGCAATTTTAAAGTAAGACTTGGAAAGTATCTTGGCAAGCGCAATGACGAGTTTTCACATTTAGCCTCAACGTTCGATCAGATGGCATCAAGGATCGGGGAGCTAATTGCAAGTCAACGTCAGCTAATCGCTGATCTGTCACATGAACTTAGAACTCCGCTAACTCGACTAGATATTGCGGTTAGTAACTTTGAAGAGAATGATAGCCGACGACACTTAGAACGTATTGCACGTGAATCTCAACAGATTAGAAAGTTGGTCGAAGATTCACTCACTTTGGCTTGGTTAGATAATGAAAACCCAATGTTACAGAAGGAAAGCGTAGATTTAGTAGACCTTTTGGATGTGTTGATCGATGACGCCAAGTTTGAGTTTCCAGATCGAACGCTGTTATTTGAGTCGCCAAAAAGTGCCGTTGTTGTAAATAGTTGCCATAGAGCACTGTGTCCAGCAATCGAGAATATCATTCGTAATGCCTTACGCTTTACGCCTGAAGGTAAAAAAGTCGAGATAAAACTACAGCGAATAAGCAACGATTATTTAGTTGAAGTGCTTGATCAGGGGCCTGGGATCCCCGAAGAGTTTATTGAGAAAGTATTTGAGCCATTTTTCCGTGTGGACAATGCTCGTCTCGCACAAAGTGATAGTTTTGGTCTTGGTTTAGCACTTGCTAAGCGACACTTGAGAAGTGTTAGAGCGCGCGTGTCAGCACGTAATTTAGCCAGTGGAGGATTGGTTGTACAAGTAATAATTCCGGTTTCGTAAAATGTAACAATTGTAAAAGTGATTGATTGAGAAAGCTAAATGGTAATAATTCTGATTCAGCCTTTTAACTGTTGTTTGAGACATGAATCATGCCATTTTTATCCCAAAAAAGTCATTTCTTTAGAAAAACTACTATAGCGTCAGCCGTTTCTCTTGCTTGCTTTAGCCTTAGCTTTGGCGTACTTGCAGAGCAATCCGATACAGAAAATGAACTAAAAAAAGTCGAAAGAATTACCGTTGTTGGGGCAACAACAAACTCCGAAATTACACCTGCAGTATTAGCTAACTACCAAGCAAATGACCTAGAAGATATTTTCCGCCATACCCCCTCAGTTACTGTTGGTGGATCGCTGGGGATTGCACAAAAAATCTTTGTTCGTGGAGTGGAAGACTCAATGGTGAATGTCACGGTAGATGGTGCTCCGCAAACTAGTACACTATTTCATCACATAGGTCGTGTTGCCATTGAACCTGAGTTATTGAAAAGTGTAGAGGTACAAGCAGGTGCTGGTGAAGCAACAGCAGGAAGCGGTGCAGTTGGTGGCGCAATACGTTTTAAAACGAAAAGTGCGGCGGATCTATTGGATGAAAATGAAAGGTTCGGTGGAACTGCCAAAGTAAGTTATTTTACCAATGACGGGCATAAAGAGAGTCTATCTTTGTATGGTAAGGCAACTGATTCAATCGGCATTTTAGCTTCGTATGTAACAGTTAGCCGCAAAAATACGGAAGATGGTGACGGTAATACGCTTCCAGGAACCGCAGCAGATCAAACATTAGGATTTATTAAGCTGAATGCCAAGCTGACAGAATTTCAAGATATTACAGTTAGCTACGAGCAAAGAAAAGAGGACGGTGAGTTTGGCAAGCAAACAAACTGGGCACCTCTGGAAAGCGACCCACTGTTTGCATCTTGGGGTGAGCGCGAGACTTTAGTGCTTAACCACAACTGGTTTTTAAATTCTCTGGTGAATTTAGAGACAACAGTGTATCAAACAAAATCATCATTCAAGCGTGAGTTATATACCTGGGATGCGTCAATTGAAACGATAGGTTTTGATATTCGCAATACCAGTGATATCGGTACTCACTCTATTACTTATGGAATTGAGCACAAAAACGATAAGGTACATTCGCAGTCCTATGAAGACTTTGGTGGGATTTTTGACGAAGATGGTACTGTGTTAGGAGCTTATGTCCAAGATCATTGGCAAGTTTTTCCTGATCTGCGTTTAAGTTTCGGTCTACGTTTTGATTCCTATGAGTTGGATCATCAAGGTATAGAAGCAAACTGGGTAAAGGTTGATGGTGTTTGGGTTGTTGAGACTGATGCAGCTGGTGCACCAGTTACATCAACCAGTGAGTTCTCAGCCAAAAAACAGGATGGTTTTAGTAAAAATGTTGGATTGCTATACAACCTTGCTGATAACTTGACGTTGTCACTTGGCTATGCGGAAGCGCTGCGAGGCAGACAAATCGCAGATGCGTTCACAGTCGGTGAGCTAACGCCGAATGCAAACTTGGTTCCTGAAGAAGTAGAAAATGTTGAACTCGGTATTCAATATAATGACGGCGCTTGGATGTTTGAAGCATCTGTATACTCTAGCACAATTAATGGTGTTGTCTTCGACAAGTTTAAAGGGCGTGAAGGGGTTTTCTACGAAAATATCGGTGATTTGGGGAGTGAAGGTTTTGAACTAGTTGGTGGTTATCAAGCGGACAATTTTGATGTAATTGTCAGCTTTAACCATAATAACGTTGAATTGGATAATGTGATATTTAATTGGCCAGATCCCACAGACGCGACATCCACAAACCGCATCGAAGTTGACAACATTGACTTGGCTGCCTACGAATACGGTGGTCTAGGTAATGCGGTTGGAGACTCATTGAACGTAGACTTTAACTATCACTTAAACGATCAGATTAAACTTGGCTGGAATTACAAGTATGTGGCGAGCTTAAATAATATTGAAGTATTTCACCGTTCAATTGAGCTAGGTTGGGTTGAAAAGCTTGAGACAATTGACAAACCAAGCTACCAGTTAGTCGATGCTTATGTTAGCTACGAGCCATTCGACTCTTTGAGAGTCGACCTTTCAATACAAAATCTATTAGATGAGTCTTACCGCAGCCATGGTAGTGTTGCCGATTACGGTCATATTCCTGGTTATGAAGGTGTTGTCGGGATCAAAGAAGCAGGTCGCGATATTAGGCTGACAGTTGCCTATCAGTTCTAGTGTTATTGTCAAAAGAGCTAACTTAAAGGGTTAGCTCTTTTCATTTGGTTATTATGCTAATGAAACCTGTATTTAAGCCAACGCCAGCTGCGCATATTACTTGCCGAGTTTTACTTAGCGTGATTGGTGGTTATGTTATCGCTAACTTGAGTGCCATGCTTATTTCGTACTTACCATCAGATAATAAAGTCGATGGTATTGTCGCGGGAATGATGTCCAGTTTTATTATTTACACTTTGATTGTGATCGTTGTGTTTGCTGTTAAAAGCACTACTAGAGCAATATTTTTTATTGCGCTTTTAGTTGTTTTGCTAAGCGTTTTAGTCATGTATCTAGAAAAGGCTATTTGAGAATGAAAGCGAGATTTCGACAGTCTATGAGCTGGCTACATACGTGGACCGGCGTTGTTTTTGCGTGGATGTTGTACTTCATTTTTGTGACTGGCAGTGTCGGATATTTTGAAAACGAAATTGATCGTTGGATGAAACCTGAAATCATGGTTTCGAAAGGACTTGAGGATAGCGCAATAACGAATATCGCGACCAGGCAACTCAGCATACATGGTGATAATGCATCTCAGTGGTACATAAGTTTTCCCACATCAAGAGATCCATTTATTGAAATCTCTTGGTTAGAACCTGGTAACACCGAAAGCAAAACACCCAAACAATGGCACGAAAGCAGCCTCGACCCAGTGACGGGAGCGCTTATCCGTAATAGACAAACTAGCGGAGGTGAGGCGCTCTACCGTTTGCATTATAATCTACATTATGTACCGCAACTTGTAGGCTATATATTAACCAGTATTGCTGCAATGCTAATGCTTATAGGGTTAGTTACTGGTCTAATTATTCACAAGAAAATTTTCGTTGAGTTCTTTACGTTTCGAGCTCAAAAAGGGTTGCGTTCTTGGCTAGATATTCACAATATTTTTAGTGTGCTACCACTACCGTTCCACTTGATGATCACCTATAGCGGGTTATTGCTGCTGATGGGGATCACTATGTCTCCAGTTATTGACCTGCGCTATGGAGAAGGTCAGCAAAATCATCGCCAATTTTATGCGCAATCACAGATAGAGCAAAAGTCACAGCAAATAATCGAGATGCTCCCCACAGAGTTAAGCGTTCAATCTGCTTTGGCTGATGCTAAACGTCGCTTCAAATCACATAAAGTTAGTTATGTTGGCGTCATTGAGAGAAATACAGAAAAAGAACACATTGAGATCTGGTTTGAATCGGAAAGTGGAGTCGAATTCGCCTCGTTGCTTGAGTATCGTGCTATTGAAGATAAAGTTATGCTCGAAACCTCCCTCGGAAAAGCAGGGGGAGCTGCAAGTGTTTATGATTTCTTAGAGCATTTACATGAGGGGCTATTTGCTGATATTTACCTTAGATGGATTTACTTTTTATCAGGTTTATTTGGCGCAGCGATGGTTGCTACTGGTCTTATGATATGGTTGAAAAAGCGCAAGGCAGTGACTAGTACTAATAAGATCCTGACGAGTATTATAGAGCGCATAAATATTGCGATGATCATTGGGGTTCCTATAGCGATAGCGTCTTACTTTGCTGGTAATCGGTTATTGCCAATAGACTTTCCAAGCCGAGCAGCTTGGGAAATGCATATACTTTTTATAACGTTAGGCCTATGCACACTCTATTGTGGATTAGCCTCAAAAAAATGGCTTTGGCAGCGAATGTTATGCTGTGCTGCTTTGGTATATGGGCTACTACCTATACTTAACGCACTAACAACGGAGCATAATATATGGCTTAGTTGGATAAATAGTGATTGGCTGATGGTTGGATTTGATTTAACGGTGTTATTTATCTCTATATGCTTTGTAGCAGCTTTTTGGGTTGTACGTTGCCGACAAGAAGGCATCAGTGTTAAGGCGGCCCAATGAAGTTAATTGTTGTTTTGTTTGTGTTACTTTTCTTAGCCTTTGCGTTGTTGAATTTATCCTTGTCACGACATAGGGTGAAGCTCTCTAACAGAGACGGATCATTCGATGTGGGTCAACAACGACAATTTAGGATACTCGGATACTTACTTTTATTCATTACGGTGGCTTTTGCTACAGCGATGTGGGGTGTCTCTTTAGGGCTAGTTTATTGGTTCGCCACAGCAACACTCACATCAATTTTGGTGGTTTTGTTGTGGACTTACAAACCTAAATTTTTCAGTTTTTTAAATAGGTGCTAATGACTTTCTAATGGGTCTTAGTCTAATGCAACTGATTTACTCAATTTCCATGCAGCTGGCGTAAAAGCTGGTGGTGGCAGGCCAGTCACTAAATACAGCAACTACGCCAACTTGTTTTGCCAATATGTCCAACACCCTAAGTATATCGCCATCATGCTTAACTGCGTTTTTTACAGATTGATAATACCAACCGCCGCCGTTCGTTAAAGGGCCTGAGCGCTCTAAAGACCAAGCAACTATCTTTAATCCTGCACGTTTAGCGGCTAGGGCGTACTGCGACGGAATGATATCGCCGTTTTTATCTTCGCTAATTAACATCCAAATTGGTGGGGCGATAATTTTTACCTTATTTTTGGCTAAGTCTTCCATTGACGGTTGCCAAGTACTTGGTTTGTTAATATCAAAATGTTCGCCAGCTTCTCTACCATCAAGAAATACGGCATGGTTTGCAAACTCTGGTGCATGCTTTATCCAGTACTGAATATCTTGGTAAGAAAAGGATTGTGGAAAAACTTGAGATGGGGGGACATTGTGATCAGTATATTCGTCTAACATTTTTTGTGCGAGCTGGTTTTGGCTTAACCCATTAAATGGCATTGGCACTTCTGGTGTTTTTAACTCAGGAGTCATATTTACACCAAGTTGCTTAAATAAAGCAATGCTTTCACTGTGGGTCATTAAGGTTCCAGAACTGGCATAAAGATCTGTACGCCAATTGGGAGTGCCTTTGACAAACTCTGCTACTGTGGTTGCTTGAGTATTCACACCATCCATTTTTCCTTTTAGTTGCTTGAATTCTGCTAAGGTAATGTCTGAGGTGCAGCATTGAGCAGACGCAAGTTTACCAGAGTCTGGATCCGCTGGTGTGAAGGGTTGTCTACACTTGCTAGCAAGCTTAGGTTGTAGCAATATATCGGTTGTCGCATGAAGGTCACATTGTGCATGGCGGCAAACGAGAGTCTTGTCTTTCGTAAAAGTAACATCACATTCGAGCGTGCCAGCTCCCATTTTTGCGGCGGCAATGTATGATTCTTTGGTGTGCTCAGGGTAGAAAAGTGGTGCACCGCGATGTCCAATGGAAAAACGTGTGCGCTTGATTGGTTTATCTAAACAGCTTGCAAGCTTTTCCTTAAGCTCACCATCTGGAAGTTGCGAGACTAAAAATTGAGGCCGTGTACCGACATCAAACTGCTTTGTTGCCTGGCATCCCGTTAGCGTAACCACCAACCATATCATCCATATTATTTGGCGCATACCTGCCTCATTCTAACAAAGCGTAAAAGGCGTAAGTAAATCATGGAATTTTTACAGTCCGATGTCATACCTCAATTTGTTTAACGATATTGCTGACGATAGTTCTCTACCCACAACTTAGTGGCGCCACAAACGGCAACGGGCATCACGATGAGGTTAACAAATGGGATTGAGGTCAGTACAAACACCGCAAAGCCAAAGCCATAAGACAGCCCTTGTTTACTTTTCAAATCATCTTTCATTTGCTTGAAATGAATTTTATGGTTATCAAACGGATAATCATTATATTGCACGCTGTACATCCAACACGTAAACATAATCCATAAAATTTGCCCAACGATAGGCAGCATCCAAAGTAAGATGAAAAAGCCGAGTGCACGTGGAAGGTAGTAGCAGAGTTTGGTCCATTCTCGACCCAACATTCGCGGCACATCTTTTATGGTATCAATTAACTTATCATCATTGATATGTTGGTTGGTCAGGTAAAGTTCTACTTTTTCGGAGAGTAAGCCATTGAAAGGCGCAGCAATAAAGTTGGTTATCACCGTGAAAATCATACTATAACTGAAAAGTATCACTAAGATAGCAATTGGCCACATTAGCCATTCCAGCCAACTGAGCCAATCTGGTAACAATCCGTTGAGATAAGTAAATCCTTGAGTCAGCCAGTCATAAAGAAAAAAGAGTGATGCACCAAATAGCAGTACATTGATTGTTAAAGGAATAAATACAAAACGTTTTAATCCTTTTTGGGTGATTAAAGAAAAACCGGCAATAAAGTACTCGATACCGCGTGATAGTTGCACTGTACACCTCGTGTTGTAATACCAATTAGTCTTAATACTGGCTCAATTTGAAGGAGCAAATCTGACGCTAACTGCGTTAAAAATTTCTCATTTAGAACAACTAAATAGTAAAGTTTTCGCCTGGTTATCGACAAGGTTTTCTCGCCCCAAAATAGCTCACTTAATTAAGCAAATTGGTATGATTTAATTCTTTTGATTTAAGGCACATACCAAAAATGTTGGCGTTAGTATAACGCTAAACAGCGGGCTACAAATAGGAGATTAGTAACAATTCATCTCAGCCCACATAGTGCCTGAGTGTGCGTATGAAAATTAACCTCAGTATATTTAGAAGCTTAGTAAATAGATTAGAAATAATACTTGTAAACGCAAGAAACTGCCCATACACTCAAAGTAAGGCAGTAGAAGTGAGAATACTATGCGGTTAATTCGTTGGATGATTACATTTTGTATGTTGAGTCTGTTGACAGTGTCAACGGCCGATGCTGCTAAATGTGATACCACGCTTTCAATCGCGCCTATCGTTGTTGACCTAGACAATTCGAACTCCAGCCCTGATTTAGATGATTGCGTTGTATCAACAACCCATCGTTTCGTGGTTGCTAGTAGCTTTATCATAGCGCAATCGCAACCCACCTATTCTTATTCAAACTCAGTATGTGAGTCTATTAGAGCACCACCTGTCGCAAATTAATTTAGTTCTTTTCCGTGCTTAATTAATTTTAAAGATAGAGGTGATCTATGAACACTTACACAGTATTGAAAACTCAACCTGTTGCAAATTATGAACTTGCTGAAAATAACTTCCCAGCTTGTAACACTGACAACCTAGAGCAAGCGCCAGCACATTGCCTAATGCACAATCTACATTTGGCACCTATGCAGCATATTGATGAAAACAGTAGCATAGATGAAGCTACGTTAGTGCTGGACAAAACGCACCGCAGAGCAAGCTTTGTCGTTGATAGCAAAGAAAAGCTTGTTGGTATGATCTCTAATGCAAGAATTGGCAGTCGCTACGTGTTGAGTATTGCAGAAAGACGCGGTTGTACAAGACGTGATTTAAACGTCAATGATGTCATGATCCCACTATCAGATCTTCGTCAAATCACCTTAAAACAAACTAGCCAAACTGTGGTTGGCAATGTGCTTAAAACAATGGAAGAAGGTGGCTTCGAGTTTTTACTTGTTATTGATGAAGTGACTCAGCATCCAGTCGGTTATTTTGACCTAATCGATATGATGAAAGCCTGTGGACGTGCAGTAAACTCAATGAAACCAGCAAATAAATTCAGTGATATTGTTGGTACGATTTTGCACCACGCAGAAATTTAAAAGAATCCCTATAGTTAATGTAAATTAAAGTTAGCAAGGCGTCGTAAGGCGCCTTTTTTGTGCCTCAAGTTTGCTCCTATGCAGCAGAGGCTAGGCGCTATTTTTACTTTGCGCCAGCAAACCCGAGTTGTCGCCAAGACTCATAGACAAAAACGGAAACAGCATTAGATAGGTTCATACTGCGACTATCGGGGCGCATTGGAATACGAACTCGCTGAGGCTCAGGCAGTGAAAAAATAATGTCTTCTGGCAAACCTCGAGTTTCAGGGCCAAACAATAGGCAGTCACCTGCTTCATAGGCTACTTCATGATGGTATTTGCTACCTTTTGTCGTGCAAGCAAATACTCGCTTTGGATTTCGTTTGGCTAAGTATGCTTCAAAGTTTGGGTGACGCTCTACTTCGCTAAATTCATGATAATCAAGGCCTGCACGTCTTACCCGTTTATCATCCCATTCAAATCCTAGCGGCTCTATCAGGTGTAGTGAATATCCTGTATTAGCACACAAACGAATAATATTGCCTGTATTAGGCGGGATCTCGGGTTGGTATAAAACGATATCTAACATGATAGGCCTCAATTAAATTTTGCCCGGCAGTATAGCTGATACTTGTCGACATTTATATGTGCTGCGCTTGATAGAGCGAAATCCATTACCCAGTTTTTAAAGTACGACTGTTGATAAAAACTATACAACCGTAATCTGTTTTTCATTTCAAAGCATTACCCTGTAATATAGTAGCATCGCGATGCCGTGGCATTTTGCGAGTGGTTTGACGACTAATCATTTCAGTTAGCCAAACGTCAGATTAAATAATATGAAGAAATGAGGTGCCAGTGGATCGCAGCTATGAGTTTTGGGTTAGGTTTTCAAGTGTCTTTACCATCATAATGGTGGGATTGATGATCGCAGCTAAGTGTTGGGCTTGGCTGTCTTCAGGTAGTGCCGCTATGCTCGGTTCTTTAACTGATTCACTGCTTGATATTAGCGCCTCTTTAATGAATTTCTTTGTACTGAGCTACGCACTGCGTCCTGCGGACGATGATCATCGATTTGGTCATGGAAAGGCAGAAGCATTAGCTGGGCTTGGACAAGCGGCCTTTATCGCGGGCTCTGCGAGTTTATTGGCTTTTCATGGCGTAGAGCGCATTATCAATCCAACCCAAATTCCACATTCGTTGTTTGGTGTGTGGGTGAGTTTATTTGCGATAGTTTGTACTTTGTTGGTGGTTGCGGTGCAGTATCAAGTCGTTAAACGCACGCAGTCCATCGCCATTAAGGCCGACTCGTTACATTATAAGGGCGATATTTTATTAAACCTCGCGGTGCTCCTAGCGGTATTGCTTAACTTTTATGGTGTAGGTTACGCCGATCCGATTTTTGGTATTTTGGTGGCGATGTATTTACTTTATAACAGTTGGGATATTGCCAAGGAAAGTGCTGCGCACTTAATGGATAAAGAGCTGCCAGACGAAGAAAAAGCCCAGATCATACTTATCGCGTCGAGTCATGAGGACGTTTATGGAGTACATGATTTGCGTACCAGGCAAGGTGGCAAAATCAAGTTTATTCAACTGCATCTAGAGCTTGATGACGATATGCCGCTGATGCGAGCGCATCAGGTTGCGGATGAGGTGGTTGCTAGCATTAAAGAAGAGTTTGATTGTGAGATGGACGTGCTTATCCATCAAGACCCAGTTTCTTTAGCACTAAGTAGCTCGTCTGTAAACGCATAAAAATCATCTAACACGGCTTTGCGGGTATTATCTTGCTCGCAAAGTAGTTCATGTTTCCCGATAAACTCTGTAACTGTCACATTATCCCTGTGCGCGGCAAATTGACTTTGCGCCTGATTATCAACAATGCTGTCTTCACTGGCTGTCGCGATACGGATTGGTAGATCTAGCTTAATATCTTGAAACGAGCGGCATTTATGTAGAGCCGTGTATAACCAAGCAAAGCTAACACCACCGAGTTGTAGCTCGGGAAATTGATCGTACAAACCTCTAAATAGCGCATATCTAATTGGACAATCAGTAAGGTCATTATCTTGAAAAGGTTTGTTGTGGTAGTGCACCTGTCCCAATGCATAATGCTTACCTAGTCCAAATAAACAAGCTGCGCCCGCCAGTCCCTCGGCAAACCAAGTCGGGTAGGGAGTCGTATTGATCCCAAGCATCGGGGCTGATAAATAGACTCCCTCTATGTTATGAGGCGCAAATAATGTTAAATAATCGCAGGTAATGGCACCGCCCATTGAATGTGCCAATATAAAAAGTGGCAAGGTGTTCTGCTTGGCAACGATTTGATCCATAAAGCAGTGCAGCGTTGCAGCATAATCTTCAAAGCGTCTAACATAGCCGATTTGCTTATCTTTAAGTAATCGCGGCGAGTAGCCTTGTCCTGGATGGTCATAGGTAAATACCGCTATGTTGTTTTGCGCAAACTCCCACAGCAATTCTCTGTATTTATGAGCAGACTCAATACGGCCATTAACCAACACCAGGCTGAACGTTGCCCTTTCTGGAATGTGGTAGGCGTAAAATAGCCTACCATGAGGGGTATCAAAAAAGCCTTTTTGGCAGCCTTGCCAGTGCTCATCAATTTCCGGAAGGTGTGATTCAAGTTGCTGACTTTGGCTATAAAACATGGCTACCTGTGTAATGGAATTCGAATGCTGACTTGCAAACCAACATTATTACTAAATTCGATATGGGCATCATGTACTTTTAACGCGTGCTGCGCAATGGCAAGACCCAGCCCAAACCCGCCCATTTGATTTTTGCTTGGCGTACGTGCGCTCGACACTCTGAAAAATGGAATGCAAAGCTTGTCGAGCATGTCTTCACTTACGCCTTTACCATCATCACTGATAGTGCATAGCAACTGATTACCGTCACTCTCAATATCGACATTAATAAGGCTAGTCGCATACTTAATTGCGTTACGAATAATGTTTTCGAATGCGCGGTTAAGTAGCATTGGGTCGCCATAAAGTGTTGCCTCGGGTAGTGCTGTGACGACAAGGTCCTTCCCTAATTGTTGTGCCTCAAACAGTGCATCTTCCAATATCGGGTCGAGCAGCTCATTGAACTTAATTATCTGCTTATCGATTGGCACTTGATCCGCTTCGAGCTTAGATAAATGCAAAATATCGCTGAGCATATTTTCAACTAACTGAGCTTCACGTTCAATGCGCTCGATATAACTTTGGCTTTGCGCTGTGGCATGGCCTGCAGCGAGGCCTGTGGCCATTTGTAAGCGGGTGAGCGGTGAGCGTAGTTCATGGGATATATCAGCAAGCAAGCGTTTTTGATTGTTAACTAAAGACTCTAATTTATCAGCCATTAAGTTAAAATCATGACCCAGTTGACCGAGCTCGTCTTGGCGCTTGGTATTTATATCGGCTCTGCTCGACAATTCTCCACGGGAAAGTTTTGCAGCGGCTTTTTGTAGCTCTTTAATTGGCGACAATAGATCTCGAGTAAACCAAAAACACAGTAATAAGCTTGCGCCTAGCACGACCGCGATTTTTACCCAAAGCGGTAGGGTTCTTAATTTGATGAGTGCACTTGGGGTATGGTTTTCAAAAATTAAATAAAGACGATAACTTTCACCTTGAAGTGTAAGTTCTAGGGGGCCAAAAGCCTTGTACTCTGGGGTAAAAATAGCGACCGGTTTGGCATCTTCGGTAAAGCTGAGTAAATCTAAATTCAGCGTTTTTATATTGGGATCGGCGGCAACGCTTTTTTCGGCATCGCGGTGGCTCAAGTAGATATTTCGAGCCTTTCTTTTACGCAGTTTGGCGACCTTATTCAACTCAAAGTTGGGGCGCTCGCTTGCGCGTATTAACGCTTGTTCTAATTGTTTTAGATTTTGCAGCATGGGTTTTGAGATGCGGTGAGTTTCTACAACATCAGGTTGTAGCATGCTGATCCCAAGCAACAACAACATAGTGGCAATGATAGTGAGCCAAAACCAGGCAAAAACCTTAACAAGTAAGTACCGCTTCATTCATTACGCCTTTAGAAAAATATAGCCAGCGCCGCGGATCGTTTTGATATAAGTGTGTTCACTTAATGCGGCAATTTTCTTGCGAACGTTAGAGACATGCATATCGATAGAGCGATCATAAGGCACGAGTGGCCGGCCTAATACTTGTCGTGAAATTGTCTGCTTGTCGACCACTTCTCCTGCAGTTCTGACCAGCAAGTGTAGTACCTCGTATTCGGTGCCCGTCAGCGACAGCACCTCGCCATTAACAGTAGCGCTTCTCGAAGCAACATCTAAACGCAGCTGGTGGATAGTAAAGGTATCATCCGGGCTGTGTTGTTTATAATGATCGACGCGACGGGTAATAGCTTTAACGCGTGCGAGTAGTTCGCGGTGGTTAAACGGTTTTGGAATATAATCGTCAGCACCTAGCTCCAAACCAAAGATGCGGTCAAAGTCATCGCCTTTTGCCGTTAGCATAATAACAGGTGTCATCTTCTGGACACGTAACGCCTTTAGTACTTCAAAACCATCCATTTCGGGAAGCATTACGTCTAACAATATCAGGTCGAAATTTTGCTTTAATGCCAGCTGTAGACCTTCTGTTCCTGTGTGGGCCATCGCCACTTCAAAGCCTTCTGCAGTAAAGTATTCTTTTAACAGGCTGCAAAGTTCTTGGTCGTCATCAATAAGTAAAATGGAATGTTTCATTGTCATACTTAGTCCAGCATTGTTGATTGGCGTTGGCCTGAATAGTTCGGCTCTAGCATATTACACCTTACTTCAACGCCTTATGTAAATTGCCTTTGCTTTTTTTTGCAAAGCACTGACAAAACTTTACCTCTGTCTGACGTTCCTTTTCTTTGTGCTTGCTAAATTTGGAAGTGACAAAGCAATGGCGAACAAGGAGCCAATACCATGAAATTACTATCTACTTTAGCATTAGTTACAGCACTTGGTGTATCGACTTTTAGCTTCACTGCAAACGCGGGACCTATGGGCGGGCAGCTTGAGCACTCAGCAAGGTTGCTACTATCTGATAAAGGCCAGAAGTTATTAGAGCTAACAGAAGCGCAGCAAGACCAACTAAAGACGATTTATGCGGATTACAAAACTGCAAAAAAAGCGTTAAAAGAAAGCGGGAAAGAAGCACATTCAACTTATCGTGAAGAAATGAAAGCACTTATGGCAGCCCCAGCCTTTGATAAGGTTCAAGCGCAACTTTTACTGGAAAAAGGCCAAGATAAAAAGCAAGCGTGGGCGCTACTTTCAATGGAAACTCGTCACAAAGTATTCCATGTATTGAATGAAGAGCAGCGCGATAAGCTCCAAGCACTTAAGTCACGTCGTAGCCACAAAGGCCATAAAAAAGCAAATTAAGTCTTTCTAACTTAGTCCTTACCTTCCCAGTAAGGACCTTATTATTTTCAAGCCTTTGTCACCTTCCTATAAAATGAGAGCTTGTATTCCAGATTGATGTAGAGAACTGACCCCTTGGAATCAGTGTATAAAATATTACAACGGTTTGTACTGGTTTAAGTTACATGTTGATAACATGTTTGCGTTGTGATATTTTTCGATTAAGAGTACATCTAGCAAGTCTGCGGACAACTCTTTGAAATAGTGTCGAATTGAAAAATTCTTAATTTACGCGCACAAACTTTCCAATAACTTTTGCTTTCTTCTGAGTAACTAAGGGTATTCTTTGTTGTTGGCTGTTTGTTACTAGGTATCACTGAGGGAGACATGCAGACACCTGAAGAATACGAGGTGACACTTAGGATCCGAGAACTGCTAAAAGAACTCAAAAAGCGTAAAGGCTATACTAAAAAAACCATTAGCCAGAAGCTCGGAATAGGTCTCACCACACTAGACGACTATCTTAACGGAACAAGCTCATTTCGCTTAGGTACCTTAATTAAATTGTCGGAAATTTGTCGGATCCAATTAAGTGATATTTTGGAAGGAGCAGGGCATATTGCTAAAACTTACCAAAATGAAGTGAGAAGTTCAGAGTCAAAGACGGAAGAAGAGCAAGTAGAACAAGGTGACTAGTGATTTTACTGTGCTTGGTTTTTGCTTTTCTAAGCAAGTAGTTATGAGTGAGTAAAGGCCGAAATACTCGGCCTATAGATTTATTCTTTAAAAAAGTTTTCGTTGTTTTTTGCCAGCATCGCTTCTATATCTTCAATCAAACTTTCCGCATCTTGAGGCGTAAGTTCACCACTTTTCATCGGTGTAGAAATCGTATTTGATTCGTCAGACCAATCACCTAAATCAATTAATTGACAGCGTTTTGAGCAGAACGGACGAAATGGACTTTTATCCGACCATTCAACAGCCTGTTGGCAGGTTGGACACTTTACTGTGGTTGTCATAATACACTTACTTTTTACTTCGTGATTGTGTAAGTCTAATCGTATTTTATCGCTTTGTGAACTGAACGCATATCTACTCTGAACAGCTTGCATGCTAGGTGGGGATCCGTGATAGGATGGTAAAGCTAGGTAAAAGGAGAGGATGTATAAAAGGTGGAGAAGTTCGAAGCAACACTAGACAATTGTCATAAAGAGCCAATTCATATTCCAGGTTCAATTCAGCCGCATGGCTATTTATTGCTATTCGACACCAACACATTAACACTACGCTACTTTAGCGAAAATTTTGCCGAACTTGTAGGGCTTGAGCCTAGCGCTTTAGTCAATACTCATGCTGAAACGATTTTTGAGTCTCCTTTTTTTGAGTTGTTAGCCAGTAATGCTAACTCCTCTGAAATCCATCGTTTGAATCCGATGACGGCCACCATAAAAACCAAGGATGCAAAGTGGGTTGAACTTTCTGTAGTTGCAAGTCAAAACGAAGCTGGTCTCATTTTAGAGCTTGAGCAAAACACGGCGCAAGGCGTTGAAATCAATCATTCAATGCAACACCTTATGAAGCACTCACTGTCTAGTATGGTTGATTCTCAATCTTTACAAGCTTCGTTCGAGATGGCTGTGGAAGAAATTAGAGAGTTAACGCAATTTGACAGGGTGATGCTGTATAAATTTGATCACGAGTATAATGGTGAGGTGGTCGCAGAATCGAAGCGTAATGATCTTAATTCCTTTTTAAACCAACATTTTCCTGAGTCTGACATTCCAAAGCAAGCAAGAGCGCTATATTTAAGAAACCCTATTCGTTTGCTTGCTGATGTTGACAGTGAAAATTCACTGCTTTATCCGCAAGATAAGCCAATTGACTTAAGTGCCTGTATTTTACGTAGTGTTTCGCCAATTCACTGCCAATATTTACGCAATATGGGCGTTCAGGCAACCATGTCTATCAGCATTATCGTTGCTGGTAAGCTTTGGGGGCTGATTGCCTGCCACCACTACGAAAAGCACGTAGTGCCATTTAACATCCGTGAAGTCGCTCAGTATATGGGGCTGATGCTATCTTACTTAATTTCTCTTAAAATTTCGTCTTTAGAAGCAATGGCAGAAGCCAAAGCCCTGACATTGAGCTCGTCTGTTACTGAGCGTATGGCAAAAGAGATCTTTTTTGTAGATGGCCTGCGCTATGAATCCGCGGCATTGCAAGAAATGATGAAATCCAGCGGTGTTGCGTGGCGTGTTGAAAGTGATTTGGAGTGCTACGGGCAAACTCCTGCAAAGGCGGATATTGAGAGTATCTACCGCTGGCTTGCGGAGCATCAACTTGGTGATGACTCCATTTTTTATTGTCATAGCTTAGGTGAACTTAACGAAACATTTAAAACATTTGCGAAAACGGCGAGTGGCGTGCTATTGATGCCACTTTCTGCGGATGCTAATCACTTTATTATGTGGTTTAGAAAGGAAGTTATTCAAACCAAAAACTGGGGAGGGAAGCCTGAAAAATCCATTGAGTTTTTGGATGATGGTAGCCACCGTTTAATGCCGCGTAGTTCGTTTAAGTTGTGGGTCGAGAATGTTAAGTGCAAATCTCACCCTTGGACGGAAGCTGAAGTAAGTTGTGCATTGAAATTTCGTAATACGTTGGTTAATTATGTGTTGGCTAAATCAGAGCGATATAAAAAGCTCAATGCAATTCTAGAGCAAAAAGTTACTAAGCGTACCGAAGCGTTGGAAAATGAGATCACTTCGCGTCGTACTGCTGAGCAATTACTGACGATAGCACTTGAAAAAGCACATGAGTCGAATCAAGAGCTGGAGCGTTTTGCCTTTTTAGCATCCCATGATCTACAAGAGCCGCTTAGAAAAATCCAAATGTTCGGTGATCGGATCCAATGCTCTGCAGAGGGACTAAATGAAAGACATGCGTCCTACCTTAAGCGTATGATGGATTCTGCGGAGCGAATGCAAAAGTTGATCAAAGGGCTACTAAGTTTTTCACGGATTGACCGTAAAGGTGAGTCATTTAAATCATTTGATGGCGATAATGCGTTAGCTGAAACCTTACTGGATCTTGAGTTAGTGATTAAAGAGTCAAACGCTCAAGTGGATACCACAGGGCTTGGTGATGTTTTTGGAGACCGTAGGCAGTTGCAACGCGTGCTGCTAAACTTAATCAATAATGGGATTAAATTTAGTGCGCCAGAAAGAACGCCGCGGGTCTCGATTAGCAGCGAACGTAAAGCAAATGAACTGATCGTTGCCGTTAAGGATAACGGGATTGGTTTTGATCCTGAATTTAGTGAGCAGATCTTCAATCTTTTTGAAAGATTACATGGCCGTAGCGCATATGCCGGTACAGGACTTGGACTTGCTATTTGTAAAAAAATCGTCGAAAGACACCATGGTCGCATATGGGTCGAAACGGAAGTAGGGCAAGGCTCTACTTTCTATTTTAGCTTGCCGATTTCAGCGCAAGAGAGTTAACTTAGCTGTAGAACCATTGATGCGGTTCTGATATCAGCATACAAACTCGAGGTTAATGCGAGTTTAAGGAGAGTGTGTATGGTTCATCATCATGATTTAATTAAACAGCTTCACTCTGTAAACTATATCTTGGTTGCGGATGATGATTTCGACGACCAAGAATTAATCCGTGATGCATTTGAAGACAACGGCGTGATGGAGGCTAAGTTACAATTCGTAAGTGATGGCGTTGAGTTGATTGAGAAACTCAATAGCACTGAGCTATTACCTAGCCTTATTATTCTTGATTTAAATATGCCACGAAAAAGCGGTAAAGATGTATTGGCTGAGATGCGCGGGGCTGCAAACCTTAAGCATATTCCGGTTATTATGTTCAGTACATCGGATTCTGAGCTAGATATAAAACAGTGTTACTTGCTTGGGGCAAATTCTTATATGACCAAACCGTCTCAATATCATGAGCTGGTTGATTCAATGAAGTCCTTGCTGTCCTTTTGGCTTGGCACTGCAAAGCTCGTGATCGATTAGAAGTGAAGGGCCAGAATAACTAGCTGGCCCTTAAGCTGTTATAGCACTAAATAGCTTCGTTGGTATGCTTTTGCTTTAACAAGCGACTTGTCACTGTACCTGCGGTCATTGAGCCCGATACATTGAGTGCCGTTCTTGCCATATCAATTAGTGGCTCAATAGAAATAAGCAGCGCTGCAATTGTCACTGGTAGTCCCATCGCAGGCAGTACCACCAACGCCGCGAAAGTGGCACCACCTCCAACACCCGCAATACCAAACGAACTAATTGCAACCATAGCCACTAATGAGACAATAAAGTCGAGTGCGAACGGGTCTATTCCTACAGTCGGCGCAACCATTACAGCAAGCATTGCAGGATAAATGCCAGCGCAGCCATTTTGTCCGATTGTCGCACCAAACGATGCAGAAAGGTTTGCAATCGCAGGGGGAACATTAAGCTTGTGGATCTGCGCTTCAACATTCAATGGGATGGTTGCCGCGGAGCTTCTAGAGGTGAAAGCAAAAGTTAAAACAGGCCAAATTTTTTGGAAGAAATGCTTTGGGTTTTCACCAACCAAAGTAACTAGTAAGCCATGCACCACAAACATCAGTAAAATGGCAACGTAAGAGGCAATAATAAAACCGAGTAAGCTAATAATGTCAGCCATGCTTGATGTGGCGATCACTTTGGCCATCAAACCAGCTACACCATAAGGTGTAAGGGCGATGATCATACGTACTAATCTCAACACAACTGCCTGTGCGCCTTCAACTGCATTTTTTATTGGACTACTTAAATCTGACTCTTCCATGATGGCTCTACGAGCAGCAATACCAGTTAACACACCAAAAATCACCACTGCGATAATCGAGGTCGAGCGCTCGCCAGTCAAGTCAGCAAACGGATTGGTTGGTACAAAGCTAAGCAGCATTTGTGGAATGGTTAAATCGGCAACGGTTGTTGCACGTTCTTCAAGTACCGCTATTCTGGCCGTTTCGCGTGCACCTTCAGCTAAGCCTTGTGCGCTTAAACCAAATGCTTGAGTGATAAAAATACCAATGAGCGCTGCAATGGCCGTGGTAAAAACTAAAATTGCGATGGTGACAAACGAAATCTTTCCAAGAGAGCCTTGATTATCTAATTTTACGACCGCGGCAATCATAGAAACTAAGACCAATGGCATAATCACCATTTTGAGAAGATTGACATAGCCGCTACCAACAATCGCAACCCAATCTAGTACGGTCTGTTTGGTGGTTAAGTCACCTGAGAAAACAAATTGTAAGGCGAGTCCAAATAGGCTACCCGCAACTAAGCCTAATAATACCGTTCGTGACAGGGTTTCGGAGCGCTGTTGAAAGCGATAAAGACCGAAAAGTATGGCAATAAAAACCGCAAACGCGGCGATAACAGCAAAAGACATCAGAATACCTTTCGAAATATATGAAAATAACGCGCTACTATAGAGGTTTTGTTGATTTGGCTAAAATATTCTTTGACTATGGAATAGAACAAAAGGTTATCAATAAAAATGAAAGTTTTTAATGGTTTTTCCTTTCATATAAAGATGTTTTGTAGTGAGTTGGTACTAACTCATAGTAATTAAAAACACTGAGATATGCACTTAGCTTACAATAATCTTTCGTAGCAGCGAGTTTATCTCGCGACTCTTTTCTAGCGTTATCTCGCGACTCTTTTCTAGCGTTATCTCGCGACTCTTTTCTAGCGTTATCTCGCGACTCTTTTCTAGCGTTATCTCGCGACTCTTTTCTAGCGTTATCTCGCGACTCCTTTCTAGAGTTTATTTCGCGATTTCTTTTGCTTTGCGACGTTAACCGTGTGGCCGCTTTTATAGTATGGAGTTGGGTTATACGGTTTATTGAGTAGGTGTAAAAGCGAGTTAGCTCTGAGGCAATGACAAGCGTAGAGTGGGAAAGGTTGTTCCCCGGCTTCGCGGATGCCGATGTCAGCCCTTGAACCCTGAGGTTCAAGGCGGAGAGCAACAGCCTACCGTAGGCTTCTCGGTACATGCCGAGCATGCTCAATAGTAAACAAACTGCTATCCTAAACGAAATTTATCGGCTCAGGGACTTAATCAGCTGTCCTACGAGCTAGGGAACAATTACAGTATATAAAACATCTGCCGATCACGAAACCATAGTAATGCAATTTATGTGTTAACCGCGTGCTTTTTACTCGCTTTGTTTAGTGACTAAGCAAACGTTAATCTGAGCGTTTGCTGGCAACGCTAAATTTGCTTAATTTTTCGAAGGCCACAGCTTCTGGACCGTTTCTAACTAACAGAGTAAACAGGTTACTTAGAAAGGAACCGGTGCGGTAAAGGCCATCATCTCAGCAGTTGTTGGATGCGAAATTTGCAGCATCTCTGCATGCAACTGTAGACGTGAAGCCGCCGCTAACGCCTCTCCCGTAGCGTATAGCCTATCACCTAGGATAACGTGCCCAAGCGAAAGCATATGTACTCTGAGTTGATGAGAACGTCCTGTGATGGGGATTAGCTTAACGCGTGTTGCCTGTGCTTCATATTCCATGACTTCAAAATGCGTTAACGAAGGTTTACCGGTCTCATGACAAACCATTTGCTTTGGGCGGTTAGGCCAATCACACACCAGCGGTAAATCAACAGAACCCGTTTGCTGTTGTAATTTACCATGAACTCGGGCGATGTAGTGTTTGCGGGTTAAGCGGTCTTGAAATTGAATGCTCAGATGGCGATGCGCTGCTTTATTCATAGCAAGGCACAGCACGCCGGATGTTGCCATATCAAGGCGATGCACAATTCTTGCCGTAGGGTAGACAAAATTCACTCTGGCGATAGCGCAGTCCCAATGCTTTGGATCTTTACCAGGTACGGTGAGTAACCCGCTTGGTTTGTTGATCACCAGCATATCTTCATCTTGGTACAAAATATCAAGATAGGGAGAAAGGGGGGGAGCGTAATTTAGTAACACCAGCTGCCTCAGCATGAACAGAACGAAGCCGGGTATTATATATGAGTTGCTAAGTGAGCGGTAGCGAGAAAGAGAGCCGCAGCTCTCTTTCGGTGTGGGAGGTTTACTGGTTTGCAACCACAATTAAACGAATCGCATCCAACTTAAGCTGCGCTTTTTCAATGTGTGTGCTCAGCTCAGCCCTTTGTTTATCAAATACTTGAACTTCTTCATCACGGATGTTCGGATTGATAGCCTTAAGTGCTTGTAAACGACCTTGCTCATCACCTAATTGCTTTTGCATTTTATCCATCGCGTTGGCTTGAATACTTTCAAGTTGAGTTTGTGCAATATCGCCAGCTTGAGTAATAAGCGGGTGAATAGCGCTTTGTAGCGCATTAACTAGCTTGCTGCCGGTTTGTCTGCCAACGGCAGAAAGCTGTTGATTGAATGCATCAAACGCCACGTTTTGGGCTAAGTCATTGCCACCTTTATCCATTAGAACACGAATTGGTGTTGGCGGTAAAAAGCGACCTACTTGAAGAGACTTAGGCGCAGAAGCTTCTGCAACGAAGATCATTTCAACAAAGAAAGTACCGACAGGTAGCTTGTTGTTTTTAAGCAGTGCCACTGACGCACAACCAAAGTCATCGTTACAGATCATATCCATTACGCCGCTGACCATGGGGTGATCCCAGCTGATGAAATGCGCGTCTTCTTGTGACAGTGAGGTGTTACGGTCAAAAGTCACTGTGATGCCATCGTCTTTCAAACAAGGGAAAGAAGGGTTAAGCATGTGCTCGGTAGGTTTGAGAATAATCGTATTCTCGCCTTTGTCTTCTTGGTTAACACCAAAAGTATCAAACACATTAATCATAAACGCAGGCAAAATTACGTCGTTATCAAGAGCTTCAAGTTCAGCAACGATATTATCTGTTTTACCTTGACCACTTGAGTGAAGCTCAAGTAGGCGGTCTCGACCTTGCTCCATCTTTGTGCGCAGCTGTGCGTTTTCTTTTGCGGCTTGCTCCAATAGAGGATCTAATTCGTCTTCGTCACAGTTGTGCTCAGCGATCAGCGCTAACAAATCATCAGAGAAAGACTTATACAGCATTTGCCCCGTGGTGCTGGTGGTTTCAAACGCATCTAAGCCCTCGTGATACCAACGTAGTAATACTTCTTGTGCGGTACTTTCAAAGTAAGGCACGTGAATATTGATGTCGTGCTTTTGACCAATGCGGTCAAGACGACCAATACGTTGCTCAAGTAAGTCAGGGTTAAGCGGTAGATCAAATAGCACCAAATGATGTGAGAACTGGAAGTTACGACCTTCAGAGCCAATTTCAGAGCAGAGCAAAACTTGCGCGCTATCATATTCATCAGCAAAAAACGCTGCCGCGCGGTCGCGCTCGATGATAGACATGCCTTCGTGGAACACCGCCGCTTTAATCGCTTCGCGCTCACGTAATACTTGTTCAAGGCTAATTGCGGTTTCCGCTTTGGCACAAATAAGCAGTACTTTTTCGTGCTTTAACTCTTTTAATTTAGCAATCAACCACTCGACGCGCGGGTCAAACTGCGCCCAGCTGCTTCCTTCACCTTCAAACTCTTGGAAGATTTTTTCAGGGAACAAAGCACGCATCGCGTTAAATTCAGGACTTTGAATACCACCAATGTTACCCATTACCGACATTGCTGTTTTGTATTGCTTCGGTAAAGGTACTGGGTATTGATGTAACAAACGACTTGGGTAGCCATCAATGCCACTGCGGCTATTTCTAAATAGAATACGGCCAGTACCATGACGGTCTAGTAGCATAGACAAGATTTCAGCTTTGGCGTCGCTATCGCCACTTTGTGCCTTTGCTAGTAGCTCAGAAATATCGGTTTCTTTTAGCAGTGTACAAAGTGTTTGTTCTTCTTTTGCATCTAACTTTTTGTCTTGCAGTAAGTTGTTTGCGGCTTCTGCGACTTCTTTATAATGACTTTCTTCTTCAACGAACACGTCGTAGTCGTAGAAGCGGTCTGGATCGAGTAGCTGTAAACGCGCAAAGTGACTGCGGTGACCCAATTGGTCAGGTGTTGCAGTCAACAAGATAAGTCCAGGAATGTCTTGAGAAAGCTCAGCAATACGTTGATATTCAGTGCTTGGCTTTTCCTTTGTGACCGTCAGATGGTGTGCTTCATCAACAATCAGTAGATCCCAATCAGCGAGTGTGGCTTGTTCAAACCAGCGGCGCTTTTTGGTAATAAACTCTAGGCTAACCAGTACTAGTTGTTCTGTTTCGAATACATTCGGTGCATCTGCATAAGCTTCGCTACAACGCTCTTCGTCAAAAATAGAAAAGTGTAGGTTAAAGCGGCGTAGCATCTCAACTAACCATTGGTGTTGTAAGTTTTCTGGAACCACAATCAACACGCGGTTGGCACGACCAGAGAGAATTTGCTGGTGTAAAATCATGCCCGCTTCAATGGTTTTACCTAGGCCCACTTCATCAGACAGAAGTACGCGAGGTGCAAAGCGCTTACCGACTTCATCGGCAATATAGAGCTGGTGTGGAATAAGGCTAGCGCGCTGACCTATCAATCCTTTAAGGTGAGATTGTTCTTTATCAAACTGGTGTTGCCAAGTTTGATAGCGCAGTGTGTAGCGATCAAAACGGTCGATTTGGCCTGCAAATAGACGATCTTGAGGTTTATTGAACTTGAGGAAGTGATCCAGAAAGGTCTCTTTGAATGAAGTCTCTTCTTCATTATCAACTCGAGTACCATGATAGCAAAATAGTCCATCTTGCTCTTCCACGCTGTCAACACGTAGTTCCCACTCTTCAACATGGCGGATCACATCGCCTGGGTTGAATACAACTCGAGTTACAGGCGCTTCCTGTACTGAGTAAACACGGTTTTCTCCGCTAGCGGGAAATAAAATAGTCACTTGACGCCCCTCAAGTGCCACTATTGTACCTAATCCCAAATCTGATTCCGTATCACTGATCCAGCGCTGACCTAAGGAAAAATTCATGGTTATCTCGTCTATGCAGAAAAAAGGCGGCTATGTTACCTATTCATGTCGGTTTGTTCAATACACAACAGTGACTCAAGCCTTTATTTATCAGGCACTGACGCCTTTTCTATTTAGTTGGCATGGCAATCGCTAACTAGTTGTTTTTTATGAATATGCAAGTTGGATTTTCTACTGTCATAAAAGCGACTTTTGCGACAAATAGACTAAACTTGAACTATACCCAAAACATAATTAACCGCAGTGTTGTGTATTGGGTATAGCATAATAATCTGTAAACAACAGGAATGCGCTATGGTAAAACAAGACAAAGACCATAAAGTGTACGTGCTCGACACCAACGTACTTCTCCATGAACCACTCGCTTACCTTTCCTTCCAAGAACACGATGTTGTGATTCCCATGACTGTCCTTGAAGAACTCGATCACATTAAAGATCGAAAGAGTGACGTGAGCCGAGACGCAAGAGTTGCCATTCGTGGGTTAGATGATGTGCTTCGCGATGCAACACCAGAGCAAATGCTAGAGGGGGTAGCGCTACCAACATTGAGGATAGAAAGTCACCGAACGCCTTGTTCAGGTAAATTGATTATTGTAAACGATCACTTGTTTCCTGATTCCATCTCCGGGTTACCCGGCAACGAAAATGATCACCGCATTATTAATTGTGCGGTACATTTGCAAACTCAGTACAGCGACAAAAAAGTGGTGCTGGTTACCAAAGACATCAATATGAGACTGAAAGCGAAAGGCGCTGGACTCAAGTATGTTGAAGATTATCGTACCGATCAGCTGATTGACGACATTGCGCTTTTAACCAGTGGCTTTAAAAAGGTTGAAGGCGATTTTTGGCAAAATGTTGGTGAGTGTCAAACGCAGCAGGAAGGGCGATACACGGTTCATGATGTGCCAAAATCACTCGTACCAGATGTGTTCTGTAATGAGTATCTGATAGATGATACTAATCACTTCGCAGCTCGGGTTGTGGGATACGATTCTGAGCACATTCGATTAAAAGACTTAGGCGTTGAACGTTTGATGCACCGTCAAGCATGGGGAGTGAAACCGAAGAATATCAACCAAGGTATGGCGCTGGATGCATTACTTGATACTGACATTGAGCTGGTGATATTAACAGGACCTGCGGGGTGCGGAAAAACCTTATTGGCGCTTGCCAGTGCGCTTGAAATGATCATCGAAAAAGGAATTTACGACAAGGTAATTGTGACGCGAAATACGCCTGAAATAGCTGAAAGTATTGGCTTTTTACCAGGCACGGAAGAAGAGAAAATGGCCCCTTGGCTTGCGGCAATCACAGATACCTTAGAAGTGCTTCACAAACACGATGAAAGCCCAGTGACTAGCCGAAACTATATTATGGAAAAGGCGAACATTCAGTTCAAATCGGTGAACTTTATGCGTGGCCGAAGTATTCAAAATGCAGTCGTTATTTTAGATGAGAGCCAAAACTTAACGGCATCACAGTTAAAAACCATCATCACTCGCTGCGGTGAGGGAACCAAATTAATTTGTACGGGAAACCTCGCCCAGATTGATAGTAATTATCTCACCCCAGTGACATCAGGATTAACTTATATTGTCGAGCGCTTTAAAGACTTTGAAGGTAGCGCTACCATTAACTTAAACGGTGTAGTACGAAGCCGCTTGGCAAGTTTTGCTGAAGAAAATTTATAACTTGCCTTGAGCCGACTGGCTCGTTACTCTTTTGCTAACACTGTGTGCAAACGGGAACGAGCCAGTAAATGGATGCGACAAAAGAATTTTTACCACTAAAAAGTTACCGAAAGGGAATTTTAGTGGCGGTAATAATACCCATCCTACTTGTCCTCGTCTTAGCTTACCATCTCTATCAAATTAAACTCGAACGCCAGTACAAAGTACGTTTTGGCCAGTATGAATATGTTTCTCAGCAGCTGAAACAAGAGTTTTATGCTGCACATGTCGTTCTTGATAGTATCGCCGTTAACCTAGCGCAGCCAATTTCTTTTCAAAAGCCGCCAGAGTGGTTAGAAGATATAGAGCAACACCCTGAACATTATTATCATGCGTTACCAAACAATGGTGGAGAGATTGTTGGTCGTGGGCAAGTCAGTGAAGCGCTTTTTGCCACTAAACGATGGCAAACCGTATTATCGCTTAATACCGCTTTTGATGCCGCACTCGCGTTGCAAGGTGGATTGTATGCGGTCGCATACATAGAAGATGATGGTTTTGCGTATGTTAAGCGTCGAGATGCGTCAAGCAGCCATTTCATCACCCGGTTAGTTCAAGGTAAGTTCGAACCCGACTTTAGCTTGGGCAATATAGTCGTTGGTCCACCCGTGAAGTTTTTCGATAGACAAATGTTTGCGCTCGGTAAGAAATTATCAACGGTGGATAACGCCCATGTATTGATGATCTACGATAGCGATATTATTGATAGGTGGTTGTTAAACATCGGCTCCTTAGACGGTACGATGGAATTTAAAAACCAAAGCGATGAGATTATCGCGGGGAAGCGTTATGACCACGACCACGATGGTGTTGTGAATTCATCAGCACCTTGGCAGTACGGACTGCACTTTATTGCAAAGCCCGCCAAAGAGCCTATTAGCTTAAACTATCATGAAAGCTATGAGCAATTTGCCGCTCCGCTACAGCAGGAGATCTTGCTCGAACTTGCATTATTACTGTTTTTTATTCTTTTTACCTTTGTGACCATTGTGTGGTTAAGCGGACAAATATTTGTCCGACCTTTAAAGCATTTTGTGAATTATTTATCTTTGCAAGAGCATACACCACAAGCCACTTTAAATTATCCCATCCCCTCAGAATGGCAACCTTGGTTTATACAAATCAAGCAGGTGGTGGAGCAAAAATCGCGCTTAATGCATACTCTTAAGCAACATAATCAAGAACTAGATGACGAAATTAAACGCAAACAACAGGCATTAAAGCAAAGCTTTGAGGCAAAAGAGCGTCAAGCGGCTTTACTTAATGCAGTGCTTGACTCAGTGCCCGATATTATCTATTTCAAAAATATCGACGGTTCATTCATAGGCTGTAATCGCGCGTTTGAAGAGTTTATGGGGGTTGATAAGTCGGATTTGGTTGCGAAAACACAACCTGAAGTGACATCTGGATTAACCATATTACTTGAACAAGAAGTGGCGATGGAGCGCTCGCAAGAACAAGTGGCAACGAACTTTGTCCTTGGAGCAAATACCTACTTTTTGACAATCACTCCATTAAAATCAGAAACTGGAAAGCTCATCGGTTGTTTGGGGGTTGCGAGAGATATTACCGCCGCACAAGAGGCATATAATGCCCTAAGAGACTCTGAAGAAAACTTTAGGGCTGCGACTGAGTTTGCACCTAATGGCGTCATTTTGGCTGCGATCAGCGGTAAAATTTTGGAGATGAACAAGGCTGCCAAACGTTACTTGTCACTTGATAAGAATACGGGAGAAAAGCAGCTGGAACGCTTGTTTGACGAACAAAACTGGCAAGAGCTAAAGCCTGTCTTAGCTGGGCTATTAAAAGAGCAAAAGAAAGTCGTTGAACACATGATTTCACAGTCGGGTAAGCACCGCTGGTTACAATTGAGTATTTCGTTAGTTTGGGATAAAAATAAGCGCCCTAAGTATTACGTTATCCATATTCAAAATATAACCGGTTTGTTGTTAGCGAAGCAAGATGCTGAGCGCGCAACGCTTGCCAAAAGTCGCTTTATCGCGAATATCAGCCATGAAATTAGAACGCCGATAAATGCCATATTAGGTCTGGCGGATATGATCAAAAGTGAGACGCTGACTCGAGTTCAAAATAAAAAACTGCAGCAGCTTTCTGGGGCTGCAAATGAGCTGCTTACCATGCTCAACAGTATTTTAGAGTTTGCCAAAGTTGAAAGCCACCAAGGTACAATTCAATACGAGACATTTCAAACCTGTCATGTATTTACCACGATAGAATCACTAATTAAGCCTTTATGTATACAAAAAGATTTGGAATTTGAGTTACAGGTCGACCCTCAAGTTTGGCCTTACCTGTACAGTGATGAAGATAAGGTAAAGCAAATCTTGGTAAACCTGCTTGGCAATGCGGTAAAGTATACCAATCAAGGGAAGGTTGGTTTGAAGGTGGCGTTAGTTAATGATAGAGCTGCAAAACAAACCATAAAGTTTGCTGTTTGGGATACTGGAGTTGGGATCAAATCGCAAGAGATTGAACACCTTTTTGATGCATTTACCCAAGGTGATGAAAGCTTCACACGTCGTCACGAAGGCATTGGTTTGGGGCTTGCGATTGTGAAGCAAGAAGTTGCACTCTTAGGTGGCGATATTGCGGTTAACTCAACCCCGAACGAAGGAAGCTGCTTTTTCTTTGAATTGGTGCTAGATAAAGGCGCTTGTCCAGTTGTGGATAGTCACAAAGAAGTTTACTGTCTCACCACCGAAGCACATAGCTTACCAAGCTATTTTGCTGGTCTTGCGGAATCTTTATCTGTTGAGCGATTGCACGCGATGCATGCTCAGCTCGACAAGTCTATTGTTGTTATTCCGCCGGAAACCTCGCTTGACCCCGCTTATGCGCTACCAGAAAATACCGCATTACTACTACATTGTGAAGGGGTATTCCCTGAGCAAAGTAACCATATTGCGCTTAATCAAAGTGTGTTTTACCAATCAGCTTATACTTGGCTTGCTGAGTTTGCCCATATGACGCAAACCGTCGACAACGTGTGTATGCAAGTTGCTGGTGCGCTTTGCTTGGTGGTCGACGATAACAACTTAAATTTGGATATTACTGAGAATATGTTGAAGCAGAATGGTATTTCTACCGTAGGGCTACAAAGCGCGGAACATATTGAGGAAGTTTGCCGCTCACTGCAACCAGATATCATCCTGATGGATATCCATATGCCAAACATTGATGGCTATCAAGCGACCAAGCAGATCAGAGCCGTATGGTCTGAAACTGAGCTGCCCGTTATCGCCTTGACCGCCAATGCAAGTAAAGAAGAGCGGGCGAAAGCCACAGCCGTTGGCATGAATGATTATTTGGTAAAGCCGATCAATAGCACACAGGCGTGCAAGGCATTGGCAAGTAATATTTTCCAGTCAGATAAAACAGAAGAAATCTTTTTCGATTATGAGTTTGCTTTATCACAAATGATGCAAAATGAAACGTTTTTGCAAACAATGTTAGATAAATTTGCTAAACTTTGCCATGATTACCTAGAACAGGTTGCTGAAATAGAGCAAGGTTCAGCATTATTCGAGTTAGCACACGGAATTAAGGGCGCAGCTGCTGGTCTGGGTTTTAAGCGACTGGCGAAAGTTGCAAAAGACCTTGAAACGCAAAGCAAAACGATCACAACAATAACAAATCGCACTGACTTGGATGTGTTAACAAATGCACTTTCACAGGTGGTGTGCTTTATCGAGCTAAAAAGGTAGCGTCATAAGATGCAGCAAGCTGAGCACATTTTTATTATTGATGATGACCCAATAAATAAGATGGTCCTAAGTAATACATTAGGTGACGGTCATCGGTTATCCCATAGCACTGACGCTAAGTTATGTATTGATGAACTAAAAGTAAGCAAACCAGATCTTATTATTTTAGATGTGTTAATGGCTGACGGCGCTGGCTTTGCTGTTTTAGAGTGCCTGAAAAAGGATGCGAGCACTTACGGTATTCCCGTTGTCGTGATCTCCGGTAGTGTGAGCTTTAAAGATGAAGCACGAGGTTTGGAGTTAGGGGCAGTGGATTATATTACTAAACCCTTTAACCCTTTGATTGTAAAAGCCAGAATCAAAAACCATTTAGCAATAAAAAAGAAAAATGATCTGCTAGAAAAGCTAGCCTCTATCGATGGTTTAACAGAGTTGCCCAATCGCAGGTATCTAGATGAAGCGATGAAATCAGCTTTAGAGAGCGCAAAAGCTGATGGCAGTGCGTTTACCGTAATGCTGGTTGAGGTGGACTATTTTAAAACGTTTAATGAGCATTATGGCTATATGCATGGTGATGACTGCTTATTTAAGGTCGCCAAAGCGCTAGAAGAAGCCGCAACCCGACGTTCTTTATTTATTGGCCGTTTTGACGGTACCCGTTTTGCGTTGGTGCTAACTCAGCATAATATCGACATAATTAATGAAATAGCAGAAGCGTTGCACGACTCGGTTAACGCGTTAAAAATCCCCCATATTGCCTCACCCATATGTGCGCATGTGAGTGTTAGTATTGGTGCAGTTCATATTGAAAATCACTGTAGTAATGAGCTCGGTGAGCTGATCAAAATGGCCGATAGCGCACTTGCCGTTGCACAAAAACAGCAAAGTACGGTTTTTATTAAAGTGTTATAAATATCTAAAGCCATATGCGGGGGCTAAAGCATATCCGCATTATTCACCATCCTTGGTGCGATAAAGTCTTACTGAATTTGCTTTAGTGCGTTGTCGCCAAAGCCAACCAGTTGGTTGTTTTTGAATACCAATGGCGTGCACTCATCTTTTGTTACTTTGCCGTCTGAGTGTTTGCTGTTGGTTGCATAGTACAGCACTTGATAGTTGTCGCCGTCTTTTGACACCAACTCGCTAAAATCAGGGGTTGTAAACATGTCTTTTACTGATGAGTAAGACGCGCCCATTTCAAGGTTGGCAATCTTTTCACGATTTTTACGCTGTTTATGTTCCCAGTTAGACGAGTTGTATTCAGAAGCCCAACCGTGTTCTACTTCACCGTCGGATACAGCAACGATACAGCCTGATAATAGAGTAGAGCTAAGCGCAGCCACTAACATTAATTTTTTCATTGTTGTTTTCCTTTTTAATTTTGTTGCTGAGCAAGTAATGCAAACAGCCATTTATTTTTTGCTTTAATTATCACAAGAGTGCAAACTCTTTGCCAACTAATAAAGTTTATAAATATCAGTTTGTTGTTATTTTTTAATCAGTTTGTGGTTGATGGTTTTCACTAACTTTTAGCGATATCACTCACTAAAACAATAATCTAGACCACTCGGTTTCTCGTTGTGCCTGCCACAAAACTTTCAATATTAATGGCAATTTCGCCGACTAAACGTTCGATGGCTTCTTTACTTGCCCATGCCGTATGCGGTGTTAAAAGCAAGTTTTCCCCTTGGTATTGAACGAGTGGGTTGCTTGCTTGTGCCGGCTCTTGTGTGAGGACATCCACAGCAGCACCAGCTATTTGCTTGTTAGTTAGCGCATCCACCAGCGCTTGCTCATTGACTATTCCGCCTCTTGCTGTGTTGATAAGATAAGCATGATTTGGAAGTAGAGTGAATTCAGCTCTCGAAATCAGGTTTTCTGTTTCAGCGGTAAGCGGGCAGTGAATTGATACAATATCTGCAATTCGCAGGGCTTCTTCAAAAGCCATTCGTCCTGCTCTAACCTCAGTTACGTCTCTACGTTCGGCAACAATTACCTGAGCTCCAAATGCTTGCGCGACTTTTGCAACGGCTTCTCCTAACGTTCCATGGCCTACGATCACAAAGTTTTTGCCTGCAATTTCGTTGATACTGTAATCCAAACGACAAAACATGTCACTTTGCTGCCAAAGCCCTGCATGGCAGTCTTGCTGGTAACGATGAATATTTGTCATTAAGTTACCAAGCATAGTAAAGGTGTGCTGCACGACAGAAGGGGTCGAATAACCAGCCACATTGGCTACCGCAATTTGATGAGCTTTTGCGGCTGTTAAGTCGATGTTGTTGACGCCTGTGGCTGCAACACAAATCAATTGTAATTGTGGTAACGCCGCGATTGTTTGTTCAGTTAACTGTACTTTATTGGTGATGATGACTGCTGCATCTTTACAGCGTGTGATGATGTCCTCACTGGATGTGGTGTCGTAAGACGTTAATGTGCCTAGTTTGGCAATGGGGGAAAGATCAGTTCCTGCAAGGGTTTTAGCGTCTAATACCACGATTTGCATTATTTTTATCCTTTTCTTGACTTTGGAGTTAACTCTAAGGTTTATACTTGTGATGTCGACTAGGATAATCTTCAGGACTTGGGAGTGTAAAGTGGTAAAGATTGGTGAGCTGGCAAAGCGGCTTAACGTATCAACTGACACGTTAAGGTATTATGAAGCAAACGATCTCCTACACCCTTGCACAAGGAGCGAGGGCGGGTATCGGTTGTTTGATGAGCAAAGTGAAAAGCAAATGCGATTTATTCTTCGCGCGAAGGAAGTGGGTTTCAGCCTCAAAGAAGTGCAAGACTTGCTGAAGATAAAGTTTGAAAAACATCAGCACAGTTGTGAAGAAGTGAAAACACTGACTATCACTAAACGGGATTTAGTGAGAGCGCGGATCGCTGAGTTACAAAAATTTGAACAATCGTTATCCACGCTAGCAGAGCAGTGCTGCGGCGGTAAGGAAGCGGCAGTGAGCTGCTCGATTTTAACGGCCTTGGAGGCTATCGATGAATGAACTGATAGTAAATTTTTGGCAGCTATTTTTAGTATCTGCCCCGTGGTTACTGCTTGGCCTAATATTGGCCGGGTTACTTAATGTATTTATTCCAAAAGATTTGTTGCAAAAGCATTTAGGGAAAGAAGGGTTTTGGACGACGATAAAGGCAGCACTGATTGGGGCGCCTATGCCGCTTTGCTCTTGCGGCGTTATTCCTGCTGCGGTGGGACTGAGAAGGGCTGGGGGTTCAAAAAGTGCGACAACCGCATTTTTAGTCTCAACGCCTGAAACTGGAGTGGATTCTATCTCGGTTTCTTATGTGCTACTTGGTCCTTTTATGGCGGTAATTAGGCCAATTGCAGCTGTGGTTAGCGCAATTGCGGCAGGGTTGCTCGTTGGCAGTGAGAAAGATGATAAGCCTGTGGCGCTAAAGCACCTTAATACCTCAGAGGAAGCAAGCGCGATTCGCGGTTGTTGTGACGCTAATCATCACTCAGAGTCAAAGCCTGCTGAAAAACATCACAGCCATGATAGCTGTTGCGCCAGTACTAAAGTGGAAACCGTAAAAGTAAGCTCAAGCTGCTGTGAGCCTGCAGGCCCGCAATTAGCAATGGCAGGGGCGAATATGTCTTGTTGTGATACTACGGAGCCTACCGTAACCAGTTGTTGCGATTCTGCATCAGCCACGACAAGTTGTTGTGAGCCTGCCCCTGTACCTGAAAACCAAGGGGTTTTTGGTAAAATTGTAGAAGCTGTTAAGTTCAGCTGTAATCAATTACTGTCCGACACCGCAGTTTGGCTACTTATCGGTTTATTCTTTGCAGCGCTAGTGCAAACCTTTGTGCCTGAGTCTTTCTTATCGCAGTGGGGCGACGGTATTATCGCCATGCTAGTGGTTATCCTTATCAGTATCCCAATGTATATTTGTGCCACCGCTTCAACTCCAATCGCTGCGGGTTTATTAATGGCTGGTGTTTCACCCGGTGCTGTATTGGTATTTATGCTCGCAGGCCCTGCAACTAACATCGCCACAATTGGGGTGGTTGGTAAAGAATTAGGGCGTCGTGCCGTGTTTGCCTACTTGGGCGGTGTTATCGGGGTTGCGCTTATCTTTGGCTATTTAACTGATTACTTGGTCAATACTTACAGTTTTGTGGTAACGCCGATGATAGGTGAAGAACACGAAGTGCTACCACATTGGTTAACAGTATCGATGGGCGCATTATTAGCAGCACTCTTACTAAGATTAGCTATACTCAAATTAGGTAAAGTTGTTAGAAGATAAACTATTGTGGTACTTTTTACCGTATTACAATTGCATGACGCTTAAGCATTTAATGTTCCAACTTGATATATCGCCTTGGTGGTCAGACATGAAATGCTTAGCGTCTGTTTATTTGACACGATAGAATGCGTTCCAGTATTCGTTAATCCGACAATTTGAGAAGTAGAGTGGATAAATACGCTGACATTAGACCGTATAATGATGATGAAGTAGTGCCAGCACTGGCACGTCTACTAGGTGATGATCAATTCATTGATGTGATCGCCAAATATAACCTGCCAGCTTGGTTAAATGCTTGGCCTGCTATTGCACGCCCACTCGTAAGAATGAAACTAAAAAAGAAGTGGGGAGATTTTTGTACGATTGAACAAGTACAAGATGAAGTGGCGTACTATCTGCAAATTTTAATCAATAAAACGACGTCTAAAGTGACTTATTCTGGCCTTGAAACATTAGACTCGAATACCTCGTATTTATTTATTTCAAATCACCGTGACATCGTATTAGACCCTGCACTTGTTAACTGGGGCTTGCATCAGCAAGATATGCGCACGGTGCGTATCGCTATTGGTGATAACTTACTGCAAGTACCTTATATCACTGAACTTATGCGCCTTAATAAGAGTTTTATTGTAAAGCGTTCGGCAAAGGCGCCGAAAGAAATGCTAAAAGCATTAACCCAGCTTTCAGCCTATATTTCTGACTCATTAAGTGAAGGTAACTCCATTTGGATTGCGCAAAAAGAGGGGCGTGCAAAGGATGGGGTGGATCAAACCGATCCGGCACTGTTAAAAATGCTACAGCTCAATGGTCGCAAACAGAAGCTAGATTTTTCAGATTATGTAAAGCAGCTCAGAATTGTGCCCGTTGCTATCTCCTATCAATATGAGCCATGTGCGGTTGCTAAGGCTAAAGAGCTATACCATAAAAAGCAGTTTGGCCAATATGTGAAAGCGCAAGGCGAAGACATTGCCAGCATTGTCGAGGGCTTTAGTTCAGATAAAGGCCATGTGCATATCGCATTTGGCGACCCTATCACTGCGGATGTTGAAAACCCAGATGAGCTGGCGAATGTCATTGATAAACAGATTTTAGATTTATACTATCTGCATTCAACCAATCACCTAGCAGCAGGCGATGATGCGCAAGTTAGTCCAGAAGATAAAGAGGACTTTATCTCTAAACTAGAGTCTGTACCGGAAGAGCTGAAGCAATTGGTGTTGAGCATGTATGCCGAACCACTGCGTCGCAAAGGCATTTAATAGTAGTGAGCATGCGCAACCGTGGTGTTAAGTGGTTGCGCTTTTGTTCGGTTAATTAAGAACTTTATGATAATAAACGACTTCCATATCTCCTAAAATATCTTTGTGAAGCCCTTTTTTCACATAACTCATCCCAAGTTTTTTCATAATATTGATGGAGCCAAGGTTCTCTTCTTCAGCGATAGCACTCAAGTGCGTCAAAGTAGGATTTGCTGCTATTAGGTCTGGAAGAATATGTTGTGCGGCCTCTGTTGCAAACCCTTTGCCCCAAGAAGCTTGTTTAAAACGCCAACCGAGTTCTAAATCCTGATCGTTTCTTTGTTCTGAAAAGAAGTTAGCAGGGCGAACCAAAATCCAACCGATAAATGCCTTGTTTGGCAGCTCGAAACAGCCCCAAAGCCCCCAACCTTTGATCTCGTCCGTATACTCGGTTAAACGTGGAATATATACGGCTTTTACTTCTTCAAGTGAGTTAGTCTGACCGCCTGTGATGTATTTCATTACTTCAGGGTCGCTATCAAGATCGGCGAGCAGCTGTGCATCTTGTGGGGTGAGTAGACGGTAACTCAGTCTTGCAGAGTCCTTTACTTGCATTTTTTACTCCTAATGAAACCCAATAAAACTTTAGAGTACAAAAGCTTACGTCATGAGTAAAGATGTTGCATAAGTTTGCGTAGACGCCAGCCGAGCGCTTTACTAAAATACGTCGGCATTTTTAGATGGGGAACAGAGTGAATAATTCAGTACTAGCGCTTAGACAGCGTCAAATTGCTGCGGCTCAACGGGAATATAAGGCAAGGGGATCAAAGCTTGCGCGTTGTGAATGCTGCTTATTAGCCACGACTCTATGTATTTGCGACAAAGTCGAAATGGCCAAAGCTGACTGTGCAGTGTGTTTGCTTATGTATCATAATGAAAGCTTTAAGCCCTCTAACACTGGACGCTTAATTGCCGATGTGATCCCTGATAATCATGCCTTTCGTTGGGACAGAACTGAGCCTGACGCTGCGTTTTTAGCGCTTCTTTCGGACGAGCAATATGCACCAATAGTCGTTTTCCCAGAGCAGGGCGTGGAGCCTGAACGAGTAATTACTAAGGTGACTCGCACTGAAAGTAAAACACCACTATTCATCTTTTTGGATGGCACATGGCGTGAAGCTAAGAAAATGTTCAGAAAGAGCCCTTACCTCGATAATTTACCCGTGTTATCCATCGCCCCTGAAAAGCTCTCGGATTACAAGCTTCGAGTCGCGCCGCATGAACATCAGCTTGGTACGGCGGAAGTTGCGTGTGTATTGTTTGCCGAATGCGGCGAGCAGGATGCGGCAGATAAATTAACCGCGCATTTTATCGATTTTAGAGATGCCTACTTAAAAGGTAAGCGCAGCAAACTGTAGGTCGAAATTTATTTCGACAAAAAGCTGAATTGTTTACGCAGTACGGCGAGCAAGATGACGGTCGGTCGAGATTTATCTCGACAAAAAGCTGAATTGTTTACGCAGTACGGCGAGCAAGATGATGGTAGGTCGAGATTTATTTCGACAACACAAGCGCAATATCACGCGACAGATAGGAATAAAAATAAAACAAGAAGCGCGCGACTCATTGCTGAGTCGCGCTTACGGAATCTTCTAAATGCATCCTGCAAAGTTGAGTAGTTCAACGTCCTGAATCTTTCCTCTTCCATGGCATCGCTTGGTGTTCTCGTTTTGCGAATAAAGGCATCTTGCCCTGTGTCCATCTTCCTTTTACACGTCCGCTGTCTTATCCATTGCCATCCACTTGCTAAGAACAAGCCCTTGTTCTAATTGTCCTTGTTTGCTACTTTCCAAAATAGCAGTGCCAATCATCACCTTGTTTTACCTTGGCACTTGGTAGCCTGAACGTGTTGCTTCAAGCTAGGTGTTGCGCTGTTAATTGCAACAATTGGCATCTCCTAAGCCACATTTTACCAGTACATCCAATGTACCTTCCTTCCTCATCCTTAACCACCTGCATATCCAATGCAGTAACGTTATCCCTCAACGTTTAGCCTCTCCCCTGAAGCAATCCTTAGGTTCATCATGAACCTTTAATCCCTGTCCTTTAATGTAATCACACCATGTGACATACAATCTCGCTCGCTTTTCCCTATATTCCTTTAAGTGGGTGCTTATCCATTAGCAAATCCTGCCCTGAGCGTATCCTGTGTATCCTTTATCTCTCTTCCTGAGATGTTTTTAAGTATAAGCAGACTAAAAAAAATCGGGAGCAGTGAAATTCAATCTTTTTTGCGTCTTTTTCTGGTAATAATAAATAACTTTTTATTTTTTAATTAGTTACCTTAATTCTGAGTGTTATTTCAACACGTCTTTACTCAATTTCTGGTAGCTAAGTGAGATATATCTCACAGGTGATTCTCCCGTTTTCTACAACGCTAATTTTATCTTGAGCGTAGTTTCAAATATTCAGGGTGTAAAACGGCACAATTACAGGTAGAATTAGTTGATAATAATTATTGTTTACCTAATGGAGTCTTTATGAAAAAAGCACTTGTTACTATACTGGCAACGCTTACTTGCCTACCAGCAATGGCTGCAGAGGAAGTTAATATCTACTCGTTTAGACAACCTTTTCTGATCCAACCTATTTTGGATGACTTCACCAAGCAAACCGGTATCAAGACCAATGTGGTTTTTGCAAAAAAAGGCTTAATCGAGCGTGTTAAGCGTGAAGGCAAGCATAGCCGTGCCGATCTTGTACTCACTTCAAACTTCAGTGCGCTAATTCAACTTGAAGACGAAAACCTAACACAAGCAATTAACAGCGAAACCGTCACTAAGAATATCCCAGCGAACTTCAGAGATCCTGAAGGTCAGTGGGTTGCGCTTACTAAGCGTGTGCGCAATGTATATTCTGCAAAAGACCGTGTAGGCAAGTTAGATGCGCTTACTTATGAAGCGCTAGCGGATGAACAATACCGCGGTAAAATATGTACGCGCTCAGGTAAACACCCCTATAACCTTGGTTTAGTGGCGTCTATGATTGCCCATCATGGCGAAGCAAAAACCAAAGAATGGCTTGAAGGCGTGAAGAAAAATTTAGCTCGTAAGCCTCAAGGTAACGACCGTGCACAAGTCAAAGCAGTAAAAGAAGGACTGTGTGATTTGGCCATCGGAAACAGCTATTACTTCGGTAAGATGATGGAAGATGAGAAACAAAAAGCCTGGGCCGAAGCGGTATATATCAACTTCCCAAATCAACAAGATCGTGGTTCACATATCAACGTTTCTGGTGTTGTCTTGACCAAGCACGCTAAAAATACAGAAAATGCCTTGAAACTCATTGAGTTTATGACCGACAATAAGGCGCAAAATATGTATGCGTCGATGAATATGGAATACCCGGTTAAACCTGGCGTCGAGTTATCGAAACTTGTGGCATCTTGGGGTGAGTTTAAGGAAGACAGCCTACCATTGTCAGAGATCAGTAAATACCGTCCGTTAGCGCTTAAGCTAATCGATGAGGTAAAATTTGACCTTTAATGCAATTATCATTTTCACTGTCTAAATGGCAGAGTTTTGCGTGGCTGATAGGGCTTAGCCTATCAGTCCCGCTGATGTTTTTAATCTTTGAGTCGCTACAACCTGACTCCGAAGTCTTTGCTCACCTTTGGGATACCGTTCTGTGGGATTATGTCCGCAATACGATTTTGCTGATTGTGGGTGTATGCATCCTTTGCGCTTTAATCGCGCTACCACTTGGCTGGCTAACTGCATATTGTGAATTTCCTGGACGGCGCTTTTTCGAATGGTCTTTGATGCTACCCCTTGCGATGCCAACCTATTTGATTGCTTACGTGTATACCGATTTGCTAGATTATGCAGGGCCTGTACAAATCGCGCTGCGAGAGTGGTTTGGTTGGCAATCTCCAGACGATTATTGGTTTTTTGATATTCGCACTTTGTCAGGTGCTATCGTGATGATTGCACTGGTGCTTTATCCTTATTTGTTTTTGATTTTTAGAACGGCGCTAAGAGAGCAGTCGTTTAAGCTGGTGCAAGCCAGCCAATTGATGGGCAAGTCGCCTTCACAGAGCTTCTTTAAAGTAAGTTTACCTTTGTCGCGAGGGGCGATTGTGGCGGGGCTGGCACTGATCGCCATGGAAAGCATGGCAGATTTTGCAACCGTACATTACTTTGCTGTGAGCACACTAACCACCGCCGTTTACGATACTTGGTTGGGCTATTATTCACTTACCGCAGCGGCTAAAATTTCAGGCATTATGCTACTATTTTTATTTTTAGCCCTAACACTGGAGCGAGTGAGTCGCCCAACTCAGGTAGTGCATGAGCGCCAATCGAGTGTTAACAGTACCACGCTTTATCATCTTAAAGGCGCGCAGGCTTGGCTCGCTAGCGCTTTTTGTTGGCTTATTCTTATTGCGGCTTTTATCGTGCCTACATGGGTGCTTGCAGATTACGCCGTCGACTATTTTGAACAAGCTTGGAATGACGATTTTTTCTTGTATGCGTGGCAAAGTTTAAAAATAGCGTTTTGGGTGAGTGTGGTATTAATTATCATGAGCATGCTGGTGGTGTTTAACCAGCGAGTTAGTAGTGGTAAACGGGTCACGCTACCGGGCAAGCTTGCAAGTACCGGATATGCGCTACCGGGCACGGTGCTGGCAATTGCGGTACTTATTCCACTCACTTTATTAGACGACAAGCTAAATGCTTGGCTTGAAGGTACTTCATTTGAGCCTGGCTTGCTGTTCAGCGGGACGATTTTTGCGCTGGTTTTCGCTTACGTTGTACGATTTTATGCGATTGCACAAGGCGCGGTCGAATCGAGTTATCAGCGGATCAGCCCAAGTCTAGATATGGCAAGTTTTTCGTTGGGTCGCAATCGTTTCAAAACCATGTTATCAATACATTTGCCATTGCTGCGTCGCGGTATTTTAACCGCAGCACTGCTGGTTTTTATTGAGTGTATGAAAGAACTTCCAGCGGCATTGTTATTACGACCCTTTAATTATGAAACACTAGCAACACATGTTTTCCAATATGTGAGTGATGAGCAGCTGGAGTTGGCTTCTGTCTCTGCGTTATTTATTGTGTTGGTTGGTTTAATTCCGCTTTATGTTGTAAACCGTTCTATGGAGCAGCGAAGTTAATGCATAGTTTAGTGCTTGAAAATCTCTCTTATCGCTATGACGGTGAAGCCGTTGTGGATAGCCTAAATCTGACCGTAGAACAAAACGAGATTGTTTGTTTGCTTGGTGCCAGTGGCTGCGGTAAAACGACCACGCTGAAGGCGATAGCGGGCTTGATTGAACCATTTCAAGGCTCGGTGAGTATTTTAGGCAAAGCCATGAATGGTCATGGCACTTTTGTACCTCCACAAAAACGCAATATTGGCATGATGTTTCAAGACTATGCGCTGTTCCCACACCTCACTGTGGCGCAAAATGTGGCGTTTGGTTTAACCTCAAAAAGCAAGCGTGAACGTCAAGACCGAGTAGCTGAAATGCTCCATTTGGTGCAGCTGCAAGACTATAGCGACCGCTTTCCACACGAGCTTTCAGGTGGCCAGCAACAACGTGTGGCAATTGCGCGAGCACTGGCGTACAAGCCAAATCTGTTGCTGCTTGATGAGCCGTTTTCAAATATAGATGCTCAAGTGCGGTTTCAGTTAATTAACGATATTCGCCGTATAATCAAAGATCAGCAAGTTTCCGCGATTTTTGTTAGTCACTCGAAAGAAGAAGCTTTTGCTTTTGCCGATCGGTTGGCAATTATGGATAAAGGGAAGATCGCACAAGTGGGCGAGCCGAGAACGTTATTCCAACGACCAAAGAGCAAAATGGTTGCCGAGTTTTTGGGTCAGGGAATTTATATTCCTGCACAGCGAGTGAATGGCGCTTCGGTAGAAACCCAATTTGGTGCCGTAAAATCACTCGTTGAGCTCGGTAATATCGACGCGAAGGGTGAAATGTATGTGAGGCCACAGCACATTACGTTAGAAAACGCCGAGCTTGGCAGCGTTAAAATACTCAATCAGCGCTTTATGGGAACAGAGTATATTTACCGTGTTGCATTAGAGGGACAAGAGCTCGAAGTCCCGCATCCAGCGCATGAACCGCTCGACTTAAATCAACCAATCTCTTTAAAAATTAAGGCACATGCTGTAAATTTCTTTTCTTAATAGCAAATGAATAAACGCAGGGAGTAGAGCATGGCGCTTGCCCAATCAGGTGTGTGTGCTGAAGCCAATTTGCACGGCTTACACTTGTTCTTCAATGTGCTTGAAGGGCAAGACGAGGCGCTAAGAGCGGCGCTCGCCAATTGTGGACGCTTGCAAGAGGAGTTAGAAGACAGATTCTCTGAGTCTATGCTGTCGAGCTTTGTCGCGGTAGGTGCGCAATACTGGCCGCACATTTATCCTGAGTTTATTCCTAAAGAGCTGAAAAGCTTTCCACATATTGTTGAGGCTGAGCACACCGTGCATACTCAGCCTTTTGACTTGCTTTATGTGATCCGCTCCGATCGAGAAGATGTTAATCATATCTTTGCTCAAAGTGTGCTGCATATGCTAAACGGCCTAGTTGAAATGGTGGCACATGTGCGCGCCTTTCGTTTCTTAGACGGTCGTGATTTTAATGGCTTTATTTATGGTGCAGACACACCTAGAGGGCGCAATAAACGGGAAGTTGCACTTGTGCACAACCCGAATGCAGCCGACCATCTTGGTAGTTATATTCACGTACAGCGGGTGAAGTTTGATTTACTGCGCTGGCAGGCGTTGCCGCTCGCTGAGCAAGAGCAATTAATGGGGCGTACACGTCTAGACAATGACCTAATTGAAGATTGCGAACCCTGTAATCATGCGGCATTAACCGAATTGAAAGACGTAAATGGTAATGCGCTACTGCTTAACCAAAGCATGCCATTTGGTGATGTATTTGAACAAGGAAGCTTGTCGCTAAGTTGCAGCGCCAAGGGTGATGCTTTTGAGCAGGTGTTAAGAAGTCGATTGGGTGAAGGGGATGAATACGATCCCATATTGGATTATTCCAGTGCCGATATGGGTTCTGCGTTTTTTGCACCCTCACTAGAGTTTTTGGCGGTGATGGCAAAAATGCCGGAGTAAGTTACTTTTTAACCCGAGTTCAGGTTTTTTAGCTTTACATCTCCAAAGCCCATCCATGGGCTTTGACTTGTTTCGCAAGCGTTTTTCCGCCGTTACAACATATACGGGTTTTTCGCAGGTGATCCGTTACTAACAACAGGTCTTGATTGAATATCCTCCAGCTTTTGTAAAATGTCTTTTAGCTGTTGCTGCTGGACTTGTTCAGCGCTTGAGTTTGCTAAGGTATTTGTCAGCAAAGTGGTGACGGCTTCAAGCGCTTTTGCACTGCTATCATCAACGTGATTGTCGACTTGAATATGCGGTTGTGCCACCGCTTCTAAGCGCTCAGACAGGTTTTCAAATAGCGTATTTTGCTGCTGACCTTGTTGACCCAACGCTTGTTGTATCTGCGCTTGGGTGCTGAGCAAGTCATTGAGTTTGCCAAGGTTAGCGAGTAGCTGCTCGTTGTTCGCAGTGCGTTTGATAGCGTTTTGCAGCCCCGCAATTTCTTCTGCGACTTGTTGCTGTGAAGCTATCAATTGCTTTAGCGGTGTAGCGTAAGGTTGCTGCGTTAAGGCCTCACGTAGCTCAGTTAACTGCGTGGCAAACTCTTGCTCGTTAAGCACTTGAGCCAATTGTTGCAACAGCGCACTGTAATCAAAGCTAAGCTGCTCTTTATCGAGTTTAGCGGCGATTTGCGAAAGGGATTTATTGACAAAGCTTAGTTGTTCAACTGCCAATTGCGCAGGGCTTCCTTCGTCGCTATTGCGGTGCAGGCGGGCATATTCGGCCTTGATTTCATGCCAGCGCGTAGCTTCTTCAGCCGTTAAGGTACCGCGTAATTCAGCCAGTTTCAGTAAGTTTTCTTCGCTGCCTTTGCTAAGTGTTTGTGCTTCACCGCGATAGTGATCTTGAATTAGATTTTCAAGTTCACTGTCATTCATGGCAGCAACCACCTTTTCAGCCATCTTATTCATGTTACGGTAACTGCCTTGTAGCTTAAACGGCGGCTCGGTTCGATAGTTATCATCTTGCGCTGCTGAGGCTATATATTGGGCATTTACTTTGAGCACGGTGTTGCGAATGGTGAGCAGCTTTTTCAGTACGCTGACAATTTCATTCACTTGCGCTTGAGAGTAATTAAATTCCAATTCATTGATGGAGATGTCTTCTCCGTCGGCAATGCGTACTAGTTTGTACAAGTCTTCCATACCACGATTGGCAAGTGGTGCGAGCACCGCATTGGAAGTAAGCGTATTTTCAATAAAGCTCATGGCAAATTCTTGTTCGCAGCCACTGAGAGTGTCACCGAGGTTGTAAATATCCGCACGGTTGGCAAGCATATCTGGGATCTTAAAGGATTCACCGGATTCGGTGTAGGGGTTTCCTGCCATCACAACGGCAAACTTTTTGCCTCTCAGATCATAGGTTTTACTGCGGCCATTCCACACCCCGTCTATGCGTCTTGAACCGTCACATAAAGAGATGAACTTTTGTAAAAACTCGGGGTTGGTGTGCTGAATATCGTCAAGGTACAGCATCACATTATTGCCCATCTCAAAGCTTTGGTTGATCTTCTCAATTTCTTTTGCGGCAGTCGCGTTGATGGCTTGAGCTGGATCTAAAGAGACTTGGTCGTGACCAATGGATGGACAGTTGACCTTAACAAAGGTGAGTCCTAAGCGGTTGGCTACATACTCTATTAGCGTGGTTTTACCATAGCCCGGAGGGGAGATAAGCAGCAACATGCCCATTAAGTCGGTGCGTTTATTGTTTCCTGCAGCCCCTATTTGTTTTGCTAAGTTATCGCCAATAATAGGGAAGTAGACTTTGTCAATCAGCTGGTTACGTACAAATGAGCTTAGTGGTCTGGGTTTAAACTCATCCAATTGCAAGCGCTGCTTTTGTGCCTCAAGCACTTGTGCTTTTAACTGTTGGTACTGTTTGTAGGCCGGAACATGAACCGTGAGATACTCGTTACTACGGGCAAAAAAGTCTGCATAATCTAGGTGTAGCACTTGGTTCTCGATACGTGGGTGTTGGCCCATCAAACCTGAAATTTCGGTTTTTATTTCGGCTTCTTTGACTTGGTATGTGATATCTAACTGGGTGGAAAGCAAAATGCAGTTAGCGGCCTCAAGCAAGGTCTCAGTACTTTCATTTTGCTTACTGCCATAGGCGCGCAGCCAGCTGCTTAACAGGCGGCATTTGTCCGCAAGTTTAGTCAAATGCGTTAATGAGTCTTCAAGCTGTTGCCAAACGCCTTTGGCCTTTGCCATCGAGATAAACTGCTCGCTGGTGTGTTTTGCAGGTGAAGCCAAATCAAATTGTCTCGGCTTGACTTGCTTGGCAAGGGCTTTAATTAAGTAAGTTGCGCTTAACTCGCCTGAAAAGCGGTGTAGCTCGGTTAAATAGCTCGATAAATTTTGTTGGCAAAATGCGGTGATCTTTTCACTCAATTCTTTGCTTAGCTGTTGGCTAAAACTATGGTCATCTAACTTCGTTGCCATCAGCTCTGCTTGTGTGGCCTGAAACGCCAATTCAGCTAGCTCAGCCTTGCTTTGTTGAGTATAAAATAGCTGTGCCGCAATTCGACAGCTGGCAGGGTAGACGAGTAACTCAAGCTGTCGTTTTTGTTTTAGTAAATTTGCTAAGATCAGGCTGGCATCTTGATCATGAATGCCTTTTTCATAGCCTTCTTGATATCGAGGTTCTGCAAATTTTTGTACGATAGACAGTAAACTTCCCTCATCAACGGCAAGTTCTAAATCCGCTAGACTAAAGTCGTTGCCATCTTGCTCTGCAGCCGCTAATACTTGAGCTGCAAGGTACTCGCCTCGATATAAGTGACGATTTTCTGAGATCAGGTTTTGCTGCCAGTATGTGCTTGCGTCATTGAGTTGTTGATTGACCTTGGCGTCAGGAATGGTATCAAAATACTCAGTGCCAGTGAGGTGTAACATCAGCTGTTCACCACGAGGCAGCAAAGTCAAATCAAGGATTTGTTTATTGAAACTAAACGCATGTTTGCCGACTTTAACGGTATTGCCACCATCAATATAAATATCTTGCTTGTCTCGCAAAGCGCGGATCGCTTGATCTTTGCAGGCCTTGAGTTTGGCTTGAATATCATCCGCCTTCACTTCATCGCTTAGGCTTTTTAGCTCTTGCGTTAAATCGCGAAGCTTGCCAATCATAGGATCGGAGGCAAAATAGCTATTGATGTCATCTAAGGTTTTAAAACTTTGCGAGCGTCGCGTCACCCCCTGTAAAATCCGCTCTGCTGCGTTTGCTAGGCTCAGCGCGCGGCGCTGTCTTTCGTCAATGAGCTGCTGTTTGTGCGCCTCAAAGCTTTCATAAACGTCATCACGTTTAGCCAAGATCTCCGTTAAAAATTCATCATACTGACTAAATTGAGACTCGAGCTCTTCTAATTGAATGAGTAAGCGAGATAGTTGGTCGTCACATTGCTCTGGGGTTTTGGCAGCGCTTAGACCGCTGGTAATACTTTGGCTGAAAAGCTTAAAACGAGCCGCAAATTCGGCTTTTGCTTCAACACTGCCCACGCTCTTTTTCTGGATTTCTAACGCTGCTTTGGCGCGGTTTACTTGACCATAAATGGCGCTGACATCTTCCAAAATTTTAGTGCGAATGCGGCTATCGTCAATGTCGAGATCCAGCATGGTATGGTTGAGCAAATCAAGTTCAGCGCTTAAGGTTTCCAAGGTCGCCAAAAAGCCGTTAAGCTCGGTGACACTCTCTGTTTGCGCTCTGGCTTGCTCTAAGGAGTCTAGCTGCTCGTAGTAGGGCGCCAAAGCACTATCTTGCTGCAAAAACTCCGCGGTTTTATGGCTTAAGCTTAAGGTTTGCTCATCAACCTGCTGCTGCATGGCAGATAGCGCGTCAAGATTGATATACTTCACTTCTTCAAGGCTTATCACTTTGCCTTTTAAGCGTTTGAGAGATTCTAAGCTCTGAACGAATTGCTCTGCTGTTTTAAAGCTATCTGGTCTCACCTCGCGAAGCACATCTTGCATGGCTTGCTCTATTTCGGTTTCTGCGCGCCGAGCGTCGGCCTCAATTTGGCTTACCTTTTCAAATTCGTCTAGTACCTGCTCCGAGGTTTCAAAAATTTCATGTAGTTTTGCTGTGACATCTGCAAAGTCCGCTTCAGCAAGCCAATGATAGCGGTCTAAAATACTGCGGGTGAGAGCAATTAAATCTTCATAATGAAAGACTGTGGGGCTTTGTTCATTAATGGCCTTGAACACACTGTATAAATCAGAGATTGCGCGTACTAAATCCGGGTTGCCTATCCGGCCAAATAAGCCGGTTGCTCGAGGGGCTTGTGCGGCAAACTCGCTGCCACAAAATGGGCTTTGCCAGATTTGAATAGGGTGCACGCGCTCAGGCTCAGGCTCTGCTTTAAAGGTTAGCGCTAAGCCATCGTCATAAATTCCATAGCCATGACAATAGATAGGATTTTGCAGGTTTTTCTCAATAATATTGTAAGAGAAAAGTGCGTAACGACCCTCGTTTGGTTCGTAGAAGATATACAGTACATCTTCACCATTGGGTGATTTGATCTGGCGATGGAAAACTAAATCGTCCAGTTGGTCGTCAAAATAGCGTGTTTGCCCCGATTGTAAATAATAGCCACCAGGAAAAATAATTCCTTGGTTCTCAGGTAATTGAACACAGGCACCACCCAGCGCATCTTGGCGCAATACCTGCTGGGTGCGGCAATTATAAATAAAATAACGCCACTGTTTTTCTCGGTAGGGAAGTAACTTTAACAACACCATTTCGCCAACTTCGGCAAAACGTAAATCGCAATCTGCGAGTGATTGACTGGCGTCATCAACGGCTTCTTGATAAATACCTTCACCGCTTTGGGTATTGTTTTCTATTTTTACGGTGAGTTTGCCACTCGATACTTCAATAAATACTTTGTCGTTTACATTAATATGTGGGTGACGGCCTTCGACGTGATCGGCGCGATCGGTTTTTTGCCATTCAAAGTCAAAGTTTTCCACTTCGCCTAGGTCACGCTCTCCTCGGTTATCAATGTAATCTAAGGTTTCGTCTTTGGCGATTTGCCAGCGAAACACGCGGACATCAGAGAGCTTTTCGCCAATCTGAAATAGTGCAAAAAGCTTGTTTGATTTAACAAATAGGTGCTGTAGACGGGTGTCTTTGTAATACGTGTATAGTTCGTCGAAGTCCCGTAAGAAACGTTGATCAGTGAGGAATTTGGTTTCTTGCGGGTAAGGTTCTATTTCGTAATGATCTTCTTGCAAGTGTAGCTTTTGTACGGTGAATACATCGCTGACTTGGGTATTTTGTTTAAGCCCCATAAAGACATTATAAGCAAAGATAAGCTTGTCGCCGATCAGTACGATGTCGCGCGGTACGCAGTTATGCTCAGTACGAACTCTTGCTCGACCTTTCACTTTAAGCTCGGTGCTGCCAAAAGTATCAACACGCTGTTGGTTGAGTTTATCTATTTGACTTTTCAGTTCGCTGCCAAAGTTACTAAGTCGGCGTTTAATCAGTTGATAAGAGTCTTGTTCGAGCGTTCGCTCTGGCGCTTTTTGCGTTGCTTCCGTCATTCTTTGCTTTCCTATGTGCGCTGTCGCAAATGGGGGAGAGGAGCCAAGCAGATTGACTCCTCAGGGTTAATTACTCTAGTGGTTCGCTTTGTTTACTGCCATTTAACGAGCCGCCAAGTAACTTGAGTAGCTGCTGTTTGTCCGCATCTGAGCTATTGCTTAGTTGTTGGAAGAACTTACTCATGTTGATGTTTTTTAGCGTTTCCGACGACGTATTAGCACCAGCCAACACCCCTTTTAGGTCGTCCATCAAATTACGCTCACCGTTTAGGTGATCTTTAAATACGGTTTGTACCGTCTTACTTTCGCCGACTAAGCCGTCAATTGACTTGCCCACTGTGATGGCATTCATAAACTGGTTAAAGAACTGGCCGTCGCCACCCATAAAGTTGATATCAGCACCGCTTAGTGCTTTACCTAATACTTCAGCCTGACTTGCAGAAACTTGTTTGTTTGCCTCGATACTCGCAAGCGTCAGCTCTTTCTGTTGATTTAGCTGTAGTGTAAAGCCTTCGTATTCACGGGCGTCTTTATCCATCTTATTAAGTGCTTCCAGCTTCTCTGTAAGACCTTTGGCTTCTGCTGACATCTTACGCTCAAGGTTGATAGCTTCTGCTTCACCTTGTTTTTCAATTGCTTCAGCCATTGCTGATTGAACCTCAGCTTCTGCTAAACCAATTTCACGTTTGCCTTGTGCTTCGGCTTCTAGTTTTTGCTGTAGCACTTTAGCGTCTGTTTCGCCTTGTATCGCACTAGCAGTTGCTTTTGCCTTGATGATATCTGCTTCTGCAAGACCAGGCGCAGCCGCTTCAACTTGGGCTGCTTCGGCAAGAATCTTCTTCGACTCTGCGGTTTGGTTCGCAATACGTAGTTCTGCTGCGGCCATTTTTTCCATTTCACGGGCTTTAAATTCGGCAGCTTGCTCTTTAGCTTTAGCCGCTTCAATATCTTTAACCAACGCTTCTTCGGCCTCAGCTTGAGCAAGAATAATTTTCGCTTGCTTCTCACGCTCGGCTTCAGCAATACATTGCACGTCTTTGATGCGCTCTTGTTCCTCGGCAACGGTTTTCTCTACGGCAACCCGTTCACGCTGAACATCGGCGATTTCTTTTTGCTCGACTTCCAGTGCTTTGGCTTTTTGGATACGTAAAATTTCGGTTTCGCGTTCGCGTTCGATAATTTCAATTTGGCGAGAACGCGTGACTTTTTCTTCTTCTATGCCGAGTAAGCGAAGGCGATTTTGCTCTGCAACATCGATTTCGCGTTGTTTGTTGTGTTCTGCAATTGCAATTGCTTCGTCTGCTTTGAGGCGTGCTTCTTCGGCTTTTAAGCGCTCTTCATGCTTAACACGTTCAGCTTCAGCGGCTTCACGAGCGCGCACTGATTCGATTTCACGGCGCTGTCTCGCGCTTGCATCTTCTCGTTGACGCTCGACTTCTGCGGCTTTTTCAAAGGCTGCTTGGTTTTGGTTGTCGATTTGCGCTTTTTCATCGCATTTAAGTTGGTTAGTTTCCACGTTTTGGCGCGAGGTTTTTTCGGTAATACGGCGAATACCTTCAGCGTCAAGAATGTTATTTGGATCTAACTTTTCGATAGAGGTTTGTTCAAGATAATCAATCGCCACATCCTCTAACGTATAGCCAGATAAATCTTGTCCAATCACTTCTTTAATAGAATCTCGGAACTCATTACGATGTGTAAATAGCTCCTCAAAATTCATGCGCTTACCAACGGTTTTCAAGGCTTCGGAGAATTTTGCCTCAAATAATGCTTGTAAGGTTTCTGGTGCAGATGCGCGGGCACAGCCAACTTGTTTCGCAACACGTAGGATATCTTCTTTGTTTTCGTTTACGCGAATGTAAAAAGTAATGGCGATGTCAGCACGGATATTATCTTTACAGATCAGGCCGCTGTTTTCACGACGCTCTAATACCATGCGATTAGTTGAAATATCCATGACTTCCATTTTATGGATCACAGGTAGTACGATGCCGCCCGTTGTCGTAACATCAGGTTCGTTTTTCATCTTGTTGATGATCAGTGCCTGACCTTGTTCAACCTTGCGGTAGAACTTTCCAATCAGAAGTAGAATGGCAAAAATAATGACGATGGATATACCCACGATTGTGAGCACTGGTCCGAGGTTGTTTAGAAATTCCATGTTTTTTCCTGCGTTGCGCTATGTTGTTTGAGTTGGTATTAGCTGTATCAACTCGTTCCTAAATTCCGTTATTTTCTGTATTATTACCAAGGTTTAGCCACAATAGTGTAGCTATGTGTAAGGGGGTCGTGTTCGATAAGTAAGGCACTGTCTCCTAGTGTGAAGGTGTTATCTTCATCCGAGCGTACTTCAATGAGTTGATCCGTTCCTTGAATATATACTCGGGCTTGGCCAAAAGTGTTACTGACTCTTGATGTTGCAATGACGCATTCGAGCCCAACCAGCGCTTGCTTCGATGTGGTTTCTTGGCTTTCGAAAAAGCGCCGTAATGGCCGTACAATCACGGCGGTTAGTGGTAGTGCAACAATGAGGCTGACGAGCATAAATGCCGTTCCCACCAGGTAGTAAAAAATGCCATTACCCAGTAGGTAAGCAAAAAATTGTTGTACATAAATACTGACAATCCAGCCCAGCGCGATGATTAGGCTCAGTGAAATACTCACTGGGACGCCACCAAAAGCAACCTCCCAAAAAGAACCAGAACTTGCGCCTTCGGCTTCAATATCAACATCGCCTTCTAAGATATCGATATCAGCAAAACCGAGTAAAGCAATTAACCAGAACAATAGCACTATGAGTAATAGTGTTGAAAAAATAACAGTGGGAAACGTAAATACAGTATTTAAAAATTCCATTGTTGCTCCTTGACTCCTTGCTTTTCCTTTTTAAGTGGTTAAGTAAGCAAGTAAACTGGCCCACTCAACGTCATCAGGCGCTTTTTGGGCCTATCAAAGCGGTGAGTTCCGCATCATAGGATAGTGAGATGAATGAGTGAAAAGAATAGCGTGCGTGTCCGATGGGTTATAGACATCGCAGGAAACAAGTCCGAAAAGCTAGTCAATCTGCTTAAAAACTATCCATGCGTAGTGAGAAAAATCTCACCTTGCGTTTCTAAAGTTGCCACACAAGGACATATTATGTCAAACATTTTTTTGCTGTAAAGATAAGCAGTTTATTCTGTTTATTGTGATAGTGGGAAAGCGTGTTTGTTGGGAGGAAAGTACCAGAGTAAGTGCTAACTTGTGAGTTAGCACCGATAAAAATAATAGACTAAACGTTATCGAACAGCGTTTTTACTTTATCTAGAGTAACGTCGATTTCAGATACTTTGGCAGGCGCAATAAAAATCGTGTCATCGCCAGCAATGGTACCTAATACACCATCTGCGGTGCCTAATGAGTCAAGTAGTCTTGCAATTAATTGTGCAGCACCAGGACTGGTTCGAATAATAATCATCATTTCGTTGTGCATAATATCAACGACTAACTGACGCAAAGGGCTTTTTGCTGTTGGAACGCTCATTTCTGCGGGTAAACAGTAAACCATTTCTTGCTTAGCATTACGTGTACGTACAGCACCAAACTTGCTCAGCATGCGCGATACTTTACTCTGACTGACGTTGTCAAAACCTTGTTGTTTTAGAGCATCAACAATTTCACCTTGAGAGCCAAAGTTTTCTTCTTTTAAAATGGCTTTAAATGCTTTGATCAGTGCTTCTTGTTTTTCTTGCGGCTGCATAGTCTGTCTTCTTTTACGGCTAATCTTTAAATTCTACACAAAACCACCGAGATTCCCAAATTTGCGCGACCAAAATGGCAGTCGTAAAGCATAAGTGGACAAAGTGTCGCGATCTTTACACTTTTATTTAAGACATTAGTCAAAAAATCTCGAAAATAACCGTGATTAATTTGTGTTTAACAGCGCTTTTCATTATCTTTACTGCACACTCAATTCCACCTTCAAATTATGGAGAATTCAAATGAAAGTTGCTGTATTAGGTGCCGCTGGCGGTATCGGTCAAGCTCTATCTTTATTGCTTAAAAATGGTCTTCCAGCTGGCTCGGAGTTAGCGCTTTATGACGTTGCACCTGTTGTACCTGGTGTTGCAGTTGACTTATCTCACATCCCAACTGCGGTAAAAGTAGCGGGTTATGGTAAAGACGACCTAGACCCAGCTCTTGCAGGTGCTGACGTAGTGCTTATCCCTGCTGGTATGCCTCGTAAGCCTGGTATGGACCGTGCTGACCTTTTCAACGTTAACGCAGGTATCATCAAGACACTTGCTGAAGGTATCGTTAGAAGCTGCCCTAAAGCACTTGTTGGTATCATCACAAACCCAGTAAATGGCACGGTACCAATCGTTGCTGAAGTGTTCAAAAAAGCAGGTACTTATGATCCAGCTCGCGTATTCGGTGTAACAACCCTTGACGTTATCCGCGCTGAAACCTTCATCGCAGAGCTTAAAGGTCTAGACGTTGCTGAAGTTAAGATCCCAGTAATTGGTGGTCACTCAGGTACTACAATTCTACCTCTACTTTCTCAAGTTGAAGGTGTTGAGTTCACTGACGAAGAAGTTGCTGCACTAACAACTCGTATCCAAAACGCGGGTACTGAAGTGGTTGAAGCTAAAGCGGGTGGCGGTTCAGCTACACTTTCAATGGGTGCAGCAGCAGCACGTTTCTGCTTCTCACTAGTGAAAGGTCTACAAGGTGAAGAAGTACTTGAGTACGCATACGTTGAAGGTAACACAGGCGATGCAACATTCTTTGCACAGCCAGTTATCCTTGGTAAAAACGGTGTAGAGCAGTTACTTCCTTACGGTGAGCTAAGCGCGTTTGAGCAAAAAGCAAAAGACGACATGCTAGCGACACTTGAAAAAGACATCAAAGAAGGTGTTGATTTCATGGCGTAAGCCAGATTGATATAAAAAAACCAGTCGCTTCACAGTGACTGGTTTTTTTATGTGTGATTATTCTTAGTGAAGAATACGTGCTCTGATAGTTCCTTCAACTGCACTTAACTCTTTCAACGCCACTTCAGAGTGGTCGCTATCGACGTCGATAACCACGTAACCAATAGATTCATCCGTTTGTAGGTATTGCGCCGCAATATTGATACCGTGCTGAGCGAACGCTTGGTTGATTTGTGTTAGTACGCCTGGGCGGTTTACGTGTACGTGTAATAAACGACTTCGGTTTGATAATTCAGGTAAAGAAACCTCAGGGAAGTTAACTGCCGTGACTGTTGAACCGTTATCTGAATATTTCGCCAACTTACCCGCGACTTCTACACCGATGTTTTCTTGTGCTTCTTGGGTAGAACCACCAACGTGTGGGGTTAGCAGTACATTGTCAAACTCGCGTAGTGGTGAGACGAATTCTTCATGATTAGATTTTGGCTCAACGGGGAATACATCAATAGCAGCGCCGGAAAGCTTCTTGGCCGCTAATGCTTCAGCTAAGGCGTCGATATCAACAACCGTTCCGCGTGATGCGTTAATTAGGATTGCGCCTTGCTTCATCACTTCAATTTCGGCCATGCCGATAAGGTTTTTGGTCTGTGATGTCTCCGGTACATGCAAACTGACCACGTCCGCTCTTTGTAACAATTGCGTAAGCGTGTGTAACTGCGTTGCGTTGCCGAGCGTGAGCTTATCTTCGATGTCATAAAACTCGACGTTCATCCCGATATTCTCAGCCATAATGCCAAGCTGGGTGCCAATGTGACCATAACCAATAATACCTAGCGTTTTACCACGAGCTTCGTATGAACCGTCGGCAGATTTATCCCACTCACCGCGATGCGCCTTTGCGTTACGCTCAGGAACACGGCGCAATAACAAGAGAATTTCACCTAGTACGAGCTCAGCCACAGAGCGGGTGTTAGAAAATGGTGCGTTGAATACGGCGATACCACGTTTTTTAGCGGCATCCAAATCCACTTGGTTGGTGCCGATGCAGAAACAGCCAACAGCGACCAGCTTTTCAGCCTGTTCTAATACTGCTTCCGTAAGGTGGGTACGTGAGCGGATCCCGACAAAGTGAGCATCTTTGATCCGCTCGATCAGCTCAGGCTCCGGTAAGGATGTTTTAACGTAGTCTATGTTGCTATAACCGTTGCGCTTTAGTGTCTCAACGGCGCTTTGGTGCACGCCTTCTAACAACAAAATTCGAATTTTATCCTTTGATAACGAAACCTTGCTCATCTGTAATCTCACTAGTTGATTTTAGGCCCTTCTGGAGTGCCTGTTATTACAACGTCAGCGCCACGCGCGGCAAATAAGCCATTAGTCACGACGCCAACAATCTGGTTAATTTTTTCTTCAAGCGCTTTTGCTGCGCTAATTTCTAGGCCATGCACATCAAGAATGACATTGCCGTTATCAGTGATAACGCCTTGGCGGTAAACTGGATCGCCACCTAGTTTTAGTAACTCTCTTGCCACGTAGCTACGCGCCATTGGGATCACTTCAACAGGTAGTGGAAATGCGCCTAGCGTCTCAACATGCTTTGTATTATCAACGATACAAACAAATTTCTTGGCAACGGCTGCAACGATTTTCTCGCGTGTCAGTGCTGCGCCACCGCCTTTTATCATTTCATTGGTGCTGTTGATTTCATCTGCGCCATCAACATATACCGCAAGCTCTGACACATCGTTTAGCTCGAAAACTTCAATACCAAGTGCTTTTAGCTTCTCTGTTGAAGCTTCAGAGCTTGATACTGCCCCTTTGATTTGATCCTTGATACTGCCAAGCGCATCAATAAAGTGGTTTACCGTTGAGCCTGTACCAACCCCAACAATGGTGTTTTCTTCTACATAGTTCAAAGCTGCCCATGCCGCGGCTTTTTTCATTTCATCTTGAGTCATAACGCTACACTTAGTTGTCATTGAAGTTGTATGGAGTATAACTCAATCAAAGTGTCAGCGTCATGGTCAAAAGCGCCTCAAAATGCGCTTAACTATTTGCCTGCTCAATTATTTTTTGGCCAAGTGTATAGTTGGGTTGGAGTGAGGATAGTTGGGAGCGGTACATCCCAAGCTGCTGTTGGTAAGCTCGGAACTTGCTGGCAATCATGAGCAAGGCCAACAAGTGCTGGTTTAGCTCGCTGCTCAGCGTAGTGTAACGCTAAAGTTCTATCGTAGTACCCACCGCCCATACCGAGGCGATTACCTTGCTCATCAAAAGCAACCAGAGGCATCAAAAGTAAATCCAGTGATGCAAGCGGTGCCACAGCTGAACAATCTAACTTAGGTTCCAAGATAGCATAGCGATTTGCCTTCATGGGTGAGTTTTTTTCATACTTCTGGAAGAGTAAATTTGCAGGGTTGAAGGGATGGATTACGGGTAAGAAAACCTGATGATTTTTATCCCAAAGCGATTGAATTAAAAGGGATGTATCTAGTTCGCCATCGTTTTGAATATAGACCCCTATATTGGCATTTTTTGGGAGGTTTATTTGTTGAAAAAAATTAATGTTTAGATGTGCCGCGGCTGTCTTCTGTTGCTCTGCTGATAGCGAGTTTCTTGCGTTTCTAATCATTTTTCTCAAATCAGCACGAGTAACTTGAGATTTATTTATGTTGTTATTAGTTTTATTCATTCTAACGCGAGCCACTCAGGGAAAAACAAACTTACACCAAGCAGAATAAATAAAATAATTAATACAGCGAGCAGATAATATAGCCAAGTTTTAGATTTAGCCGGAGGGCTAGGCTCAAAGTCCAGCTCATCGAATAGCTCCTTCGTCTCCCACTCTTCGTCTGTTGTATCTTCAATTTCAGTATGAGCGGTTGGTGCTACGCGTTGCTCAAGTTCTTCTAATCGCTCTTCGATACGTATTAGACTGCTTGTGATGTAATCCAGCGCTTCAAATACGCGCTCTTGATCTGCGTTAGTTGGGGTAGCGGCTGTTTGGCTTTGTAGCTTGGCGTTGATCCCCGCGCTTGCAAGTAATTTTACCTGTTTTAGCGCTTTGGCTTTATCTGCAGGAGCAAACAAGTTTTTGCCAGCGTAAAATTGCTGGATCTTTGAGGGTGAGGTTTTCAACCTGTCTGCCATCGCGATAGCGGCGCTTTGTTGATCCTTACCGTCGGCCATGCCAACGAAGACGACTTTAAACTGCTCGTTCATGGTGCGTGCCTAAGTTGTAGAGAGATAGTATTGAGTATATCTAGATTATAGGTAACTGTAGAAGGATAAAAGGAAATTTTTACAACCCGGTGAGCATTAAGATAAGTGACCGCTTGCGCGGCCACAATGGGTTGGGAATTTAGTAAAGCGCTGACTGATCTGCTTTGGGTGTTGTTTTTAAGATAAAGTCGCGGAGATCTTCGTTCGATTTTTGTAAATCTTCATGACGCAGGTACATCATGTGCCCGGAGCGGTAACCTTTAAAGCTTAAGCGATCACGCATTTTTCCGCTCGGATCGAGTTGCCACATATTGTACTTGGCATCAAAGTAATTCGTTGCGCCATCGTAGTAGCCAGACTGGATCATCACGTTTAGGTAAGGGTTTTGTGCCATCGCTAATCGTAATTGTTCACCGACATTATTATCGCTGCTATCCCAAGGGTGAACTGAACCAAACATATTATATTTTACATCGGTTTTATAGTTGAGTTCTGTAGCGAAGTAATGATTAATCGCTGGCGTAAATGAGTGCAACCAAGAGGTCAGCTCAGGCCAATAATCAGGGCGAGAACCAGCGTCTCTTTTATCAATACCAAGATAGCGTGAGTCCAACCGACCTAGGGTATAGCCACGCTCACGCAATAGCTCTTTCCAAAATGCCGCAGTAGGAATATCTAGGTTGTTTTGAGCTACAAAGCGCTCGCTTAAGCCACTATATTTAGCAACGGCCTGTGTCACACTTTGCTTTTCTTGGGCACTGATAAATGCGCCTTTGGCGAGTGCGGGAAGATACTGATCAACCGTATATTGTTCAACCTCTGCAAGTACTTCGAGTAAATCTTTATTTTGCAATTCAGAAGACAGCGCTTTGTGGTACCAAGCGGCGGCAGCGTAATACGGTAAACGGTTTGCCACTTCAACCGGACCTTCTCGTTTAATGCCGATTTCTGTAGGAGATACCAACACCACGCCATTGAGATAAAGCCACTGATTGTTTTGCATCGCGTGCGCAAGACCTGACACTCGAGTCGTGCCGTAGCTCTCACCAATCAGGTACTTAGGAGAAAGCATACGCTCATTGCGATGAATAAATGTATTGAGCCATTCGGCTAAGTACTTCACGTCCGCGTTGACGCCAAAAAACATCTTTGTTTGTTCGGCTTTACTCGGATATTTACCTTCAGCATTTTTGAGTACGCGAGAATAACCTGTGTTGACTGGGTTTACATAAACAATATCGGCAACATCTAGCACTGAATATGGGTTGTCTTTCAAGCCGTAAGGTTGCAGTGGATATCCTTCGTCATCAATTTTTAATACTCTTGGGCCAGTATAGGCAATGTGCATCCACACGGAAGCAGAGCCCGGACCACCGTTAAATGAGATCAGCAGCGGACGTTTGCTCATATCTTTGATTTTTGTGCGCTTGTAGTAGGTGTAATGCAACGTTGCAACTGCGTCGCCGTTTTCATTCCACACCGGCTGCGTGCCTGTTGTCGCGGTGTAGTTAATACGTTCACCTTTTATTTCGGCTCTATGCTCAGTTGTTATTTTATGATCTATCTCAATTGCGCGGTTGTGCTCCTCAGCTATGCTTGGTGCTGAGAGTAGGGCACAACTCACGAGCAATAGTGGTAGTAGTTTTTTCATTGCTTCCTCGGTATTGCATTAGGTATGTCTGCATTAAAGAAGTATTTCATCTGAAATTCAAAGCCGTTGAGACAAACTCAACAAAAAAAACGGCAGGTTTGAAAAATAGGCTGTTGTAACCTCGTTTATCGAAAAGTAACGAATTTGAGCCGATTTGGTTTTTTTTAGTGCAAGATTCGCGTATATTTAATACTTAATTATGTAGTAATAAAGTATTTAGCCTCGTTAAATTCTAGTTTCACTGCGCTTCTCGTTGTACTTAAGAGATCTCAATCCATGCAAAGAATTTTAATTGTTGAAGACAGTAAAGTCGTACAACAGGTATTGCGACACCTTGCTGCTCAGCATCTAGATGTCGAAATCGATTTTGCTTGGTCCCTCAAGGAAAGTAAGGACTTCTTAGCACAGCACCAATATACATTGGCGCTGGTAGATTTAACGCTGCCCGATGCGATGGACGCAGAGGTCGTGCAGCTCACGCTTAGCCACAAAATACCCACCGTGGTGTTGACCTCAAAAATAGATGAATATAGCCGCCAGCAAATGCTTGAAATGGGTGTGGTGGATTATGTGATTAAAGATAACCGCGATTCATACCTATACGCGGTCAAGTTAGCATCTAGACTATTGAGAAACCAAGGTTGCAAGGCGCTGATCGCCGATGATTCTGTGATCAGTCGCGCGGTAATGAAGCAGATGCTTGAAAAGCAATTATTTACAGTGCTTGAGGCGCAAGATGGCGAACAGGCATTGGAGATGTTGCTATCTGACCATGAAATTAAGCTACTGCTGACGGACTTTGCGATGCCGACGATGGATGGCTTTGAGTTGGTAAAATCCGTTCGTAATAGTCGTGGACGAGATGAGTTGGCGATTATTGGTCTGTCTGGCGCAGGAAGTCATGGCTTGTCAGCAAAGTTTATCAAATACGGCGCCAATGACTTTTTGGCAAAACCTTTTATGAGTGAAGAGTTTCATTGTCGTATCATGCAGACGATGGAACAGCTCAATTTGATCGCAGAAATCAAAGAATATGCGCATCGAGACTATTTAACAGGGCTTTATAACCGCCGCTATTTTTGTCAGCAAGCAGAGCGTTTAATCAAGAACAAACCGAGCCAGCATATATTGGCATTGTTAGACCTCGATCACTTTAAGTCTATTAATGATCAATATGGTCATGAAAGCGGTGATGATGTACTTAAACAAGTTGCTGATTTACTGCGTAGTGCATTTGGTCACTACATTGTCGCACGTATTGGTGGGGAAGAGTTTGCTTTGCTTATTCCAAGCTCAGATATGAAGATGGCAAAGCACATGCTAGAAGACTTTAGAGAGCGCCTTGCACAGCAAGCATTCAAAATTCCTGAGGGTAAGCATTATTGCACCATCAGTATTGGCCTCGCGGCTTGCCAATCAAAGAGTTTAAGCGAAGTAATGCGCAAGGCAGATAAGGCGCTCTACAAAGCGAAGGACAAACAACGAAATTGCGTTATCGCGCATTAGCTTTTCGTTATTTGAGTGTTTATGCACCAACTCAGTTCAGACTTAATATCAATGCACCTAGATGGTGCATTTTTTATGCGTGAAATTCCACCTCCCACTTTAATTCATTGTTAATTAAGGAATAAAAAATTTGGCATAAAGGTTGGATTACTGCGTACAACAGGATCAACTGTCCTAAGGGGACTCAGCATGAAAATGATAAGTGCAATAATAAAACCATTTAAGCTTGATGAGGTACGTGAAGCGTTAGCCGATCTAGGGATTGAAGGCATGACGGTTGTTGACGTTAAAGGGTTTGGACGTCAGCGCGGTCATACCGAACTGTATCGCGGTGCAGAATATCAAGTCGATTTCATTCCAAAAATAAAAATAGAAATTGCGACGTTAAGCGAAAACGCCGAGCGCGTTGTGGAAACGGTTACAAAGGCTGCGTTCACTGGAAAAATTGGTGACGGAAAAATCTTTGTTTACGACTTAGACCAAGTTGTTCGGATCCGTACCGGCGAACTTGATGAAGAAGCCATTTAAGGGGAGCCGAACAATGGAAAATACAATAATAGAACTAAAATTTTCATTAAATACCTTTTACTTTTTGATCTCTGGTGTCTTAGTTATGTGGATGGCTGCCGGATTCGCTATGCTTGAAGCGGGATTAGTACGCTCAAAAAATACCACTGAAATCCTTACCAAGAACGTCGCACTGTACGCCATTGCTTGTACTATGTATCTGCTTATTGGTTACAACATCATGTATGTCGATAATGCCGAAGGTGGGGTTTTACCAAGTCTCGGTGCGCTCATTGGCAGTGCTGCTGATGATGCCGACCATGCACTGCAATCCGACTTTTTCTTCCAAGTGGTATTTGTTGCAACGGCTATGTCAATTGTCTCTGGCGCTGTTGCCGAGCGTATGAAATTGTGGGCGTTTTTAGCATTTTGTGTGGTGTTAACTGGCTTTATCTACCCGTTGGAAGGCTATTGGACGTGGGGCGGTGGTTTCTTATCTGAGCTTGGCTTTGTTGACTTTGCCGGTTCAGCCATTGTGCATGGTGCCGGTGCTGCTGCGGCACTAGCGGGTGTTCTGTTACTTGGTGCGCGCAAAGGAAAATATGGCAAAAATGGTGAGATTTACCCAATTCCTGGTTCCAACATGCCACTGGCTACACTAGGCACCTTTATTTTGTGGATGGGATGGTTTGGCTTTAACGGTGGCTCTCAACTATTCCTTGCCGACAAAGAAAATGCCATCGCGGTCAGCCAAATCATGCTAAATACCAATGCGGCGGCGGCGGCAGGTGCGGTTGCTGCACTGTTGGTGTGTAAATTAATGTGGGGCAAGGCGGATTTAACTATGGTACTTAATGGTGCGCTAGCAGGTCTGGTGACTATTACCGCTGAGCCTGCCTCTCCAACACCTGTATTAGCGCTTATTCTCGGTGCCATAGGCGGTGCATTGGTGGTGTTTAGTATCGTTGCGCTAGATAAGGCAAAAATTGATGATCCTGTCGGTGCTATCTCTGTTCACGGTATATGTGGTGCGCTAGGTGTGATGATGGTGCCATTTTCAAACTCAGACGCTACTTTCCAAGGTCAGGCTGTGGGACTTATCACTATTTTAGGTTTTGTTTTCATTGCTTCTTATATTGTCTGGAGTGTATTGAAAGCGAGCATGGGGATCCGCGTTGGCGAAGAAGAAGAACTAAGCGGTATGGATCAACATGATTGCGGCGTAGATGCCTATCCCGAGTTCGTGACAGTTCGCGGACAATAATACCAATTTGGCTCTCAGTCAATATTGTAAAGTTCTCGTTGTCTAAACAAAGTGAGTCCAACAGGGCTCACTTTTCTTTATATATATTATTCTACTTTCAGCAGTTGTTAATTTAGGTTACCCTACCATCTTGCGATTCATTTTTTAGTTTTACTTGGGTCATGACGGATAAAAAGAAACGAAAACCTGCCAACAAATCAAACGTCAAAGCGAACACTTCGCGTAAAAACAATACCCAGCAAAACGGTTCTAAGATGCAAAGAGTTAAAAGCCGTGTACTGAGCACGTTGTGGTCTTTCTTTTGGAAAGGGACTATTGCGGCGATATTCCTTGTTGCAATTTATATCATCTACTTAGACGCCAAAATAAGCCGGCAGTTTGAGGGCAATAAGTGGGAACTTCCCGTTCAGGTTTATGCCAGATCGATGCAGTTTTTCCCCGATCAATTCCTTAATGAGGATGAAGTGCTGTGGGAGCTGAAGCGGCTTAACTATTCTCGTGTAAATCGTATCAGCCGTACTGGTCAATATATCGTTCAAGGTCGCACAATCACCATCCATCGTCGCGCGTTCGAATTCTACGATGGCCCAGAAGTGGCGCGTATTTTTACGCTTAATTTTGCTGGTAAAAAGCTTGCCAATATTGTTGATAATCAAGGTCGGCGCTTAGCCGGCGCTCGCTTAGAGCCGGTGCAGATTGCTCGGATCGGCAATGAATCGCGCCAAGACCGAGAGTTTGTTCCGTTCGATAAATTCCCTAATATTTTAAAAGAAACACTGCTGGTGGTAGAAGATCGAGACTTTTACGAACATCATGGTGTTTCTGCGCTGTCTATTTTGCGTGCGCTGTATGCCAACATCAAAGCGGGGCGAACTGTGCAAGGTGGCAGTACGCTTACGCAACAGCTCGCAAAGAACTTTTATCTCACCAGAGATCGCACCTTAATCCGCAAGGTGAATGAAGCATTCATCGCATTGATTTTAGATTTCCGTTACAGCAAAGATGAAATCCTTGAAGCCTATTTAAACGAAGTGTTTTTGGGACAAGCCTATAATCAAGGCGTTCATGGTATGGGGCTTGCGGCCGATTTTTATTTTGGTAAACCAGTGGACGAGCTTGAGTTTGACCAAGTCGCTATGTTAGTTGCAATGGTTAAAGGACCGTCTTTTTATAACCCAAGACGATATCCTGAGCGGGTAATGGAAAGGCGCGATTTAGTCTTAAGGTTGATGGTGGAAAATGGCCTCATCACAACCCCTGAGTATCGCGCGGCGCTCTCTAGGCCGATTGATGTACAGCCTTTAAAAGCGAGCCGTATGCAGTCTTATCCTGGATATTTGGAGTTGGTGAATCGCGAGTTAAAGAAACTGGTGCCTGATGATGACATTGTCGACTCTGGAATTCGGATTTTTACTTACCTAGATTTACAAAAGCAAACGGCGATGGAAGATGCTGTTAAAAAGGGCTTACCTTACTTAGAACGCCGTTTCAAAACGGAAGAGCTAGAAACCGCGATGCTGTCAGTTAATGTTGAAAAAGCGGGCGTATCGGCGTTAGTTGCTGGTCGCCAGTTGAAGTTTTCAGGTTTTAATCGGGTATTAGACACCGAGCGCAATATAGGTTCACTGGTTAAACCCGCTATTTATTTGAGCGCTTTGTCGAATCCAAACTACCATTTGGGTATGCTACTTGATGACAGTCCACTCGAAGTGACTGACGGTTCAGGTAAAGTTTGGTCTCCAGAGAACTTTGATCATAAATTCAGAGGCCAAGTACCAATGTTTGAAGCGTTCAGCAATAGTATCAATATTCCAGCAGTAAACCTTGGCTTGGATGTGGGTGTGAATCGAGTCGCGCAAACTTTGAATGACCTTGGTGTTTCTAAGTCGATTCCACTTTATCCTTCTTTATTGTTGGGCGCGTTAGAGTTATCCAGTTTTGATGTTGCACAGGCGTACACCACACTTGCTGCAGATGGTAAGCAGAGCGAGTTGACTAGTGTCATGGCGATCACCGATTCACTGGGTAAGCTGGTATACGAACATCCCGTGCAAAAAAACCAAACGCTAGACAGCGATGCGGTATACATGACGAAATATGGCATGAAGCGTGTAACTAAAAAAGGCACTGCTAAACGTCTTAACCTTCACTTCCCCTCAATTCAACTTGCAGGGAAAACGGGGACTAGTAATGATTTAAGAGATAGCTGGTTTGCAGGTTTTGACCAAAATACGGTCACCGTGGCTTGGATTGGCCGTGATGATAATAAGCCAACGGGATTAACGGGCAGTCAAGGAGCGCTTGAACTTTATATTCGGTATCTCAAGCCGCTGAATCCACAAGCGATTGTTGATGAGCGTCCAAAGTCCATTCGCTGGGCCTTTATCAATCCGAAAACGGGTAAGCAGTCGCCTCCGAGTTGTGGTCCTGTATTACAGCTACCTATTAGAGAGAGTATGTTTGAACCCAGACCAGGCTGTTAGTAATTTAGGAACTTGAAAGTATTTTTGTAAACTAATCTTTAATTATTCTCTTGTTTGTCATAGTATATTTCCGTTCAGGGAACAGAAACTGAACATATAACAATTACAATGTTCAAAGGAAATATAATAATGAAGACATTTCAAAGAAATATCCTTTCTTTGGCTGTAGTTGGTGCCTTGGTTTCAGGTACCGCGATCGCAGCCGACGCCACATCTTCAGGGTTTCTATACGGTGTTGTAGAGAACACTGCGGGAGAATCAGTATCAGGCGTTACTATTGAGATACTTAATAAAGATACTGGACTGCAGCGTGTAGTTACTACAGGTAATAACGGTAGTTACCGATTCCCGTTGTTGCCAGCGGGTACCTATGATGTGACCGTTAAAAAGAATGGCCAAATATTACACCAGCAAACAGATGTAAATGTTAGAGTGGGTACACGTACAAATATTCCACTCTCTGTTACTTCTAGCAATGGTACTGAAGTGATTGAAGTTGTAGGATCTCGCATTAGTTCGATAGATGTGGCATCCAGTGAAGCGGTGACTATTGTCGACCAAGAGTTCCTTGCTCGAGTTCCTGTTTCGCGAGATATTGCCTCAGTTGCAATGTTAGCACCAGGCACGACAAAAGGTGATGAATCATTCGGTAATATCGCTTCGTTTGGTGGGTCATCAGTAGGTGAAAACAGCTACTATGTTAACGGTATGAATGTCACAAACTTCCGTAATGGTCTAGGTGGTGCAGATGTTCCGTTTGACTTTTACGATAGCTTTGAGGTGAAAACAGGTGGTTACTCTGCCGAGTTTGGTCGCTCAACGGGTGGTGTAATTAATGCCACAACACGTCGCGGTAGCAATACTTTTGAGTACGGTGGCGGGGTAGTTTTAGAGCCAAGCTCACTGCGCGAGACTAGTCCTCAGGCTTATCGTTCGGCGGAAGGTGAAGCTCTTTATGGTACGGATATTTATCACCGTGACCAAGAAGAACGAAAAGTAGGTAAAAACGAATATACACTGTACGCTGGTGGTGCGTTGATAGAAGATAAGCTTTTCTTCTTTGGCCTTGCTAATTATAACGAACGTGATTCTGATTACGCAGAGGAGTCAACAAAATACGTTCGTGAATCAGGCGATTTGTTCCTTGCTCTTAAATTAGATTATTACATTACAGATGATCACATTATTGAGTTTACTGGGTGGGATAGCTCAAGTGATCTTGATAGTGTGAAATATAACTGGGATTCAAAAGCGCACAAAACGACTTCTCGTCGAGGAGACTACACTCAAAAGCGTGGTGGTAAAACTTACTCATTCAAATATACAGGTATTTTGACTGATACATTCACAATGAGCGCAATGTATGGTGTAAATGAAGCAAACTACAGTAACGTTAACGCAGGTAGTTCACCTTTTGGTGAGTATCCACGTGTATACGAGCGCTTCTCTAGTACTGATCTGGGTGATTGGGCACTAAGTACACCTAGCTTGGAAGAAGATAAACGAACAGCTTACCGCTTAGATTTTGATTGGTATGTGACGGATAATCATACTCTACGTTTTGGTATTGATAGAGAAGAGTTAGAGGCGGTTAACCAGACACAGCGTGCTGGCGGTGCTTCATATCGTTACGAAGGCTGTGCGGATATGGACGCTGTACGTGCAGGAGACCCTTCATCGTGTACGTCAGTACGTAAAGAGATATACCGCAATATCGGTGATTTTGAAACCAAGAGTTCAGCCTATTATATTACTGATACGTGGACTGTCACTGACGATCTAACGGTTACTTTAGGCTTAAGAAACGAAACCTTTGAAAACTATAATAAAGCAGGTGAAAAGTTTATTGATGTGAGCGACCAATGGGCTCCTCGAGTTGGTTTAAGTTGGGACCCATACGGGGAAGGTGAGTTTAAAGTATTTGCTAATTTTGGCCGCTATTTCTTACCGGTTGCAACGAATACAAACGTTCGTATGGCAGGTGATGAGCTTTATACTCGCCAGCAATTTGAAGTACTTGGTATCGCCGATGATATTTCTAAAGAGCCAATTTTAGGTGAAGCGACAGGTGGCTTATTGGTACTAGCAGATGGTACTTTGAAAAACACCGCTGAAACCGTTAATCAAGACCTAGATCCTATGTATCAAGATGAATTTATTTTAGGTTTTCAGATGATGCTTGATGATGATTGGAGCTTAGGTGTTAAAGGGACTTACCGTAATCTTGGTAGCTCGCTTGAGGACATTGCGGTTGACAAAGGCTTTGACGACTATTTAAAAGCTGAGTTTGGCAGTGGTTGTACAGTGTGTGATGGTTTCCATTACTATGTGCTAACCAACCCTGGTTCAGATGTAACCTTTGCGACTGACCCTGATGGTGATGGACCGCTAGCAAACCAAGAGTATACTATTCCAGCTTCATACCTAGGTTATCCAGAGTCAGAGCGTCAATATGGGGCAGTTGACATCAACCTTAGCAAAGCTTGGGGCGATGGTTGGATGTTAGATCTAACGTATACTTGGGCGCATAGCTGGGGTAATAATGAAGGTTTCGTACGCTCAGATAACGAGCAAGATGATGCGGGTGCAACAACCAACTTTGACCAACCAGGCTTGACTGATGGTGCAAAAGGCAACTTGCCTAATGACAGACGTCATCAGATCAAAGCTCAGTTTGCTTACGAAATCACAGAAAATATTCTGTTAGGTTCAAACTTCTTATGGCAGACGGGTCGTCCATATGGGGCTTATGGATATCACCCGACAGATGTATTCGCATCTTACTACGATGCAGAGTCATTTTATCGCGGTGGCGAGCTCGTACCTCGTGGCTCTTTAGGGACTACCCCTAACACTTGGAGTCTAGACTTGAGCTTACAATATAACACGACTGTTTATGATCACGATCTGACATTCAGAGCGGACGTGTTCAACGTGTTTAATAACGATAAACCGACCAAGTATAATGAAGTTTCTGAAATTAGAAAAACAGTACCTGATGAAGGTGATAATTTCGAAGGGTATCGTGGTGATCCAGATCCAGACTACCTGTTACCTAAGTACTTCCAAGAGCCTCGTAAGATTCGCTTGAGTGCGACATTTAAGTTTTAATACTTAATACCATGTTATAGGGGAAGCTTAGCTTCCCTTTTTTATTCCGTTTTGTACTTAGTTATATTTTCCTCCATAACGGCTGCTGTATCGGTAAGTAAGAACGCATTAGCTTGAGTTTCTCGTGCTGAACTCAATGTGTGTTGAGCAAGCTCGTTAATCTCAGAGGATTCATTTAAAGCCTGCTCTGTTGCTTGAGTTTGTTGTTGTACCAGCTGACTTATCAGTTTCCCTTGCTCGTCTATGTCTCGCATGCTTTGCTCGGCGTGCTGTAGGACTTCATTAGTATCATTCGCGGCGATAACGCTTTGTGCCATATTGTCTTCACTGCTGCGCATTTTGTCTTGCGTGTCTCTGGATGCAGCTTGTAAAGATTGAATAATATTGTGTATTTCCTCTGTTTGTTGCTGCGTTCTTTGCGCAAGCGTTCTAACTTCATCCGCTACTACTGCAAACCCTCGGCCCTGTTCACCTGCACGAGCAGCCTCAATTGCGGCATTGAGCGCGAGTAAGTTGGTTTGCTCGGCAATTTCTCTAATCGCGGAACTCACCTGACTAATGTTTTGCGTGTCTTCTGCGAGCTTATCTAAGGCCGCACGACTTTGTTGAAACTCAGTTTGTAGCTCGGTCATTTGTTCTGCTAGGGCTGTGGTATTGACACTACTTTGCTTTACTTGTTTGGCTGCTACGGAGGCCAACTCTGTGGCGCTAAATGCGGCATCCTCAACCGAGCGAGCGGACTGCGCCATATTCTCGAGTGAGTGGTGAATAGACTGGATTTTATTCTCCTGCTGGGCGACGTCCTTCTCAGTATCTTGGCTTATCTTATTGAGTGTTTTTGTTGCTTGCTGTAGCTCGTCACTACTTAATCGAACGCTACCAAGTAAAGAGATAAAGGCATGTAGTACCGCATTAAATTGTTCAATAATTTGGCTAAGCTCGTCGGAACCTGTAGTCTGCGCTTTGATACTTAAATCCCCTCGGGAAGCGGCCTGCGCGGCATGTGAGAAAGTCGTGATGGTGCCCATGACCGACAAGTAAAAGCCAACCATAAGATAAATAGCGATGATCAGTGCGAGTAGCGAAGCCAAGGCAACGGTGTTTCTGATCCACCGTTGCTGGTTTTGTTTTTCGGCGACAAGCCCGGCAAGCGTGGGTGTTGCAACATTAACAAACTGCTTGATAGCATCACTTGCACTTTGGTAGTAACGGTTAAATTGCGCTTGTGAGAGTGCCAGTTCATCAGGGTCTAACAAACCTGTTTTCACCGCTTGCTGGTAATCAGAGAGGCTAGACTCAAGCTCAGCTAAGGGCTGACTAAGCTGCTTTTTGAGTCGCTGATTATCATTGATAGCAATGTTAAGTTTGCCTGAAAATAGTGTCGTGACGCCTGGCAATCCTTTGTTTAAATTGGACTGCGCAATAAAACTATCTGGAGTAAAACTGCCTCTACTGATGATATCGCTTGCTTGCGCTTCAATTGCATTGATTTGCGATATAAGTCTTGGCGCAGACTCAACAAGTGTGCGATTCAGGTAACTGCGTCCAAGATCATCATCGACGGCAAGTTGAGAGGCAATTGAGAGCTGCTCAAGGGCGCTTGCACCTGCGGCGCTCACTTTGGGTAACTTAGCGCGTTGCAATAAAATTGAATTATCGGAAGCTTTACCCGCTAAAATGTTTTCCAACATACTAGGGTAAAGCGTGAGCCCTTGCCTTTGCATCTCACTGACAGAAATAGAATGGTTAAGTACACTGTTTAGAAAAAACAAGCTGAGGCTTAGCGGTAGTAATAAAATACCAAATACAACGGCCATTTTGGTTTTGTATCGCAACCGCGCCATCAAACGGGTTGCAGGATTAATTAGTGTATTAAATCCAGCCATCACTTCCTCTGTATGATAGTTTTAACTTAGCACAGCGTTATTAATTAAGTACGCCTTGGTTAACTAGACCGAAGCTTTTGAAAAGCTTATTCAAAGCGTAGCTGAAAAAACAAAAAAAGCCCTGAACGGGCTTTTTAAATACAAACTAATGTGGGTTACAATCAGTGATTACAACTTGGCAAATGCACGCTTTGCAGCATTAATAGTGTTAGCGATTTCTTTGTCAGAATGCATTGTGCTCACGAAACCCGCTTCGAATGCCGATGGGGCTAAATAAACGCCTTCATCTAGCATCAGATGGAAGAACTTTTTAAAGCGCTCTAGGTCACATTCAGTTGCTTGTTGATAGCTGGTTACTTTCTTAGCGTCAGTAAAGAAGAAGCCAAACATACCACCTGCGTAGTTAGTCGTAAGTGCGATACCTGCTTCATCAGCAGCCGCTTGGAAGCCTTCACACAGGGCTTTACTCTTAGCTTCAAGCTCTGCGTGCAGCCCTTCTTTTGAAAGCAGCTCTAGTGCTTTTAAACCAGCAGCCATGGCTATTGGGTTACCAGATAGCGTGCCCGCTTGATAAACAGGACCAACTGGGGCGATGTAATCCATGATTTCTTTTTTACCGCCAAACGCACCCACTGGCATACCGCCACCAATCACTTTACCTAAACAGGTTAAGTCAGGGGTGATGTTGTAGTACTGTTGAGCACCACCAAGAGCAACACGGAAACCCGTCATGACTTCATCAAAGATAAGCACACTTTGATTGTCAGTACATACTTCGCGCAGGCCTTCTAAAAAGCCTTCTACCGGTGGAATGCAGTTCATGTTTCCAGCAACAGGCTCGATGATCACACAGGCAATTTGATCTTTGTACTGCTCAAAAATCGCTTTTACTTCATCAAGATTATTAAATGAAACCGTTAGCGTATGCTTGGCAAAATCGGCAGGAATACCCGGTGAGTTAGGCACGCCCATGGTTAGAGCTCCTGAGCCTGCTTTAACAAGCAAAGAGTCAGCGTGACCATGGTAGCAGCCTTCAAACTTTAAGATTTTATCGCGGCCGGTGTAACCACGAGCAAGGCGAATAGCGCTCATGGTCGCTTCTGTACCAGAGCTTACCATGCGTACTTTTTCAATAGATGGTACTAGCGCTTTTACTTTTTCCGCCATTAGGATTTCAGTTTCCGTCGGCGCGCCGTACGATAGGCCATTTTCAACCGCTTCAAGCACTGCTTGTTTAATCTCAGGATGGTTATGACCTAAGATCATCGGGCCCCAAGAACCCACATAATCAATGTACTGTTTACCATCGGCATCAAAGGTGTGAACGCCTTCGGCTTTGGTGATAAATAGTGGCGTACCACCTACACCATTAAAAGCGCGAACAGGAGAGTTAACGCCTCCAGGGATTGAGTCTTGGGCGCGTTTGAATAAGTCTTGACTGATTGTCATTGTCGATCCTTTTTAGCTTTCACGTTTGCGGCTAAACCAAGGTACTTCTACCTCGTGTTTTTCCACTTGGTTTTCAACACCTAGCGTTAGGGCAAAAAGTGCCATACGGATCAATACACCATTTTGAACTTGGCGGAAGATAGCTAGGTTGTCGTTGTTATTTAGGTCGTTGTCTAGCTCGTTTGCATCGCTACGGCTGTCGCGAGGTAATGGGTGCATTAATACTGAGCTAGGTTTACAGTGAGCGTCATAAATCGCTTGGCTGATCCTAAAACCACCACGGTATTTGTTTGCTTCTTCTTGGGAAGGGAAACGCTCTTCTTGAATACGGGTCTGGTAAACGATATCGGCAGCTAAATTGCCTTCCATCTTAGACACGACTTCGATACGGTGACCGGCATTGTCTACGACATCTAAAATTGACTGAGGCATTTGTAAGCCATCCGGTGCAACCATTGTAAAGTGGATATCTTTGTAGTGGCTAAGTAACTTTGATAAAGAATGCACGGTGCGGCCGTATTTTAAATCCCCGACTAGGGCGATGTGCATGTTATCAATTCCAGTACCAAAGCGGCTAAGCTCTCGGTCAATTGTCAGTAAATCCAACAGAGCTTGGGTAGGGTGCTCATTAGGGCCATCGCCCCCGTTTATGACAGGAACATCGGAACCGGTTGCAAACTCGGCTACTGAACCTGCATCTGGGTGGCGCATTGCCACCGCGTCAGCATAAGCGGAAATCACACGGGCGGTATCATACAAAGATTCGCCTTTTGTCAGTGCTGAGCTTTGCATACCTGTGGTTTCACGGACTAGGCCGCCGAGCAGGTTAAATGCGGTGCCGAAACTTACGCGTGTTCTCGTACTTGGTTCAAAGAATAGATTTGCCAAAATCGCCCCATTGAGTACTTGGGTACGTTTTTGCTTTTTAGCATAGGGTTCCATTTTTTTGGCAATGGAGAAGATGTGTTCAATAGAATCCCTGTCTAATTGATTGACAGAAAGAATGTTTTCACCTTGGAAACTGAACATTTGGCGATTCCTAAAGACAAATTGACTACCGGGTTGCAGGTCGCTTACCCAACCAGATAACACGCAGATTGTGGGCGGTTACTTGGGCGCATATTATACCCAAGTACCCCCAATAATGCACGGTTACAGTGCAGGTTTTAAAACGGCAAGAAAGACAATGGCTAATAGGATTAGCACGGGAAATTCGTTGAAAAAACGATAGAACTTGTCACTTTTACGATTGCGATCATGTTTGAAATCGGCAAGCAATTTAAAGCAATAGCCATGATAAATATAAAGTAAAATCACTAAAGTCAGCTTGTAGTGCAGCCACATACTATGCTTAAACCATTCGCGTCCGTATTCTGTAATCGTTAAGACCCCAAACACAGCGGTGAGAATAGCAAATGGGGTTACAAAATAGAGTAGGCGGCGCTCCATGATTTTGAGCATTGAGCTGCAAGATTTTTCTTCAGTCATCGCGTGATATACGAAGAGGCGTGGCAGATAAAAAATCCCTGCAAACCAGGCAATCATAAAAAAGATATGTAAGGCTTTATACGTTAGCAATAAGCTCATTATAAATTCCACTTTTTAGGCTAGAGTAAACTGTTTCTGGTGGTGAGTATGTGACGAATTTGGTCCCATCGCAATAATCCAAGTATTTGTTTATCATCCTTTTGATTGTATATATACACCGCGCCTGAACGTTTATCTTTTAGCACATCAAAAGCATCTGCTAAGGTCGCTTGTGTGCTTAATCCTTGCAGCTCGATATAAGAGACCGATACGCTGCCCTCGGAGATTAAGTTCAAATCGTATTCGGCTAAGCGGTAGCCGCTTTGTTCGTCATAAACAATAAGCGGTGTTTGGCTATCAACCGCGGATAGGGTTTCTTTTATTTGCTCTTTGTCGTCGGAATAGAGCAGTTTAAAATTCTCATCCATCTCAGCCACTATCCCCACTTTCTGCAATGCCTCTTTTGCGGGCGATACTTGGTAAGGTAGTCCTTGAAAGTCCAGTTGTTGAATAAAAATGGAGCGATTGCCAAACGCCTGTAAAGCCGTAACGTAAGCGGTGGTGATCACCAGCATAGCTGGAACGATTATTTTTGGGTTTGAAGTCAGCTCCATCACCGCAGTAAGCGCAGCAAGCGGGGCGTGCAAAGTCGCAGCAAGTAAGCCTGCCATACCGAGTACACCATAAGTTCCTGCAACATCAACGCTTGGTTCTATAAACTGGGCAAAGAAAGACATTAAGGTGCCCATGATAACCCCAAGCCCAATCACTGGACCAATAATACCACCGGGAATACCAAGTCCAATCGCAAATAAAGTTGCCATCAGCTTGGCAATCAAAATTGTGGTAAGTAGTTGTAAGTTATGCGGAGATTCAACTGCTTGGGTGATAGCGCTCATACCTGAGCCCATGGCCCCTGGTACGGCATAGCCAATTAATCCCGCAATTAAACCCGCTAATAGAAGACGAGGAAACATACTGATGGGCTTAAAAGTTTTGATGATCAGCATTAGATTTTGATTAAAGGCAAAAGCAACCGCCCCTAATGCTGCACCACAAATAATTAAGTAAGGGTAATGCCAAAAACTCAACGGGGTGATATGAATGAGTGCCAGCTCGGAACTGTTACCAAACACATATTGCGTGCTCATCGCACCGATCACTGAAGCCAACATCACGGGAACGAAAATGTGGATTTTATACTCCCGGAGCACGACTTCCATGACGAATATCACTGCCGCGAGTGGGGTATTAAATGAGGCGGCAATACCTGCAGCTACACCGCAACCGGCCAAAGTTCGCGCAGCATTGAGTGGTAGATGTAAACGCTCTGATAGAACGCTTGCAGCTGTAGCCCCCATGTGTACAGATGGTCCTTCTCGACCAACAGAGAAACCACTGATCAAAGCAACAGCACCACCAAAAAACTGGTTGGCAGAATTCCAAATTGGCATATGACCGTAGTGGTGTTTGATCCGATTGATCACATATGGAATGCCCAAACGGTAGTGCTTAAACCCTGTCAAAGCAGCAAAGACAGCGATGAGTAGCGCGGCAAGGACTGGCAAAAATAGTCGATGTAGCTCAGAAAGCTCAGTAAAGTCATCTGGTTTATCGAGAAATGTGCCTTGGATTAATTCAATAGTAAGACGAAAAGCAATGATAAGTATCGCTGCAAGCAGGCCTGCACCGGCACCAAGTAGGCACAGTTGCGCTGAAGTTTTAGGTTTTGCAAGGCTTCGTCTTAATGTATCCAACGACATGAACGTCATTCCACAATAGTAAACCGTTTAAGAATATCAAATTTTTTATACTAAGTCCTTGTGCCAACGCAACTTAACTAAGGCAATAGTCATATTTTCCTTGGTTAAACGTGCTATTACCAATTTATATCAATATGGGCGCATAAGTTTGCAGCACATAGAGTTAAAAGTTTCTCGATGGGAAAAAATAGAAAAGTTTTGCGGTGTAATCAATGGGGCTCTCTTTTTCTTTAAAAAGAGGTAGCTTAACAAATGTGACTGGTACAAACGCTATACTTGATTAAAATACTCAGGTATTAGATAATTTACAGATTACAGGATTAGGGGTCTAAATCTATGTCTGAACAATTACCAATTCAGTTTTCTGACGCTGCTGCAAGCCGCGTAAAAGAACTTATTGAAGAAGAAGAGAATGCCAATCTTAAGCTACGCGTGTATGTAACGGGTGGCGGTTGCTCAGGCTTTCAATATGGTTTCACTTTCGATGAAAAAGTAAATCCAGGTGATTTGGAAATCGTAAAAAACGGTGTCACTATGGTTGTCGATCCAATGAGTATTCAGTATCTAATTGACGGTATCGTAGATTATACCGAAGGGCTTGAGGGCGCACGTTTCTTTGTGAATAATCCCAATGCAACAACCACTTGTGGCTGTGGCGCAAGTTTCAGCGTCTAGACATTATTCGCACTACGTTCTGCTAAGCTAAAGAGTCATGCTTTTGTCATGGCTCTTTTTGTTTCTGCCCATCAAAACTCAATTTGCTTTATTTGTCACAAACTACCTGTTAGATACATCATTAAGACAAAAAAACCTAAAACAAAAGATGAAAATACTAAGATGTAGATAAAGCCTTTTTTCCCTTGCTTAAGCGGCACGCCGTTTGAACGAAGGAAGTAAACCCAGCCTAAGCACAATAGAATTGGCAGTAAAAACAGTAATCGAATCATCTAGTAATAGCCTCTTTTTTAACCACTTAGTAAATGTTAGCTGTAAGTTTTTATTTTTTAAAGAAAAATAATTTATTTCAAATACTGGTACATTTTTTAAAAAATTTGTTAAAGTGTTACTGGATATTACAACCCTTAATGAATTAATAAAAAGTAAAAATTAATTAGGTGTTACGCGTGTTTTAGTCTATACCTAATTGGGTACATAGGGACAAGTTAACATTTTGTCTACGTGTCACTGGTTTGGCACAATTTATCGCAGCTAGCTGGTAAGTTGTACCGCATTCGGGGTAAACTGTAGGCTTGATCGAGTTCTAAAGACAAAGTGCTGAGTTCATACAGGCTTAACATTTTGCATTGTAGAGTTCTTCGATAAGCTACAACTGTAATATTTAGATAATAGCTAAATGAGACGGGCATATTTCATTTAGATAATTTAGTCTTTCATCTAGTAGGAGATGTTTAATTATGATGGGTAAAACGGTTTCTTCTGAAGAAAACGGCAAACTAACGAAGTGGCTAAAATCAAAGCGCCACGAGAAAGGTCACACAATGCGTAGTCTTGCGCAGGTGTTGGGTACGCCTCATTCATTCATCGGTAAAATTGAAAACCAAGAGCGTCGATTGGATGTCATTGAGTTTTTACGTTACTGCGAAGCGTTAGAAGTTGATCCTTATGAGGGCTTACAGCTAATCAAAGAAGATCAATAAGCGTTTAGTTAGCAAAAACGTAAAAGGTGCAAGGACCTGCACCTCTAGTCTTTGTTAGCATGATACGCCTTTTCAATAGCATAAAGCTTGTGCCGAATTAAATATAAAAACAATAACGACGGAAGCACCATAAGCGCAGTTAGCGCGAAGAAGAGTGCCCAATTACCTCCAAGCAAATCATCTATCACAAAACCACTATAGCCAGACAGCACAGTACGGCCTAAACTGCCAAGTGATGCAAGTAAGGCATAGTGGGTTGCGCTAAAAGCTCTATCACAGAGCATAGAAATAAATGCTACCATCGCTACTAGTGACCAAGCTTGGGTAAAGCCATCCACTACAATTGCCAGTGCGTAAAGGTGTTCTTTAGGTCCTGCAATTGCAATCCAAGAGAACATTAAATTTGATGCGGCCATAGCAACGCCGCTAATAAATAAGCCCTTTACGATACCGTATTTATGGTTAAAGATACTGCCAAGAAAAGCAAATACGATAGTGATCACACCGGTACCAAGCTTAGAATATTGCCCAATTTGGGTGTTTGAAAACCCCACTTCTTTATAAAATACGATGGACATACGGGCTAAGAAAGCTTCTCCTATCTTAAATAGGAAAATAAAGGCGAGTAGTGCACATGCAGTTTTAACCCCATTCTTTTCAAAAAATCGCTTAAAGGGTTCAACCAGAGTCACAGCAAGCCAGGCATAGATCTTTTTAGAAGCATTTGATGATGCGCTGTGGTTAAGTTTATGCTCGTAACTCTTCTGTAGCTGTGCTTGTACTTGCTCCCGATGAGATTTTGGTTCTTTTGCCAACAAAGTGACAACTAATAAACACACTACGATGACGCTTAGCATCTGATAGATAATGGGCCAACTAAAGCCGGGTAAATCAGCCATAAAGAATGGAATTGCACCAAGTAAGGCATAGCCAGACCACCAACCTGAAGTCGCCATCGCTGCCGCTGCCGTTGCCTTTTCACTTTCGTCTTCTGGTAAAATGTCGATGCGATAAGCATCTATTGCAATATCTTGGGTAGCTGAAAATAACGCAATAATAAAGCACAATAATGCGGCATGTGAAAGATGGTCTTTAATTGAAATAGTGGCTAATGCAAAGGTGGCAATAATAATAATAAACTGACAACCTGCTATCCAACTTCGTCGTTGCCCTAAGCGATTGTACAGCAGGGGGATTTTTATTCGGTCAACGAGTGGGGACCACAAAAAGTTGATTGTATAGGCACCATATACTAGGCCAAATAGGCCAATGGTGCTACGGCTTAACCCTTCATCTTTAAGCCAAGCTGACATCACAGAGCCAATCAATACCCAAGGAAAACCGCTACTTATTCCAAAAGCAAAGACAGTTAATAGACGTTTGTCTTTGTAATAACCGAGATATTGCGAAAAGCTAGATGATATCAACATAAAAGGTAATTACTCTGGCTGCTTTAATACTTCAACTGAAAGAATAATGACGGGCTCTTTAGGTATAAAGGTATAGCCAAGTTTTTCATTGTAGCCGGTTTCCACCTTCATAATTGCGTCCAGTGTTTCATAACCTTCAGAGACGTTCCCGAATACGGCAAAACCCCAGCCTCTTCCCGGGTTCAAGTGATCGTTGTCATCCATATTAAAGAAAAACTGCCTAGTACCTGAGTGTGGTTTGTTGTCTTGGTAGGCCATGGCAATGGTGTACATATCATTTTTCAAGCCATTACCGCTTTCATTGAAGATAGCTTCGCGCTCAAACATACCATCGTACTCTTTGTCGTAACCTCCACCTTGGATAACAAAGTCTTTTTCGTTGGCTTCATCACGCTCAACTCGATGAAAGACAGAGCCGTTATAATCTTTGTTAATAACGTAAGTTAAAAAGTTATTTACTGTTATAGGCGCTCTCGATCTGTCTAGTTCGACAATAATAGGCCCTTTACTAGTATTGATTTGAACTCGAGGGAATAGGTTATTCTTTTGTACGAATTTACCGTTCATTTCGGCAAATACATTCATACTTAATAATAGGATGGTTAAGCTTAGAATTATTTTTTTCATTAACTTCCTCTCACAAATTGAATAAATTCAGGATCTTGAATGATTCGAGTAACAACCTGTTGAGCTAGATTGTTGAGCTGTTCTTCGATTTTAGCTTGGTCGTGTTTTAGTGGACCATTTAAATTAGCGCTACCTTTATATTGCTTTTTGAAACTGCGAGTGCCTTGCTTTATCAGTACGGTGACGTCAGCTTCAGCATCACTTTGGTGAGTCGAGAAAGACTCCTCAATAATGGCTTTAAAGCGATTGATATCCACAGTGACTTGCGTTGCTGCAACCGGTGTTATTTGCGCGCCATGTGCAGTGAGTGCTTGCGTTAATACCTGATTGAAGTTAACCGGTAAATTAGCATCGGGTACGTAAAGTGCGGGTTCTTGGTTCTTCACGCGAATGGTGTATTTTGTAGTCCGTAGGTCGTTTACTTGTACCGCCACGTTGGCGGCAAGCGCGTTTGACGAAGGACCTTGATATTCCGGATGAAGAATGACACTGCGTGGTGAGCTTTCACAGCCCACGAGTATCAAGGTTAGCAGAATAATCAGCAATGAAAAACGCATGAAGTTAGCTCCTTTTTATTGCACTTAAAACAGTGAATTTTTTGTTGTTGCCTAGTGTCTTGCTGTTACCGAATAAGCGCTTGAGTTTGTCGTCATATTCCAAGTGGCGGTTACCGATAATTCTTAACTCTCCCCCATGGCGAAGCGCTGCCTTAGCTTGTAAAAACATCTGCCAAGCGATGTGATCGGTGATTGCATTGGCCTGATGGAATGGCGGGTTACACAGTATCAGATCCGCACCGTAATTTTCAAAACCCGTAAGGCAGTCGTTTTGTACGAACTGACAATCAGCAACACGCTCGGGTAGGTTATTGACGATATTTTGCTCCGCGCTATGCACAGCCATCGCCGACTCGTCGATAAAGGTGACGGTGGCATTTGGCATTTTTGCGAGCGTCATCAATCCGATGACACCATTACCACAACCGAGATCAATGACCTTCAATGGTTTTTTCCCCATAGGAAGGTAATTGATAAAAAATCGTGCGCCAATATCAAGAGAATCTCGTGAGAAGACATTTGCTTCATTCGACAAGGTAAAATCGGTTTTTTCCAGCGGCCAAGACACAGGGAATTTACTATCAATGGCTTTGGCTGACGTCTTGCTGAACACTAAACGCGATTTTTTTACCGCTAAGCTAGTCGTTGGCTCCGTCAAAAAGTGGCTAAAGCTTTTTAATGTTGAGGTGTGAATTTCTTTTGCTTTGCCAGCCGCAATTACGGGAATGTCAGTAGTCAATTTACTTAACTGTGCAAGTTGCGCTTGCAATAGCCCTGAATTTTTGGGAATTTTTATTAATATCAGATCGATATCTTTTGGCAGCTCATCCATGCTAGTGAGTACATCAACCTTAGCGTCCGCAAGTTCGTTGGCCTCTAAATTATACTCATAGGCGAGGGTACTTACATAAGAGTCGGTCACTACCGTACAGTGTTTGTCAGCAAGTGCACAGCATAATGCGCCAAAACTATCGTTGAGAATGAGAATACGGTTTGCATCGCGGTGATGTTCAAAGACATAATCTAACAGGTATTCGTCGGCTGAATCCCAAGCTTGTAGGCTGCGATTTTTTTGATCGAGTGGAAACCTATGTAGCGTAAAAGGGTTTCCGGCTAGAATTGCATCAGTCGTCATGTGAATGTTCTATAAATAAAAGCAGCGGGTAGTTTAACATGAGAGCAGTAGACAAAGCACGGAACTTGCCGAGCGGTTTTAGCTATCAAGCACAGGCTATTAGCTTCGACAAAAGTCTAGCGCTATACAATGTACTACTGAATAGCCTTGCGTGGCAGCAAAATACCATCACCTTATTTGGTAAGACCCATCAAACGCCTCGACTTGAACGCTTTATTGCCGACCCTGATGTGCATTACAGTTATTCTGGAAAGCGACTTGAAAATGCTCCTTGGCCTTCGGTATTGCTTGGGATGAGACAAACGCTAGAACGCAGATTTAATATTCCTTTTAATGCGGTATTGGCTAATTTTTATCGTGATGGTCAAGACAGTATGGGCTGGCACAGTGATGATGAACCCGAACTTGGTTTGACGCCCACAATCGCTTCACTGTCGCTTGGCGCGACCCGCAAATTTAAAATACGCCACAAAGTAAGCCACTCTGTAACCGACATTTTATTGGAAACTGGCAGCCTATTGGTAATGCAAGGTGATAGTCAGCGCGACTATCAACATGCTTTGCCAAAGCAGGCCAAGGTGACTCAGGGGCGCATTAATCTCACCTTTCGAAGTGTTGGAAATACGCGCTGAACGGCGTATAGTAGCATCACGAATTGCTCTAGGAGACAAGGTATAATGTCAATGCAATCACAGATTTATGACAAAATAGCTGAAGCCGTTGCGTGCAAGCATCTGAACGTTATTAATGAAAGCCATATGCACAGCCGTGGCGAAGAGTCTCACTTTAAAGTCATTGTTGTAAGCGAACAATTTATCGGCCAGAGGCTGCTGCAACGTCACCGAAAGATCAATGAAGTGCTAAAAGATGAATTACAAAACCATATTCACGCTTTGGCCATTCATGCCTATACACCAGAAGAGTTTTCGGACAAAGAAGGTCAGACGCCAGAGTCACCAAAATGCTTGGGTGGTTCTAAGTTCGATAGCTGATCAGATGTGTGTTTTACATATCTGCCAGTACACTACGCAGTAATTTTAATAAAGTGAGACCAATCTCACTTTTATTTTGTATCAAATCAATGGATAGGATCTCTTATGGTCATCAAACCAAAAATTCGTGGATTTATTTGTACTAATGCGCATCCAGTAGGCTGTGCTGCACACGTTCAAGAACAGATTGAATACGTAAAACAACAAGGCCAAATCGAAAATGGTCCTAAGAATGTATTAGTAATTGGTGCATCGACAGGCTATGGCTTGGCGTCGCGTATCACCGCTGCATTTGGTGCCGGTGCGAAAACGCTAGGTATCTTCTTTGAAAAAGAAGGCTCAGAGAAGAAAACCGCGTCAGCGGGTTGGTATAATACGGCTGCATTCCAGCAAGCTGCAGAAGAAGCGGGTTTATGGTCTAAAAATATCAATGGTGATGCGTTTTCTGATGAGTTGAAGCAAAAAACCATCGACACTATCAAAGCTGAGTTGGGTAAAGTAGATTTAGTGGTATATAGCCTTGCGTCTCCTCGTCGTAAAGACCCTAAATCTGATGAAGTTTACTCTTCAACACTTAAGCCAATTGGCTCAGCTATCACAACTAAAAACCTAAATACTTCAAAGCGCGTCATTGATGAAATGACAGTTGAAGCTGCTAACGAAGACGAAATTGCTAATACGGTTAAAGTGATGGGTGGTGAAGACTGGGAACTTTGGATTGATGCGCTTAAGCAAGCTGATGTACTGGCTGATGGTTTCAAAACAACGGCATACACTTATATCGGTAAAGAGTTGACTTGGCCAATATACGGTCATGCAACGATTGGTAAAGCAAAAGAAGACTTGGACCGTGCGACGCTGGCAATTCGTGAAACCACAGCGGATATTAAAGGCGAAGCGTATGTATCGTCCTTGAATGCGGTAGTGACACAGGCGAGCTCTGCTATTCCAATTATGCCTCTTTATATCTCTGCGCTATTCAAAGTGATGAAAGGTGATGGAACTTATGAGGGCACAATTGAGCAAATCCATGGGTTGTTTACTGAAAATCTATATGGTCAATCACCACGCTTTGATGATGGCGGTCACTTGTTCCAAAACTATAAAGAACTAGAAGACGGCGTTCAAGCTCGTGTGCAAACTATTTGGGATACTGTTGACACAGATACAATTGATGAATTGACGGATTATGTTGGTTATCACAACGAATTCTTGAAGCTATTCGGCTTCGGGGTTGACGGCGTAGATTACGAAGCTGATGTGGATGCAACGGTAGAAATTAATCACCTAGTTTAATTTCACGGTTTTTGATCTCACTGTTTTTGATTTTGCGGGCAAAGTGCTAATTGGTACTTTGCCCGTTTTTGTTTGACCGTGAATTTTTACTTATTTTGCAGATTAGGGTAAGAAAAATTTTATCTATGCAACTTTGGTCTATACTCCTTCCAGTGATGGATTTTTCAACTAATCTAAATCCACGTTAAAGTCGTATTAATTTCATAATTCCACTCGCATACTCAGTACGATTAATGTTAAAATCAGAGAAATATGTGAGGACTTTTATCACGACGCTGCTTTTTTGTGCGCGTTGAGAGGTATTTTAAAGGGGCTTGTTTGGGAACCCTATCCGGACTCATAACTTTCTGCTCTTTATACCTAATACTTAGTACAAACGAGGTGGCGCTGTGGTGACTAAAGATATTTTCAGTTTCTTTCCGTTAATGTAATGCAAGTGCGTATGATCAACATAAAAAAAGGTCTGGACTTACCAATAGAGGGCGCACCTCAGCAAGTTATTCATGATGGTTCTGCTGTCAAACGAGTAGCTGTGCTAGGTGAAGAATTCATCGGTATGCGTCCTACCATGCATATTCGTGTGGATGACCAAGTCAAAAAAGGCCAAGTTCTTTTTGAAGATAAAAAGAACCCAGGCGTCAAGTTTACTGCGCCAGCTTCTGGTGTAGTTAAAGAAATTAACCGTGGTGCTAAGCGTGTACTTCAATCCGTTGTGATCGAAGTTCAAGGCGACGAGCAAATCACTTTCGAGAAGTTTTCAGCTGCTGATTTAAGCAACTTAGACTCTGAAAAAGTGAAGGAAGTGCTAATCGAGTCTGGTCAATGGCCAGCGCTTCGTGCACGTCCATTCAGCCGTGTCGCTGTGCCGAGTGCAACACCTAGCTCAATCTTTGTGACAGCAACAGATACTAATCCGTTAGCAGCAGATCCTGCTGTTATCATCGCAGAAAACGTGGAAGCGTTTGAAGCGGGTCTAGCGGTTGTATCTCGTTTGACTGAAGGCAAAGTATTTGTGTGTAAGAAAGCGGGTGCTAATGTACCTAGTTCTTCTATCTCACAAGTAGAAGTTCATGAGTTTGCAGGTGTGCATCCAGCAGGTAACGTGGGTACTCACATTCACTTCCTAGATTCTGTAGGTACAAACAAGCAAGTTTGGCACATTGGTTATCAAGATGTCATCGCGTTTGGTAAGTTGTTCCTGACAGGTGAAATCTACTCAGACAGAGTTATTGCTCTAGCAGGTCCTCGAGTTAAGAACCCTCGCTTAGTAAAAACTCATGTCGGTGCGTCGCTAACAGATTTAGTTGCAGGCGAGCTTGAAGACGGTGATAACCGAGTCATTTCTGGCTCTGTGTTAGCTGGTAAAACAGCAACTGGCCCTCACGCTTACCTTGGTCGTTACCATACTCAAGTATCAGTTTTACTTGAAGGTCGCGAGAAAGAGCTATTTGGCTGGATCGCTCCGGGTAGTGACAAATTCTCAGTAACACGTACATTCATTTCACACTTAACACCTAGCCGTTTGTTCAAGATGACAACGTCTACTGGTGGTTCTAAGCGTGCGATGGTACCAATCGGTAACTATGAGCGTGTTATGCCACTCGATATTTTGCCAACGCTATTATTACGTGATCTTATTTCACGTGATCTAGATTCTGCGATTTCGTTGGGTGCACTAGAGCTAGATGAAGAAGATTTAGCACTATGTACTTACGTATGTCCGGGCAAATATGAGTACGGTTCAATCCTGCGCGATTGCCTGACTACTATCGAGAAGGAAGGTTAAAAATGGCCTTAAAGAAATTTTTAGAAGACATTGAACCTCACTTTGAACCTGGTGGTAAACACGAGAAGTGGTACGCGCTTTACGAAGCCGTAGCAACTATCTTCTATACTCCTGGTTATGTAAACAAAGGTGCAACGCACGTTCGTGATAACATCGACCTAAAACGTATTATGATTTTAGTGTGGATGGCGACGTTCCCTGCAATGTTCTTTGGTATGTTCAACATCGGTCACCAAGCTGCGCTTGCACTAGGTAACGGTTTTGAGCTTGCTAATACTTGGCAGGTAGCTATCTTCCAAGCGCTTGGCGGAGAATTAACCGCTGATGCCGGGTGGGGCGCCAAAACGTTCTACGGTGCGTGTTTCTTCTTGCCTATTTATGCAACTGTGTTTGCGGTTGGTGGCTTCTGGGAAGTGTTATTCGCGTCAGTTCGCAAGCACGAAGTAAACGAAGGCTTCTTCGTAACCTCAGTGTTATTCGCGCTTATCCTGCCTGCAACAATTCCGCTATGGCAAGCTGCTTTAGGTATTACGTTCGGTGTTGTAATCGCGAAGGAAATCTTCGGCGGTACAGGTCGTAACTTCCTAAACCCAGCACTTGCAGGCCGTGCGTTCTTATTCTTTGCGTACCCTGCTGACATTTCTGGTGACACAGTGTGGACAGCTGTTGATTCGTTCTCTGGTGCAACTTACTTAGGTCAAGCGACTGCAGGTTCACTAGACTACAGCAATATGGACCTTTGGTTTAACGCGTTTTACGGTTTTATCCAAGGCTCTGTAGGTGAAACATCAACACTAGCAATCTTACTTGGTGGTTTGTTCCTTGTTTATGTTCGTATCGCTTCATGGCGCATCGTACTAGGTACATTCATTGGTATGGTTGTAATGTCATTCGTTCTAAATGCAATTGGCTCTGAAACAAACGCTGCGTTTGCTATGCCTTGGCACTGGCACTTAGTACTTGGTGGTTTTGCATTTGGTATGTTCTTTATGGCAACAGACCCAGTATCTGCGTCTTTCACAGACAAAGGTAAATGGTTATACGGTGCGCTAATCGGTGTAATGGTTGTGCTTATCCGTGTTGTTAACCCGGCATACCCAGAGGGCATGATGTTAGCAATCTTATTCGCTAACCTTTTTGCTCCACTATTCGACCACTTCGTAGTGCAGTCAAATGTGAAGAGGAGATTGGCACGTGTCAACTAATAATGAATCAATGGGCAAAACGCTCGGCGTAGTTGTTGGCTTATGTTTAGTGTGTGCAATCGTAGTATCTTTTGCTTCGGTTCAGCTTCGTCCTATGCAGCAAGCAAACAAAAACGAAGATATTCAGCGTAACATTTTAGCCGTTGCTGGCTACGATAAAGTTAAAAACGTATCTGAAGTTTTTAACCAAAATATCGAATCACGTGTTGTTAGTCTTAAAACGGGTGAGTTTGTTGAAGACGTTAAAGCGGAAACTTTTGATTTTGAAGCGACTAAGTTTGATGCCAAACGTAGTTACAAGCTTTCAAAAGAAGAAGACAAAGCGGGTATTCAACGTATCACAAATAACTCTCCAGTTTATTTTGCAAAAGATGACCAAGGTAAAGTGTCCACTATCATTCTACCAATCCAAGGTTATGGCCTTTGGGGTGTGATGTATGGCTTCATTGCGCTAGAAGCTGATGGTGAGACGATTAAGTCAATCAACTTTTATAAGCACAGTGAAACTCCTGGTCTTGGTGGCGAAATCCAAAACCCTAAGTGGACTGCACTTTGGGAAGGAAAAGAGCTTCCTATCGACGTTGTTAAAGGTAGTGCTGGCGGTAACGAACACAAGGTAGATGGTCTATCTGGTGCGACACTTACTTCTAATGGTGTTGATCATACAGTAGATTTCTGGACAAGCGACAAAGCGTTTGGTCCATTCCTTGCGAAAGTACGTAAAGGAGCATTGAACTAATGGCTAATGCAAAAGAAATGAAGGAAGTCTTGTTTGGTCCTGTTTTTGCGAACAACCCGATTGCACTGCAAGTGTTGGGTATCTGTTCTGCACTAGCGGTAACTTCAAGCCTTAAAAATGCACTTATCATGTCAATTGCGTTGACATTGGTTACTGCGTTTTCAAGTTTATTTATCTCAATGATCCGTAATCACATTCCTTCAAGTGTGCGTATCATTGTCCAAATGACGATTATTGCATCTTTAGTAATCGTTGTAGACCAAGTGCTTCAAGCCGTTGTTTATTCAACAGCAAAAGAACTATCAACGTTCATCGGCCTTATCATTACTAACTGTATTGTAATGGGTCGTGCAGAAGCATACGCAATGAAGTCACCACCAACAATGTCGTTCCTTGACGGTATTGGTAACGGTTTAGGTTATTCTGTTGTGCTTTTAACAGTTGGCTTTATCCGTGAGCTATTCGGTGCGGGCACATTGTTTGGCGTTGAAATCTTACCACTTATCTCTGAAGGTGGTTGGTATCAGCCTATGGGTCTACTAGTTATGCCATTCAGTTCGTTCTTCATCGTAGGTGCATTTATTTGGGCACTACGTACTTGGAAGAAAGAGCAAGTAGAAGCGAAGGCATAAGGGGAGAGAGATGGAACAATATATCAATTTATTTATAAAAGCAGTTTTCATTGAAAACTTAGCTTTGTCTTTCTTCTTAGGTATGTGTACTTTCTTGGCGGTATCTAAGAAAGTAACAACGTCGCTAGGTCTAGGTATTGCGGTAGTTGTAGTTCTTGGTATCTCTGTACCAGTAAACAACTTGGTTTATCACGCAGTGCTAGCGCCGGGCGCATTGGAATGGTTAGGCTTCCCTGAAGTGGATCTTAGCTTCCTACGCTTCTTGACGTTTATCGGTGTAATCGCAGCGCTTGTTCAAATTCTAGAAATGACATTGGATAAGTTCTTCCCTGCGCTATATAACGCACTAGGTATCTTCCTACCGCTAATCACAGTTAACTGTGCGATTTTCGGTGCGGTATCATTCATGGTTGAGCGTAACTTAAACTTCGGTGAATCTGTAGTTTATGGTCTAGGTTCAGGTGTGGGCTGGGCACTTGCTATCGTATTGTTAGCAGGTATTCGTGAGAAGATGAAGTATGCAGACGTTCCTGATGGTTTACGTGGCTTAGGTATTACCTTTGTTACTGTAGGTCTAATGGGCTTTGGCTTCATGTCATTCTCTGGTATTTCACTGTAAGGTAGCGAGGAAACTATACGATGGAAACTATTGTATTAGGCGTAAGCATGTTCATCGCTATCGTTGTGATGCTAGTGCTTATCATCATTGCAGCGAAATCGAAGCTTGTAGCAAGCGGTGACGTTACAATTGATATTAACGGCGATCCTGAAAAAGCGATCAAGACTCCTGCTGGCGGTAAGCTACTAGGTGCACTTGCAAACGCGGGTATTTTCGTATCGTCTGCATGTGGTGGCGGTGGCTCATGTGGTCAGTGTCGCGTACATGTTAAAGAGGGTGGTGGTGATATTCTACCAACCGAACTTGACCACATCTCTAAAGGTGAAGCACGTGAAGGCTGTCGTCTAGCGTGTCAGGTTAATGTTAAAAACGACATGGAAATCGAAGTTGAAGAATCAATCTTCGGTGTTAAAAAGTGGGAATGTACTGTTATCTCTAACGATAACAAAGCAACTTTCATCAAGGAGCTAAAACTAGGCATCCCTGAAGGTGAAGTTGTACCTTTCCGTGCCGGTGGTTACATTCAGATTGAAGCACCAGCTCACCATGTTAAATATGCAGACTATGATATTCCTGAAGAATATCGTGCTGACTGGGAACGTTTTGGTTTCTTTAAGCTAGAGTCTAAAGTTGACGACGAAACGATCCGTGCGTACTCAATGGCTAACTACCCAGAAGAGTTTGGCATCATCATGCTAAACGTACGTATCGCAACTCCGCCGCCAAATAACCTAACATTACCTTGTGGTAAGATGTCATCGTACATCTGGTCACTTAAAGAAGGTGATAAGGTTACTATTTCTGGTCCATTCGGTGAATTCTTCGCGAAAGACACAGATGCAGAAATGGTATTTGTTGGTGGTGGTGCTGGTATGGCGCCAATGCGCTCACACATCTTCGATCAGCTTAAGCGTCTTAACTCTAAGCGTAAGATGTCTTTCTGGTACGGTGCACGTTCTAAGCGTGAAATGTTCTACGTGGAAGACTTTGACGGTCTAGCTGAAGAAAATGATAACTTCCAATGGCATGTTGCCCTTTCAGATCCTCAACCAGAGGATAACTGGGAAGGTTACACTGGCTTCATTCATAACGTACTTTTTGAAAACTATCTTAAGGACCATGAAGCGCCAGAAGATTGTGAGTTCTACATGTGTGGTCCTCCAATGATGAACGCGGCAGTTATTAACATGCTTAAAGACTTAGGTGTTGAAGACGAAAACATCCTACTTGATGACTTCGGTGGTTAATTAGGTTTCGGTCTAACAATGAACTTAAGTTAGAATATAAGCCCTCCAGCAAAATACTTTGCTCGAGGGCTTTTTTATACCCGTTGGTACTAAACTCAGGGAATTCTGATGCAAGCAAGTTACGCTTTTTTATCTCGATTTTTTATTATTTCGTTTTTATTCGTTTTTTTAACAGGGTGCCAAGACGCCAAACCTGAAGCCAAGGAAATTGTGCTGTCTGGTAAAACCATGGGCACGACTTACAACATCAAGGTATTCCCCGGTGAAAAGCCGCTCGAACAAGCGCAGTTGCACGATGAGGTCGAGCAAGCATTAAAGGCTGTTAATCAATCTATGTCCACCTATATCCCAGATTCTGAGATTAACCAGTTCAACCGTTTAGCCGCAAATACCGTTATGCCTATCAGTGAAGACTTTCGCTTGGTAGTTGCCGAATCTATCCGCCTTGGAAAGTCGACCAAAACGCTTGATGTTACGATGGGACCGCTTATCGATTTGTGGGGATTTGGTCCTGACAAAAGACCAACAATGCGTCCGTCACAGGTCGAGTTAGACGATATGCGCACTCGTATCGGTGTTGATAAGCTTATTTTAAATGACCGTGGTCTTGCGAAAACAGTTACGGGGCTGGAATTATCATTTTCTGCAACCGCTAAAGGCTATGGCATAGATAAGGTCGCTGAGGTGATTGAGAGTCATGATATTCATGACTATATGGTAGAAATCGGTGGCGAGCTTCGCGTTTCTGGCAAGAAGCCGGATGGTGAGTGGCGTATTGCTATCGAGAAACCCGATGCGCCTGTTGGTCAACGCCAAATTCACCGCGTGATAGAGCCTGGTAAAAACGGTATTGCAACTTCAGGAGACTACCGTATTTTTTATGAAATGGACGGTGAAACCTTTACACACCTTATTGACCCTACAACGGGTCGCCCAGTTAAACATGAGCTGGTGTCTGTAACGGTACTACATCCATCTGCGATGACGGCTGATGGCCTAGCGACAGCATTGACTGTGATGGGCACTGAGCGTGCAAAGGCGTATGCCACTGAGCATCAACTCCCCGTGTATTTGATGTATAAAAGTCCTGAAGGGATCAAGAGTTACGCGAGTGAAGCATTTCAGCCGTACTTGAATTAAGCTGTACAACACCCCATAATTTAATTGTGAGTGACGCCATGAAAGCGTATAATTTGCGCGTCGTCACTCAATTCAATGTAGCAATAAAAGGGGCTAGATAATGTCTTTATTCCTCCTTACTTTCGGTTTACTTATGCTTATCGCTGTTGCGATGGCTGTAGGCGTTATCGTACAAAAGAAATCCATGGCAAGTAGCTGTGGTGGTTTGGGCTCAATGGGCATTGACAAAATTTGTGATTGCGACGATCCATGCGACAAACGCAAAAAGCGGTTAGCAAAAGAAGAGATGTGGAAAGAAAACCAGATCCTATAACCGTAGAATGGTATTAATTGAAAACGCAAGCTTAGCTTGCGTTTTTGCTTTTTGGGTAACAAACCTCAGGTTAAGTAAAAATGCAGCGGCAGCTATATTTTGTTCGTCATGGTGAAACGACCCTATCAGGCCATTTACTTGGAGTGACAGATCCCGAACTCAGTAGTACTGGTGCTCAGCAATTGCTGCAATCGTTAACGAGCCTAAGTGGCCTGCAGGGTATTATTAGCTCTCCAAGGAAGCGCTGCCTGAATACAGCCACAGCCTTTGCAAAGCAGTATCAACTCCCCGTTGAGGTGGAGCCAAATCTCGCCGAATTTGATTTTGGATTATGGGATGGACAACCTTATGATACGCTTTGGCGAGAAACCCAATTTCCAAGTATTGGCGATTTTTGGCAAAACCCTTGGCTGCACACGCCTCCTGAGGGAGAGTCTATGTATGATTTTCATCATCGGGTTGCCACATGGTGGCACAGCATTTTGGAATCGCCAAGTGAAGAGTGTACCGCCGTCGTAGCGCATGCTGGAGTAATAAAAGCGCTTGTAGCACTTATTCTTGACCTATCGCCTGAGCTTACTGCATACCAATCGAAGATAGATATTCCTTATGCGGGTATAGTAAAAGTTGAGGTGTTTTACGACAGCAGCCAAACTGCTTGGCCAAAAGTTGTATTTTAGACGTCTAGACTTCATAATATTGCAAATTTCGTGATAGGCAGATATTGGGAATGAGGTGTGAGTCCTCAACTGTCCCCGCAACTGTAAGTGTATGAGTGTTACCTCTTGCATAAGTCAGATACCAAGGCCTATCTATATACTTAAGCGGGCAGACTTAAGTCAAAGTTGTCGCTTGTCTATAAGCTACTACTTTGCCGTGCCCAATCAGAGGTGCTATGGCAGTCACTCCACAGTTTCAAATCGATAAACTTAGCGTGCAGCTTGGTGGTAAAGCCATCTTAAAGGCACTCAGCTTTGCTATTAATTCGGGTGAATTTATTGGTTTGCTCGGACCGAATGGTGCTGGAAAGTCGACTTTGCTGCGCACTTTATATCAATACACAGCGCCAAGTTCTGGGTCGCTACTTTTCAATGGTAAGCCGCTAGCTAGTTATGGACGTAAAGCCTACGCGAGACATGTTGCTGTGGTGCTACAAGAGATCCCCGCTGAGTTTACTCTGCCATTATTTGATATGGTATTGATGGGGCTAACACCGAACAAATCACTGCTCGCGACAACGACGGCTGCTGAAAAACAGGCAATCTTACATGCCATTGAGCAGGTTGGATTGAGCCATAAATTAGAGCAATGTTTTAGCTCCTTGTCTGGTGGGGAGAAGCAAAGGGCAATGATCGCACGTGCCATGGTGCAAGCGCCTCAAGTATTGATAATGGATGAGCCCACCAGCCATTTGGACATTAAATATCAAATCCAAATTATGGAGCTGGCCAAACAGCTTGGTGTTACTATCATTGCGTCTTTTCACGACTTAAATTTGGCTAGCGCCTTGTGCGACCGCTTATTAGTATTAAATAACGGTGAGCTTGTTGCAGATGGGTCGCCACTTGAAGTCATTACCGAAAGCCTATTAAGCCAAGTTTTTGGGGTATGTGCAGAGGTTTCTACTGTCCGCCATCCGCCAAATAACAGTGAGATCCCACATATACGCTTTCATTACGGGTATCAATTATGATTGCCGCAAAGCGGATCGCGTTGATATCGATACTGCTATTGAGCTTGTGCTGTTTTAGCATGCTGATGGCACTTAAGATCGGTGCGATTGATTTATCTTGGCATACGGTTATACAAGCGATTATTAATTTCGATCCCAACGTACTTCAACAACGGGTGGTAGTTGAGCTTCGTCTGCCACGGACGTTACTGGCGATGAGCGCGGGAGCAGGACTGGCGATAGCGGGTCTTATTTTACAAACCGTGACGCGTAACCCGCTAGCTGATCCTTATTTATTTGGTATTTCTTCAGGTGCTTCATTCGGTGTGGTGGTGCTTATTGCGCTATTTGGTGCACAGTCTAGCCTAATGATGTCTGGGGCTGCATTTGTCGGAAGTTTGCTGTCTATCTTGCTGCTTTTATTTGTGGCAAAACGCAATGCACTACAGCAGGTAGAAACTATGCTCTTGGCGGGCGTCGCACTTTCTTTTCTGTTCAGTGCCTTTACTAGCTTGTTGCTCTATTGGAGTGACCCTCAAGCCATCAGTGCAATCTTGTTTTGGAATCTAGGCTCGTTTGCAAGGGCGAGCTGGCAATGGCTATGGCTTCCATGTTTGGTCGTGTTGCTGAGTTTTATCACGCTTTTAGTGATGCGTCGGCCGCTCAACGCCTTGTTACTCGGAGATGAGAGCGCCACCACGCTTGGCGTGAATGTAGGACGAGTGCGAATAGGTATGTTGTTATTGAGCTCCTTGCTCACCGCAGTACTTGTGGCTGCGTGCGGCGGAGTCGGATTTGTAGGCTTGATGATCCCGCATATCGTACGCTTTTTTATCTCGCAAGCAAAGGTCATTGGGCTTGTGGCCACCGCGCTTTGCGGTTCGCTTTTGATGCTATGGGTGGATGTATTGTCGCGCACGCTTATCGATAATCAGGAACTTCCTGTGGGGGTGATCACCGCCGCCATTGGCAGCGTGTTTTTCTTAGCATTGCTTATTTTCAAAAATCGCCGCTCTGGAGGCGTCGGAGTTACCCATGGTTAAACCGTTAGATACTCGCTTAAACACGCTTATTCAACAGCGCATCGACTTAAAAACCAAACCGCTAGGTGCGCTAGGTAAGCTTGAAGCTTTAGCTGTGCAGCTAGTACAGATCTTCTCACAAGGGCAGACGCAATTAGACATAGAGCAGTTAGCAATAACACGCCCTGCAATGTTTGTTTTTGCGGGTGACCATGGTATTGCAAGCCAAGGGGTTTCTATTGCGCCAAGCGAAGTAACTGGGCAAATGGTTGCAAACTTTGTGCAGGGGGGGGCCGCGATCAATGTCTTTTGTCGACAACTTGGTTGGCAGTTAACCGTAGTAGACTGTGGCACATTAGTGCCATGCGAGCCTTCGCCGAATTTGCGCTCGCAGCGACTTGGCGATATTACTCATGCTTTCCATAAACAGCCCGCGATGAGCGAAATGCAGCTCAAGCAAGGACTTGAATATGGAGAGCAAGTGGTGATGCCCGCTATTGAAGCGGGTAGCAACGTGATTGCTTTTGGTGAGATGGGGATTGGCAATACCAGTTCTGCAGCTGCAATTTTAGCGGCGCTCAGCGGGGCGAGTGTGGAATTATGTGTGGGGCGCGGTACAGGCATTGACGATGAAACGCTTTGCAAAAAACGGGCACTTATCAAACAGGCTCTAGAATATCATCAAGATAAGCTTGCGACACCAGAACACATTTTGCAGCGCCTAGGTGGCTTTGAAATTGTGCAAATGGTTGGTGCCATGCTGGCGGTTGCACGGGCACAAAAAGTAATCATAGTGGATGGCTTCATCTCTACCGCAGCGGCTATGTTGGCAAGTAGAATTGCACCGCAAAGTAAGCAATATATGGTGTTTGCTCACGGCTCTATGGAGCAAGGCCATAAGTTAATGTTAGAGCAGTTAAACGCTGAGCCATTACTGCATTTAGATATGCGCTTGGGTGAGGGAACGGGCGCCGCTCTAGCGCTTCCATTATTACAAGCTGCGCTAGGCTTCTTTTGCGAAATGGCAAGCTTTGCCGATGCCGATGTTACGCAAGTGGTAGACGCATAATGCAGTGGCAACAAGAGTGGCGACTGTTTAAGTTTGCTGTGGTGTTTTTAACGCGGGTGCCAATTCGTTTGGAACCAGCCCCTTCTTCTGATGAACTCAGCGAAGTGAGTGGTTACTTTGCTTTGGTTGGTTTATTTGTTGGTAGCTTCTCGGCCATGCTTGGCTATGTTGCCAGTAGTGGTGTATCGCCGATGTTTGGTGCCGTTGTCGTACTGACTGCGAGTATTTTACTTACCGGGGCTTTTCACGAAGATGGTCTTGCCGATGTTTTTGACGGTTTTGGCGGTGGCTGGAGCCGTGAACAAAAGCTTGAGATCATGAAAGATAGCCGTCTTGGTACATACGGTAGTTGTGCGCTGATATTGCTGTTATTGGCCAAATTTTCGCTTTTGACCATGCTCTTTAATGACTTTGCTGTGACACTCGCTGCACTTATTTTAGCCCATAGCCTAAGTCGTGCCTTTGCGGTGTCTTTAATCGGTGCGCTTAACTATGTACAGGCTAATGAGCTGAGCAAAGTTAAGCCGGTAGCGAAACATATATCGAGTGCTGCGGCGACCCGCCTTACGCTCACTACCATCGCGATTTTAATTTTCTGTTGGCCATGGCTTGCGCTTTCACTGTTCGACTTGTTGATGCTGTGTACTTGCTTGTTTGTGCTAAGACTTGTGTGCATTAAATGGTTTAACGCTCAGCTTGGTGGTTACACCGGAGATTGTTTAGGGGCTGCGCAACAGCTTGCTGAGCTTGTTATTTTGCTTTTTATTGTGGGTCATCTCTAATGGCACAAATACAGTTAATACTGGGCGGTGCTCGCTCAGGCAAAAGTCGCTTGGCAGAGCAGCGCGCTATTCTATTGTTAGAGCAAGGTGCGGTGAACGAACTTTACTATGTTGCAACTGCAAAAGCCCAAGATGAAGAAATGAAAAGCCGAGTGTTTGCTCACCAGATGCAGCGTGATAGCCGCTGGCAGCTAGTGGAAGAGCCGTGGCATATTGATAAGCTTATTGCTACTGCACGCGAAGATGCGCTGTTACTTATCGATTGTTTGACCTTATGGCTGAGTTTTGGCTTATGCGAAATGGGTAAGGCCGCGACCATAGACAAAAAAGAACATGTGCTGGCGGCACTAGAAAGCTGTGCTGCCACTGTTATTTTGGTGAGTAACGAAGTGGGGCATGGGATAATTCCGCTTGGCGAGCTAAGCCGTGAGTTTGTTGATGAATCTGGTTGGCTCCATCAAGACATTGCTAAAGTGGCCGACAGAGTCGATTTTGTTATTGCAGGCTTGCCACAATGTTTAAAAGGTCAAGACGTATGAAAACCTTAATGGTACAGGGCACCACGTCTGATGCCGGTAAAAGTACACTGGTTGCGGGACTTTGCCGGGTGCTGCAACGAAGAGGCTTATCTGTTGCGCCTTTTAAGCCGCAAAATATGGCACTAAATAGTGCCGTCACACCTTGTGGCGGTGAAATTGGTCGGGCACAAGCACTCCAAGCCGAAGCCGCAAAAGTCCCGCTATCCACAGACTTTAATCCAATTTTACTTAAGCCAAATTCCGACACTGGCGCACAAGTGATCATTCACGGCAAAGCCATTAGCAATATGGAAGCAGCCGCTTATCATGACTACAAAAAGGTAGCGATGGAGGCCGTACTTTCCTCACATCAACGCCTCAGCGAACAATTTGAGCTGTGCATAGTGGAAGGGGCGGGGAGCCCTGCTGAGATCAATCTGCGTGAAAATGACATTGCCAATATGGGGTTTGCCTGTGAAGTTGCATGCCCCGTGATCATTATCGCTGATATCGACAAAGGCGGGGTGTTCGCACACTTGGTTGGCACACTTGCGCTATTAAGTGACTATGAACGAAGCTTAGTTAAAGGCTTTGTGATCAATCGCTTCCGTGGTGATATTGCGTTATTGCAATCAGGACTTGACTGGCTCGAGCAAAAAACGGGTAAGCCTGTACTTGGGGTATTGCCCTATTTGCATGGCTTAGCGCTCGATGCAGAAGATGCGGTGACGGTGGACAATATCTGTGAACGGGGATCGTTAAGCGTTAGGGTTTTACTATTTCCTCATATTAGCAATCACACCGATTTTGACACCTTGCGCTTAAACCCTGAAGTGGATTTGCGTTATGTACGCTATCAAGAATCTATCGGTCCTTGTGACTTAATCATTCTGCCCGGCAGCAAAAATGTGTTGAGCGATTTAACCTTCTTACGCAAACAGGGTTGGGCAGAAGAAATCAAACGGCATCTGAGGTACGGTGGTAAGGTACTAGGTGTGTGTGGCGGTTTGCAAATGTTAGGTAAGTTCATCAGAGATCCAAATGCGGTGGAATCAACACTCGGTGAAGTCGCAGGACTTGGTCTGGCTGACTTTGAGACCACACTCTCAGAGCAAAAAGTACTGACGCAAGTGTCTGGCATTTGCCAATTGGATGAGCAAAGTGCTGAAATTTGTGGTTACGAGATCCATGCAGGGATCTCTTCTGGAGCGGCACTAGAGGTGCCATTCTTGCGATTTAACACACATCCAAATAACAGTGTGCAGGACGGTTTTATCTCCCGAGATAATCAAATTGCAGCCACCTATTTACATGGTTTATTTGATACGGTCGCCGCCACACAGGCTATCTTGTCTTGGGCCGGTAGTAAGCAAGCGGGAACAGCCGCGATTGATTTAGCGAAGCACAGAGAGCTGCAAATTACGCGTCTTGCCGACAGCTGTGAAGCACATTTAGATTGGCAAAAATTGATGAAAATAATTGAGGAATAACATGAGCGAACAACAAGATAAGCATCAGCAACGACAGCAAAAAGTAAAACAACAAGTCGATGAAAAAATTGCCGCAGCGCAGCAAGAGCAGGGCATTTTACAAGTGATCACAGGTAATGGTAAAGGTAAGTCAACATCTGGTTTTGGCACCGTTGCACGTTGTGTCGGTCATGGTATGAACGCTGCGGTTGTACAATTTATTAAAGGAACCTGGGATTGCGGTGAACGCAATTTGCTCGAAAAAGTCGGCGTGCCATTTGCGGTCATGAAAACAGGCTTTACGTGGGAAACGCAAAACCGTGAAACTGACACTGCCGCTGCCCAGGCGACGTGGCAGCAAGCAAAAGTATGGCTACAAGATGAAAGCATCGATTTGGTATTGCTTGACGAAATTACGTATATGTTGAGCTATGACTATCTAGATTTGGACGAAGTCATAACGGCGCTAGAAAACCGTCCTACTATGCAATCAGTGATTGTAACTGGGCGCGGTGCACATCGACGCCTGACCGAGCTTGCAGATACCGTGAGCGAAGTGCGTAATGTGAAGCATGCGTTTGAGGCCGGCATTAAGGCGCAAAAAGGGTTTGACTACTGATGCGAAAATTCGCCTTATTTATTGTTCTAGGTTTTGCCTTTAGCGTTAGTGCTAAGCCCGCAGAGCGGATCATCGCGCTTGCGCCTCATATTGTCGAAAATCTTTATGCAATAGGAGCTGGGGAGCGGATTGTAGGCACGGTCGCCTATGCCGATTATCCAGAATCAGCCAAGCAACTGCCTCAAGTTGGCGACTATCAAGGCATTTCGGTTGAGAAAATTTTGGCACTTAAGCCTGATCTTATCATTGCGTGGAAAAATGCAAGTCACGTTCCTATGCTTGAAAAGCTGGAGAGTTTTGGTGTTGACGTGATTTATAGTGAAGCGAAATATCTAGATAAACTACCCGAGGAGTTACTACGCCTAGGTAAAATTACTGGCCTTGGAGCTCAAGCTCAGCAACAGGCTGATTTATTTGCTAAACGTTTAAATGAACTAAAGGCCCAGTATAAACAAAGCGCTAGCTTAGCTGTATTTTATCAATTGTGGCCATCACCGCTGATGACCGTAGGAGGCGAAAGTTGGTTACAGCAAGTCTTTACTGTGTGTAATGTGAAAAATGTTTTTGCCGACGCCACCACGGACTATCCACAAATTAGCATTGAGAATGTTCTGTTGAAATCACCGCAAGTGATTGTGATCCCTGAAGAAAAGACCAAACAAGAGGTTAAAGCAATTGCATGGCAGCAATGGCCGTCGATCCCTGCGGTAAAGTATCAACAAACTATTTCGGTAGATGCCGATCTGCTCCATCGTTACAGCTATCGTATGCTTGAGGGAATATCGGATTTATGTGGTAAACTCGACGTTTCTCGAAGCCATTATAATATGATGAAAAAAGGTGAAGCATGACAACGTGGAGTGACGTGTTAGGTCAGGAAAAACAACAAGATTACTTTAAACAAACCATGGATTACGTGGCAGAGCGTCGTGCTCAAGGTATAAATGTGTTTCCGCCCCATGAACAAGTATTTGACGCGTTCAAAGTCACGCCTTTTGATCAGGTTAAAGTGGTGATTTTAGGGCAAGATCCCTATCACGGCCCCAATCAAGCTCATGGTCTATGTTTCTCTGTGTTACCAGGGATTAAGCCGCCGCCGTCGTTAAATAATATGTATAAAGAGTTGGTGCAGGATATTGACGGCTTTCGCATACCTAATCACGGCTACCTAATTGACTGGGCTAAACAGGGCGTACTGCTGTTAAATACGGTGTTGACGGTAGAACAAGGCCAAGCCCATTCACACAAGCATTTGGGCTGGGAGCGCTTTACAGATGTAGTGATTGAAAGGCTGAATGCCCACAGCGAAGGTGTGATTTTCTTACTCTGGGGCTCACACGCCCAGAAAAAGGGTAAGAGCATAGACACAAACCGTCACCATGTTTTACACGCACCACACCCTTCGCCGCTCTCAGCACATCGCGGCTTTTTTGGTAGTGGCCATTTTAGCAAAACTAATCAGCTGCTCACCCAAATGGGTAAGCAGCCAATCGATTGGCGATTGGCCGAGTTATAGCAGATAAAAACCAAAAAGAGCGCCGTGAAGGGCGCTCTTTTTAGTTAAAATCAAATTCGTCTAAATCAACATTGTCTGCGAAAATATCCAATTCCTGTAGTTCTTTGCGTAGTCGCTGTTTATCTTTTAGCGCTTCAATTTCACGCCATTTTCTTTTTTTGCCCTTAGATGAAGTTTTTTTCCTAGTATCCGGACTTTCTAATAATTCTAATAACTCGTCTAGGGTATCCATGAAAATCTCCTATTGATAAAAACAACCTAAAGTGGCATTTGCTTTGGCTGTTGTTAGCACTACAACTGCAATGACACCGTTGATCTCTTCATACTATTTGGCAAACCTCAATATGAGGAACCGATAAAAGTCTGATAGCTAAAGTACGCTACAAACAACCCCGCGTTGCTTGCTTTTTGTACCAAAACCAGAAAGTAGCGGCATCAATTTTCACTTCAAGTGATATTGATATACCACAGACGGGATAAAAATAAAACACAATTGTGTCTTTTGGGTTAAAAGCAAGTGACAGTTTGATGAAGGTCAATTTGGGTGATATCTAGGAAGTGTTCAGAAGGGTTTGTATTGAGAGCGATAACAAAAACGCCGCATATTGCGGCGTTTCGAAATCGAATGTTTAAGGCACTTACAGTGCTTTAAAGCGTGCGACTAATGTTTCTTGTGCATCGGCAAATGAGCGAATACCTTCAGCAAGCTTTTCTGTGGCCATTGCGTCTTGGTTATGTAACCAACGGAACTCACTTTCGCTAAGCGCTGCAGGTTTTGCTTTAGGCGTAAAGTCAGCCTCAAGTAGGTAATCTTCGTTTGCAGGCATTGCAGCAAGCTCTTCTAATAGAGAAGGGCTAATCGTGAGCTTATCGCAACCCGTTAGGGCTAGAATTTCACCTGTATTTCTGAAGCTGGCGCCCATTACAACGGTTTTATAACCGTGCTGTTTATAGAATTCAAAAATACTACGAACAGATTGCACACCCGGATCTTGTAGTGGGTTAGTTGGTTTTTCTAGGCCGTTGGCAACGTGCCAATCTAGAATACGCCCAACAAATGGTGAGATTAAAAATACGTTTGCGTCGGCACATGCACGTGCTTGCGCTTCGCTAAATAGCAGCGTTAGGTTACACTTAACACCTTCTTTTTCCAGTGCTTCAGCGGCTTTAATACCTTCCCAAGTCGATGCAATCTTAATCAAGATTTTGTCTTTGCTTACGCCTTGCGCTTCATATAAATTTAATAGCGTTTTTGCTTTTGCGATAGTCGCTTCGGTATCAAAAGATAAACGTGCGTCTACTTCGGTTGAGATATATCCCGGCACAGAGTTCGCGATTTCTTTACCAATCACAACGGCAAAATAGTCACAAGCAAGCGCTAACTGCTTGTCAGCGTCACTTTCATTGGCTTTGGCATAATCCCAAGCTTCTGTTAGATAAGGCTGATAAGCAGGCGTCTCCGCCGCTTTAAGTAAAAGAGAAGGGTTAGTTGTTGCATCCTCAGGCTGTAGCTTGCGGATGGCTTCAATGTCACCGGTGTCAGCGACGATTGATGAATGTTGTTTTAGCCTATCTAATGCTGAAGTCATGTGTTCCTCATTCCAATATTGATAACAGCGAAGTGATATTAGACGCCTTATGTTGCAACACCGTGAAATAGCTGAATAGGTCATATGTCCGTATCGGGCGACATATCACACTCGCTATTTGAGGTTGTTGTTATATAAGGTCGAGTTGTAAAGCGAAGCTGTACTTTAACAGCGAATTGCTTAAACCCAAGTGAAAGCGGACAAACACTTGAAGTTACTTGGGGATAGTGTTGAAATTGACATTAATTACTAGCTAAGTCAATAGGCAAACCATGATCACAGTTATCTCTCCAGCGAAAAACCTAGACTATGAAACACCCGCACCAACCAAGATGCACACACAGCCAGAGCTGCTGGAGCATAGCGAGTCACTTATTCAAGTTTGTCGCGATTTATCACCACAGCAGATCGGTAGCTTAATGAAGATAAGCGACAAGCTCGCTGGCTTAAATGCGGCAAGGTTTGCCGAGTGGTCAGAGCCTTTTACACAAGACAATGCTAAACAAGCTATTTTTGCTTTTAATGGCGATGTGTATGTCGGTTTAGAAGCACAAAGCCTAACTGAGGCTAATTTAAATTATGCGCAAAATCATTTACGTATCTTATCTGGGCTGTATGGCATCCTAAAACCACTTGACTTAATGCAGGCCTATCGTTTAGAAATGGGTACAAAGTTAAGTAACCCGCGTGGCAAAAACCTGTATGAGTTTTGGGGCACGATTATCGCTGAAAAACTGAATAAGGTCATGGAAGGGGCACAAACACAATACTTGGTGAACTTAGCTTCAAATGAGTACTTTAAAGCGGTAGATAAGAAGGCGCTGAAAGGTGACATTATCACTCCTATCTTTAAAGATTGTAAAAATGGTCAATACAAAGTCATCAGTTTTTACGCGAAGAAAGCGCGCGGTATGATGGCAAGGTATATCATTGAGAACCAAGTATCGGATTTGGAAAGCCTGAAAGCGTTTGATATTGCAGGATACCGCTTTAGTGAAGAAGCAACGCAAAAGGCTCAAGAACCGGTGTTTTTGAGAGCAGAACAATGACAACAAAATTATGTGTAGCAGCAGTGTTCGCCGCTGCGTTTGTGAGTGGCTGTAGTGGACATTTTACAACTAGAGTCAGCAATGTGCCGGTCGATTGCGAAGGTGATTCACGTTCGTGTTCTATGAGCTGTCGCAAAGATTACTCGGATCCGATGCAAGTACAAAATTGTGAGGACAGGTGTTTCCAACAGCAAAATCAATGTCGAGTGGATAGACCAACAGAAGATAAATGGGAAATTACGGACGAAAAACCGACTTATCCCGCTTCCTTCTAATTCACTACGCGCCTTTGGGTAAGCTCATATAGGCGCGTACGACCCTATCCCTAAATGCTAAATCCGTTGCCTTTTCGGCAGCTCTGTATAGTTGGCAAAACCCCTCGGGCTTTCCTGTTTGCAATAAGATGTCATCTAAAGCATCGATGCCAGTTAGGGTCTGTTGCCAGCGAGATACGATAACAGAGTCAGGCTCTGGCAGCTGACAGAGGATTTGCTCAGATAGCCTAAACTCACTGTTGGTAGCGACCTTGATCATATCGTCATTGGCCGCAGCTAACCAAGTAGCGCCTTTTGCGTTGACACAAATTAACGGTAAATAAGGCGCGATGGCTGGAAAGGCGGTGTTTTTAAACACCTCCACTTGCCAGTAAGCGCGAGCAATCTTAACAAACTGCTCGAAATTAGAGATGGCTGAAAAGCCTGATTGTGCGATGGGTTTGATTTCAACTCTGGGTTTGTTTGCATTCACCGTATCGTTTGCGGTATCTATATACCAATCTCCCACCAACATCGCATTTTGAAAGTACTCATCGCGTAGCGAACCCCATACTTTTTTGAGCTCGGCATTCTCTTTAAGCATGTAATTTCTGAGCACAGATAAACGTTCTGAATTTTGCTTGAGCTCCGTGGTGACGAGTTTAAACATTTCATCGCGAATTTCTAGGCAGCGACCAAGCGGGTAGGGTTTATCTGAAAAATAACTGTACTTTGGTGCGAGCGTGAGATCGGCATTGAGACGAAGGTTTGCCAGCTCAAAAGCGAGTAAATCTATTTCCTGTTGTGTCAAAACAAAGCCACTGGGTAGATACTAGATGGCACTAGTATAACCACAGTGGCGAATTTGGCCTATTTAATTGAAGAAATTAAATAACTTAGGATTGCATCTGGCTCGGGATCTCGGTTCGTATCCGGCAGATATTTAGGTCTTGTGAATATACCTTGTTCTACTAACGCGTCCAGTGCATCTAAGTGCGCAATGCCCGTTTTACCGAGATATAAATTATCTAAGCTGCGGGTATTGGCAAGCTGCACTATGTCTTTAAAGCCTTTTAAGTAGAGATGATCTTTAGTAAAGCCACCACCACGGAAAATTCGAGTGGTCAGCGCAAAGGCTTCATTGACGTTTAATACACCCGAGTCAGCTAAAAACTCATACACTTGATAGAATTTATCGCCTTTAAGTAGCATGTTAACCGCAATCACCCTAAGCGCTAATACTTTCAATCGTGTCAGATTTATTTGCCCTGATTGATACTCGCGGTAGATGGCAAGGCCCTCTTGAGTATAGGTATTGCCAGGTAAACCTAAGTGCAGCACTTTAAGTTGCTGGGCGTCAGCATTTAAAGTCGTGAGTAAGTGCACGCCAATTTCATGCTCTATCAAGGCATTGATATCAAGCTCAGATAGCATCGCACTGCTATTTACAAGCAGAAGACGCTTACTATTGTCGACCATTGCTTTGGCAACGAGCTTGCTTGATATAGCGACCTTACAAGGTAAGCCCATAGCCTCAATCGCTTGATTAAAACGTACCAAGGCTTGCTCGGCTGTAATGTCTTTTTTTGGCAAGGTCTCTGTTTCGCGCGCGTGCAGCAAGAAGGTCGCATTATTTATATCGTTGTAATCCGGCTCACCATAATAGCGTAGCGAGTTATACAAAAAGGCTTCGCGACCAATTTGGGTGATCAGTTCGATTTTAGTCGCGTAGCTGTCGATCACTTTACGATATAAATCTTTTACGATCGGATCTTGGATTTTTCCAACGGGCAAGCGATAGAGTTGCTCTTTAAACTCATACGGGTCAATTTTCAGCGGGCGATATTTAAACGCAGGCTGATAATGACGTTTCGAGAAAAAGCGACGTTTCTCTTGTGCGATATTGCTTGGGTTAACATAATGCAGCGTTTCAAGGTTTCTGGCTATGCGGTACAGCGCAGAGTCCACGTTAATCAGCGCAGGGTCAAGCTGCGACGTTGATTTTGCTTTGCGAAGTGGCTTATAGCAGTGATTTTTAGCAAATGTTTTTGCCGTTTTACTCAAAGCAACATGCATGTTGCGCTGTAGTTTTTCAAACACCACAGGGAATAATTCGCCGCTGTTTTCGTCCATAAAGACTTTTTTTACTTCAAGCGGTACCACTAAGGTGTTATCAAAGTGGCTGGTAATATATTGCGCTTGATAACCATGGCCCTGAAAGACGGTATTTTCAGCACAATCCACCAGCTGGCCTGCCAGTTTTTTCAGTCCTAGCTGTTTTTTTAGCTCATCTAATACGGCGCGAAAACGCAAGGTATCAAGTTGTGCAGTGCCAATATTAAAGGTTGGTGCATAAGGGTAGCTACGAATTTGATAATTATAGCTGTGCACATCAAATAGCAAGCAGGCACCAAACTTGCGCTCAAGCGTGGTTAACAGCGCACTGAGCACACGGTAATAGGCTGCATGCTTAGACAAGCTAACATCTATGTCTGCATTTGGTAGCGCTTGGCTCCACACTTGTTTACCCCATGCTTCTTTGTATATCGCAAGCTCTGGCGCACGGTTAAGATCGTATTCGTAACGTGAGTCACGCGCGATAAGCGTGATGGGTAATGATTCAATCATGCCGTCGGTAAACGGATCTTCCTCTTGTAAACGCTCAGCATCGCTAATGGCGAACAAGCCTTTTAGGCTAGCACGGGTGCGGTGGCCTGCGTGTACAGCAGTGGCGACATAAGGCACGTATTCCCTCACTTCGAGGTGAAAAGCACCTTCAGCAAATTGTCCACTGATGGGTTTGCCGGCTTCAAGCGCGGCAATGATGGCTTGTTCAGATAGCATGAGCATCTTCTATTACTTGACGGAATTGGTTTTTGCGATGCGTTACTAGCTCTTTGGCGTGCACCACACTCTCTACAAAATCGATAACTTGCACTTGCAGCTTACAGCGGTTTAAACGGTTAATACGGGTTATCCCGCCAGGCGAGAGCACGTTAACTTCAATAAGCTTGCCGCCTATCACGTCAATGCCAACAAAATACAAACCATCACGCACAAGCTTAGGGCCGATGTGCTTACATAGCGCTTTTTCTTGGTTGGTGAGTTTGTGTTTCACTACTTTGCCACCGGCATGTACGTTGGCACGCACTTCATTTGCTGCAGGCACACGTTTCATGGCGCCAATCGGTTCGCCGTTAAGCATTAGAATACGAACATCACCCTCGTCGGCACCTTCAACATAGTCTTGTAAAATGACGTAGTTGCTGCCTTTACCAGCCTCGTCGCCACCAATATAAAACTCAAGGAGTGAGCTAAAGCTTTGTTTCGCGCGTTTTTCAACGACGATAACACCGCGACCGCCAAAGCCATCAAGCGGCTTTAAGATCATTTTCTCTTGCTCTGATTCAGAGAATATACGCTCTAAATACTCTTTGTTTTTAGATACATGCGTATTTGGAATAAATTCTCTCGCGATGCCTTGGAAAGATGCCGTGTACAGCTTGTTATTAGCAATGCGCAGGCCATCAATGTCGTTGATAATGAAAGTATCATCACGAACAGAGTCTAAAAAGTTCATCGCCAAGGTATCAAGCGGCGGATTAGCGCGCATAAATATTGCGTCAAAACCTGCCAAAGGAAGCTGTACTTTTTTAAACTCAGCTTTGTTGTAAAAGCTCACTAAGTTGTCAGATACTTTTTGGCCCGCAACAAATACATCACAGAAGGCACTGGCGACACTTTCGCGAATAGTGAGGTTGTTTACGGTGGTGATGGCAACGACGTGACCGCGCGATACGGCTTCGTGGATAAGTCTTAGCGTGCTGTCGTTTTCAGCTTCTACACGCTCCCAAGGGTACATAATAAAACAGATTTTCACGGGCTATTTTTGCTCAGCAAATAAATTGGCAATATAGCGTAAAATAGCTTAGACGCTCACGGATTATTTTTATCGACAAGATAAGGAATATCAATCATCTATTGGGCAAGAAGCAGAGCACTGACAGGTGCTCTGCAGGGTGGATATCATACTCTAAAGCGGTTAACTATGTCACTCAATTCGTGACTTGCTCGTGTTAGTTGCTCACTGGTGTTGTTGAGCGAATGCGTGGTATCCAAAGAGTGATGGGTGGAGTCAGAAAGCTGAGCTATTCGCTCATTAACTTCTTGTGCTGCAAGACTTTGCTCGTCGGTGGCTTTGGCGATGTGGGTACTCATATCCGAGATAGCGTCAATAAGGCGCTCAATTTCGGTTAATGCGTTATCGGCAAGCTGTACCTGTTCAACCGTTTGCTCCGAGATTTGTTGGCTAACTTTAACTGCTGCTACGGCCTGCTGCGCTTCTTTTTGCAGTCGCTCGATCATGTTGTGGATTTCATCTGTGCTTTGACCCGTACGACTTGCAAGGGTGCGAACTTCATCTGCAACAACGGCAAAGCCTCGTCCTTGTTCACCTGCTCGAGCGGCTTCTATTGCCGCGTTTAGTGCAAGTAAATTGGTTTGCTCCGCAATACCTCGAATAACATCGAGCACCGATCCTATATGCTGACTCTCTTGTGCAAGGCTTGTCGTTGTCACGCTCACAGATTGAATTTGCTCCGACAGCTTTTTAATGGCGGCAATGGTTTGAGAAATAGTTTGTTTGCCTTTTTCACTGTAATTGCGTGCGTCTGCGGCAGAATGTTCTGCAGTATCTGCATTGCTACTGATCTCACGAACTTGCATGGTCATTTGTTCGGCAGCCGTGGCGACTTGGCGGCTATTGTCATTTTGCGACTCAATAAATGCCAAGTTTTCTTCGCCAGCCGCTTTTACCTGATTGGCCAGTGTTTCAACTTCTTTAGCGTTATGGGCCACTGTCGCGATGGAATGACGCATCTTCTCAGTATACAAGTTAAAGTATTTGGCAAGCGCGGTTATCTCATCTTTACCGCTTTCGTCGAGTTGTCGAGTCAAATCGCCTTCGCCTTGAGCGATATCTTTCATCATGTCTTTGGCTTGTTGAATGGGGGTGATGATGCTCTTACCTATGATTGCACTAAATGGGAATAGCAGAATAATAAGCACCACCATCTCAATTAATAGCAAATTTCGAATATAGGCAAACTCAGCTTCGATAGTGTCGAGGTACACACCGGAGCCGATGATCCAACCCCAAGGTGTAAACGCTTTGACGTAAGATATTTTTTCGACAGGGGCTTCTTTACCAGGCTTTGGCCAAAGGTAGGGAACAAATCCCGCACCACTTTTTTCTGCCACTTGTACCATTTCAACGAATAAGCGCTTGCCGGTGGGATCTTTTGATTGGCTGAGATCTTTGCCGTTGAGCTCGCTTTTAAATGGGTGCATCACCATTTTTGGATGATAGTCGTTGATCCAAAAGTAATTGTTTCCTTCGTATCGTAAAGCGGCAACGGCATCAAGAGCTGCGGATTTCGCTTGCGCCTCTGGGAGTTTCCCAGATACATATTGTTGGTGAAAGTAAGCCACTAAACTATAGGCATTTTCAACAAGGTTTTGAGTTTTATGATATTGCTGCTTTTCGAGTGCATCATACTGTTGCGATAAGCTTACTGCGCTTTGAAGGATAACGCCGATAATAACTACAATGATCAGTAACGCGAGGCGCTGGAAAATGGTGAGATTTCGAAAAAACTGTTTGGACATAACGCAATCCTTATGTCGTTTTTATTATTGAGAGAAGCAGGCGCGAACGCCTCATCAATTCATACTAGTTAATCTTAGTAGTAATACCAATTGCGTTAATTCTCCAACCAATTTGAAGGGTGAAATACCATATTAGCTTAGTTAAAAATTTCTCATTTAGAACAACTAAATAGCAAAATTTTTGCCTTGCTACTAAAGCTATTTCTCCGCTTCAAATAGCTCATTTACTTAATGCAATTGATATATAACTTGAGATAGAACAATAATTTCAGTTTTTCTTAGTCTAGAAGAATAAACAATTAGACCAATGGATTAGAACTAAATGGAGAGAAAAGAAGAAGCGCCCAGCTCATAGGAAGCTAGGCGCTATTAAGTGTTTACTTAGCTTCAACCTCAAAATGACGATTAAAGAAGTCAGTAATGGTTTGATGCAAGTGGGTTTGTACTTTTTTGCCACGTAAACTGTGCTTCGATCCAGGGTAAGTCATCATTTCAAATGGCTTAACCTCGTCCTGCAACTGCTTAAATAGTTTCGTTGCATGGGTAAATAGCACGTTATCGTCCGCCATACCGTGATAGATCATCAGCGGGCCTTTTAGTCCATCAGCATAAGGGAACACCGCGCTTTGCTCATAGCCCTTAGCATTTGTATCTGGGTGACCAAGGTAGCGCTCAGTGTAATGGGTGTCATATAAAGCCCAATCTGTTACTGGCGCACCAGAGACACCAGCTTTAAAGTAGTCGCCTGCTTTAAACATTGTCATCAGCGCCATATAACCACCATAGCTGTGACCATAAATACCGATACGCTCAGGGTCGACGTACTCTAGTGTACGTAAGAACTCAACGCCTTTAATTTGGTCAGCCACTTCCACCTCACCTAAGTGCTTGTAGATTGGATCTTCAAACTTTTTACCACGGTTGTAAGAACCTCGGTTATCTAATTGGAAAATCACATAACCCTGCTGGGCAAGATATTGGAAGTACAAGTTTTTACTACGCCAGCTGTTGGTCACGCGTTGTGCATGAGGTCCGCCATACACGTTCACAATAACAGGATATTTCTTACCGTTTTCAAGCTTTGCTGGCTTAAATAAGCGGTAATACATAGTTTGACCATCTTCCGCTTTAAGTGTGCCATATTCTGGCGTAGCTAGATTGCTCAAATAAGGCGTTAACGGATGTTCGTTATTCAGCGCATTTTCTTCAAGCCAAGTCACAAAGTCACCATTCACTTTTCGTAGCGCAACCGCTGGTGGACGGTTTACAGAAGAGCTTTTATCGATAAAGGTACGGTTATCTTTTGCCAGTACGACACTATGATAGCTGCCTTTTTCGGTAATACGTTTTGCATCGCCATCTTTAAAAAGTGGTACGCTGTATAGGTGGCTTTCAAGCGGCGTGTCTTTGCGGCCGGAGAAGTATACGATGCCTTTTTTCTCATCAATTCCCTGAAGGCTCTCAACAATCCAATCGCCTTTAGTGATTTGGCGCACCAGTTGGCCATTGGTTCTGTACAGGTAAAGGTGTTTAAAGCCATCGCGCTCAGATGCCCAAACGAAATGCTTTTTGTCCTTTAAGAATTCAAGGTCAAAGTGTAGGTTAATCCAAGTATCACTGGTTTCGGTTAGGGCGACTTGCTGCTTTTTGCTTTTAGTATCGTAAAAGCGCAGTTCCAGTTTTTGCTGTGAGCGATTTTGCCACTGGTATGACAATGTTTTATTGTCTTTTAACCAATTTGCACGGGCAATATAGATATCTTTATCTTCGCCTAAATCAATCCAATCCACCTTTTGGTCATTGATCTTTACAACACCTAATTCAATCTCAACGTTAGCAGTCCCGGTGTATGGATAACGTTGATTGAATAGCTTGACCTCTTCGGCATAGATTTCGTTACGAATGGCTTCCTGAACTGGGCTTTCATCAATGCGAGTAAAAGCAATTTGTTGCTCATCACCCGACCACCAATAGCCTGTCATACGGCTCATTTCTTCTTGAGCAACGAACTCAGCCATGCCGTTTTTAATTACGCCACCGCCGTCTTTAGTTAATTGCGTTTCTTTACCCGATTTAAGATTAATGGCATAGAGGTTTTGCTCACGAATAAAAGAAACAAAATTGCCTTTTGGCGAGAAGCGAGCGTCGGTTTCGAATGCTTCAGTTTCCGTTAGTTTCTTACTCTTACCAGAAGCGATTTCATAGTAGTACAAGTCGCCATTGAGTGGGAAAAGTAGCGCTTTGCCATCTTTTGACCATTTGTATTCTAAAATACCACGGCCAAAAATACGTTGACGCTCACGACGTGCTTTTTCTTCATCTGAGAGGTTCTCTGGGCCAGAAAATAGTGCCGCAGAATCTACCAACAAGCGGTTTGTATTGTCTTTGAGATTGTATTCCCAAAGGTCGTAACGGTTATAGTCTTCTTTTTTACCTTGAAGATAAGTAACACGAGAACCGTCAGGAGAAAATTGCAGTTTTACAGGTGCTTTACCTGAAAGAGACGGATCGTCAAAAAGTCGCTCTAGCGTTAGTTGCTCTGCGCTAGCGGTGACAGAGACAAGTGCTAATGGAAGAGCGATGGTGTAGTGTTTAATGCGAGAGTGCACGGTAGCCACCTTGTTATATTTTTAAAGTCTGATTGGATGGTAATGAAGCCGCTTTGCAATAGCAACAAATTCGGATAGAGTGCCGTGTAAATAGGATTTATAGAATTTCACTATGTCATTTGAATTAGCTAAAGAATTACAACGAGACTGTATCTTAATTACCGAGTGGCCGCTGTGTAGCGTGTTGTTAATGAATGATGTTCAGTACCCTTGGTTTATCTTAGTCCCTAGGGTTGTGGGCGCGAAAGAAATTATTGATTTACCTGAGTCGCAGCAAGTTCAATTTTGGCAAGAATCAGCCAAGCTTAGTCAGCTGTTACAAGACACCTTTACCCCAGATAAATTAAACGTGGCTGCGCTTGGTAATATGGTGCCACAACTACATGTGCACCACATCGCACGATTTAAAACCGATATTGCATGGCCAAAACCGGTTTGGGGGCTCTATCCAGCAAAACCCTACAGTGATGAGGAAATTGAGCAGCTAAAGGCGAGTTTTGCTTAAAGCCTCAAAAAGGCAATGAGACTGTAAACACATCAAGCGCTTTACAAACTGTTAAGTTCTACGTGTTTTGTGTTTATATCTGGAACTGTTATAACTGAAATTGACTTTTGCCGTTTTAAATCAATGAGTACGCGATATGAATAAAAGTTTAGTTGTTATTTTGGCAGTATCATTATTATCCGCCTGTAAGGCGACTGTGCCAGAGCCTTATCAAAAAGATCGTGAACCAGAGTCCAGAACTGAATATAGTGGTGTGGAAGGGTTGGCGCAGCAACAGCAAGATCAAAACTATTTAATGCGCAAAGAGCTACAAGACAAATGCGATGATGCGAAAGTAAATTTAGCGATTGCTAAATCTGACAAAGCCACAAAAGCCATCAAAAAACACCAAAGAGAAATCAAAGATTATTGTATCTAGGGTTAATTACCGAGCAACTGTTATCTTGCTTAAAGGTAACATCAACATGAATATTCGTTTGTTAGTATCTGAATTAGCTTATTTTTTATAGTTTGATGGCTCTTTTATGAGAGGCAAAGTAAAAGTAAGATGTTGATACTGTTGTTTCGTAATTAGATGGTGTTTTCAAGTTTAAATTATAATGAGTTTTGTTTGGCGAGAATTTTTTGATAAGATGAAGTTACCTTTTTTGGGTAATTTAAAGGATGAAATTATGAAACTTGTTTTGCTTGTATTACCTTTGACTCTAATCGGCTGTACCTCTTCTAACAATGCTCAATTAGTAGAAAAACATGCTGAGATGGCTGTTGTAGAGTGTGGCAAGGGTAATGTTAAATCGGTATCAACGACAAGCTTTACCTGTAAAGAAAAAGCTTAAGCGTGAATATTGGATTAAAAGGCGTTTCATATGAAGCGCCTTTTGTTTTTGATGATACTGAAGTTACAGTCCTAGCACCTGCTTACCTTGCTTAAAGGTAACATCAACAGGAATGTTCGCTTTGGAAAGCTTATCTAGATCTTTTTGCAGTTCCGCTTTGATATCGCCGTGTGTGGCGATCAGTTGATCTACTTTTTGATAGTCGCCGTCACCTTGTAGCGTTAGGATAAGGTTAGACAGTTTCTCCATCGCTGCGCCCATCTTTTCCATATTCACTTGATATAGACCATCCGTGTTCTTAGAAAATGCGCCTTCTTCTTTAAAGAAGTTAAAGCGGATCATGTTCGCTTTACCATGTGCACTGGATGCACCAAAACGTACTGAGCGGAAGATACCAGCCATAAAGGTGATGTAGTAATCCTCAAGCGTACCTTCGGTGATCTCGCCTTTTTTAAGCAATTGCTCGACCATGTATAGACCTAGGATATCGGCTTTACCTTCTTCAAGCGCACTGGCGTGTTCTTGCAGTGATTGGCGCACGGTGCCTTTACCTGTAATGGTATTTTTAATGCCTAGACCATGGGCCACCTCATGGAACATGGTATTAGCAAAGAAAGCATCAAAGGTGATGTGCTTACGTTGCTCAGGGACGATAAGTTGGTCAGCAATTGGTACTAAGATCTTATCGAATTTTGCGCGCATGGCGTTTTTAAGCTGTAGGCGACGTGTACCTTTTTGGAGTTGCACTTCTTCGTCATTTGGCAGGTTAATCGCAATGGTTTTACTACCCGCGTTTGAATGGCCTGCATAATAAATGACGTCATATGCGTTTAGGTCGGCATCAGAGCCTGGTACTTCTTGCTTGTATTTATCATCAACAGGCAAGCCGGTTTGTAGCTCAGGTAAGAAGGCGGCAAATTTAGCGAGACGCTCACTCCAAGCTAAGTCTTTAACCAGAACGTAAGACTCAAAAGCGGCGCGATAGCCAAATAGCTGGTCTTCATAGGTTTCAATTGGGCCGATCACCACATCAATCGGGTTATTCTTCATGTCCATCCAAGCAAAATCAGACGCTTGGTAGCTATTATTGACTAACGCATCTGCACGCAAGTTTAAGTAGTTTGCAAACTCTTTGTCTTGTGCCAGTTTACTTGCTTGGCGTAGAAGCTCTGCGGCTTTATCCAATTCAGCTTTATACGCGGATGAGTAAGAAGTGCTGTATAGTTTGCCGTTTTCATCGCGGCGGATAACAGAATACAATCCTGTTTTATCTTTTACTTCGGCGTTATTTAGCTCGTCTTTGGTAATGTCGCTTGGGTAAAATTCTGCACCCAGTGCTTTTTCTTCAAAGCCAGAAAGAAAAACTTGGTCGCCATTTAAACGATCCCAAGGCCCATAGTTAATGTCCGCGAATTGGCGTACTTTTTCGTCTGAGATTTTGCTTAGGAATGTTGCTTTGTCTTCGCCGAACGCTTGCTGCCAAAATAAATCATCCATAATAACCGAAGCATCGATGAGTAAAGCTAGCATCTTTTTCTGGTTATCGTTTAAGTGACTCAAGTCTGTTTCGAGTGTTACTGGGGTATAAATATCTAGCCGGTCTTGAGATGCATTAACTAGCTTATAGCCTGATTGTTTAGTATCAACTTGTCCTTGCTCAGTTTGTGCACTAGGTTTCTCAGAAGAGGTTGATGGCTCAGAGCAGCCAGTTAGGGTGAGACCTGTTGCAAGTGCGATTGCAACCGAAATCATTGAGTGTTTCATAATGCTCCCTTGTTGTCTGTATTCTATTTATTTATGTGGCGATCACCTTACACGATTTTGTATCACAATACTTAGTTAACTTTGGTTGGCGTGTGATACGCAAGCCGCTGTTAACGTGAAAGGTCATCATTTGTGTCCAGCTATGGGTCATTTTCAGTATTTTTGCGGCAAAGTTTGCCACAAAGCACCATATGCTATGAATTCTAACTTGCTAATTATTGAGGGTATATAAATAAAATATTATTTTTTTAGATTTTCTTAACTTTATCCGAAAGTTAGACAATACTTACGTCATAGATACTAAAAATCAGCAGTGTGACCTCCAGCAAGCAAGTGCTTACTTTTGCCATAAGCTTACGCTTGTAGTCGGGTCTTTTATTCAGTTATTAAGGGATTTGGTTTCATGTCTACAGAAAATGCTTTGCTCACGATTCTAACTGACAGAATTAATAACGATACCTTGGTATTGCCGACATTACCTGAAATTGCAGTGCGGGTTAGGCAAGCGGCAGATGACCCTGAAATTAACTTGATGCAGATGGCAGATGTTATTTCTCACGACCCAGCCCTTGCAGCACGTATGATCAAAGTTGCCAACAGCGCATTTATGGGCCGTTCGGTGAAGGTAAACACCTTAAACCAAGCAGTAACTCGTATCGGTCTCAGACAAATCAAGAATATAGCGACTGCAATGGCGATGGAGCAGCTATTTGTTTCTAATAACAAGCTTATTAAAACTTACATGGACAAAGCTTGGCAGAAAACGCTAAAAGTTGCTTGCCAAGCGATAACAACGATGGATTTTTATCTTCGCGTCAATAAGCACACGTCGCTTAACAAAGATACAATCACGCTGGCTTCTTTGGTGTTTAATATCGGTGTTTTACCGATTTTGACGGAGGCCGAACGTCACCCTGAAGTGTTTGCCAATCCAAGCTTTTTGGCTCATGCAATCCAGAAATTAGGCGGCAAAATTGGGGGGGCAATAATGCGAGAGTGGGAATTCACCGATGAGTTTGTTGAAGTTGCAGAAAGCTGGGCAAATCCTAATTATCGACCTGAACATGTTTGTTATGTCGACTTTATTCGTGTTGGTGCGATTGTAGAAGGTATTTTGCAGGTGTCGGATAAGTCTGCAGCGCTAAAGCAATATGAAGAAAAGGGGGTAATAAGAGAGGTGAATATGTTTGCTGATGACACTTATTTGCATGTACTCGAAGACGTTAAAACAATGTTTGCCTAATCCTTGTAACTTAATGCGCAGTTTCAGCGCCTTCGTTTGCCGTGAATATAAAGACCTCTGTTGAGGTCTTTACCGTTTAGGGGATAGCCTCGGCCTGGGGCTTTCTAAATATTTTACTTATCCGAGCAGCTGTAACTGAAATCGTTAAGCCACATAAAATAAAACCACCCCCGATGGCTTCAATTAGCATCAATCGCTCATTAAGTAATAAGGCTGAACCTACAATGCCGACAATAGGGATTAATAAAGCAAAAGGCGTCACTGCTGCGGCCTTGTGATTTTTAAGTAGCCACCCCCATATTGCGAATGCAATCAGTGTCGAGATATAACCCACATAGGCAATGGATAACCAAGACTGTGTTGTAGTGTTTAGTAGTAAGGTCAGTGGGGCGTCAGTTTCAATAAAATAAGACAGTGTAAAAAGTGGCAACGGCGGCACTAGGCTTACCCAAACAATAAAATGGAGTAAATTCACGTCTTGCAGGCGCTTCATAATGAGGTTTGAAAACGACCAAAATAATGCCGCGAATAGAATGAGTACCGCGCCCAACATTGTCGTTGACCCAGAGGAGTTGATAAAAAACAAACTAAAGCCAAACGTTGCAATGCTAATCCCTACCACTTGAAAGCGATCCATGGTTTCCTTTAACAACAAAACACTTAGCAAAATCGTGAAAATGACTTGGGCTTGTAGCAGCAAAGAAGCAATGCCGGCTGATGCATTTGATTCCATCGCAATAAACAGCAAGCTAAACTTAAGCACACCTAAAAATAGCCCAACCCCGAGTACGTTCCATACCGACGTGTTAGGAAAAGGAATGAAGAATACTGCTGGGATCGCGACTACCAAAAAACGCAAGCCCGAGAATAAAATAGGAGGTAACTCTGCTAGGCCAAATTTAATGACCGAAAAGTTAAGCCCCCAAATTATCACTACTATTAAAGCCAATGAAATGCTTTTTACATTCACGCGAGTCAAACTCCGTTTAATTGTACGAGTTACCGTTTTCGGGTATCGGACTACTGGCGTAAATTGTCTTCGATGCCTGAAATTCAGGTTAGCAAAGCGTTACTGCCGAAGCCGAATTGCTATCATGCCATTGAAGAGTAAATAAAGCGCGACAAATACGTTGGTTAGTGCAAATAAACTCGCGAGTCAGTAACTATACGCTCGTACTTGAGTGCGTGCAATCTGCTTGTTATTAGCGCAAAGTGACCTTGTGAAGATAGCGTATTGAGCTGGATAAAGAAAAATTGATAGCCATATCCGCTATCAATTTTTCGTACCCAAAGCTCAACAGACTATAGATGGTAAAATTAAGACTCTAGGCCTTCGTCGTCACCAAGACCTTTGGTTAGATCTTCTAACAACTCTTTGATTTCTTCCGATACCAAAATAAAGTCAGCATCAAGTTTAACGGCTAGATCTTCTTTTGGGATATCTGCATTTTGGTCTTTAAGTGCTTCTGCATAGCTTAAACGTTTTAATGTACCATCGTTTTGTAAAACGAATTTCACGCGCTCACGCCAATCTAACGCGAGTTTAGTCACACGTTTACCGTTTTCTAGGTGCGTTTTGATTTCGTCTGATGAAAGGTCATGTTGTTTTAACTTGACTTGAGCGCCGTTGTCATCTGGCTCTTGCAACTCAGCGTCGGTGCCTATTGCAAAGCCTTCAGGTGCACTAAACTCGGTGAGCCAGTGTGTTAGCTGTAAGTCTAAATCATAGTTTGCAAACGCAGGTACAACAGGAAGCGTGCCCAGAGACTTACGCAGTAGTGCAAGTAGTTCTTCCGCTTTATTGAAGCTGGCACTATTTACAATCACCCAACCTGATTTTTGGTCGATAAAAGCAAATTGTAGGCTCGATTTTTTAAACGCTTGAGGCAATAAAGTGGCTAGGATATTTTCCTTGATATCGTCTTTTTCTTTTTTCTTTACTGGACGATTTTCTTGTTGCTCTATTTGCTCAATTTTTTCGGCGACCATTTCATTGACTACGGCTGCAGGAAGCACCTTTTCTTCGCGCTTAGCACAAACTAAGATACTGTCTTGAGAAAAATGAGAAAGCATCTGACCATGTTTACCGAAGGCTTTTGTCCAGCCAAAAGTGGTCATGTCTTGGCTACCACAAGGACGAAAAATATCCTGCTCGAGTGCTTTTTCGAAATCTTCTTGTGCGTAAGTTACATCTTGTTTGAATTTGTAGCAGATTAAGTTACTGAACCACATAGAAATATGCCCGTCTGGAATAAAATTGCGGTCATCATAGCAAAAAGGTCACAGCTTGTATTCCACTAGATGATGTTTGGTGGTGGGGGAGATATCTTGCGCCAATACGCCACTTTGCAGTATGGCGTATTGGATGGTTGTTGTGCTCTAAACTTGGTTAGCTAAACATCGCCATTGGTTTTTGTAAGTCTTTTGGGAAACTGATGTAGTAGGTGAGGCCTTTGCCTTCTTCACTATTTACTTCGATATCCCCATTCAAGGTTTGTTTTACGAGGTTTAAGGTAATATGGGTACCAAGCCCACTGCCACCTTGATCGCGTTTGGTCGTAAAGAAGGGGTCAAACAACCGGTCTAGTTGGGCTTTACTTACGCCCTTGCCGTTGTCTTTGTAGACGATATTTACCATACCATTGTCTTCTTTAATCTTAATATCTATTTGTCCTTGGTCTTGATTTTCAAAACCGTGGATCAAAGAGTTCATGATCAGATTAGTGAATATTTGGCTAATTGCCCCAGCTGGTAAATTTAGCGTCATGTCTTCAGGGCACTCAATATTCACTTGATGATGAGTTTTCTTCAATTTTGGATGTAATGAGCGGATCACTTCACCAAGGTATTGCTTCAGGTTAATGGTACGAACCGCCTCACTGGCCTGATCGACTGCAATTTGTTTAAAGCTTGCAACAAGCTCAGATGCGCGGTCTAAATTGGTTGTAAGTAGGCTAGCACTTTGCTTTGCTTCGCTAATGAATTCTTCTAACGCTTTTGGTGATAAGGTTTTTCCGTTGTAAGCCGCCTCAAGCTGATCTAAACGCTCCTGTAAGAACGACGTCGCAGTCACGCCAATACCAACGGGGGTATTAATATCGTGCGTAATACCGGCAACGAGACCACCAAGTGCCGCCATTTTTTCAGAGCCGACTAAGCGCTCTTGTGCCATGTTCAGCTCATCTACGTATTTCTCAAGTTCTTTTTGTTTCGTTAATAGTTCTTCTTCTGTTTGTTTTCTTAAATCAATCTCTTCTGTGAGCGTTAACTTCTGCTTTTCTAATTCATATTTTTGTTGCTGAAGATCCATCATCGCTTGGCTCAGGTTTGAGGTCTTACGTGCGACTTCTTGTTCCAGCTGAATGTTATGTTGATCAAGTTTTTCATTGCTGATCAAAAGCTCTTTTTGAGTTTGATCGAGCTTTTTACGATATTCAGAGACCTTATCAATTAGCTTATTGAATGCCTCTTCCATGATCTTTAGTTCATTACGCTCTTTTGCGCCGATATCTATTTTATGGCCATCAACGTTGTCGACCTCAAAGTCTTCAATTTGTTCGGTGAGATCGCTTAATGGTTCGGTAAGTAGCTTTCTGAAGGCAATTAAAAATAGAATAATCAAGAATGTTGTCTTGATCATCGCATTACCTATCAAAAAGTAGATAGAGATCATGATGCGACTAAAGACCACCTCTCGGCTAGAAAATAATGTTACGTCGCCGACTTGCGTTGCGCGTCCCGAGAATTCAAAAATCAACGGAAACGTATAACCAAACAAACCGGATGGCGTATCTTCGATTATTGCTTCTTCTTGAACAAGCTGTTGGCTATACAGCTCGTGAATATCTAGTGAGCGGCCAAGCTGTGAAATAATTTCGCCGCTGTCATCTCGTACAATAATTCCTTCGATCATGGGGATCGCAAGTAGCCCCTCAGCCGTAGTAACGGTCTGCTTCGTATTGAGTTCCCATATGGCACGGGTCAAACTGCGGCTAAAGGTTTTTTGCAGCATAGTAAGTTCATTGCGAATATAGTCTTTAGTATTGACGTATTCGGCAACGATTTGACCACATGTGACGACAAAGGTTAGAAGGAAGTAAACCGACAGCACATTGGTGAGCAATTTTTTTGAGAGGCTTTTTTGCAGCATGAATTAAGCTGAGCTCCTACGGTAAGTTCATCGCCTTTGTATAATCTGTTTTTAAAGTTAGCCAATAAATGGTTAAAAATAAATAATTATCTTCATTAATTATGCTTTTTAGCGCCTTACCTAGGAAAGTTTAATGTGTTATAAGATAGCGATATCCAGTGACCGTTTTATTAACGATAGTACAAGACTGACCACTTTATGAGTTATTCCGTCTTAGTTTGCGATGATTCGGCTGTCGCCCGTAAACAAGTCATTAAAAACTTACAGAGCAAATTAGACCTGACCTTGCACCAAGCACAGAATGGCCAGCAGGCGATTGATTTACTGAAAACTCAGCAAATAGATTTATTGTGTCTGGATTTAACCATGCCAATACTTGATGGGATTGCTGTGTTAGAGGCAATAAAAGCACACCGAATTGAATGTTTCGTGGTGGTTATTTCGGCAGATGTTCAGGCCAAGATGAAAGAAAGAGTAGCAAATTTGGGGGCGTTAGGGTTTTTAGAAAAACCGGTTAAAGCAGAGCAGTTATTAGGATTACTGCACCAGTTTGGGATCCGATAACTTATCTATGCAAATTACAAATGTCACTATTAAAAATTTGCATAATCTATTTTGCTCTTTCGTATTGACAGCGCGGCTAAACTTCAGGCACTCTAAAATTATGAAAACGAATATTATCACTACGACCATTATTACAACCACCATCCTAACGGGATAGTGGCATAGGTCAGTGCGAGTTTGAAAAAGGCCTGTGTTCACTAAGAACACAGGCCTTTTTTGTTTTTGGAATGAGGAAAAATGATGCGAGTACTAAAGTTTGGAGGGTCTTCCCTCAAAGATTTTGCCTGTTTACAAAGAGTCAGCGAGCTAGTTAAAGACCATGGCCAACAACAAGCGCTTATCGTGCTGTCGGCTCCCGGTGGCATGACAGATCAGCTCGTTGAGCTTGCTGATTTGGCTGGACGAGGAGATGCGTTTGACTCCCAGTGGCAGTCATTTACTTCCCGCAGCCAAGGCCTATACGATGAAGTACAAGCGGTGTACGGTAGTGTTGTAGGCTGGCCTGACTTTGAATTACTTAAGAATAAATTAGATGGGGCCAAGTTACTGGGACATTGTCCAGATCAAGCAAGAGCCTATGTCATTAGTTTTGGCGAACGCATTAGCGTTGCGCTGATGGACACCATGCTGCAATCAGATTCAGTCGCGCTTAGTGCTGACGCTTGTGTAAAAACGCAGGGCGGGTATCTCGATGCTGAAGTTGACCTTAAGCTAAGTAAAGTATGTTTTGCAGAGTTAGTGCGTGCCCAAGCGTCGCGTTTTTATATCATGGCAGGATTTACGGGAAGCAATGAAGCGGGCGAGCTGACAACGCTTGGTCGCAACGGTTCTGACTACTCTGCAGCTGTCGCAGCTGCGTGTCTTGAAGCTGAAATCTGTCAAATCTGGACTGACGTTGATGGCGTCTACAGTGCAGATCCTCGTCTGATAAAGAAAGCGACTAAGGTCGACGTGCTATCTTATAAAGAAGCCATGGAGCTATCTTATTTTGGCGCCAAAGTGCTGCACCCAAAAACCATTTTACCTTGCGCCAAAGCAGATGTGCCTTGTGAAATTAAAAATACTCATGACCCAGAAGTGCCGGGTTCACTGATTTGTGCTCAAGGCGGTGGCGAGGCTCCAGTAAAAGCGCTTTCGAGTCTTGATAAACTGGCCATGTTGACCGTTGCAGGACCTGGGATGAAAGGCAAGGTTGGCATGGCTGCTCGGGTCTTTTCTGCACTGGCAGCAGATAACGTATCCATTGTACTTATTACGCAATCTTCTTGTGAATTCAGCATCAGTTTCTGTGTCCATGAGCAAGACTTAACACTTGCGCTGGTTGCGCTTGAACAGGCATTTGAGCTTGAAACGCAAGCAGGATTAATCGACCCAATTGAAGTGCAACGTAACCTTGCTATCGTTACTTTGGTTGGCGACAACATGAAAGCGCACAAAGGTCTTGCGGCCAAATTCTTTGCGTCACTTGCACAGGCTCAGGTGAATATTGTTGCCATCGCGCAGGACTCAACGGAGAGTTCTATTTCGGCGGTGGTTGACGGTGAACTTTGCCAAGATGCAGTAAAAGTGTGTCACGAAAACTTCTTCACGCACGTGCCATCCATTGATGTTTTCTTGATTGGCTGCGGTCTAGTGGGTCAAGAATTAATGAAGCAGTTTCATAAGCAGCAAGCATGGCTTGAAAAACGCAATATCCGTTTGAACCTCTATGGCATTGCAAACTCAAGTAAGTGTTACTTAGACCCAGAAGGCGTACCGTTTGATAACTGGGAATTGGCGCTTGAGAAAGCGGAGTCGGGCTTTGATTTACAACAGGTTAGCCAGTTTGTTAGACAAAATCATTTAATTAACCCTGTGATTGTCGATTGTAGTGCGGCTCAATTCGTTGCCGATGGCTATTTAGACTTTCTTAACGCGGGCTTTCATGTCGTTGCGGCTAATAAAAAAGCCAATACTGGCAGCTATGAGTATTATCAGTCACTGCAACAGGCTGCACTAGCTAAGCGCCGTCACTTTCTATATGAAACCAACGTTGGCGCCGGACTCCCTGTATTAGACAACCTTAAATTGCTGTTTGGCGCAGGAGATGAATTGCTTTCATTCAGTGGTATTTTGTCTGGCTCGCTATCGTATATCTTTGGCGTATTGTCGGATGGTTTATCGCTATCGGAAGCGACAGAGAAAGCCAAACAAAGCGGTTTTACAGAGCCAGATCCGCGCGATGACTTATCTGGTACGGATGTCGCGCGTAAGCTGCTTATCATTGCCCGTGAATCGGGACTGCCGTTGGAGCTCAGTGATATTGAAGTTGAATCAGTATTACCTGAAGGGTTTGCTGAGGGCGCCAGTGTTGATGAATTTATGGCGCAATTACCGCAATTAGATGATGCTTTCGCAGCGCGTATTGCGGCGGCCAAAGCACAAGGCCAAGTGCTACGCTATGTCGGTTCAATTGTTGACGGTAAATGCCGCGTTGGCATTGAAGCGGTAGATAAAGAGCACGCTTTGTACGATATTCGTGACGGTGAAAACGCACTGGCTATTTTGAGCCAATATTATCAACCAAAGCCTTTTGTGATCAGAGGTTATGGCGCGGGCGCAGAGGTAACCTCTGCAGGCGTATTTGCTGATATCCTAAAAACGCTGTCGAGGTAGGAGCTATGAAAACATTTTATGCACCAGCGTCAATGGGTAATTTTTGTGTTGGCTTTGATGCCCTTGGCGCCGCACTCCAGCCTATTGATGGCAGTTTACTGGGTGATCAGGTCAGCGTTGAAGCCGCAGAGCGTGATACGTTCAACTGTATTGGTCCATATGCTGAAAAGCTCTCCGCTGATCCTAAAGACAATTTAGCGTTTCAGTGTTTACAGCACTTCAAACAGCATGTGGCACCCAACATGCCGGCGGTTGCCATGACCTTGTATAAAGGCCTTCCTGTTGGTTCAGGTCTAGGCTCTAGCGCTTGCTCTGTGGTTGCCGCTTTTGCTGCACTCAATGATTTTGCCAATACGCAATTAAGCCAAGAGGCGCTTATTGAATTAATGGCCGACTTTGAAGCTAAGGTCAGTGGTGGTCGTCACTACGACAACATCACGCCCTGCTACCTTGGTGGGCTACAACTGACAGCAGACTGCATTCCAAGTAAAGCAATCAGCGTTGCGCATGATGAAAGCTGGTTTTATGTTATTGCATATCCTGGCTTTGCCTTGAATACAGCGAAAGCAAGGCAAGCACTACCACAGCAGTTTTCTTTGCATGATACGGTGGAGTTTGCCCAGCGACTGTCGGGCTTTTGTTTATTGATGCAGTCAGGTCAATTTGACAAAGCACTGTCGATGATGAAAGACAGCATTGCCGAGGAAGCGAGAGCGCCACTCATTGCTGGCTTTAACGAAGCAAAAGACGCGCTACCAGCCCTAGGTGCCGAGCTGGTGAGTATTTCAGGGGCAGGGCCCACACTATTTGCTATTTGTAAGTCTGAGCAACAGGCAAATGCAGTGCAGCAATGGTTGCAACAAAATTACATTAACGAAGCGGGTTTTAGCCATATTTGCCGATTAGATGCGCTTGGCACAAGAGAATTAAAGGATCAAAAGTAATGAAATTAGTGAATTTAAAAGACGAACAGCAGGTTGTTTCATTTGTTGAAGCGGTAAAAATTGGTTTAGGTCGTAACCAAGGAGTTTTTTTTCCTCCTACATTTGAGCGTATTGCAGATGTTGATGCACTACTTGAATTACCTTTTGCAGAGCGCAGTGCCAAGGTATTACATCACCTTATTGGTGATGAACTACCACAAGATACCCTCGATGCGATGGTAAAGCGCGCCTTTAATTTCCCTGCTAAATTAGTCGAAGTTGCTAAAAATCAGCATTGTTTAGAGCTTTTTCATGGGCCAACATTGGCGTTTAAAGACTTTGGCGGCCGCTTTATGGCGGAATGCATTAGTATGTTTAATCAAGGTGAGCGCGTGACTATCCTCACCGCAACAAGTGGTGACACGGGCGCCGCCGTTGCCCATGCATTTTACGAAAAAGAAAATGTCGATGTTGTGATCCTTTATCCTCATGGCAAAATTTCGCTTGCCCAACAAAAGCTGTTTACAACACTTGGGAAAAACATTCATTGTTATGCTGTAGATGGCAGCTTTGATGACTGCCAAGCGATGGTAAAGTCAGCATTCCTTGATGACGAAGTAAAGCAAAAGCTTGGTCTCAATTCGGCAAACTCCATCAACATCAGCCGTTTAGTGGCGCAAGTGTGTTATTACTTTGAAGCGCTAGCGCAATTACCTAAATCTCAGCGTGATAAAGTGCATGTTTCAGTGCCAAGTGGTAACTTCGGTAATGTCTGTGCGGCGATGATTGCGGCCGCGATTGGACTGCCTATTGCCAAGTTAAGTGCCACGACAAACCAAAATGATACTGTGCCCCGTTACATTGCCTCGGGTGAGTGGCAACCAAACGACACTTTGGAGTCACTCTCTAATGCGATGGACGTGAGTAAACCTAATAACTGGCCTCGTGTTGAAATCATGCTAGAAAGAGGAGATTTTAACAAACATGACTTTTATTCACGTTCGGTGACGGAAGCGCGAACTCAGACAGTAATGCAAGAATTACATGATAAAGGTTACTTGGCTGAGCCGCACACTGCGATAGCCTACGAGGGATTAGCACTGGACTCTCAAGCGGATGAAACCGGAATTTTCCTTGCCACTGCGCATCCTGCGAAGTTTAAGGAATCTGTAGAAGGTGTTTTAAATCAGCAGCTTGATATGCCGAAACCGTTGGCCGATGCATTGCAAAAACCATGTTTGGCAGAGCCGCTTAATGCAGATTATGATGCTTTGAAGGCAGCAATGTTAGCAAAACTCAACTAAATCAGAGAGCCTATCTGAGTGGGTAGAACGGCCACTCAGATAAGGTCAATTTCAAGACTATATTAGCTTTTCAAATACAACTTAGGTTGTCTTATTTAAAATATTAATGTTTAAATAAAAAAATATCATCGCGATAGGGGTGTGAAATAAATTCAATCCCTGCTTAAATATGCCCATGCTGATTTCATAGGCAAACTGGTTATCTTGTGATGCTAGATTGTCTTTAAAAATACCCTTACGTTTACCTAGGAGAAACCATGTTAGAACGTAACATGAATATTGCAGATTTTGACCCAGAACTATTTGCAGCGATTGAAGCAGAAACTTCACGTCAAGAAGAGCACATCGAGCTTATCGCTTCTGAGAACTACTGTAGCCCACGTGTACTTGAAGCGCAGGGTTCTCAGCTAACAAACAAGTATGCTGAAGGTTACCCAGGTAAGCGTTACTATGGCGGTTGTGAGCACGTTGACGTGGTTGAGCAGCTCGCGATTGACCGTGCCAATGCGCTATTTGGTTCGACTTACGCAAACGTTCAGCCTCACGCTGGCTCACAAGCAAATGCGGCGGTATTCCAAGCGCTACTTCAGCCACATGACACTGTGCTAGGTATGAGCCTTGCTCACGGTGGTCACTTAACGCACGGTTCACACGTAAACTTCTCTGGTAAAACGTACAATGCTATCCAGTACGGTCTAAACGAAGAAACTGGTGAAATCGATTACGCGCAAGTTGAAGCGTTAGCACTTGAGCACAAGCCAAAAATGATCATCGGTGGTTTCTCTGCGTACTCAGGTATCGTTGACTGGGCTAAGTTCCGCGAAATCGCTGATAAAGTAGGCGCTTACCTACTTGTTGATATGGCGCACGTTGCAGGTCTTGTTGCCGCTGGTATATACCCAAGCCCAGTGCCTCATGCACACGTTGTAACAACAACAACGCACAAAACGCTAGCGGGTCCTCGTGGTGGTCTTATCATCTCTGCTTGTGATGATGAAGAAATCTATAAAAAGCTAAACTCTGCGGTATTCCCTGGCGGTCAAGGTGGTCCTCTATGTCACGTTATCGCTGCGAAAGCGGTTGCGTTCAAAGAAGCACTACAGCCAGAGTTCAAGTCATACCAAGAGCAAGTGGTTAAAAATGCACAAGCTATGGTTGCGGTACTTCAGGAGCGTGGTTATAAAGTGGTTTCTGGCAAAACTGAAAACCACCTGTTCCTACTTGACCTGATTGATAAAGACATCACAGGTAAAGATGCAGATGCAGCGCTTGGCCGTGCAAATATCACAGTAAACAAAAACTCTGTACCAAACGATCCACGTTCACCGTTCGTTACTTCTGGTCTTCGTATCGGTTCTCCTGCGATCACTCGTCGTGGCTTCAAAGAAGCTGAGTCGAAAGAGCTTGCTGGCTGGATCTGTGACGTACTAGACAACATCAATGATGAGTCTGTACAGGCACAAGTGAAAGAAAAAGTAAAAGCAATTTGCGCTAAATTACCTGTTTACGCATAATTTCGCTCACAAAAAAGCAGTTTTTTGTTATGATTAAGGCCGCATTCAAGCGGCCTTTTTTGTTTTTGAGTCAACGAGAGCGTCTATGCATTGTCCATTCTGTACAGCCAAAGATACCAAAGTAATAGATTCACGTTTGGTTGCTTCCGGCCACCAAGTCCGTCGCCGTCGTGAGTGTATTTTATGCCACGAACGCTTTACTACCTTCGAGGGCGCAGAGCTCTTAATGCCGCGCGTGATAAAGCAAGATGGTACCAGGGAGCCTTTCAATGAGGATAAGTTACTCAATGGCATGCACCGAGCGTTGGAAAAGCGTCCTGTTAGTACAGAACAAATAGAAGAAGTAGTACACCAAATTAAATCTCAAATTCGTGGTACTGGCGAACGTGAAGTACCAAGCGGCATGATTGGCGAATGTATTATGGAAGCCCTCAAAAAGCTCGATAAAGTGGCTTATGTGCGATTTGCTTCAGTATATCGCTCTTTCGAAGATATTCGTGAGTTTGGTGAAGAAATTGCGAGGTTGGGGGATTGAGCCAGTTCACAACGCAAGACCATGATTATATGAGCCGCGCCATCACGCTTGCAAAGCGCGGTAAATACACCACAACACCCAATCCAAACGTCGGCTGTGTGATCGTAAAAGACGGTGAAATCGTCGGCGAAGGTGCACACTTAAAAGCAGGTGAAGGCCATGCTGAAGTACATGCGCTTAAGCAAGCTGGAGCTAAAGCCGCAGGTGCAACTGCCTATGTAACGCTTGAACCATGTAGTCACTATGGCAGAACGCCGCCGTGTGCAAAAGGTCTGATTGACGCAGGCGTCAGCAGAGTGGTTGCAGCCATGGTTGATCCCAACCCACAAGTTGCAGGGCGTGGATTGGCAATGTTAGAAGCCGCGGGAATTGCAACGGCTTTTGGTTTGTTAGAGCCACAAGCAAGGGCACTGAATACCGGATTCTTGAAGCGAATGGAGTATGGGTTGCCGTTCGTGACTTGTAAGCTTGCCGCTTCTGTTGATGGTAAAACCGCACTAAACAATGGCCAGAGCAAGTGGATTACCTCAGCGGCAGCGCGCTTAGACGTACAGCGCCACCGCGCGCAGAGCTGTGTGGTCTTGACCGGAGCCGATACGGTTATGGTAGACAACGCAAGACTCAATGTTCGTGAGGAGTTTTTGCAAGACACCGATTATCCTCAATCTGAGCTACGCCAGCCGATACGTGCGATTATTGACTCACAAAATCGTCTGACACCAGATCTTGCGCTATTTACAATTGCATCTCCAGTGATTATTTTCCGCCGTACTATTGATAATTCAGTGCAATGGCCTCATTTCGTAGAGCAAATTGTCGTGCCTGAAATCAACGGTAAGCTCGACCTAAAAGCCGTGCTCAACAAGCTGGCTGAAAAGCACTGTAATTATGTTTGGCTAGAAGCCGGTGCCACCCTTGCGGGGGTAATGCATGAACAAGGGCTAATCGATGAATATATCATCTATTTGGCACCGAAAATAATTGGCGCTGGAAAAGGGCTGTTTAACACCACACCACTGAGTGCCATGTCGCAAATACCTGAGTTAGTGTTTGGCGACGTTTGCCAAGTGGGGCCTGATCTCAAACTTATCGCGACTAAAGAGAAGTAAAATGTTTACAGGTATTATCGAAGCAACAGGAACATTAACTCAATTGCAGCTCAAGGGCGGCGATTTAATTGTTCGTGTGACCACGACATCTCTTGATATGAGTGATGTAAACTTGGGTGATAGTATTGCCACGAACGGGGTTTGCCTGACCGTAACTGAGAAGTTTCATGATGGCTTCAAAGCCGATGTTTCTAACGAAACCTTAAGTTTGACGCGTTTTGCCGAGTACCAACAAGGCCAAAAGGTAAATCTTGAAAAGGCACTGCAGCCGATTTCACGCCTAGGCGGTCATTTGGTGTCAGGCCATGTGGATGGTATTGCTGAAGTGGTTGAGATAACCGCTAATGCCAGAGCGACTGACTATTGGTTAGCCGCGCCGTCATCGCTAATGAAGTATATTCCGTATAAAGGTTCGGTTGCCATTGATGGTATCAGTTTGACGGTCAATGCCGTGGAACAAAACCGCTTTAAATTGACCATAGTGCCACACACGGCGCAAGAAACGACGATTGCAGGTTTTCAAGTCGGGTCAAAATTAAACCTAGAGGTTGACCAAATCGCCCGCTACCTCGAAAGGCTAATTCAGGGTGAGCCAAGCGCTGCCAGCGAGTCCACTCTCACAACCAGTCTATTGGCGAAAGCTGGCTTTATAAAGTAGCCATAGACAAAGTAAAAATGGGAAAACTATGAGTTTAAATAGTGCTGAGGAAATCATCGCGGACATTAAAGCCGGTAAAATGGTTATTTTGATGGACGATGAAGACCGAGAAAATGAAGGTGATCTGATCATTGCAGCAGAGCACATTACACCAGATGCAATTAATTTCATGGCAACATATGGTCGCGGGTTAATCTGTTTGACCATGACACAGGAGCGCTGTGAGCAGCTGAACTTGCCACTAATGGTGAAAACCAATGGCGCTCAGTTCTCTACCAACTTTACTTTGTCTATTGAAGCTGCGAAAGGCGTAACGACAGGTATTTCAGCGGCAGATCGCGCCCGTACAGTACAAGCTGCAGTTGCCAAAGGTGCAGTACCTGAAGATATTGTACAACCAGGTCATATCTTCCCAATCATGGCGCAACCAGGCGGCGTTTTAACGCGTGCAGGCCATACTGAAGCCGGATGTGATTTAGCGCGTTTGGCGGGACTGGAGCCTGCATCTGTGATTGTTGAAATTCTCAATCCAGACGGCACTATGGCACGTCGCCCACAACTAGAAGTGTTCGCAAAAGAACACGATATTAAAATCGGCACCATTGCTGATTTAATTGAGTATCGTAACTTAAACGAAACCACTATCGAAAAAGTAGCAGAGTGTAAACTGCCTACTGAGTTTGGTGAGTTTAATCTAGTGACGTACAAAGACACCATTGATAATCAACTTCACTATGCGATGGTAAAGGGCGAGATCAAATCGGAAGAAGCCAATTTAGTACGTGTGCATTTGCAAAGCACGTTTAACGATATTCTTCATTCAGATCGCAGCGCGGATAGAAGCTGGACACTGCAAAGTGCTATGAAGCACATCGCCGACAACGAAGGCGTATTAGTCATTCTTGGTAAGCAAGAACGCAGCGAAGAGATAGAAGCGCTGGTTAAGGCATTTGCTGCGGAAGATGCGGGTGAACAGGTGAACTACCGTAAATTCCAAGGTACTTCGCGTACCGTAGGTGTGGGGTCGCAAATTTTGGCTGATTTAGGCATTCAGAAAATGCGCCTAATGAGTCTACCTAAAAAATATCATGCACTGTCTGGTTTCCACTTAGAAGTGGTTGAATACGTCGAACCAAAATAATTCCAAAATGCCAAATTGATCGCAACCGCCTATATTCAGATAGTAGGCGATTGCCACATTACTGTGCTATCATGCGCCTCAATTTGGCAATTGCTCATACAGATTAGGAACATCTAATGAAAGTAATCGAAGGTAATAAATACGCTCCTGGCAAAAAATTTGCCATTGTCATTTCACGTTTTAACGATTTTATCGGTAGCAGCTTACTTGAAGGCGCTGTAGATGAATTAAAACGTACCGGTGGTGTTAGCGATGAAGACATTACGGTTGTATATGTACCGGGAGCGGTTGAACTACCACTAGCAGCAAAACGCGTTGCGATGAAAAAACAGCACGACGCGATTATTGCGCTAGGTGTGATTATTCGTGGTGGTACACCGCACTTCGATTTAGTTGCTAACGAGTCTAACAAAGGCTTAGCTAGCGTTTCATTAGATTATGATATCCCTGTCGCTTTTGGTGTACTTACTACTGAAAGCATTGAGCAAGCTATCGAGCGCGCGGGCACTAAAATGGGCAACAAAGGGGGAGAAGCCGCCCTTGGAGCTCTAGAAATGGTGAACGTGCTAGAGCAAATTTAAGAGGAATCTCAGTGAAACCAGCAGCTAGACGCAAAGCACGTGTACTTGCTTTACAAGCTATTTATTCTTGGCAGCTAAGTGGTAACCCAATTGCCGATATCGAACAGCAAATGCTGATCGAAAACGACGTAACGAAAGTCGATGTAGAATACTTCAAAGACTTAGCGCGTGGTGTTGTTGTTAACCAAAAGCAGCTAGACGAAGCAATTCGTCCGCATTTAGCTCGTCCACTTGAAGAATTGGATATGGTTGAGCTTGCCGTGTTACGTGTTAGTGCTTATGAGCTTAAATTCCGTGAAGATGTGCCATACAAAGTGGCTATCAACGAAGGTATTGAGTTAGCGAAAATGTTTGGCGCTGAAGAGAGCCACAAATTCGTTAACGGTGTACTAGACAAAGCGGTTAAGTTTATTCGCAAATAAGCTTTACTATAGGAATAGCCGGCCTTGGCCGGCTTTTTTGTGTATGAAAGAATTTGAGCTAATCAATCACTACTTTAAAGGCCGTGGCATTACTCGCCGAGATGTAGAGCTTGGGATCGGTGATGACTGCGCCTTGGTTTCAGTTCCTGCTGGCAATCAACTTGCGGTAACTACGGATACGCTAGTTGCGGGTGTGCACTTTTTTGAAGATATTCCACCTCGAGCACTAGGCCATCGGGTTATCGCGGTAAATCTTAGCGACTTAGCTGCTATGGGTGCAGAACCTACTTGGGTGTCACTTGGTTTAACGCTACCTAAGGCTGACTTGGAGTGGTTAGAAGCCTTCACTGAGGGCATGCATGAAATTGCTGAGTACTATAACGTACAAGTAATAGGTGGCGATACAACGCAAGGTCCATTGACTATCACTGTATGTGCAAAAGGTATTGTACCAACTGGTAAAGCACTCAAGCGCTCAGGAGCGCGGGTGGGTGATTGGATTTATGTAACAGGTCCACTTGGTGACGCAGGGCTTGCTATTGAAGCGCGAAAACAGGGCTGGACACTTGAGCCAAAACATTACAAAGCGGCGCTTGAAAAGTTTAACTACCCAGCACCAAGGGTTGCTGCGGGCCAAGTGCTTAGGGGTCTTGCTACCTCTGCAATTGATATCTCAGACGGTCTACTCGCGGATCTTAAGCATATTTTACGTAGCTCGTTAGTTGGCGCTAAGATAAACGCCGATAAAGTTCCTCAGTCTGATGCGCTGCGCTCAAGCCTTGATGAAGATGCACGCATGCGGCTCGCGCTCGGTTTTGGCGATGACTACGAGTTACTCTTCACGGTCAATGATAATAACAAAAATGCCGTGGAAACCAGATTGAAGCAATATGGTGTTGAGCCAGTTTGTATTGGCCAAATTACGGCTAATAATGGCGAAATTCAATTGCTCAAAAAAGGTCAACCTTACCAGCTCACAGGGTTTGGTTTTGAGCATTTTAGCTAGGAGTTGGTTTGGCTAAGCAGTATGTATTTAATTTAAAGAAGCCGCATCAATTCTTTGCACTCGGGTTTGGTCTTGGTTTAGCGAAAAAAGCACCTGGTACTTTTGGCACCTTCGCCGCATTACCGTTTCTTTTTGCAACCCAAGGCGCACCAATTTGGCTGCAATGTCTGGTTGCGATTGTCATGACGTTATTTGGGATCTGGGTGTGTGGTAAAACAGCAGACGATGTTAATGTTCATGACCATCCAGCCATTGTCTGGGATGAAGTGGCAGGTTTTTATATTACCATGATAGGGGCGGCGCTTAGCTGGCAGTCATTAATCGTTGGCTTTATTTTGTTCCGCTTTTTCGATATTTTGAAACCGGGTCCGATAAGATGGCTCGATAAACGTTTGCATGGTGGCTCGGGGATTATGCTAGATGATGTATTAGCTGGCATTTTTTCATTGATTTGCGTGCAAGCTTTGTTTAAAACTGGCATTTTAGTCTAACTGTGCTGATGTGATGGAATCGAGATGACAAGGCTATTGTTTTTCATTTTCACTTTGCTGCTACCAATTACGAGTTTTGCGGCGATAGATGATTACGTAGTTAAACAGTGGAATATCCAAAGTGGGTTACCGTCACAAAGCGTTAAGAGTGTCGTTCAAGACAATCAAGGCTACATTTGGCTCGGAACTCAGTTTGGCTTAAGTCGGTTTGATGGTCATCAATTCCAAAACTTCAACACCCAAAATACCGAATTCTTAAATAGCAATGCCATTAATAAATTGGTGGTGGATCGATTTGGCATGCTCTGGGTTGGCACGCGTCGAGGATTGTTAAGACTCAATCCCCAAACCTTAGAAGCTCGGCGTTTCGATCTGCAGGGGCCTGTACGAGATATCTTGCAAGATGAAGATGGCGGGATCTGGATTGCTGCGAATGGTCTGTATTATGTTTCTGCGAAAAAGCTGACGTTAGCCGCCAATAACATCGAACAAAGTACGTTAGATGTTACCCAAATCAATCAAATTGTAGGTTCCGTGACTAAAATGGCATTGGTGCCTGATGGTATTTGGCTAGTGAATGAACGTCACCTACTTAAAATCAGTGAATCAAGCAATCGCAACGGTGATGGCGTTAGGCTTGAGCTGGCGAGTAAGGTTTCACTACCTGAGCAGTTAGCGCAAACCATTATACATGACTTAGCTTGGGTCGATGGTAAGTTGTTCTTAGCATCAGAGTTGGGTGCGTATTTTCTAGATATTGACGAAGTACTACGCCGTTATCAAGATGCGGGTAACAATGCCGTATATAAGTTTCTAAATGATAAGGAAGGCGGGCTATGGGTCTCTACTTATGGTCGGCTGTTATATCGACAGAATAACGGTGTTTGGCAAGCTGTCGAGCCAATTCAGTTGGATCAAAGTATCTGGTTTGCAGATATCTTTATGGACAAAGATAATAATATCTGGCTTGCCAGTTTAAATGAAGGCTTGTGGCTGGCCCACTCAGGAAAAGTGGAGCGGCATCATATTGGTCCTAGAGTAAACCAAGCAATTTCAGCCATCACACAGGGGCCCTCTGGTCAGTTATGGGTCGCTAGTCGTGAGGGGCTTGGCATTATGGGATTGAATGATAGTTATCAACCCGTGCTAACTAGTGCGCAGTTAAATCGTTCCGTGATACACGACTTGGAGTTTATTGGCGAAAAACTCATTCTTGGGACAGACCGTGGTGCACTTATCTACGAAAATGGCACACTACAAAAATTAACTGAGCGAGAGCTCAGACAGAATCCAGTCTTTTCATTAAGCCCTTCAAACCGAGGGGGAATGTGGTTTGGTACAGGGAGAGGTTTGTATCGTCTTGATTACAAGGGGATAACGCCATTTGCCTACAACGCTTTTCTTGGTAGTCAATTTGTTACTTTTGTTGAGGATTTTCCGAGATATGGTTTTATCGGTACTAACAAAGGTGCGTATCGCTACAATGATAAAGGCATCGAAAAAATAGGCTCGCAAACTTCGTTAGATACAGCTTATATCACCAGCATATTACACTTAGATACCGTAACGACTTTGGTGGGTTCACTCAATGACGGATTATTCTATCGTACCTCAGATGGTGATTGGTATCAGCTTGATGCTTCAAATGGATTGCCTTACGGATCGATATTTTCTTTGCATTATGACAAGAGCAATCAGCTCATCTGGGTGAGCACAATGAAAGGGGTATATCGCATGCCCGTTGCGCAATTTGGTCACGTTATAGAGAGTTTGCAAGTTGAACAAGTAATAAGCCCATTCGATAGGCAGCTTGATGGCAGACCAAGCCAATGTTGTTCAGGCCTTGGGCATGATGCCGTGGTTGAAACCGAGTCAGCTATTTTTTACCCCAGCTTACAAGGCGTTGTTGAGATCCCTAAAAATGTCCAGCTTTTTGGCGGTGGGGATTTATTGCCAAGGCTAGAGTCATTGTCTACCCACGATAGAGTATTTAGTACAGAATCATTAAATCAAGTGATCCAGCTTGAAACATCGGAACGCGATTTAACTATCAATTATACAGCCATTGATTTTTATGCGCCTCATAGCATTGAGTTTAGATACAAACTAAATGGCCATGATACACAATGGCGGGATGCACAATCACGGCGTGAAGCCATTTACACCAATTTGCCTCCAGGCAACTTTACCTTTGTGTTAGAAGCTAAGCGTCAAGGACAAGATTGGGAAAAGGCTAAAGTGCTAAGCTTATCAATTGTACTACCTCGGCGCTTCGACGAAACGATTTACTTTAGATTGTTTATTACTTGTGCATTTATCTTTATGTTCTATCTGATTTTTTGGGTGTTTAGAGCACAAGAAAGAAGAAAGCAGGCCGCATTAGAGGCGTTAGTTGCAGAGCGTACAACGGAGCTTAGAAAGGCAAATGAAAAGCTAAATCAAGTTAATACACAACTTAAGCTGGTTAGTCATTCCGATGAGCTGACAGGCTTGCGAAGTCGTCGCTTTTTGTTTGATCAACTTCCTAAAGATGTTGAGCACTACCAGCGCAATGCTCAATCACTACAAGCCCAAAATAAGAGCCTAGTGCTCATGATCATGAATATCGATGACTTTAGTAAGATTAACGATTCTTATGGTCCTATTGGTGGCGACAGTTGCTTACAACAGTTAGCGACACTTTTAAATACCCGTACTCAAGGTTCAGACTATGTTGTTAGATGGAGTGGGGATGAATTCTTATTGTTATTGCGTGATTTCAGTCGAGATGACATTGAAGAGTATGTTAGTGATTTATGTAAAGCCATTGCTGAGACGGACTATCGACTTCCTAATGGAAAAACCACTAAGCTGACAGTTTCTATGGGGTGGTCTTATTACCCTCTACCACTACTCGGTGGCAAAGTGATTGGTTGGGAATCATCAGTGAATTTGGCTGATATTGCGCTGCATCAAGTTAAACAACGCGGTGGGGATGGTGCTGCAACAATTACTTTTGATGATCAGTTAGATGCTTTTGAGTTTGAACAAAGTGCGAATATAGAGTCTCAATTACAGTTATTACAAAGTAACGGGCTTGCTGAAATCAGTGTATGGATGAGGTAAAACTCATAGCAAAAAGGCTTCCAAATGGAAGCCTTTTTTAGGTTGAATGCAGACTCACGCAAGCCAAGCCTTAATTTGTTGACTGATGCCTTCGCTGTTTAAGCCCAGCTCGGCATGGATCTCAGTTTGTGAACCATGCTTAATAAACTCGTCAGGTAGACCAAGAAGTTTAATTGGTTTTTGATGGCCTTGAGCAATTAAATACTCGCTTACTGCGGAGCCTGCGCCACCGGCAATAGCATTATCTTCAAGTGTGACGAAGCGCTCGTGAGTTACAACCAACTCTTCGATAAGGGCGCAGTCTAAGGGTTTGACAAAACGCATATCTACAAGTGTGGCATTTAGCTCTTCGGCTACGGCTTGAGCGTTTTCAAGCAATGTACCAAAGCTTAAAATAGCCAGCTTTTCACCTTCTCTTACTACCTTGCCCTTACCAACTTCTATTGCGGTCATTTCCGTATCAATCTCGGCGCTTCCCGCACTACCTCTGGGGTATCTCACTGCTGCTGGCCTATCTAGGCGATGACCTGTGTAGAGCATTTGGCGGCACTCATTAAGGTCGCTTGGTGCCATGATCACCATATTCGGGATACAGCGCAAGAAACTTAAGTCGTATGCGCCTTGGTGCGTCTCACCATCCGCACCAACGACACCGGCACGGTCAATAGCGAACAACACTGGCAGATTTTGTAGTGCGACATCATGAATGAGTTGGTCGTATGCGCGTTGCAAGAAGCTAGAATAGATTGCAACCACTGGGTTGAGGTCTTCACAAGCAAAACCCGCTGCCAGTGTCACAGCATGTTGCTCAGCAATGGCAACATCAAAATATTGAGCAGGGTACTCTTTAGAAAAGCGTACCATGCCCGAGCCTTCACGCATTGCTGGTGTGATTGCCATGAGCTTATTATCTTGTGCAGCCATATCGCAAAGCCAATCTCCAAACACCTTTGAAAAGGTTGGTGCACTAGGTTTTGATTTGGGTAAGCTATGGACGCTTGGATCGAACTTAGGCACGGCATGATAACCAATAGGATCTGCTTCTGCAGGTTTATAACCTTTCCCTTTTTGGGTTTTAACGTGTAATAGTTGAGGGCCTTTTAGGTTACGCATATTACGCAGCGTATCTACCAAAGTATCTACATTATGTCCGTCAATTGGGCCAATATAGTTAAAGCCTAGCTCTTCAAAGAAAGTACCAGGGATTATCATCCCCTTTAAATGCTCTTCCATACGGCCTGCAAGCTCTTTAACCGGCGGCACACCAGACAGCAGTTTTTTGCTGCCTTCTCGAATATTGGTGTAAAAGCTACCAGAGAGGATCTTCGCGAAATGATTGGTGAGTGCGCCAACGTTTTCAGAGATAGACATTTCGTTGTCGTTTAGGATCACTAACATATCTGGATTGATGTCGCCTGCGTGATTCATGGCTTCAAACGCCATGCCCGCGGTCATTGCACCATCACCAATAACGGCGACGGTCTTACGTCCAATCCCTTCTTTTTCAGCCGCGATAGCCATACCAAGTGCCGCTGATATAGAAGTGCTTGAGTGGCCAACACTAAACGTATCGTATTCGCTTTCTTCTCTATAAGGGAAAGGATGCAGGCCATCTTTCTGGCGGATCGTATGCATCCTATCTCTTCTACCTGTAAGTAGTTTGTGCGGATAGGCTTGATGACCTACATCCCAAACGAGCCTATCGCTTGGTGTGTTATACACATAGTGTAAAGCTACAGTAAGCTCTACAGTGCCTAAACCAGATGCAAAGTGACCGCTGCTTTGAGAGACTGAGTTCAGCAAATACTCGCGAAGCTCATCACTAAAGGCGGTTAACTTGTGCTGGGGTAATTGACGGAGTTGACTTGGCTCGTCAATTAACGCGAGTAAGGGATACTTGCTACTATCAAGTTTCATGGTATTTATCAGAGTCCTAAGTGAATCTCAGCGCAATTACTCACGTGGTCCACTTCATAATTATTAAAATTCTTCACTAACTTGTCATAATATTATGTTAGCCAGCGTTTACAAAGTTCTTGTGAATATTTTCTTAGCTTGGCGTAGCTATTTTATACGTCAGCTTAATATTCTCGATCTATGATGTATTTTGCTAAATCTGCAAGTATTTCTGTATTACCGTTGATACGTGTAAGCGCTTCTAAAGCTTCATCTATCAAGTGTTCAGCTTTTTCTTTTGCTTGTTCTAACCCCAATAATGCTGGATAGGTAGATTTATTATGTTCTAAATCAGAGCCTTGAGGTTTACCAAGCACAAATGTGTCACCTTCTACATCAAGAATGTCATCTCTGACTTGAAATGCAAGGCCAATTGCACGTCCATAAGTACGTATCGCATCACGTGCTTGCTCTGAAACACGTTCCGGATCGCTACATAAGATCCCAAGTTCTACTGCACAGCTTAGTAGTGCACCTGTTTTTAGCTTATGAATACGTTCGAGCTCATCTATCGTAATTAAACGATTGGTTGCTGCTATATCGAGTGCTTGACCGCCTATCATACCTTGTAGACCCGATGCCTTGGCTAGCACTGAAATCATTTTTATTTGGGCATGGTGGCTTACCGCGAATGGATGTTCACTTAGCAGTTCAAATGCCAGCGTTTGCAGAGCGTCACCAGCTAAAATCGCGGTCGCCTCATCGAATTGGATGTGGCAAGTTGGACGGCCGCGTCTGAGATCATCATCATCCATAGCAGGTAAATCGTCGTGCACCAAAGAGTAGCTATGCACACACTCTATTGCGGCTGCAGCTTTGTCTAAATCTTCTGGAGCAGCACCAAATAATTCACCAGTACAATACACTAAAAACGGTCGCAAGCGTTTGCCGCCGTTTTCTATACTATAGCGTGTAGCCGCTTTTATATTCTCTTCAGTTTCAAGCACACTATCAAAATAGTGTAAAACGGTGTTTTCTACACGAGTTTTAGCAAACTGGAGCTTTTCTTGTAATTTTTTCGACATTAGGCTTCGTTATCAAATGGCTGTAATTGTGCTTGTTCATCCTCGCCCATTAAAATAGCGACTTGTTGTTCAGCTTGCTGAAGTTTCTGATTTGAAGCTTTTGCGAGTTTTATCCCGCGTTCAAACTGTTTAAGTGCTTGATCTAAAGGTAAGCTACCGTTTTCCATGTCTGCAACGATTTGCTCCAGTTCTTGCATGGCTTCTTCAAAGCTCAAGTTGTCTGGTTTTTTTACTGCCATATGTCACGCTGACCCGTAAAGTAAAAGTGTGGCAATTTTAGGGTGATTGTGCGCCAAGGTCAAAAAAACCAGTGACTTTTTGATCTGACCGAGTATCAGCATTACAAGATCTGCTATAAACTCGCATTTTAAACACTTTTTAATATAATAGTGTTAAGTTGTAGAAAAACTTGCCGATAACTCAAACAACAATAACTGCGTGATTTATCACAAATAACTTCCCCCGGAGGACATGTGGATTTAGCAACGGTAATAGGGATCCTGGGTGCCATAGGTTTAATTGTAATGTCCATGGTACTAAGTAGTGATGGCCAGATCGCTATGTTCTATAACACGCCTTCCGTCGTTATCGTATTTGGTGGTTCAATTTTTATCGTATTGTCTAACTTTACGCTTGGACAGTTTTTCGGAATTGGAAAAGTGGCCGGGAAGGCCTTCATGTTCAAGATTGAAACTCCGGAAGAGCTGATTGAAAAAGCCGTTGAGCTTGCTGATTCAGCTCGCAAAGGTGGTTTTTTAGCGTTAGAAGAAGCCGAAATCCCCAACCAGTTTATGCGTAAAGGTGTCGATATGTTAGTCGATGGGCATGATGCTGATGTTGTGCGTGCCACATTGCAAAAAGATATTGCCCTAACGTCCTCAAGACACGAGTTAGGCGCTGGCTTATTTAAGTCCCTCGCCGATATCGCTCCTGCTATGGGGATGATTGGAACGCTCATCGGCCTAGTAGCGATGTTATCTAACATGGACGATCCAAAAGCAATTGGACCTGCTATGGCTGTTGCGCTTTTGACAACTTTATACGGTGCGTTTTTGGCTAACGTGGTTGCAATCCCAATTCAGGTTAAGCTTGAACTTCGTAAAGACGAAGAAGAGCGAAACCAGCGCCTTATCTTAGATGCAATCTTAGGCATTCAAGATGGCCAAAATCCAAAAGTCATTGAAGGTATCTTGAAAAACTATCTGCCAGAATCTAAACGTGGCGCTGAGGCTGAGGAATAATCATGTCAGATGAGAAAGAATGTAAATGTCCCCCCCCAGGTCTTCCTGCCTGGATGGGAACGTTTGCTGATCTCATGTCGTTGTTAATGTGCTTCTTCGTACTGCTATTGGCATTCTCCGAAATGGATGTACTGAAGTTTAAGCAAATTGCAGGATCGATGAAGTTTGCTTTTGGTGTGCAAAATAAAATTGAAGTAAAAGATATTCCTAAGGGGACCAGCGTGATTGCGATGGAATTTACTCCAGGAAAGCCAGAACCAACACCGATTGAAACGATTCAACAGCAAACCGTAGAAATGACGCAGCAAATGCTAGAGTTCCAAGCTGGTGACGAGGCTTCGGCGGGTGGCAGACAGGAGCAACGAGGTAATAAGCGTGGTGGTGAGTCTGCCAGTACTGCACAGGAAATGGCGTCAACGCAAGCAATTGCTTCTGCGGACCAAGAGCAAGTAAACGAGCTCGTTAAAAAGATTGCACAGCAGCTAGAAAAGCAAATTATGGATGGTGCAATTGAACTCGAGTCATTAGGGCAGCAAATTATTATTCGCATCCAAGAAAATGGTTCTTTTCCTGCGGGAAGTGCGTTTCTACAACCTAAATTTGAACCTGTGATTGCCGAAATTGCAGAGCTGCTCAAAGATGTACCTGGTGAAATTACAGTGTCCGGTCACACTGATGACTTTAGAGTGACTAACGAACTTTATTCGAATAACTGGGATTTATCGGCAACTAGAGCGGTAGCCGTTGCGACTGTAATGGAGCGTGTCCGTGGCTTTGATAAGAACAGAATGGTTGTAGTTGGTCATGCAGACACTAGACCTTTAGTACCTAATGACAGCGATGCAGATAGGCGCCGAAACCGGCGTGTCGAAATCTCGATTTTACAGGGTAAAGCGAAAGAATCAGACCCTATTGAAGTTAGGAAAAATTAGTTACAGTTTGTTGCCAAATTACAGGGAATTCGCTATTGTTCCGTTTGGTTCTACTTAAAGGAGAAATAGAATGATTTCAATAAAAAAACCCCAAAATTATAGATTGCCAGGTGGTAACGGTGAAGGTGGTGATGAAGAGTCAACAGAAAAAAAACTATCTTAACTAGTTGAAAGAGTGGATATGTTAGAGGCTTGGGAATCGGTACGACTTTTTTACATCGAATATAGCATTCCGCTGTCATTAATTGCGGTGTTTGCTTGTTTGGTTTTAAGAGATATTAAAGCTGCGCGCTATGCCATTTTAATTTCTGTGTTCTATATTGTTGGCTCTTTCACTAGCGATTATATTAGAGCGATGGATGATGTTATTGTTTATCGCTATATAATTTGGGCATTTAACGATATTGTGTTTATGGCTATAATTGCTGTTTGGGCCATTAAAGACAAAGTTTATATGTGGCAGAGTGTAATTGCTCAACTCATTATTATACCTGCACCAATTTTACAGATGTTTCGCTTAGTTGATAGGCATTTAATGGAACTTAGTTATTCCTCTTATCTCTACGTCACAATTATCCCAATTGTTAACTTTGCCACTCTATGTTTGGCATTTGTACCTGTAATTGCGTATTTTCAATTGAAACATAAACGAATGCAAGGCGGTGCGCTAGAGAGTGCTGAAGTAGGCCGTTAATAAAACCTACTTCATTTTGATAATACTCACCCCAAACTAGGAATAAGGCCAGCCATTTGCATTAGCTGAGAGGTGATGATCATCACACCGAAAACAGCGGCAAGTCCTAGTCCAAGCGTACCTCCTTTAACCTGATATCCATCATTACCTCTGGTTTTTCTCTGTTTCCATACCATAGCAACTGGTAGAAATACCGCTAACACCACGAGCGCAATCGCTGCATATCCCAGTGCCATAATAAAGCCCTTTGGATAAAAGAGGGCAAAGCCAAGCGGTGGTAAAAAGGTAATGAATGCCGTTTTGATCCGGTCTTTCTTAGTATCTTGCTTCTTAAAGGCATCTGCAAAAAAGTCGAATAAGCCGAGACTCACGCCTAAGAATGATGTCGCGAGAGCCAGATCTGCAAACACAGTTACAAATAATTGTACGTTGTCGTTGTGTGCGATAGAAGAAATACTGGTTACAAAACCCGGCAGTCCCTCACTTGCCATTAAGCTCTCTTGCCCCATAACACCTTGGCTTAGTAATTGCCAAAACACATAAATGATAAGGGGGAGGGAGGCACCAAACATCATCACCTTACGTAATTGACGAATATCTACACCAACGTACTTGACGATTGACGGGATTGAGCCATGAAACCCAAATGAAGTGAAAATTACAGGAATTGCCGCAATTACAAGCCCTTGCTCCACTGGCATATCGATAAGATGTTGGCCATGAACATAGGGAGTCAGGATAAAAAATAAACTCGCGAGCACGATAACTTTAATGGTAAATAGTAATTGGTTAAGCTTATCGACGGTACTTGTACCTAATGTCACTATGGTTGCAATGATAACAGCAAGTAGTACTGAACCGAGTTGGGGAGTGATCCCGTCACCCAATACACTAACTAGTTTGCTTTGAAGTTGTGCACCACCTCCCGCTATATAAGCTGCACACAGCGCATAGAATAAAAATACCATAGAAAAGTTAGCGACATATTGGCCCGATTTACCAAGTAAGTTTTTCGCCAGTGTATTTAGCGTAGCGTCTTGATCCGCGTACTGATGTATTTCCAGCATAAGTAAAGCGGTATAGGTCATTAGCAACCATGTGATTGTTAATAACGCGATAGCGGTAGAAAAGCCGAGTCCTGCGGATGCAATCGGGAGGGCGAGCATACCTGCGCCAATTGTAGTACCTGCTACAATTAGCATGCTGCCCAAAGTTTTATTCTTAAGCACGTTTTGCCCCTGATTATTATTATCTGGTGAGGCAAGATATAACGAATAGCACGGAATTGAAACTGTTTTGCTGCTAATACCAATTTGCGTATAAAATTCATGTGTCAAAAACAAAAAAGCCGCATATCAATATGCGGCTTATTCTAATCACCAGTATTTCCATCCAGTGAATTTGTGCTTGTACCCTTAACTTTTATATAAAGTCTTCATCTCTCATGAAAATGCACCGTATCAAGCTAACTTACCTAAGAGTCTATTGTGCTCGTACTAAATTGTCAAACCAATCTTGACCTCTCGCACTGAGCGACTTTAGCACAATAAGGTCACTTTCACCGTCAGGTAGCTTCAACCTTAGATGCTCATCAAGCGCAATTGCACGTTCCAAATGGCTGCGGATCTCACCCAGCGTCCGGACCATACAATCTAGCTCCTCAGGTAAGCCTTCGCTAAAATCTATACGAGTCTGATAACAGGCTATATTCCAATGCATACGAGCTCTGACGGACTCACTCATATCTGAAATGGAAAGTGCGCTTTCTAGCAGCTTGATGGCTTCTGCGAGCTTACCATCTCGGCTGAGTGCTCTGGCTTTTATGCCAATTGCTCTTGCATGGTTTGGGTGAATGTTGGTAAGAATGTCATCACAAACCTTAATTGCTTCATCGTATTGTGTGTTTGCAATCAATTCCCTAGCACGTTGGAGTGCGATCTCTACGGTATTCTTACGTGCTATTTCATACTCTTCTTTAACCTTTTGTTGGATGTCATTGAATTCATCTTCGCCAACGTAGCGTTTGTAGGCGCTAGAAACGAGTCCTACACCGCCAAAACCGCTTAAAATAGAGAATGAAAAGATCTTAATCCAAGTCCAAAATGCTTTATCAGAACCGGTAATTGAGTCATTTTCCCGTTTCAGATTGTGCTCTACGACCACTTTGATAATGCGGTTGATCTCAACGGCATTATCGTTATGCGCAGATGAAAACATTGCCACGGGAATGAGTATCTCGTCATTGTTTTGATGGTGGGAGTCGTGCTCACCATTTTGATATGATTTAAATGCATACTTACTGACTGGGCTGAAGTCTGCAGCGCCCGCCATGGTGAGCACACCGATTGCCATAAATGCTGAGATCACACCGGCTAGAATGACACCGAATCCACCTAAGTCCCAATACTCTGGGGCGGCGCTATTCGCACTCTTAAACTTAGGTTTGCGAAACTTATATGACGACGTTGAACGCATCGCTTGTAAGAGCCCACCTAAGCTGCCTCCAAGCACCACAACGGCAATAAAAATAGCGTAAAAGCTGATTGGTCCGTATTCCATATTAAAGTTATGTCCGAAAATTAGGGAGCAGTTCTCTCAGGTTAAGTAACTGAACTTTGGCTATTTTACATTGAATTTACAAAAATGCGTAGGGGGAGAGTGGAAATTGCATGGATATTGCTCCTACTTACGGCTAGGAGCAATATACGTTTTACTTGAACTTAAGTTCAGGAGCAGCAGTTATTTTACTTCTTTACCGGCGGCTTGCTGATCTGCATGGTAGCTAGAGCGTACAAATGGTCCGCAAGCTGCGTGGCTAAAGCCTATTTCGTCGGCATACTCTTTTAGTCCATCAAACTCTGCCGGTGGCACGTAGCGCTTTACCGGTAAGTGGTGCTTTGAAGGTTGTAGGTATTGGCCTACTGTAAGCATATCTACGTTATGCTCGCGCAAGTCTCTTAAGACTTCTTCAATTTCAGAGATTTCTTCGCCCAGTCCAACCATTAAGCCAGACTTAGTTCTTACCTCTGGATGCGCTTCTTTAAAACGGCGTAGCAATTCGAGTGACCACTTATAGTCGGCACCTGGACGCGCTAGCTTGTAAAGTCTCGGTGCAGTTTCAAGGTTGTGGTTGAATACATCCGGTGGTGTTTCACTCAAAATTTCAAGTGCTCTGTCCATACGGCCGCGGAAATCAGGCACAAGAATTTCGATTGTAATACCTGGGTTATGCTTACGGATCTCACGAATACAGTCAGCAAAATGTTGTGCACCACCGTCGCGTAAATCATCACGGTCAACAGAGGTAATAACAACGTAGCTTAACTTCATGTCTTTGATAGTGAGCGCTAGCTTTTCAGGCTCTTGGGCGTCAGGTTTTAGTGGACGACCATGAGCCACATCGCAGAATGGACAGCGGCGAGTACAAATTGCACCTAAAATCATAAAGGTTGCTGTACCGTGATTAAAGCACTCAGAAAGGTTAGGGCATGACGCCTCTTCACAAACAGAGTGTAAGCCGTGCTTACGCATTGCTTGTTTAATGCCATCGATACGTTCACTTGATTTTGGCAAACGGATCTTTAACCACTCAGGCTTTCTCAGCATTTCTTCGCGTTCTGTTGGCATGACTTTTACTGGGATCAATGCCATTTTTTCAGCATCGCGGAGCTTTACCCCAGGCTCCATTTTGACTGGTTTACTCATACGTTTTCAAACCCTTCAGTGTATTCGACATGCTCAGCATTAATGCGTTTTAGCATGTGTTTTACCAGACCGGCCCCCGCATCAGCGACGGTTTGAGGTCCATTAATTTCGCTACTTTGCACCATATTCATGCCCGCGTAACCACAAGGGTTTATTCGTAAAAATGGACCAAGATCCATATTGACGTTGAGTGCGAGCCCATGAAATGAGCAGCCACGACGGACTCTAAGTCCAAGAGATGCTATCTTGCTATCGTTTACGTATACACCTGGTGCATCGGCTTTAGCGTAAGCCTTTATCCCATATTCTTTAAGGGAGTCGATTATGCTTTCTTCTAGCCAAGTGACGAGCTCACGTACCCCTATTTTCAATCGTCGTAAGTTGAGCAGCACATAAAGCATTTGTTGCCCAGGACCGTGATAGGTAACTTGACCGCCGCGATCCACTTTTACGACGGGAATGTCACCTGGCGCCAAAACATGCTCTTCTTTACCAGCTTGACCTTGTGTAAAAACAGGCTCATGTTCTACCAGCCAGATTTCATCCGCTGTGGTGTCATCACGCTCGTCGGTAAAAGATTGCATTTTGTGCCAAATTGGCTCGTAACGACAAAGGCCAAGTTGGCGCACAATTAACTTACGAGATTCCATAACTAGGGTCCTTACCAACTACAGGATGTAGCGGACGTCTTCGATGCCACCGATCTCGGTATAAATCTGCTCGATATGCTCTTTGCTGGTTACTGTAACGACTAGAGATACGGCTTCATAGGTGCCCTTACTGCTTGGTTTAACCTTTGGTGCATAATCACCAGGTGCAATAACCTGCAGTTTGGCTAGGATCTGATCCGTCAAATTGACATTTGCTAGGCCCATAATTTTGAATGTAAATGGGCAAGGAAATTCTAAGTATTCATCAAACTTAGTATTTTTAACTGGTTTTACCACGACGGTATCCTCACAACGAACTACTTGCTGACGCCTTTATTTGGTCACTTAGGGACTCTTTCAAGCCTTGAGTTTCCAAGGTCGTCATTTATTGGCCGCATTCTATCATTTTTAAGACAAAAAAAAACGTCCATACGCAGGACGTTTTTGCTAAGCCGTATAGAGCTTAGTGAGTGTTAGAGATTAAACCCTTACAATCATCGAAAACTTCTGAGGAGAGAATGAGAAGAAAAAAGTGACTATTGTTAGCAAAGGTTAGATCATCAAAGAAAAATTGCAATACCGTAATTACGAATAGTAGCAGTAAAATTCCTGTTTTTTTTCGTTTAAAACTATTAATAATATTTTCTTTAGATTGTACGAGCTTAGTATTTAAAACGAGTATTAATTGATAGATGATAGCGGCAATCACCATAAAATTGATTACTGTAACGAACACAGGGCGAAGTGGAAAAGCAATAAGACCAAGCAATATTACTACGAAAGCAAATAAATATCTCAAGTGTCCAAAGTTGTGACTTGATTCTAAGCTAGTATCGCTATTTTTTATTAAAGAATTTAACTCATAGAGCATGGAATAGAGTATTAAATAAAATCCAATATATGAAAGTTCTGGCATCTTTAAATGGTAGCTTAACGCAAGGCAGGCAAGATAAGCTATTGTGCTAATGTAGATATAAAATGGAGTGGACTTTATTTGTTCAATGAAAGTCATTAATTTATCCTTTTATTTTTCCATTTGATTCTATTGTTTTGTTTTATATAAATTAATTTAATGCTTGTCAGAGGTTGAAACCTTATAAAGAAAAGATGATTACATTCGATATTTGCGCTGTTTATCTAAATAGGCTAGTGCGAGAACTCTAAACTAGTTTAATCAGTTTCAAAAATATCCTCACTAATGATATGGTTTAAGTACTGCATGTAGCAGCTAAAAATAACCATATAATTAGCAGCCAACGCTCCTACGGGTATAGATAGAAAAGGTGTGGTGCACATAACAACAATGAGTACCAGGTTAACAGAAAGGATAAACCTCGACTTGGTTTTTAACCTCTCCTTTATCGCGTCAATAGCGGACATCTTTCTTATTTTATACACAATTCTTATAACATGGGCTGCTAATAACATAGCGAATGCAATATTAAAAAGTGTAAGTAGTAGGTATTCAAGGTGCAGCCCGGCAATACCTATACAAGCAAACGCTAGCATAAGTAGCAACTGTATCCAGTGCTGTTTACAGTAAGTTATGAGCGTAACTTTTGCACAAGCTCCTTGTTCTTTTGCCACTACGGATAATAAATCCCAAGCAGGTACAATTAGCGCCATATAAAAACCAATATATAAAAGCAGGCTTGACTTGTATAAAATAGCAGAGAAAAGCAGTAATACTGCAATAGTCAACTTGGCTACTGGTAAGCCTGGTTTTAGGTATATATGATCTATGTAGTTCATAGGAAAGCCTTTTGTGAATCACCTCTTAGATTAACATCTCTCTACTTCTTCTCATTCATAACAGTCATCACTGGTACAAGTCAGGATACTCTGCTGAACAAAAATCTCCGAAGAGCTACTGGGACCGCTGTCATTATTTCCACAGTCAAAAGGAGTTTCTACACTTCATCATTATTACCGCGATTGTCGCCATCATCACTTAAATATCCTTTTATTTATAATTCGAGTTTGTACCCGAAATTGATTATCACAAATTGTTTTTAAATTGTAAACTTAAAGGGAGTTTTCAGCCGTGTGGTATGTTGAAAAGGGGTCTTAGATTAGAAAGTATGAATGTCAGGAAAGTGAAGGGAAATAAATAAGCTTTATAGGAAAGATAAGCCAACCAGTTTGTCTCGGCTGGCCTATCAGATAAGGAATTACTGCGAGATCTGTAAACGTAGGTAGTCGTAGATCTTGCTAAAGAATCCACCTTCTTGGATCTCTTCAAGCGTAACCAGCGGGTATTGTGCTACGTCTTCACCTTCAAGCTGTAAGAACAAAGTACCAACTTTAGTACCTTTTGCTAGCGGCGCTTCGAGTGTTTTATCTAACTCAAAGTTAGCCTTTAAGTTCTTGCTTTGACCACGTGGAATAGTGATTGGCGTGTCTTCCATAATGCCAAGCGATACGGTTTCTTTGTTACCCATCCATACGCGCTGATCGGCAAAAGCGTCACCGGCTTGGTAAGGAGTAATGGTTTCAAAGAAACGGAAGCCGTAGTTAAGCAACTTTTTGCTTTCAACTTTACGTGCTCGCTCACTCTCAGTACCCATGACGACTGCAACAAGACGCATATCATCTTTAACCGCTGAAGTAACAAGGCTGTAGCCGGCATCTGAGGTGTGGCCGGTTTTAATGCCGTCCACTTCAAGGCTTGCATCCCAAAGTAGTGAGTTACGGTTATATTGCTTTATACCATTGTATGAAAAAGACTTTTTCTTGTATAAAGCGTATTCGTCAGGTACATCACGAATAAGTGCGGCACCTAGAGTCGCCATGTCTCTTGGAGTGGTGTAATGCTCATCGGTGTCTAGGCCATGGCTATTGATAAAGTGACTATTCGTCATGCCTAGCTTTTCAGCATGTGCATTCATCAGATCGGCAAACGCACTTTCGCTACCAGCAATGTGCTCGGCCATTGCAACACAAGCATCATTGCCAGATTGAATAATGATCCCGTGGTTTAAGTCATCGACACTGACCTGCTTACCGACTTCGATAAACATCACCGACGAACCGGGAAAATTCTTAGCCCATGCTTTTTCACTAATGGTGACCTGATCAGATGGACTAATGTTACCTGCCGCGATTTCAGTACCAATAACATAACTGGTCATCATTTTGGTTAAACTTGCAGGCGCTAGCTTAGTATCGGCTTCACCCTCTGCAATCACCTTTCCTGTTGTGAAATCTACAAGGAAATAGCCTTTCGCATTGATCTGCGGCGGTGAAGGAATAATTTGTGCACTGGCACTCATAATAGAGAAAGTGCACACCAGTCCAAGGACTTTTTTAACGATTTTTGGTTTGATAGAAGTCATTATGCTCGCTTTTTTGTTTATCGGCATTCATTGCGGTTATTCTAAAGTTCCTGCTCACTGTAAAGCAAGAAAGCACGACTAAATTGACCTTGTTGTAAGGTTTTTAGTAAAGATTGTGCTTGATTGTCGTCGGTAATTGGGCCGACTCTAAGCTTGTACAGGTTGTTTTCAAACGTGATGGGTGTACCTAACCCCAATTCTTGTTTTAACTGACCTGCTAATAACTGTATGTTCTCAAGTTTACTGCCAGCAGCAACTTGTACATAGGTTAGCCTTGGAGACTCGCGCGATAGAGTAATGGCTTCGACCTTAACGCGCGCTGTACCCTGAAGGTGATAGCCTAGCTTGTAGGCGGCAGCGTAAGACAGGTCGATTAATCTATCGTCGTGGAATGGACCTCGGTCGTTAATTCTAACGATGGCAGAGCGTCCGTTGTCTAAGTTTGTTACTTTAGCAAAGCTAGGGAGTGGCAGCGTTTTATGCGCCGCTGTCATATCGAACATATTAAAAACTTCACCATTGGAGGTGTGGTAGCCATGGAATTTACGGCCGTACCACGAGGCAATGCCTTGTTGTTGATACCCATGTTCGTCTGAGATTGGTGTGTAACGTTTACCAAGAACAGTGTAGGGGCGATTGGCACTCACGCTCTTTTTCTCATTGGTGACAATGGCATCTTGCATTTCCAGTTCGGTAGGTTCGCGCAGTGGCGCTTTATCATGGCGAATATGATAGCGACTTCCACAAGCGCTGAGCACGCTTAACAGGGCAAATACTAAAACCAGTTTTGAAATTAGGGTAATACGAACTGTCATTATTTTAACAACATCCTCTTATCTGTTGCGATTGCCATAATAATGCCAAAACCGGCCATTAAGGTCACCATCGATGTGCCACCATAGCTAATTAGGGGCAGAGGTACACCGACTACTGGCAAGAGACCAGAAACCATTCCGATATTTACAAAGACATAGACGAAGAAGGTCAACGTCAGTGCTCCTGCAAGCAGCTTACTGAAAGCGTCTTGTGCTTGCACTGCGATATACAATCCGCGACCAATTATAAAAAGATACAAGCTGAGTAAAATGGTGACACCCAACAAGCCAAACTCTTCGCTCAACACCGAGAAGATAAAGTCGGTATGGCGTTCGGGTAAAAACTCTAATTGAGATTGTGTTCCATGTAGCCAACCTTTGCCCTCCACGCCACCGGAGCCTATCGCAATTTTCGATTGGATAATATGGTAACCAGAGCCCAGCGGGTCGCTTTCTGGATCTAAAAAGGTCAGAACACGTTGCTTTTGATAGGCATGCATTCCGTAATGCCAAAACGCATAGCCACCGGGGACCGCAAGTAATAAACCAGAGCCGATTAAACGCCAACTTAACCCAGCTAAAAAGAGCGCAAAAATACCAGAGCTGGCGATTAAGATAGAAGTACCCAAGTCGGGTTGCTCTTTGATCAGGATGGTCGGTACTAACACAATCACAAAACCGATTGTTAAATTCAAAATACTAGGAGGTAAGTGAGAGCGGCCAATAAACCAAGCGACCGTCATGGGCACTGCTAGCTTCATTATTTCAGAAGGTTGAAAGCGGGTAACACCTAAGTCGAGCCAGCGCTGAGCCCCTTTACTACTGACTCCAAAAAACAGCACTGCGACGAGCATGCCAAGACCTAAGAGGTAAACGGGAATTGCCACACGCTTAAGTGTATTTGGAGAGAATTGTGCCATAAATAACATGGCAACTAATGCACCAAACATGCGTGTGCCGTGGCGCATCATCATGCCCATATCTTGTCCACTAGCACTATAAACAATCGCAAGGCTACCAATCATCATAGTGAGCAAGGCTGTAAATAATGGTAGGTCGATATGGACTTTTTCAAATAGCGAACGCGGCTTATTCAGCGGGCTCATTGCTGTTGCTCCTTCTCAAGCGGGTAGGCTGAAAAGTAATAATCCATCACTTGTCTTGCCATTGGCGCTGCGATAGCACTACCACCACCTTGGTTTTCGACAACCACAGTGATAACAATTTGAGGGTCATCAAAAGGTGCAAAACCTACGTAGATACCATTGTCTCTGTGTTTTTCTTTTAGCTTTTTGGCATCGTACCTTTCGCCCTGAGCAATGCTGACAACTTGTGCGGTGCCTGTTTTACCTGCGTGGTCATAGGTCACGCCCTTAAATGCGCTTTTCGCTGTACCTATTTTTACTGTGTTGTGCATGGCTTTTAATGCAATATCCCAGTGATAAGGGTTTTTCAACACAACGGGTGGTTTTTCTTCCGTAAATAGTTGTTCTACTTCAGTGTCTTGCTTAGAAATTTGTACTAAGTGCGGCTGGCGGTGTATACCTTTATTGACCAAAATGCTCAGTGAGTTCGCAATTTGCATTGGAGTGGCAGTCCAGTAGCCTTGTCCTATCCCAACAGAAATCGTATCTCCCGGGTACCACGACTCTTTAAAACGTTCTCTTTTCCATTCAACGGATGGCAAAATGGCGGAGGTTTCTTCATGAATATCGATACCCGAAAGCTCACCAAAGCCAAACTGGTTCATAAAGTCGCTAATTTTAGTTATGCCGAGTTTATATGCGGCTTCATAAAAGTACGTGTCGCAAGACTGCTCAATAGCCTTATACACATCAACATGCTCATGGCCCCAAGGACGCCAGTCACGCCATTTATGTTTTACATTGGGAATTTGAAAAAAGCCAGGATCCCAAATTTTGGTTGTTTCGGTGACAACACCTTCTTCCAGCGCAAGCACAGCAAGATGGGGTTTCACTGTGGAAGCTGGTGCATAACGGCCTTGAGTTGCACGGTTGATAAGCGGTCTGTCTGGGTTGAGCAAGGCTCGGTAGTCTTTGCCGCTGATCCCGTGAACGAACAGATTCGGGTCGTAACTTGGGTTAGAATAGAGCGCTAAAATTCCACCATCGCGTGGATCCATAACGATGATCGCGCCTCGGGTGTCTTTTAGCACATGCTGGACGATTTGTTGCAAGCCGATATCAAGCGTTAGTACCAAGTCTTTACCTGGTTGCGGCGTTTCCATGCTTAATGTGCGAATGATACGGCCGCGATTATTCACCTCGACGCGGCGAGAGCCCACAATGCCGTGCAGCTGTTCTTCATAAAACTTCTCGACACCGAGTTTACCGATATCATGGGTGGCACGATAGTTAGTGTCTTTGCCTTCTAGTTCTAAGTCAAAGAGTTCCTCTTTGTTGAGCTTTGCGACATAGCCAAGGGCATGAGTGAGGGTATCGCCATAAGGATAATAACGGGACAATCGAGCTTCAACGCTAAAGCCAGGCAGGCGGTGTTGGTTCACCGACAAAATTGCAACTTCTTCTTCATTCAAGCGGCCCTTTAGTACTTGACTTTTGAAGCGGCGGTTATGCTTGATTTCCTTTTTGAAATCTTCTACTTCTTGCTCAGAAATTTCGATGAGTTGACGTACAGAAGCTAATGATGCTTCGAGATCTTCGACATCTTCTGGGATCACTTCAAGGTTGTAAACGGGGCGGTTTTCGGCGAGCAAGACACCATTGCGGTCGTAAATCAGACCACGATTAGGGGCGACCGGAATGACTTTTATACGGTTATCGTTAGAGCGGGTACGATAGGTCTCGTGCTCAGTCACCTGAAGCTTGTAGACGTTGTGAAACAAGATCCCAACAATAATAACGACAAAAACAAAGCCGACAAAGGCCCGTCTCGCGAAGAGGTTAGCCTCGGCAGAATGATCCCTAATCGTCGGCCGTTTTTTTATCATTATTATTCTCTGTGGTAAGGATGATTATTATTTAAACTCCAGCCACGATACAAGCTCTCGGCAACCACTATACGCACCAAAGGATGGGGTAGGGTTAAGTTTGATAATGACCATTTTTGTTCAGCCGCAGCAATACATTCTGGTGCAAGCCCTTCAGGGCCGCCAATCAGTAAGCTAACATCGCGACCGTCCAGCTGCCACTTTTCCATATTGCTCGCAAGTTGGTGTGTATCCCATGGCTTGCCAGTCACTTCTAAGGTTACGATCCGATTGCCTTTTGGAATAGCGGCTAAGGTTTTTTCACCTTCTTGTTGCAAAATGCGTTTAATATCTGCGTTTTTCCCCCGTTTGCCAGCGCTAATTTCAATTAACTCCAGTGGCATATCTTTGGGAAAGCGTCTTTGATATTCGGTGAAGCCAGTTTCAACCCACTTCGGCATTTTGGTACCTACTGCAATGAGTTGGATCTTCACATTAGCCCCACAGCTTTTCTAGGTCATAAAAATCACGGGTTTGGTCTTGCATTACGTGAACAACAACGTCACCCAAATCAACCAATACCCACTCACCAACGTCTTGACCTTCTTGGCCAATTGGTGTTTCTCCAGCATGACGTGCTTCTTTTGCGACATGATCGGCAATCGATTGTACATGGCGTTTTGAGGTGCCTGTACAGATCACTAAGTAATCGGTGATTGAAGAAGTTTCGCGAACGTCGAGCTTTACAATATCACGCGCTTTCATATCATCTACTTTGTCTAGCGCGAAATCTAATAACTGTTGTGAATCCAAGTTTTTGTCTCTGTATTTCAAATAATCGGCGATTTTAACATGCTTTATGGGGTTAATCAGCATACAAGCCATGGCTATTTATATAATCTATGACAGAAGCGGGCAGCCAATGTTCCAAATATTCTTTGTCATGCTGTGCAATTGCAGCTCTTATTGTACTCGATGCAATGTCTTTTTGCTCACCGTGAAGGAAATAGCAGTGTCCAGCCTTGGTGGTTTGGAGTCTATTTGAGCTATCTGTGCGTGCTTTGGCTAAATAAGCCGAGACTTTAGCATCTGGTGAGCAATGTTCTTTTGGGCGTTGATACACTACCAGATGACACAGCTTTGTAATTTCTTGCCATTGATACCAAGTGTGCAGGCTATTAAACGAGTCCATACCCATTAAAAATAAAATCGGCTGATCCTGATATTCGTTACGCAGCTCTTGCAGTGTTAGCAGGCTGTAAGAGGGTCCTTGTCGGTCAAGCTCACGTTTATCAATAACCAGTTTTTGTTGCCCTGATAGCAAATTAGCAAGCATCGCTAGGCGATGCTCGTCACTGATGCTGGGCTTTTGTTTATGAACCGGTATGGCACAAGGTAAAAATTTTAACTCAGCCAGATTTAGCTCGTCGACGCAGCGCATCGCCATATTTAAATGGCCCAAATGCGGAGGATCGAAAGTACCACCAAACAAAGCAATCATACATGCTCACCCTGGCTAATTGGTAACGGCATTGCTATAGATGTAGCAAAGGCTAGCGCGATGTGTGCTAGAGCTTGATATGGCGCAGTGAGCCTTGCTTCTTTATATGCGGTATCAAAGTCCGCCATCATACAGAGCAACTGTTTCATCTGCTCTAGCGTTAATCTGTCTAACGCTTGCTGCGTGATGGTTTGCTGATTTTTCCAGACATTATGCTTTTTATAGGCATCCGCAAGCGTAGTGCCGGTTTGCCACAAGGTTTTAACACCCAGCAGGGTGCGTGCTTGGTTTTGCAAGGTCCAGAGAATACTCGCGGGCTCTACATTATCGCTGGCGAGCTTATTCAATACTTTGATGATTTGTTTAGGGTTGCCACTTAGCAATCCGGTATTTAAATCAAAAATATCGAACTTAGATTGATTTAATAAGCCGCTCAGCAATTGCTGTTCATCAACCGGGTTTTTACCAAATAGTAAGGAGAGCTTTTCGAGCTCCTGATGCGTTGCAAGCAAGTTGCCTTCTGTGGCGACGAGGAGGGCGCGCTTGCCTTGTGGTGACACAGACAGCTTCAGCCGCTTACATTCATCATCAAACCAGCGCTCAAGATGACGGCCCGTTAACGCATAGCAAGGGACGAACAGGCCTTTAGGCTCTAATGCTTTGAACCAAGCGGTTCGTTGAATGTCTTGACCCGCGCCCAGCCCTTTAAAAATAACAACGACATCTGGATTGACCTGTTCGGCCAAAGACTTTAAAACCGCAACACCTTGGGTAGGAACTTTTTGCTCGTTAAAGTCGAACTCGATGAGCGTACGCGCACTGAACAAAGACATACTGTTGTACTGTGCACTGAGCTCTTGCCAGTCAAATCCCGGAAGTAGAGCAAATTTAATGACTTCGTCAAAGCCTTGCTGCTTGGCTGCGGTTCGTATGGCAAGTACACATTCGCCTTGCTGAAAGGGTTCTTCACCAAAGACCAGATAAAAAGGGGCAAGCCCTTTACTTAGGTAATTGGAGAGTTGATTGGCATAACAACGCATTACAGTTGCGACAACTCTCGAATAATACGTTGGCTTGCAAGACGGCGCATCTCGGTTAGGATCAGCTCAAGCTCTTTTGCCTTTGCTAGCGCGTTGTCTGGGTCGTCCTGATAGTTACGATACAGCTCGAACATTTGTTTAACGGGTTCTTGGCCCGGACGACTCAATCGGTACGACACGCGATACGCCAGTTCATACTGAGCAACCTGACCATTTTTGAACAAACTGAGTGTTTGACGTTCAAGTGAGTCATTGTACAAGTACAATTCAGCAGCTTGTTTGGTATTTTTTGGTGTAAGGGATACCTGAGCGCGCTGAAGATCAGACTGTAGCTGTTCAAACAGGGCTGAACGCTTGTCGTCACCGCTTAAGGTGATTTCTTTTAGATCGTCAGGAAGGTAAGAGGCTTGCTTGAGGTGAAAACCGCAGCTCGCCACGAAGAAGCAAGCTAGCAAAACTGCTAGCTTGCTGGTGTGCCAAAATAGGCTATGCATCTTAGTTTGCAACCACATTAAGTAGTTTACCAGGAACATAGATCACCTTACGGATGGTCTTGCCGTCAGTAAATTTAGTGACGTTTTCTTCGCTAAATGCAATCGCTTCAACTTGTTCTTGCGTTGCATCTGCCGCCACGGTGATTTTAGAGCGCAGCTTGCCATTGACTTGTACAACGATAAGCTTTTCATCTTCAACTAGTGCGCTTTGGTCGACAATAGGCCATGCCGCATCAAGAATATCGCCAGCTTTGCCAAGCTCAGCCCATAGCTCGTGACACATGTGCGGTGTGATAGGCGCAAGCATGATCACCATGGCTTCTAGCGCTTCGTTTGCTAGTGCAATGTCTTGCTCATCGCTCAGTGGCGCTTTGATAAGCTTATTTGAAAGCTCCATCACCGCCGCAATTGCCGTGTTGAACGTTTGACGACGTTCGATATCGTCTGTCACCTTTGCAATGGCTTTGTGGATGTCGCGACGTAGCGTCTTTTGCGCTGCATTTAGTTTGCTTAAATCAAGCTCGGCAGTACCAGCTTGCTTTACGTCAACTGCGTATTTCCAAATACGACGAAGGAAACGGTGCGCACCTTCAACGCCTGAGTCAGACCATTCAAGCGTTTGTTCTGGTGGAGCCGTAAACATCATGAATAAGCGAACTGTGTCAGCGCCGTATTGCTTGATAACCGTTTGCGGGTCAATACCATTGTTCTTCGACTTAGACATTTTGCTCATGCCTGCAGAGAATACCGGCTCGCCGTCTTCTTTATGCCACGCTTTAGTGATGCGGCCTTTGTCGTCAGTCTCAGTTAATACGTCAGTTGGTGCGATCCAAATATCGCCGCCTTTCTCGTCTTTGCGGTAGTAAGTATCCGCAAGTACCATGCCTTGACATAGTAGACGCTCAAATGGCTCATCAGAATTCACTAAACCGAAATCACGTAGCAACTTGTGGAAGAAGCGCGAGTACAACAAGTGCAAGATAGCGTGCTCAATACCACCAATATATTGGTTTACTGGTAGCCAGTAGTTTGCAGCACCTGGTTCAAGCATACCTTCATCGTAGCGTGGGCTACAGTAACGTGCATAGTACCAAGATGATTCCATAAAGGTGTCGAATGTATCGGTTTCGTGGAATACCGCTTCACCATTTATTGTTGCTTTTGCCCATTCTGGATCTGCTTTAATCGGTGAAGTTACTCCATTCATGATTACGTCTTCAGGTAGACGAACAGGGAGCATGTCTTCAGGTGCCGCAAGCTCAGAACCATCTTCTTTGTTCAACATTGGGATTGGCGAACCCCAATAACGCTGGCGGCTCACACCCCAATCGCGAAGACGGAAGTTTACTTTGCGTTTACCTACGCCAAGTGATTCTAATTTAGTCGCGATGGCGTTAAATGCACCTTCAAAGTCTAGGCCATCGAACTCGCCAGAGTTGATAAGCGTACCTTTTTCGGTAAATGCCGCTTCAGCCAGATTGGCTTCTACTTCTGCGCCGGCTAGAGGCTGAATAACTTGTTTGATCTCAAGACCATAAGCGGTTGCAAACTCATAATCACGTTGGTCGTGACCCGGTACTGCCATCACGGCACCTGAGCCGTAATCCATCAGTACAAAGTTAGCTACCCAAATTGGCACCTCTTGTCCTGTGAGTGGGTGGATAGCCGTAAAGCCAGTTGCGATGCCTTTTTTCTCCATTGTTGCCATATCTGCTTCGGCAACTTTGGTGTTCTTGCACTCTTCAACAAAGCGAGAGATCGCTTCGCTGTTTTTCGCCGCTTCTTGAGCGATCGGATGACCTGCCGCAACTGCCACATAAGTCACGCCCATAAAGGTATCAGGGCGGGTGGTGTATACGGTGAAGCTTTCGTCGTTGTCGGCACGTTTAAAGTCGATTTCAACGCCTTCTGAGCGACCAATCCAGTTACGCTGCATGGTTTTAACTTGCTCAGGCCAGTGGTCAAGCTTGTCTAAGTCATCCAGCAACTCTTGTGCATAATCGGTGATCTTAATGAACCATTGTGGAATTTCTTTTTGCTCGACAATGGCACCAGAGCGCCAACCACGGCCGTCGATTACCTGTTCATTTGCCAGTACCGTTTGGTCAACTGGATCCCAGTTTACCGTTGACATCTTTTTGTATACTAAGCCTTTTTCGTAAAGCTTAGTGAAGAACCACTGTTCCCACTTATAATATTCAGGGTGACAAGTCGCGATTTCACGATCCCAGTCGTAACCAAAACCAAGTAACTTAAGCTGGTTGCGCATGTAGTCGATATTTTCGTAGGTCCATTTCGCCGGTGCGGTATTATTTTTAATTGCCGCGTTTTCAGCTGGAAGACCAAACGCATCCCAACCCATAGGTTGCATAACGTTTTTGCCTTGTAGGCGTTGGAAACGAGAAACCACATCACCAATGGTGTAGTTACGTACGTGACCCATGTGGAGGCGACCACTTGGGTATGGGAACATTGAGAGACAGTAGTACTTCTCTTTACTTTCGTCTTCGACAACTTTGAAGGTATTGTTTTCTTCCCAGTACGACTGTACTTTGGCTTCGATATCTTGCGGGTTATATTGCTCTTGCATCTAGGTTTCCAAACATCTGGCAAAATTAATAGAAAATTGCTCGATAGCATACCCGAAATTGGCCAGCAATCACAGCACCTAAAGTGGAATTATTTTAGTCGATTGCCGCGGACTAAAGGTGGTGTCGAAGTGGAGATAAACTACGCGAAGATCTGCAGCGGTAAAAGGGTAAATTTTGTGCTGTTGCAAGTAAGAGTTATTATCACTTACTATTGCTAAATATCGAAAGAAGTTTGAGAATTCCCTTGATAAAATTGTGGTTACGCCGTGCTCACCTAGTAATGGCGCTAGTGGCTGGTGCATTTATTATTTGCTTAAGCTTAACTGGGGCACTGCTTATATATGCCAAAGATATTCAATATCTTACTCAGCCTCAGTTGTGGCGAGTTGAGCCACAGTCTGAGCCTCTTGGGGTAGAGCAAATAGTAACCTTTATTGAATCTACAACCGCTGAAAAAGTTTCACTGTTTATGCCTGAGCAGCAACCGGATTTGGCGTGGCAACTGAAGTTGTCTAGCGGTGATTATGTTAGCGTTAACCCCTACAGTGGCGAGATCCTTCATCGCTACGAGTATTATTCTACGATATATGGCTTTACGATGGCGCTACACCGTTGGTTGTTGTTTGAAGATGCTGACAACAAAAAGCCGCTTAGAGACTGGGTATCTATTTGTGCACTTGTACTCATTATTGAGTTAGTGTTGGGCTTTTATCTTTGGGTAAAGCCTAAAAATTGCTTGAAACGATTAGTGATAAAACCAAAAGCTAAGCTAAGGATTTTGCTTTATCAGTTACACACCGTATTGGGGGTATATTTGCTTTTACCTATACTGCTCATTGCCTTCAGTGGTATGGCGTTTAACTGGCAGCCGCAAACTAAGGCTGTGGTTGAGTGGTTAAGCTTTGATGAGGTTGAAGTAAGGCCAAAACCACCCACTATTGCGGTTAATTTTCACGGCTTACCCTACGATTTAAATAGCGCTACAAAGCGCGTAAAATCTATCTTCCCAGACGGTCAGTTGTTCCGTATTTATATGCCTGACAAAGCGTCCGACAGCGTCGCTTATAGAGTTCAAAACCCTGGTGAAAGTCATGCCTACAGCTGGGTTTGGGTAAATCCTTATAACAGTGAGGTGGTAGCGCAATATGATGCATCAAAAGCCGGAGTCGCTACGCAAATATGGAACTTTAAGTACAAGTTTCATATTGGTGACTTTGCCGGTCCCATCGTGCAATTTGTTTGGTTAATGCTTGCCTTAATTCCGACTTTTTTCACGGTATCCGGCCTGTATTTTTGGCTGCAACGTCATCGTAGGAAGCGGTAATTAACTTCACTCTAAGTTACTGTTATGTGGATATAATTGCAAAAATCGATGTAAAGTAGGATGGTCTTGCAGTAAAGGGTAATGCAAACTATTCACATTAACCTTGTTTTTACTGAAGTTTGGCAATATTATATTGCCGCTTTTTACATCATTATTATTCTAAATCCAGCAAGGATAACCATGTTAAAAACTACTCTCAGTATGGTAGCGTTGGCTGTTAGCGCAGCAGCCATTGCAGACGATACCAATGTTAAAGATCTTCAAGCTGCAGATATGGAGCATATCGTGGTCTCGGGCAGTCGTGTGTTTGAAAGCATCGATGAAGTGCCTGCCTCCATTACGATTATTAATCAAAAACAAATCGAAGATCATTTAAAAGTAAATCCAGAACTACAAAGTTTGTTATCTCAAATTGTTCCTGGTCTTGCTCCGGATACGGGTAGTTCAAGCAATACTGGGCAATCGTTGCGTGGACGTGCGCCTCTGGTGATGATTGACGGTGTACCTCAGTCTACACCACTGCGAAATGGTTCTTTGGGTGTAAAAACACTCGATCCAAGTGCCATCGCTCGTATAGAAGTTATCAAAGGGGCAACCTCAATTTATGGTAATGGTGCTTCAGGCGGGATCATTAACTACATCACCAAGCAGGCTAAAAGCGATGGCAAACCAGAAGGTGAAATTAGCCTATCTAGCCGCTTTAGCGCAGTAAAACTTGCAGAGAGTGCGGGTGCTCGAATTGCGGGCGCGATTAATGGCCGCGTTGACCAATTTAGTTATTTAGTCACGGCAAGCTATGAAGAAAATGGTGTTCAGCGTGATGCAGAAGGTGATATTCTGGGTTTACAGTATGGTCTGTCGGATACCGTGACAGAAAACTACTTCACTAAGCTGGGCTATGACTTTGACGAAGACAAGCAACTGCAATTTAGCTATAACTTCTACAGTTCACAGCAAAAAACGGACCTAGGTGATGTATTTGGTAACATCAATTTAGGTGAAAAATCTTACGCTATTCACGTGCCACCAGCTCAGCAAAAAGAAGGTAAGCCACAAGGTCCTGAAGGTAATGAAAACATTACTTTGAAATACACCGATATAGAAGTTTTTGCTAATACACAAATGACGCTTGATGCGTATATGCAAGACATTGAGAACGTGTTCTTCTTCTCTCCAAGCTTAGCAAACCCTGATGAAGGATACACTGGCGGTCAATCTATCATCCGCTCTGAAAAAAAGGGCGCGCGTGCGACATTTAATACCTTGGTTGATTTTGACAATGTCCAAGCTACCTTCATTTATGGTATTGATGCGTTGAATGATGTGACCTCACAGCCACTTGTTGATGGTCGTATTTGGGTGCCAGAAATGGACATGGAAAGCATTGCAGGTTACCTACAGACCAAGTGGATTGTTGCCGATGACCTAGTGTTAAAAGCGGGAGTGAGACAAGAAAGTATTGATCTTGCGGTAGCTGATTACCAAACACTAAAACTTTGCCGTTCAGCGGATCAGTGCTCTGTACCACTTAACGTGAAAGGCGACACCATTGACTATGACGCCACAACGTACAACGTGGGTATTAAATATAACGCAAATGAGAAGTTTAGCCCATTCGCCAGTTACTCGCAGGGCTCTGACATCTCGGATATTGGCCGTCTGCTGCGCAGTGCAACAGTAGAAGATATTGGTCAAATTCAAACAGAAGCATCGATTGTTGATAACTACGAAATCGGTTTTAACTCTCAATTTGAGACGTTACGATTTGAATTTGCGGCATATAGAAGTACATCTGAGTTTGGCACAACGAATAAATTCAATGAAGTAACCGGAGTTTATGAGCCTGTTCGAGCACCACAAAAAATTTGGGGTTATGAGGCACTTGTCGATTACAAGATCAATGACACGCTAAAACTCATTGCCACATATAGCTATGTTGAGGGTAAAGATACTAAAGCGGATACGTACCTTGGCTCGAGACAAATTAGCCCACCAAAGCTTACGGCAAACCTAAACTGGCAGCCAATTGATGCGTTATCGATGACGTTAAGCTGGTTACATGTCGGCGACCGTAAACGCTTTGAGCGGAACGATAAAGGTAACTATGTTGGAGATCAAGGTCCAATTGACAGCTATAACGTGGTTAACTTTAGTGGTCAATATCAATTCGGCCAAAGCTGGCAAGCATTTGTTGGTATTGAGAACTTATTTAATTCAGACTACTACCCAGCTCGCGCACAAGCCTATACGTACGGTGGCTATAACATCAAAGGCCTTGGTACAACAGCAACCGTTGGCGTGAAGTATCGCTTCTAAGCTAATAGCAATGACTTTTGGCTTCATAATCTAAAGCCAAATGGGTTTGCTGAGCACCCAGTTCAGCAAACCCTAATACAATGAATGGTATATCTGGTCTACACTTAATCTATTGGCGAAACAGGAGTGTAGCAATGGCGGATTATCAAAAATGGCTGGATCAATTTTCCGATTGGCTCAAAGACGTCAAAGAACATGAAATTGACGATTTATCTAAGCGATTCTGGGAAGCGCAGAGCGCACTGAAAGACTACACCAAACAAACCTATGATGATTATAGTTACTATTTAAAACGTGACTTGGAACATCTTCTCGAAAACAAATCCTTCTATGATGAAGCGGCTTGGAGTGAGCTCAAAGCCAACATCTTATTTGAAATATCCCAATTAGAAGATAGAACTCAACTTGAGTGGTCCGCACTTTTAAAAGATTTTGAACACCAAGGCATTTATAAAGAAGGTGAATGGATAGCTTTGGGACAATTAGTATGTAAGAATTGTGGCTATAAATTAGATGTTTATTATGCCATCAAGATCCCAGCTTGCAGCGAGTGCGGGCATGGGGAATATACTAGAAAAGCATTAGCGCCCTAAAGTGTGGACGCTCAGCTTGGAAGCACCAAGCTGAGTAGACTAACGTATGCGAATAATACAAAGAAGTTAGAATGACCAAATCTAAATTGTCGTCTGAAAAATCATTGCAGGCCAGTCAGCTTGCACCATCAGTTTCGTTGACTCACATAGAAAATTGTATCCAAAACCCTTACCCAGAAGCGCTGCCATTTATTGGCCAGCAACGCGCTCAAACCGCCCTAGACTTTGCCCTGGGGATGGAGCTTCCCGGTTATAATGTATATGTCATGGGAGAAGCGGCGCTGGGTCGTTTTACCATGGTGAAAGACAAGCTCGAGGCGCACAGTAAAACTAAGCCAACGCCCAAAGAATGGTTGTACGTTAATAACTATGACGACCATCGTGAGCCTATCGCGCTATTTATGCAGGCGGGCGAAAGTAAGCAGCTTGAGGCTGATATAGACGCCTTTATCGATGAGATCTTAGATACTTTTCCTGCAGCTTTTGACAATCCGGGTTATCAACGCAAGAAAAAGTCGCTAGATAAAGAATTCGAACAAAAATACGATGCTGCGATCACCGCTGTTGAGCAACAAGCTATGAATATGAGTGTTGCACTGATAGAAGATACAGGGACAGTTGGCTTTGCTCCTGTGGTCGATGGTAAACAGCTCAGTGATACGGAGTTTTCGGCACTAGACGAGCATGTTCAGGCACACTTTTTAACCGCAATTGAAACATTAGAAGATGCCCTCATTGAGTCGCTTATTGAGCTGCCAAGATGGAAACGCGAATCCTCAGAGCGCTTGCGTAATCTTAAAAAAACCACCATTGAAATGGCGACTAAACCGCTATTAAAAGCACTTGAGCATAAGTATGCCGCACACATTGGCGTGCTGCGTTATCTTAAAGACCTCAAGGTTGAAATTGTCGATGCGGTATTAGATTGGCTAGACGACGATAGTAGTAACAGCGACGAAAACAAAGATGACTTTGACTCAAAGGGAATGCTCACTGACTTTTTTGCGCCCAATATTCTGGTTGAGTTTAAAGAGGACGACCCTGCGCCTGTAGTGTATGAGCCAAATCCGACCTTTGGTAATATTTTTGGTAAGGTGGAATATGCAACCTCTCAAGGTAATTTGATCACCAGCTATCGCTCTATTCAAGCCGGTGCATTGCACCGCGCCAATGGCGGTTATCTGATCATGGATGCGGAAAAGGTCATGGCTAACGCCCAGGTGTGGGATGGCCTTAAACTGTCGTTAAAAACCCACCAAATTAAAAATGACCTACCGTACCAAGACAATTCGGTGGGCAGCAGCTTTACCTTAAAGCCGCAGCTAATTCCGTTGGATGTCAAAATTATTCTTTTGGGTTCGCGAGACCTGTATTACACCATTGGTGAATACGATGAAGAGTTTGCAGAACTATTTAGAGTGCTGGCCGATTTTGATTACTATTTACCAAGCTCGGACAAAATGCAGTATCAATTTATCACTAAGGTGATGGAATACTGTAATGATACCTTGAAAATTGAGCTTAGCTCAGCGGCGCTGGCGCGTATGCTTAAATTTAGCTATCGCCAAGCGGAGCACCACAGTAAGCTTTCGGCGCGCTTTGCTGATGTTTTGGAGCTGGTGGCAGAAGCCAGTTTTTATGCCAAGCAAGATGGCGTAAACCAAATTGCCGCTAATCACATCGATGAAGCGATAGCTGGAAAAGAATATCGAACAGGGCAGTTAAGTGAAAATATGCTCAGCGATATTCAAGAAGGGCATACCTTGATTGCAACTGAAGGCACCGCAATTGGTAAGGTAAATGGCCTGACGGTACTGCATATTGGTGACACCGCATTTGGTACGCCTGCGCGTATTACCTCTACGGTATACGCAGGTGCTGACGGGGTGATTGACGTTGAACGTGAGGTAGACTTAGGTAAGTCAATTCACTCAAAAGGCGTGATGCTGCTTACCGGTTACCTAGGTAACAAGTATGCGCAAGACTTTAGCCTGACACTCAGTGCAAATATCGCCATTGAACAAAATTATGGTTTTATTGACGGTGATAGCGCATCACTTGCAGAGCTTTGTGCGCTGCTATCGGCGGTGACGCAACTCCCTGTGGATCAATCTTTAGCGCTCACCGGCTCAATAAACCAACACGGTGAAGTACAAGCCATTGGTGGTGTAAACGAAAAAATCGAAGGCTTCTTTAAACTCTGCAAAATGCGAGGCCTCACAGGTAAGCAAGGGGTGATCGTTCCTGAATCTAACACAGTCAACTTAGTGTTAGATGATCAAGTGATTGCAGCTGTTGAAAAAGGCTTATTCCATGTCTATGCCGTTGCCACAGTAGATGAAGCGCTTAGCTTGTTAATGGATAGACCTGCAGGAGAGCTAAGTGATGAAGGCTATCCCGGAAACAGTATCAATGCAGTTGCAATGGCGAAGCTTGAGCGTATTGCGAAAGTCGTAAACGGCGATGATGACAAAGGAGAAGAAAACCATGACGACAACTAATATTATCCTCGTTATTGTTGCACTGGTGATTGCAGTGGTGTTTTTTCGTGGTGGTCAGAAACAAAAGCAGCTTGCGCAGTTTAATCGAATTCAAGCGGCTGACTTTTTGAAAGAAAACGAAAAGCGCACAGAGGTTCATAAAACTGACTCAGGTCTTCAGTACGAAATAATCACTCAAACTGACGGTGGCAAACAGCCAAATGCAACGAGCAAAGTTAAAGTGCATTATCATGGCACTTTACTTGATGGCTCCGTATTCGACAGTTCGGTACTGCGTGACCAACCCATCAGCTTTGGACTTAATCAAGTGATCCCGGGTTGGACCGAAGGTGTGCAGTTGATGAGCGAAGGGGATAAATACCGCTTTTGGATTGGTCCAGACTTAGGCTATGGTGACCGTGCTGCAGGTAAAATCGAACCGGGTTCGTTATTAGTGTTTGAAGTTGAGCTGCTCGCGGTAGAGTGATCAGTGTTATTGTTGTGTAAGGCGCTACGGCATATAGCTTGAATAAACGTAGCGCCATACGCAGTTAATGGAGCAACAATCTACATAAATACAGCCAATTATTTTCCTTTATTTTCTGTATAGCGACTAAGCAGCATATTGGCGACCTGTTGCTTTACGGCCCGTTTGTCGTTGGGGTCAACGCCAAAACGTTCCGCCAGTAGTGCGATTTCTTCATCGGTTAGATTGAAGGATAAGCGTTGCCGAGTTTTCTTCGATTTAACTTCTAAATCAAGGATCTTTCTGATCATATCGGATGGCGTTAGCTCTTCGTCTATCGCCTGCTTTTTAATACTTTTTTGTACTTCCGTGGTTAAATCGAAGGCCATTTGTGTGGCCCTCAATGCCACTTCTTGACGTTTCCACTTGTCTTCTCTTGTGGTCACGAGTTAGCTCCAGGAAATAGGTCGACAATATCGCTCAGTGGGCGACACATGGTTAGTGACACGTCAGTTTCCCCCCCATCCCAGATCTCGATATTGATAGCGAACTTTTCGTCAGGACTAAGTAACTCGATAACTTCACATACTTCGCCACTTTCATCTTGATAGCGTGGCAAGGCGCGACCGCGATAATCGCTATCGTAAAAATAGCAAACGTAGGGCGCTTCACTTTGTTGATAGCTTTTACCTAAAAATCGCTCGAAAATCTCCGGAGTAGCGTGGGTGTCGATGTGGGTCAGTGCTTCTTCATCGAAAATACGCGCAAATTCATCAAGCGTAAAAATAGCATCGACGTCTTCTCTTTGGATTTTGATAGAGAAATTCGCGTATTCCTCACCGTCACTTTGTTCAATTTGCAAAAAAGTAATGTTACCTGAATCACTTTCGAGAACAAATTCATATGCAGCGCTGCGTTCAAATTGGTAAGTTTGTACGCCAACAACTTTGAGGGTTTGTCCCTTGAGCCAGCTAGGGTAAGCGAACGAATCGATGATGGTGAGCATGTCTCCAACTTGCAGATCTTTTGCATGAGTAAGTTGTCGCTCAGGAGTTTTTTTTGATTTAAAAAAGCCAAACATAATGCACCTACATAATCAAAAAGGGTAAAAAGGAGGCGAGGCCTCCTTTTTCTATTCGGCAAATATTAGTTGCTTTGTTTCGCTCTAATACGTTCAAGAATATCATTACTCTTTTGCGTAGAGCCAATTCCAGCTTCTGCCATTTTGGCTTTTAGATCTGCACCCGTTGCAGCGGCTTCAAGCTCTTTTGCCGCAGCCAGTTGATCTTGCCTATCTTGCTGGCGTTGCTTGATACGCTCAAGCGACTGACGTGCATTTACCATAGATGACGTATTGGTATTTAGCGTACTGTTTACTGCCATGGTTGCTTTTTGAACGCTGTCTGTGGTTTTTACCATTGTTAGTTGGCGCTGGTTTTCTTTAATCGTTTTTTCAGCTTCTTTAATTTGCTGTTTTAACAGGATCACATGTTTACTAAAACCGTCTAGCACTTGCTGGTGCTCTGCGCGCTCAACTTCAAATTCACCGATTTTCTCTGCGATTTCTACCGCTAAAGCTTCGTTACCTTTTTCGAGCGCTTGTCCAGCATAGTTTTCATGCTCGATAATGCTTTCGTCAAGTGCAGCTAATTTGCGTTTTGTCTGCATCTCTTTCGCCATTACTTCTGTTAAGTTCTTTTTGGCTTTAGCTAATGCGTTTTGTGCGTCAGCAATTTCTTGCTCAAAAATACGAATGCCATTTGCGTCAACAATTGACTCACCAACTTCTCTAGCGCCACCACGAACAGCAGTAAATAATTTCTTTAAAATACTCATTTCACAACTCCAATATTACTCATTCAAATACACAGTCACGGCTTCCAATGCTTCGATTGCATTGTCCGCGAGGGTGACCAGTTCGTGCGTGATCTCATCAATTGAGGAGGAAACGGCTAGAGCACCAAATATCGCATACTGCTCATCAATTTTAGCAAACGCACTCAGCGGGATCGGCACATTCAGTTTTAATAGTGCTTCATTTAACTCGTTTAGCAACTCAGGCTTTACCTCATTCTCTTTAAATAGGTAACTAATGCATACAAGTTGTTCTTCAGTCTGAGTCACAAAAATTGGTAATTCGTCATTTCCGTCAACAATCACTTGCAATACATCTTGCTCGCCTTCATTGGCGATTAAGAATGATTCGAAGTTAGCACCTTCTGTTTCAAATGATGCTAATTTGATTGATAGTTCATTTAATTCCATCTTCATTTACCTTTTTTGTTTTGACATATTATGTCTGAGTTAAGAGTTGCACGTAAGACATAATATGTCAATGACCGTGCGCTAATTTTTATACAACTCATCTTCTGTTTGCCATGCTTGGCGATAATAATCGTATAGTCTGCCCGTTCCTAACTGGTTGACTTCAATATCTTTTGCTCCGTCAAAAAAGCGATTTGGGAAGGCGAACGTCGCGAGTAAATACTCTTTGTTTATCCAGTTACTTGGAACAGGCAAAGACTCGACCGACCGGATCCTAGCACTTGCTGGTTGTCCTGTTCTCGTTGCGATTGTCCATCCCCATTGGCCAAATGAGGGAATATTCTGCTGATATTGCTCAACATGCGTAAACCCGGCATGCTTTACCGTTTTAGCTATGCTAATAAACGCTTTTTTGGCGTGATAGGGAGATGTTGACTGAATAGCGAGTGCACCATCGGGTGCCAGTAATTGACGCACATGATTATAAAAGTAGTCGCTATATAGTTTATTCAAATCGGGGTGATTAGGGTCAGGTAAGTCGATAATGATGGTGTCAAATTGTCTACCTTGGTCGAGCATTTTTTCTACTTCTAAAAATGCATCTGCAACGATAACCGTTGCTCTTGGATCGTTTAAGGCGTTGCCATTCAAGCGGGTTAATTGACTGGTGATATGTGGTCTAGCTGGGTAGGGCTGCCCTTGTAGTCCAAATAACGAAAGTAGTTGTCCATCCAAATCGATTAAGGTTGCATTTTCAACAGGCCATTCCAGTACATCTCGAAGTGCCAGACCATCTCCGCCGCCAATGATTAATACCTTTTCGCGCCGGTTAGAAGCCAGCATTGCAGGATAAACGAGCATAGTGTGATAGATCTGTTCATCTACAGATGAAAACTGTAATCGACCATTTAAGAATAAATCGTTAATTGGCATCGGTTGTGCGCGGCTCAATCGCTCAGTGATGACAACATGTTGATACTTAGTTGATTCTGAATAGATCACCTTGTCTTTGTATAGCACATTGCTGAGGTCTTTCATCCAAAGAGAGCCATGGCTCAGGATGACAAAAAAGATACCAAGTAGAACAAAGTGGCAAGCAAACAGCAGCTTAGCGAAGCGGACATGAGCATGGTAACGCCATAGGAAGATAAGTCCTGCAATGATATTAAATAGCGCAGTCCACGCTGCTGCTTGCATTATTGGCAGCGCAAGCATAATCGTGACCCAAATGGCAGCACCAACACCAGCACCGATATAATCTGCACCGTAAATGGTACCTGCGTTATTTTCAAGGAAGCGGCCATACACTTGTTGACGGATCCTAGCAATCAGCGGAATTTCCATGCCAATTAAAATGCCTAGAATGAGGCCGAAAACATAAGGTAAAAATCGGGCAAATGCTTGTAATTGCGCAAATGGCATGCCATCTAAGACACTATCGGGAGGCAGGCTGTAAAGGCTAGAAAGCGTGTGGGGCAGGGTATAGGTAAGTGCAATAACACTGGCGATCACCAAAATACTGCTCATGCCGAGTAGCGCGATTAGGCTTTCAAGCCATGCAAAAGCGGTAAAAGGATCCTTGAACCAGCGTGCTAAAAATGCGCCAATGCCCATGGCCACGATCATAGTGCCTATCATGGCATAAATCGCGCTTTCTACAGAGCCTAAAACGCGACCAGCATAATGAGAGAGTAAATATTCGTAGATTAGGCCGCAACCGGCCAAAATGGCCATGACGCCAATAAGTAGGGTGTCGTGACCAAACAACGACCAGTTGCCGGTCACTCTTGCTGAAGTTTGTGGTGCAGATGCGCTCAAGGGTTATGCACCTAACAAACTTGCCATAGTCGTACCAATCGCAAAAGAAAGCGCGGCTGAGATTGCAGCAACACCAACATTCTTTTGTCTGTTCACTTCATCGGAAATATCTTTACCTGCCAGAATAATTTTTATCATGACGAGGTGTAAGACGATGAAAAGCACAATGCTACCCAGTGCTGCAATACTCCAGTAAAGTAGGCTTGAGTTAATATTGTCAGCTACATACGGCGCTAAACCGGACGCTGCAGTCAGTGCCAGAGCCGAGCCGATTAAAAAGCCCGCGTAGCGGATCCCAACCGCGATATTGTTGTCTTTGATTGCCTGCTGTAAACAGTCGCCACTTTTGTTGGTGCGCTTGAATAGTTGTACTCGGTATTGGCTCACAAGCAGCATACAAATATTACCAATAATGAAGGCTGCAACCACAATAGGTAAGCCATACCAGCCTTCTGTGAGTACCCAAAGTAGAGCTGAGCGGATCACAATGGCAACGCTCACCACATGGCCAAAGTCAATCAGTGCTGAGGTGACATTACCTTTAACGATTTCGTCATGGAGGTTTACCTTGCGTAGCGCGACTTTGTCTTGGAAAAAGTGACCGAGCTTGATAAGGATGATACCAACGATACCATAGCCTGCCATTTGTAGCGCTTCTTGAGCTAAAGAACTGGCAAAAGCACCACTTGAAATACCTGAAATTACAATGGCCAGACCTGCTAAACCACCAGCAAAACTGAGGCCAAATGCAAAGTTGTCTTTTTCTGTGATTTCATCGTTTGCATGAAGGTTAGATACCCAACCTTTGATGTATTTTAAGCTAACAAATAACGCGACGATCACCGCCATATCTATTAGCAATGCTTGAAAAGTCCAAGCTGTTAATCCGTTAAATTGGTACATGTGTTAACTCCGCTATATATGCGCTATTTGCCCCGGCTTACGCCACGGGAGGTTCTACTTGAGCTATTGCGAACAGAGCCGTAGCTTGATGTTCGAGAATAGCTGCTTCGAGTTACTGCTGATGGGGTGTTACTACTTCGACTTAACCCTGAAGCGCCAGATTTTTTCTTGGCATAGGGACTGGTAAATTGTTTGCCTTGGCGTTGATACGATTGTTGAGTACGTTTGGCGAGCTCAGTTTGGCGTTTGTAGCCTTTATAACTGGTGTATCTGTGGCGGCCATAGTCGCTGTAGTAACTGTATCTGCGATGTTTACTCCAGCGGCCATATTCCACATCACCGACAATATCTCCAAGCATGCGATACATGCCATACCACATCCAAAAGCTAGTGCCGTTAGAGTTAGTCTGCCATTCGCCATAGTTGGCATTGCCAACAAGCTGATTGCCGACACTGGTCTGACCGTTTGCCGCTTGTTCCGCCTGCTGACTAATAGCGCCAACTCGCGCTAGCTTGCCATCTGACATATCAGCTAAAACATTGATTGGATCTGTCAGCGCATCATTGAACAAACTGATGGAAGCGGCTTCTTTTAACAACACTGCTTGGTTGATAATGTCGTCGCTGTTCATACTTGGAGCGGGGGACTTGAGGGACTGATAACGAGTCAATAAACTCTGATATAAGGTTCCACTGCTTGTTGCGTCTTGGGCAATAATTTGCGCAATTTCACTGAGCTGAGGTTTTTGCTGACTAAGTACTTTGCCATACTCAGTCAAAAGGTTGGCATTTCTCACCTGCTTTTTATCAAGGGCGGTTCCCAGCGTATTTATCGCTGTTGAAGCTTCTTGAAGTGTATGTGTAATGGTTTGCTGGATACGTTCTTCTTTCGATTCGCAGCCCAGCATTAGGCTCAAAACACACAGTAGGCTAACCAGTTTCCAAATTCTAAAGTTGGACATTCATTGTCACCTAATCTACCTTGACCGTTCATTTAAATGTGCTGTTTTATTGAGCTTAAGTCAACTCAAACGTGCCGCGATTGGCATGTTAAATGGGCTTAAATTGTAACAATAAATCAGTCTAGAGAGTTATTATCTATACACCTTAACATTTGTATTAATATAAACCATAGCGTTAGGTGAACTGGGATAATAATAGAGTTTGTTCATATAGAAGTTGCATTCGTATGAATGCAACGATCACCAAAGCATCAATATAAATCTATCGATACTACAAGGTTAATATACCTTAGCAATTTGCCTCTAGAATGTCATAAATAGCATCTTCTAGGTCTTCTAAATCAGTTTCATCTATCAGCAATCTGGCTTTTGATTCATCAAGGTCTAGCGCCTCCGCAAAGAAGCCTTTAAAGCCTCGCGCTTTGCGGTCAATCTCAAAGATAATTTCTAGTTGCTCACCGCGATTAAAGAAAACCACTTCCACTTCATCAAAGCGACCATGGAAGTCACCTGCGATCGTTTTAAACTCTAGCTCTTGTACGAATGGGAGGCGTGAGAAAGATACTTCATCAATACCTTCACAGTCTGATTCATAGAGTTTAAAGCCAAGCGCTTCCATCGCATCGATAGCCGCTTGTTGTAGCTCGGTAGGTACTATGTGTAAATAGTCCCTATCTGACTTGTCGAGCGCCATATCAATATCAAGGTTGGTAGCAATCCAAGTTTTGGATTGTCCAACGGTAAGCGGGGTTTCTTCAGCGAGGTCAAGCGCAAATGGAATGTGCTTTTCATCACCGGGTTCGATAGTAAATCGTTCGTTGATTTGAAATTTAGCAAGGGTGTGGTTTTTAGTGATGGTCGTTGTTTCACCTTCACTGTCTTCTCTTTCAACCGTGTAGTTACACATTACGTTAAGATCTATTTTGTTGATCTCTTGAGCAACTTTGCCACCGATGATTTTAACCGTTCCAGAAATTTCTTCGCCAGGAGAGGCGTGATGGGTCTCTAAAATGGTATCTACTTTTGCTGCACCGATACCGACTGCGCCAAGGGCTTTTTTGAAAAAAGACATAGTCATCCTTATATATCTTGTGACCTTCCATCATGGAAAGCGCTGCTGTGTCGATTATAGGAATTATTATCTATTCGTCAATTGCTTTTCTCTTTCGAAGCCAATGACTTGAAAATATTTTCTTTGATGCAGTCGGTAATTGGTCATTATTCGTAAAATTGGTATATTATTTTATAACGATAGCCGTAGATGAGCTGTGTTCATTGGCATGTTTCAAATTGCAAAGTTCAAGTTTATAGAATTATGGAACAGGATGTTGCAACGCCTCATGGTCAAGGATCGTCGTATGGCCCGCATTCAAGCTTTGGCGCAACCGAGCTATGAGGAATTGGCGTCGACGTTAAGTGCGATGCCGGACTTGATGTTTGAACTAGACGAAGAGGGGCGACACTGGGACGCCAGAATACTCCGCCCTGAGTTGTTAGTCGCGCCTGCAGAACAATTGATTGGCCATACGGTGACTGAAGTGATGCCAGAGCAAGCCGCTAAAATAGTGATGCGGGCATTACAGGAAGCAAAAGTTAACGGCTATTCACACGGCAGCCATATTCACTTGTCTACGCCTGTTGGCGAGCGTTGGTTTGAAGTCTCTATCGCCCGTAAGATTGTGACTGCAAGCGACAATCATGCAGAAACGCGCTTTATCGTGTTATCTCGGGATATCAATGACCGTAAGTTGGAGTATCTTGAAGCCGAGAAGCTGGCGTATCATGATCAATTAACCGAATTACCGAATCGCCATGTTCTCCAACATGGGTTGATGGAGCAACTCCATGCCGGGCAGCTGTTTGGTAGTTACAGCGCAATCTTGTTTTTGGACCTTGACGATTTTAAAAAAGTAAATGACTTGCATGGTCACCATGTGGGGGATCAGTTACTCAAGGCGGTTGCTCAGCGTTTGAGTGCTAGCGTACGTGAGGATGATGTGGTGATCCGTTGGGGAGGTGATGAGTTTGTGATTTTAATTACTCATTTATCTCCACAACAGCCTCAAGCCGAATCTCATGTGGTTGGGATCTGCCAGCAAATAATCAACAAGGTAGATAAACCATATCTCTTTGAAGGCAATAAACTAAGTTGTCGGATTAGTATCGGTGTCAGTCTGTTTAATAACCTCGACATCGAGACTGGGATCCAACAGGCAGATTCCGCTATGTATCAAGCCAAGCAATCTGACAGTGTGCGCTATGCTTTCCACAACAAACCGATTAAGGATGTTGGAACCTAGATAAATTCATCTGACAATAACGACAACCATGATACACTTCGCGACTTTTCAGCAGTTTGAGGTAGAGAATGAAAGTCGGGTTTGATTACGGAAGTTCTAATTGTGCGATGGGTGTCATGCAAAATGGTGAAGTGGACTTACTGCGTCTCGAGCAAGATAAATATTACCTGCCTTCGACTATGTATGCGATGCACAATGCGTTAATTCCTGCATTTGTTAATCGTCATCTCAATGAGCCAGATCCAGTCTACACGCAGTCTCGCCAAGGTCTGCTAACGGTAGCACAGCAAGCTAAGCGCGATCTTGATTTAGAAGCACATGAAGCGGGCGTTTTTTTTGGTCAAGCGGCAATTTCTGAGTATATCGAATTTCCCGAAGAAGGTTTTTTTGTTAAATCACCCAAATCCTTCTTTGGGGCGGTTGGACTTAAACCTCAACAAATCGCCTTCTTTGAAGATATTGCTGCGGCGATGATGGTGGAGATTAAGCGTCGTGCCGAGTCGCAGCTGCAACAGTCCATTACCGACACTGTGATTGGTCGACCTGTTAATTTTCAGTCCGTCGGTGGAGAGGAAAGCAATCAACAAGCGGTTAATATTCTTACCACCGCTGCAAAAAGAGCTGGGTTTAAGGAAGTGGATTTTCTCTTCGAACCGCTCGCAGCGGGAATTGAGTACGAAAGCCGTCTTCAGCAAGATAAACTTGTGCTGGTGGTTGATATCGGCGGTGGTACTAGCGATTGTTCGTTTGTCCGAATGGGGCCAAGCTATCGCAATAACACACAACGCCAGCAAGACTTTTTAGCGCATACAGGCAAACGTATCGGCGGTAACGACTTAGATATTGCGCTAGCTTATCACCAATTAATGCCGTTGTGTGGTCTCGGATCTAACATGAGCTCAGGTTTGCCGATGCCTAGTCAACTCTATTGGCAGGCATGTAAAATCAATGATATTCAGTCTCAACTAGACTTCTACAGCGATAAATTAGCGCGAGAATTGCAAAGTATGTTGCGAGATGTCGCTGAGCCGCAAAAGCTGGCGCGTTTACTTCATATTCAACAGAACAAACTTACCCATCAGGTGGTTCGTGAAGGTGAACTCGGCAAGATTGCACTCTCTGAGCAAGCAAAGTTTAATGCCGATCTTGGTTTTATTGAACCACAGCTAGCCTCTGAATTTACGCAGCAAGATTTTGCCGAGTCGGTCATGTCGAACTTAGAACAGATGGGGGGGCTTGCGCAAGAAGCCATTCATCAAGCGGGATCAAAACCCGATGTAATTTATCTGACTGGCGGTAGCGCGCAATCACCGTTACTCAAGGCAACGCTTGCACAGCAAATTGGTGATATTGAAATGGTGAACGGGGATAACTTTGGTAGTGTTACTGCAGGCTTGACTAAGTGGGCGGATAAAATATTTAAATAATCGAAGTCAAAATCAAAGAAGCGGTCACAAACCGCTTCCATACTCATCTATTTTATCAATCTAAGCGACTAGCAAGGTACTGCTCATAATCAGGTAAATGCCTTGCGATTGGCTGGTTCATTTTATCGCACGCCATCAGTAAATCTGCCGTCGCTTCATTACAGGCAACGGGAATATTCCAAACAGCAGCCAGTCTCAACAGTGCTTTTACATCCGGATCGTGAGGCTGTGACGCGAGCGGATCCCAAAAGAAAATCAAGACATGAACATCTTGCTCCGCGATTTTGGCACCAATTTGCTGGTCGCCACCCATTGGCCCACTAAATAGTTTGGTGACTTCTAAACCAGTATGCTTTTCTATCAGATTACCCGTTGTGCCCGTGGCGTAAAGCTTGTGCTGCTTAAGGCTATCTAAGTGAGTCTGACACCACTCAAGTAGGGCTGGTTTCATGCCATCGTGTGCAACTAAAGCAATATGCTTTTTTGCTGGTAGTGGCTGTGAACGTTTTTGCATGTGTGCTGCTCCCTGTTTAGAGTAATAAATTGACTGCCAATGCGATAAAAATTAAGCCTGAAATTCGATCAATCCACACTGGCGCTGCTGGATGCTGCCTAAAATAGCCCGCGATTTTATCACCACCGTAGATGTACATGCAGTCGATGGGAAAAGCTAAAATAGGATAAAGTAAGCCAAACATAGCCAGTTGCATCGTTGTCGAGGTCGCCAAGCTACTATCGACAAACTGAGGAATAAATGCAATAAAAAACAGGGCGACTTTGGGATTTAAGACTTCCGTCATCATTGCTTGGAACATCACGTTTTTAGGCTTTTTGGTGCTCACGTGCGGTTTTTCCTCGCAAGCTATCTGCGCCTTTCCAAGCGTTTCTTTGATAGTCATTACACCTAGATAAGCTAAGTAAGCTGCGCCGAGGTATTGCACTGTGGTATAGGCAGTCTCTGAAGCTTTTAGGAGTGCCGACAAGCCAACAACGGCAAAGAGTGTATGGATCACCCCACCTAGCGCAAAACCTAATGCGCTTTGCATGCCAGCAGCACGGCCATTAGTAAAGGTCTGTGCCATTAAAAATGCATTAGATGGACCTGGTGCCACGGCAATCACCGTGCTAGCAATTAAAAATGAGAATAAGTATTCAAGGTTTAACATTTTTCTTTTCGTTATTGGTTTTTATATCGTTTTTGTGAATAGCCAACATGCATGAAATTGGTATTATTGTGGTTATTTTATACTTTGAAATTCTAACATTATTATGCAGAGCAACAATATTAGTGGTCTTTTCACTGTGATTAAATCACCTTATTTGTATTGTGTCTGTTTTCTCTGAGTTGAGCAATTTTTAAAGTTGCTATTGTGTATGGTAGTGAGCCCTGATTTTTGCTATAAAAAAGCCAGCTTACGCTGGCTTTGTTCGATAAAACCGCTATGTCTAGCATAGCGATTTATATTCTCTTACTCTTCGTCTTCAACAAGCGTCATCAGTGAAGTGTTACCACCAGAAGCTGTGGTATCGATACTGATGGTTTTCTCAGTCACTAGACGATTGATAAGCGTATCGTAGTACTCTGCACTGATCACCGGCAGGATAGCACCTTTACGCTCTGCAAGTTGCTGTGAGAAGTAACCAAGGCGTGAAGAGCGCGCAGCCACAACAGCACCTGCAAGGTGAGGGTGTGCCAAAATCGCTTGTAGCTGGTTTTGCTTCGCTACTTGGAATACGCCTTCAGCAACGCCAGTTGAGATAAACTTATCTCTAAATGCCAATGCTTCTTCATAGAATAAGTCAGAGGCTACCGTGATCACTGTGTTACCGGCAGCAAGTGCTGTAATAATTGAAATCGCCCAGAAGTTGAACGACGTACTCTTATCGGCATATACCACTACACAACCACGCGCTTCTAAGTGCAGCGTGTTCGATTCACCAGTTGGTCCTGGTAGCGTTGTGTAAGTACGCATACGCTTTTCTAAGCGGTTTAGCTGAGCACGCGCATCAGAAAGCGTTAATGACAAATCATCCGCCAGCTCATCAATGATGTCTACTGTTGCCACTTTAGCAAGTAGCTGACGCACTGCCGAAACACGGTCATTAAGCGCAGTACGACGCCAGATCTTCTCATCACGCTTAGAGTTTTGCATCAGTTTTTCAACTTGCTCAACGGCACCTGGGAAGTGGTGGATCTCTAGCTCATCAGGCGTCAGATCTGTCATTTGTACGTTGTCTGGTGACGCTTTTTCTTTCACAAGGCGAACTAAGTAGTTTGGACCACCTGCTTTTGGACCTGTACCAGAAAGACCACGCCCACCAAATGGTTGCACACCAACGATTGCACCAATCATGTTACGGTTCACGTATACGTTACCCGCGCGAGACATCTTAGCTAGGTATTCGCAGCGCTCTTCAATACGTGAATGAACGCCCATTGTTAGACCGTAGCCTGTACCATTGATTTGATCGATCACATTATCAAGTTGATCTGCTTTGAAGCGTACAACGTGGACTACCGGACCGAATACTTCACGCTTAAGCACGGATAGATCAGAAATCTCATATAGACGAGGCGCGAAGAAGTAAGCGCCGTTCTCGCTGTTATCAGGGATCTTAGCTTCGAATAGGAGCTTACCGTTCGACTTCATGTAATCAACATGCTTAGTCAAAGTGGTCAGCGCTTTTTCGTCGATTACTGGGCCTACGTCTGTAGATAGTAGCGATGGGTCGCCGATATGTAGCTCTTTAAGCGCACCTTGGATCATTTCAATGATACCGTCAGCAACATCTTCTTGTAAGAACAACACACGAAGTGCTGAACAGCGTTGACCGGCACTTTGGAAACCTGATGAAATAACATCGTCAACCACTTGCTCTGGTAATGCTGTTGAGTCAACGATCATACAGTTTTGACCACCGGTTTCTGCGATCAGAGGAACCTGAATATCGTTACGCTCAGCAAGAATTTGCGAGATAAGCGTACCTGTCTCTGTTGAACCTGTGAACATAACCGCTTGGATACGCTCGTCAGGCACGATGTGTTTACCCACTTCGCTACCGCGTGCGATAACCGGTTGTACTACGTGCTCTGGTAAACCAACGGTATGCATTAATTCAATACAACGCAGTGCAATCATACTGGTTTGTTCAGCTGGCTTTGCAATAACGGTATTACCCGTCACGATAGCAGCAGCTACCTGACCTAAGAAGATCGCAAGCGGGAAGTTCCACGGGCTGATACATAAAATCACGCCACGAGCTTCAAAGCGCTCATCTTTAGAAAGCTCTTCTGCACGCGCTGCATAGTAGCGACAGAAATCAACGGCTTCACGTACTTCATCGATGCTGTCTTGGGTTACTTTACCTGCTTCTTTAATACAGATAGCAACAAGTTCGTCATGGTGACGCTCAAGGATGTCAGCAGTACGGCGTAGTAAGTTTGCACGTTCTTCAACAGAGGTTTGAGACCAACTTTCAAAAGCTGCATCAGCATTGGCAAGCACGCTTTGCATGTGTGCTTCATCGTGTAAAGGCACAGATCCAATCACTTGTTTGTGGTTCGCAGGGTTACGAACAGCAAGGTGACCTTCTGGTACTTGGCTTTCATCGATTAGGTGTTCGTTAAACCAGTTGTCTAGGTTTTCTTTAAACGGTGTTAAATCGTTGATGTCAGTTAGGTCTTTACCTTTTGAGTTTGGACGCTCATCGCCATAAAGCTCGATAGGTAGTTTAATCTGCGTATTGTAACGGTTACGTAGGCCTTGCAGTGTTTCTACAGGGTCAGGAAGTAGTGACTCAACAGGCTTAGTGGTATCAACAATCGCGTTTACGAATGATGAGTTTGCACCATTTTCAAGTAGACGGCGTACCAGATAAGCAAGTAGGTCTTCGTGCTGACCAACTGGCGCATACACACGACACTGAATACCCTCGTTTTCAACGATTTGGTCGTAAAGTGATTCACCCATTCCGTGTAAACGTTGGAATTCGAACCCTTTGTTGTCGCCTTTGGCAACTTCTAGGATAGTTGCTGCGGTGTAAGCATTATGCGTTGCAAACTGTGGGAAAAGTGCATCACGTGCTTCTAGTAGCTTAATAGCACACGCTTTATAAGAAACGTCAGTCGTTGCTTTACGGGTGAACACAGGGAAGTGCTCAAGACCATCTTGTTGAGTGGTTTTGATTTCTGTATCCCAGTAAGCACCTTTAACTAGACGCACCATCAGTTTACGGCCTACGCGACGAGCAAGTTCAGCCACCCATTCCACAACGAAAATGGCACGCTTTTGATATGCTTGTACTGCAAGACCAAAACCATTCCAGTCGCCAAGCGCGTCGTCTGAGAATACAGCCTCGATGACATCTAGTGAGATATCCAAACGATCCGCTTCTTCCGCATCAACCGTGAAACCGATATCGTATTCTTTCGCAGCAATTGCAAGTTCTTTTAGCTTAGGTACAAGCTCGTCCATCACGCGGTCGCGATGTGTGAATTCATAGCGTGGGTGAATAGCTGAAAGCTTTACAGATATACCAGGGCTCTTTATTGGGCCACGGCCTTTCGCTGCTTTACCAATTGCGTGAATGGCGTTCATATAGCTTTGGAAGTAGCGCTCTGCATCTTTCATCGTACGTGCGCCTTCACCTAGCATGTCGTACGAATATACATAACCTTTTTGTTCTTTATCAGCGGCACGATCGATAGCATCTTGAATGGTTTCACCCATTACAAACTGCTTACCCATGATCTTCATTGCATAGTTAACAGATTTACGGATAACTGGCTCACCAAGGCGACCAATTGTGCGTTTTAGCACGCCAAATTGTTCTTCTTTATTCTTGTCTGAATAATTAACCATTTTACCAGTAACGAGTAGACCCCAGCTTGAAGCGTTAACAAATAACGAGTCGCTGCTGCCTAAGTGTGAACTCCAGTCGCCTTGTGCGAGCTTGTCACGGATTAGGCTTTCTTGCGTTGCTTTGTCTGGTACACGAAGTAAAGCTTCGGCCAAACACATCAGTACCACGCCTTCTTCGGTAGAAAGAGAGAATTCATTTAAAAGCGCGTCGACACCGTTTTGACCATCTTGATCTCTACGAATGTTCAATACCATTTGACGTGCACGTTCCCATGCTCGGCTTCGAGCTGTAACGCCTACCTCAGCTAAAGGTAAAATATGATCAATTACTGCGTTCTCATCGATGCGGTAAAAATCACGGATCTTTTGTCGGATAGGACAGTTAGTTGTCAAATCGCCGTTATAAAGCATAAGCAACCCTCAAAAATTGGAGTCAAAAATACATGTAATTCGCGCCTGCCTATGGAATCACACACCTTAATGTGTAGATTACAAAACTACATCTGAACTGATGCCAAACTATGCAACCAAAGGTTGAAAGTGTAGTTTAATTTGTATAGGAAGCCTCAATTACGACAAAATGATGCAGTCACATTGCTAACCATAACACACCCATTTGGGGGTTCAAATTTTAGCCAGAATGCATAATCTAAATGTTCGAACAAAGTTGCGTTAAAGGCTGAAACAAGCCGCTTTGTTCTTTATCGTTAATTTCGCGGGCATTCTATCGAAAAGACAGCAGAATATGCTGTTTTATTTTCAATGAATACGGTAAATTTGCGGGTAATCTCAAACCCTCACAAAATTTTATGCTGATATGACGACTTCCATTAAAACTCGGGTATTAGATCGCATCGACTTAGCAATCTTAGACGCGCTTCAGCGCAATGCTCGGATCTCTAATGTAAACTTGGCGAAAGAGGTAAACTTGAGTCCGAGTCCTTGCCTCGATCGAGTAAAAAAACTCGAGTCCGAGGGGTATATCGAAGGATATACGGCAAGATTAAATGCCGCGAAACTTGGCCAGCATTTGGTTGCGCATGTGGAGATCACCTTGAAAAGCTCGACCGAAGTGGTATTTGAGGTGTTTAAACAGCACATTGTAAAAATCCCCAACGTCGTTTCTTGTGATATGGTAGCTGGTGGCTTTGATTATTTAGTTAAGATCCGAGTCCAAGATATGCGTCAATATCGAGAGGTATTAGGTCAAATCGTTGAAATACCTGGAGTTGGCACAAATCATACCTATATGGTGATAGAACACGTCAAAGAAGACATGGGTGTAGAAGTGCTGAACTATCAGTAACTGTTGACCCAGTTTAAGGAATAATAGATGCAAAAAGTGGTACTTATCACCGGTGCGAGCCGTGGGATTGGTGCGGCAACGGCTCAACTGCTGGGACAACAAGGATTTACTGTTGTTATAAATTACAAGCAGAACGTGCAAGCCGCAGAAACGGTTGCTGATACCATCCTAAGTAATAATGGTAAAGCGCATTTGTTACAAGCAGATGTCACAGACGAAAAATCTGTAGAGGCAATGTTTGACAAGATAAAGACCGATATTGGCATGGTAACGCATTTGGTCAACAACGCTGGCGTGCTGAACGTGCAGACTCGAGTTGAACACATGACCGCAGCGCGCATCAACAATATGCTTACTAATAATGTTACGCCGTATTTTATTTGTGCTCGCGAAGCAATTAAACATATGCGTTTGAGTGCCAATCCAGCACAGTGCGCAATGGTGAATGTATCGTCGGCAGCTTCTTATTTAGGTGGGGCTAATGAGTATGTTGACTATGCGGCTGCAAAAGGTGCAATAGACAGCTTCACTAAAGGTTTATCTCTGGAATTAGCCGCTGAACAGATCCGCGTGAACTGCGTGAGACCGGGCTGTATTTATACCGATATTCACGGCGACGGTGGCGAACCAAACCGAGTTGATCGTCTAGCCGATTTTTTACCGCTGAAGCGAGGTGGAACCGCGATTGAGGTTGCCAATGCCATCGCTTGGCTTTTAAGTGACGAAGCAAGCTTTGTTACAGGAACTTTTATTGATTTAGCTGGAGGGAAATAGCAATTTATGAAAAATAAAATTGTTTATGTCTCAGGAACATTTGATTTATTTCACAGTAATCATTTAAAAATGATTAGTTATGGCCGAGGTTTAGGAGACACGTTGATCATTGGTGTAAGTACCGATGAACTTGTTTGTTCTTATAAAAAGCCACCGGCAGTGCCATTTGAAGAGCGTTTGGCGATTATCGAAGGGTTAAGAGACCCAGATCTTGCTATTCCACAACGTACTTTAGATCATCGTGAAACGGTGAAAAATCTAAATATTGATGTGTTCGTGATTGGCGATGATTGGAAGGGAAAATATGATTATCTGAAAGAGCTTGGGGTTCAGGTATTTTACTTTCCTTATGGTGCTGGCGTTAGCTCTAGTAACTTAAAGCAAAAAATCTACGATCAGTATAAAAAGCTGATTGAGCAAAGCGACAATCATCCAATCCCAGAGCCACAGAAATGAAAGTGTTAATAACGGGCGGACAGGGTGGTCTTGCCGCTTATTTAAGCGATGAACTGAAGCGCTTAGGACATGAAGTGGAAGCGCCATCGCGCGCGCAGCTTGATGTTTCTAAACCAGCTGAAGTTGAGCGTTTTTTTGACGACAAATCTTATGACTGTGTAATCAATGCGGCAGGAACGCTTTACTCAAGTTTAGTGGCAGACTCTGACCCAAGTCTTTGGATCCGTGACATCGAAGTAAACCTAATCGGCACTTATTTAATTTCTCGTGCTGCAATTAAAGCAAACAAAGCGGTGCATTTGATCAATGTGGCGTCGACGGCGGCATTTAACAGTTACAAAGATTGGACGTCTTATTGTGCGGCGAAAGCGGGCGTGGTGACTCTATCTAAAGGTCTTCACAAGGACGGCTACAAAATAGCGGTACTGTGCCCCGGGGCAATAGATACTAAACTGCGCGATGGTCTTACTATCAATAATCCCAATGTGATGAGCATACCACAAGGCGCCGCGCCAATCTTAGAGGCTGTAACTACACCACAGCACATCGGTAAGCTGTTTTTTTATCGCCTGAACGAAAGTCGTAGCGAGTCGCTTGATTAGACTGTTTTGCTAATATTCATTGGCATAATGCACTAGAGCTACGTTCTCAATACGATTGCGCAAGATCGGTGCAAGCAGTTTGTAATAGTATGTGGTGGCATGGAAGTCACCGCGCTCATCACTGACAAAATGAGGGATTTGCCCAGCAACTTTAAAGCCCAAGCTCTGATATAAGGTTTCTGCGTCCGAATCCGATTGTGTGTCAAGGACGAGTAACGATATCTGCTGCCGTGTAGATTCTTGCTCTATGGCTTGCATCAGCTTTGTTGCTACGCCTTTTCGTCGGCTATTCGGATGAACTAATAGCTTTTCAACTTCAGCCCGGTGCTGAGCATTATCTTTTGTTGCCGGCGAGAGTTGCACACAACCTGCCATTACGCCATTAAGTTCAGCGATAATAAGCGTCTTTTGCGACTTGATCACAGCATCGAATACCTGCCACCAGTAGTTTTGTATTGCTCTGCTAGAGGAAGAGGGCAAAAAGCCGATAGAGGCGCCAAGATTAATACAGGCTTGCGTCAGCGCACTGAGCTGTTTTACCCAAAGCTGACAATCTAAGCGATTGTATTTCAAGCTAGGCGCCTGAATAATGCGAAGCTGCATAGCGGTATTAGACAAATTGTTCATGCAGTTCCTTATTTATCCGAGCCAGACTTTGCTCAAGCCTTGCCTTTTCATGCATTAATTTCTGCCATCGAGTTTGCTGTTTCTCTTGGGAGCGTCGCAGTGCTTCGTAAAGTGCTCGCTGCGGCACATGATAGGCTTTTGCGGCTTGTGATGGGGTGAGCATATCGTTCATTACTGCGTGTACTGCAGTTTCTAGTTTGCCAAGTGTCATTGCGCTTCCTCCTTACCATCTACAGGGGTTGTTGCTGTATCGTGCACAGGCCAGATACTCACATCCAAATGCCAAAGTAAGTACATCGTTTGATATAAAGTGTACATAATTACGCTCCTTTCATCCGTCGTGTCGTTTAATAAGGAAAAACTGTGCCAGAAATTAAAGCTATTTAATATCAAGAGGATGCGGTTTTTGTTGGTCTGTAAATACGTTCATATTGCACTGCTTTAGTGAGGTGAGTGCAGCATTTGCACCGAATTGAACAGAATTAGCGCGAGAGTGCTTAAAAGTTAATTTGGATCAAATTAAAGTGAATAAAGTAAATAAAATGTTTATTTTTAATATTTGGATAGTAGGCTTTGTGCGACTTTATTGAAGGAGCATTTTTTCATGTCTGAATTATCCAGAACGCAAGATATTATAGACCCTGAGGGGTTACAGTTCCAAATTCAAATCGACGACATTGCGGTTAACGCATGCGACGGTGAAACCGTGTTGTCTGTTTTGCTTGCGGCGAACTACAAGCAAATTATGGAAAGCGATCGAGAAGCCGTATCTGGTGCTTATTGTGGTATGGGCGTTTGTCATTGTTGTCAGGTAACGATAAACAAGCAACATAAACAAAAGGCTTGCCAAACCTTAGTACAACCCAACATGCAGGTTGAAACTAAACAAAATCGTTTCAAGCAGGTTGGAGTATAGTGTGATGTCTAATTGTCAAAAAGAAAAAATCGTTATTGTTGGTGCAGGGCCTGCTGGCGTTAGCTGTGCAGCTGAGCTGGCTAAATATGGCATTACTAGCACCTTAGTGGATGAAGCACCAAAAATTGGTGGGGTGATCTATCGCGGGCCACTTCGACAAGCAAGTAAGCTTCCTCATTTAGATGAAAATCTTAAACGTGCGATGGCTGCACTAAAGGTACGCTACGAACATCATAAACAAGATATAACACTACAACTACAAACCAAAGTGCTTGGGCCCGAGGGCGAAAGCGGTTTGCTGTTGCAAACACAAAATCAGTTAACACAAATAGATTACACCAAGTTGGTTCTGGCAACTGGCTGTCATGAGCGCAGTGTGCCATTTGAAGGATGGCAGTTACCTGGTGTGATGTTAATGGGCGGGATGCAACTTCAGCTTAAAAGTGGGTTAGTTCGACCAGGGAAAAAAGTGGCTTTAGTCGGAACTGGACCATTATTGCCACTGGTTGCTTGCCAGTTACATAAATCCGGTGCACAAGTAGTTGGCGTATATGAAGCGAGTCGCTTTAGTGAACTGGCGAAAGAGACCGTGGCGCTGCTCAATAAACCTAAGCTTACGCTTTCGGGATTGAGTATGTTGGCGTATCTCAAAAAGCATAATATTCCGTTCAAGTATGGTTATGGCATTGTGAAAGCAGAAGGCCAAGAAAAACTCTCCAGTGTTACCGTAGCGCCTTACGATGAGCACTGGCATGCGGACTTGTCAAAAGCACAGCATTTAGCCGTGGATAGTCTAGGGGTCGGCTATGGTTTTGTTGCCCGCACCCAGCTTGCCATGCTACTTGGGGTTTCTCATCAGTACACCACCACGAATGGTTATGTGCCTTTATTAGATGACAATTTACGCAGTAGCTTAAATTCAATTTTTGTCTGTGGTGATACCAATGGTTTGCTAGGCGCAGAAGCGGCTATCATTGAAGGGAAAATGGCCGCAACCATGCTTGCCTATGAGCAAGCCTGTTTAAGCGAAACGACCTTCCACACGCGAATGCGCAAGCTCAAAACTAAGCGTAAGCAAGCACAGAAGTTTAGAGCAGGATTTGACCGCTTCTCGGCGCGCCGAGAGGGGCTGCTTGCGTTAACCCAGGCAGATACCGTGGTGTGTCGCTGCGAACAAGTAAAGCGCCAGCAACTCGATTTAGCATTGCAACAAGGTGCAAAAGATTTATCTAGCGTAAAAATGAGAACCCGTATTGGCATGGGAGACTGCCAAGGAAAAATGTGTTCTAGCTATGCGTTAGATCGACTGCATGCGGTAGGGCACTTAGATACGCTGGGCGTGATAAGGCCAAGATTCCCACTTGACCCAATTCCGTTTACTTTACTGGAGAAAAACCATGAAGCAGTATGATGTCATTATCGCAGGTGGCGGTGTAATTGGTGCGGCTTGTGCCTATTTTTTAAGCCGCGATACCAACCTAAAAATCGCGTTAGTAGATTTAAAAAAGCCGGGTAACGCGTCTCGTGCATCTGCGGGTGGATTATGGGCAATTGGTGAGTCGGTCGGACTTGGCTGTGGTGTGATCTTCTTCAAAACCTTGTCGAAGCTCCAAAGTGAAGGAGATACCGAAGCTGCACAAACATTACGGCCGCATCAATTACCAGAATGCTTTTTTGAACTTGCGCTCAAGTCAAACGAGTTATATCCAGCACTGCATGAAGAAATGCTGGCCAGACACGATGTCGACTTTAAGTTTGAACGTACCGGTCTTAAATTCATTATGTACAATCGCGATGATGAAATATATGCAGATAGCATAGTGTCAGGGATCCCTAATTTGTCTTCGCAGATCAGGTGGTTAGACCAACAGCAATTACGTGCAGAGGAGCCTTATATCACCCCAGATGCAATTGGTGCGATAGATTTTATTTGCGACCATCAGGTAAACCCATACCGGTTAGTTGATGCGTATACCGAAGGAGCACGCCAAAATGGTGTTGAGTTATTTTTGAATACCGAAGTGCTAGAGGTACTGCGTGAAGGCAATAAGGTGATAGGTGTGAAGACGCAAGATCAAAGCCTGCATTGTGAGACCTTAATTAATGCCGCTGGTGCCTGGGCGGATGACATTTACCATCAGGCGACAGGTAAACACATGCCAGTTTACCCGGTTAAGGGTCAAATAGTGCTGTCTGAGCGTATGCCGAAAGTATTAAATGGTTGTATCAGTACCAGTGATTGCTACATTGCACAAAAGGACAATGGCGAGATTTTAATTGGCTCTTCAACGGAGGAAAAAGGCTTCGATACCACCAATAGTCTAGATAAAATCACCGAGTTGTCACAAGGTGCTATGAAGTGTTTGCCGGTGCTAAAAGAGTCAAGTATTAAACGTTGCTGGGCAGGACTTAGACCTGGTACACCGGATGAGCTGCCAATTTTGGGCCCCGTTGATGGAGTGGAGGGTTACATTAATGCGTGTGGACACTTTAGGACGGGGATTTTAATGTCGGCCATTACTGGCACGCTTATTACTGAACTCATTACAGGCAAACCTACCTCTGTTGATTTAGCTCCATTTCTCGTTGAAAGGTTCGAATAAGCGTTTGATTCTGCTGCCTTAATGGGATATATCTAGTTGCTGTGAATATTCCATTAAGGCAAGATAGACGGTGCAATTACGCAAGCCTAAAAAACTAAACCGAGGTGATACCCTTGCGATTGTATCACCTAGCTGGGGTGGCCCAGGTACATTTCCTCACATCTTTGAGCAAGGGTTAGTAAACCTGCGTTCGCTTGGTTTTAATATTGTTGAAATGATGTGCTAAGCTCAAACTGTCACCTAAGTTAACTCGAACTTGTTAAATTAACATATATATGTATCGTTAGAATATCTAATTGACAGTCTGAGTTGTTTTTTAAGTTAGTCTGAACTTTACAAGGTGATAAATATAAATAGTGAAGTATTCCACTATTTATATTTGTCTCGGTGTTTGCACAAGAATGCTAGTAAAACCCCAGTAATAAATCCTGATATATGTGCAGTATTGCTAATCGAATGTGATAGTAGTGCGCTTAAAGCGGTGCTCATAAATAAAAAGTTAACTATTGATATGTGCAGGTTTCCATTTTTTATATTTTTGTTTTTATATGAGTTAATAGTGATGTAACCAAGTAATGCATATATTCCTGCAGAAATTCCACCATATGCGTCAGCAGAGGTGAGACCAAAAAAATACAAAAAATATGCAGATATAGCTCCAGTGATACAACCTGAAATAAAAACAAATAACCCTGTTCTTCTCACTAATGCTATAAATAATGGACCTGATAACAATGCGAAAGCAAGATTACTAAACCAGTGGGTTAATCCAGAGTGAAAGAATGATGCTGTGATAATTCGCCACCACTCACCTGCCATAATTAACTTATAAATCCCACCATATCGATACGCTGCTTCTTCAAACCCACCTGCTAAGTAGTTTATAAATACTTGAATTAATCCTATGGCTAAGCATATAAAAAACCATTTTGCAGCATGTTTTTTATACCTGTTTGATAGGTTAGAGATAAACACATTTCTATCAGTTAGGCTCTGCAGATTATTTGAAATTGTGATGTAGTCAATTGTTAAGTATAGCGTTACTATTAGTCCTGATAAGGTAAGGTTTAGTAGTTTTTCATTTTTTGTATATGTGAATAAAAGTAATGAGACTAATGTGGCGAATATTGAGTATATGATGATGAACTGAGATTTTTTCTTGTTAAATTTAAATGCGCTTTTCTTAAAGCCATCAATAAGCATAACCGGTTTAAAATCTTGACTGTATGGTAAAGCTATAAAAAGTGGTGAGAGTATATGCCATTTAGAAATAGCTCTGTTTACGCTCGACTCACCTGAAAATATCTTACCATTTCCAACTTTAGCTCTAACTTCCTCTATAGATGCAGTTTTTTCCATCTTACCTCGCTTTATTAAGTGATAAGTTGCAACAAGGCTTAACATGTAGCCTTGTTGCTTATCCTAACTAAAAAAATTAAGAAACGAAATACAAGGCTGCTGCAATTGGTATAGCAAATCCAAGTGTAGCAGGGTTACTTATTTTTAATCATTATTGTCATGCTTATCTCTTGCTAATGAAAGGCAAGGCCACATCTGTTTATTTAGTTCCGTTTCGAGATGAAAGCTTGAGTGAGTATTTGATTTTGTAGTCTTAATTGGATATATCTAGTCGCTAATGAATATTCCATTAAGGCAGGATAAACGGTGCAATTACGCAAGCCTAAAAAACTAAACCGAGGTGATCCCCTTGCGATTGTATCACCTAGCTGGGGTGGCCCAGGTATATTTCCCCACATCTTTGATCAAGGGCTGGCAAACTTGCGTTCGCTTGGTTTTAATATTGTCGAAATGCCGTCGGCTCGAACGGCCGCAGACGTACTCTTTTCACAGCCGCAATTACGTGCAAAAGATATTAATGATGCCTTTGCCGATCCGAATATAGCCGGGATAATTTCTTCTATTGGTGGTTCAGATTCCGCGCGGATCCTACCTTATTTAGATAAATCCGTTATCTTGAATAACCCTAAGTTTATGATGGGCTATTCTGATTTTTCCACGCTGACCACACTGCTGAACCAATGGGGATTAGTCACTTTTAACGGCCCATCAGTCATGGCCGGTTTCTCCCAGTACCACAATGCTAGTGCTGAATATCAAGCCTATTTAGTGCAGGCGCTGCTAGGTGAAGTCCATTATCCAATATTCAAGGCTTATTCTCATGGCTATCCGGAGTGGGCAATTCCAGAAAACGTCGGTAAGCTGCATCCCGCAATTGCGACAAATGGTCCAAAAGTACTGCAAGGTACTGGGCAAGTGGAAGGGCGGCTATTTGGCGGCTGTTTTGAAGTGATGGAGATGCTAAAAGGCACAGAATACTGGCCATCGCCGTCATTTTGGCAAGACAAATTGCTATTTTTAGAAACCTCTGAGGATAAACCTAGTCAAGATTATATTCGCTTTTGGTTACGTAACTATGGGGTGATGGGGGTGTTTGAAAAAATATCCAGCTTGATGATTGGTCGCGCGCGGGATTACAGCGAGCACGAGATGACAGCGCTTGATGAGGTGATTTTATCGGTTGTACGTGATGAGTTTGGCTGTAACAGTTTACCCGTAATAACTCGGCTTGATTTTGGCCATACCGATCCGCAGTGGATTTTGCCGTTAGGAATACAGCACCGCTTGGATCTGGACAACTTCAGTTTAGATGTGAAAGAGCCGGTATTTGATTTGTTGTAAACAAAGACAAAACAAGTGACCTCCATCACTATTAATATCCAAGTCGAGGAAGTGAAGTAACATTTAAGGTAAACACCCTCCCTAATTTCCTCTTTGTAACAGCAGCGACAAGGTTCAAATTGTTGACCCCAATGGCTTGGCGAAGTGTTTAGGCGGAAACCCACCTAAACTTACACTGAATATGTATTGATTGTATGAATGTTATGTGTTTACATACCGTCTTTTTTTAAGGACCATATCATGGGTCAATTGCGCTCATTTTGTTACTTTGTTCTGCTATTCCTATTAACAGCGTGTGGCGGCGGAAGTGATGCTGGCAACAGTGATAGCAGCAAAGGTAACAGCCAAGTACCACAAACAGCGATCTCATTCGCTGAAACTTCAATCCAAATATTGGTAGACGAGATTCCATCAATTAATAAGATATCAGGAAGCTCAGGTACGGGAGCAATAACGTTTTCATCGTCAGACTCATCAATAGTAGAAGTTTTGAACCCTCAAACAGGGCAAATAAAAGGTGTTGGAGCAGGAAGTGCAACCATTACTGTATCCAAAAGTGCTGATGCTCAGTACCAGTCAGCATCTGCAAGTTATTCAGTTGAAGTTAACAAACGTGAGCAAGAGCCACTACTTTTTGATGCAGGTCACGTCGCAAAGTTTGTGAGTGATTCAAACTTTACAAACCCACTCAATGGTGGAAGCGGTGATGGCGCTTTTATTTTTACATCGAGTAATACAGGTGTTGCAACGGTCAATAGTACCAGTGGGGAAATCCAAATCATCGGTGCAGGGCAAGTAGAAATTTCAGTCACTAAGCATGCAGACCTAAAATTTAAACCTGCATCTGCGAGCTTCGCATTATCTATAAAAAAGCGGGAACAAACACCACTCAAATTTAACTATGAGACCGTCAATGTATTTGTTGATGACTCTCCGGCAATCAATATGTTAATTGGTGGAAGTGGTACAGGCTCAATTAGCTATAGCTCGAGTAATCCAGACGTTGCGACTATTGACCTTACATCCGGAGAAGTAACTTTTGTAGGTAAAGGAACAACAACCATAAAAGCCACCAAATCTGCAGATGGAATATATAATTCAGCAGAAGCATCTTATTCACTGACGCTCAATAAAAGAAATCAAGACGACATTGTTTTTGAACAAGACTTTCTATACATCTATCTAGATGAAACTAAAACCAACCGTTATACAGGAGGTAGCGGAGAAGGGAAGGTTACCTATTCGACATCCAATGCTGAAGTTGTGCTCCCCCATACTTTCACGGGCTTACTGACACCCGTGAAAGCAGGCTCAGCTACCATTACCCTGACTAAATCAGGTGATACTTTGTATGAACCTCAAACGGCTCAGTTTACAGTTAATGTAACAAAAAAAGAGCAGGAGCCTCTATCATTCCAATCTAGCTCTTTAGATTTATTAATTGATACACCGATACAGAGCAATCCTTTATCAGGAGGTACAGGTTCAGGTACTATAACTTATCAATCCAGTGATACCTCAGTGGTAGATGTTAATTCAAAAACAGGAAAATTAACATTACTCAGAGACGGTGTTGCAACGATATCCGCAACAAAAGCTTCAGATGCTTTGTACAATGAGTCAACGGCTTCCTACGATGTTGATATCAGTTATATATTAGATGAACTCAGTATTGCCATCAGCTTAACAAATGCTGAGCTAACATGGAGTAAACAAAGTCAGCAACTGGAGGTATACAGAAGTACCGACGCTAACTGTAATATAGCCAATTACACTGGATGTTATAATCCGCAGATGAATGTTATATCCGCACAAGATGCACTGCCGCTTCAAGATGGCTTTATAAATATTCAGCGTTCTAAATACACACTAGAACACCAAAGTGCCTATATTAAAATTGCCCACGAAGACTACATTTCTAATACCGTCCATGTGGCACCTTCCTTACCCCCTTTTAAACTTGGGAATGGCGCTCAAATGGTGTCCTTTAAAGGTAAGTTGTGGTTGATGGGAGGTGAATACTACAAAGGTGACGATACCATTTGGCAAACTGGCATTTGGTCTTCTACAGATGGAATAAACTGGCAGCTCGAGGTTGCAAACGCGCCATTCGGTGGACGTGCACACTTTGAATTAATTGAATTCAATGAGCAGCTCTATTTATTAGGTGGTGCGAGAGGGGTAGGACCAAGACCAAGAACGGTATATGAGTCAGATGTGTGGCGCTCTGATGATGGAGTCAATTGGACATTAATTCAACCTAATCTAGAAATCTATATAGGGAAGGTAGCGTCTGCAATCGTCTTTCAAGATAAGCTATGGCTATATGGAGCTTCTTACAGCAGTGAAAATAGCACTATATATTCGACTGAAGACGGACTCAACTGGACTATGCAAAATAGTTCAGCAGCATACAAGCCTAGATTTAAGCCTACATTATTTGTTCACAATGATCTCTTGTGGATGTACGGTGGCCAGGTAATGGAAAGTAACAAAGCAAGGGCGGTTAACGAAATTTGGTCATCAGAAGATGGAGTTAATTGGCGTTTAAGAAATGCAGCCCCCAATATTCGGAATGAATATGCTATTACCAGTAAAGTCTTCAATCTTAACGGCAAACTTTGGATGATTAACGGATATGCTTATAACGGAGCAAACGACAGCGCCGCCTATTCATCTGATAACGGAATAGACTGGAGGATTGAAGCAAGCCCCATTATATCTAGGTTTAATGACTATTTAACAGGTGCTAAGTTCGCTGATAAACTGTGGATATATAGTGGTTGGCAAGATGAGTATATCTGGCACTCCAAAGACGGCAAAGATTGGAGGACCTATGTCGAGCTACCAAAACTAGAATGGAGCCCAAGGCAAAAATAACCCTAAGGTGACAATAGCAATTTAACGTGGACACCCACTTCACCTTCAACTTACCCACCTCAACTTGCATGTTGGGGTGGTTTTCCTAAGCTTGAAGTTCTTCAAAATCAAGTTTTGAAGGCAATTTATAAAAGACAGGCACTCATGCGCATCTATTTTCTAAAACTGGACTATCGCGCACGATAATGCACAATTTAACGTGGACACCCAGCTCACCTTCATTGAGAGAAAAACTAGAACTCGCAGTCAAAACTAATCCCCTTAACCACACCAGAAGAGCATAACTTCTCGGCGGGTGAACCGCCTCCCACAAAACTATTTAGACTGTGAGGTAGGAGGCTGCGCTGATAGTCTTTGCAATGTTTGCAAGCAGCTTAATCATAAAAATTGTAGAAGATCTTACAAGCAACGTATTCCCCCTCCATCACACCCGAAAAGCATAAGCTGATATGCAATGTGCCGACAGGATGTCGGCCAAGTCTTGTCTGGCATAGGGATGTGCCTTACAAGGCGGTTGCACTATATCGGCTTAGGGTTTGAGGATTGAGTGTGATGCTGGGGCGATGTTTTCTTGGTTCGTTCTTTTTCGTCGTTTAAAAAGAATGAACGAGAAGCGCATGGATGCGCTTTGATATTAAACATGGAGGTTTATGTTGCTAACGACTGGTAGCTCGAAATTTACCGTAAAGTCAGCCCGTCCTCCTGACGGATTTCGACACCCATCCATGGACTACGACTTACTTTTCTTTGATGCCCAAAGAATCGTTGCGCAAAAGAAAGGGCACTCCCAACATCACACTGACTCCTCAAGTAAATTGCCAATATGAACGTCACCGCGGTGTAAGGGCCATCCTTGGCCCTGTCACCGCTTTTCACGCATCCATGCGTTGAAATGACTCATTGGCAATTCACTTTCGGGTGTGATGAGGGAGGAAAACGGTGCTGATAGTTTTGTTTGGTGCTTGCAGGCAAATTTGCTGCTTTGAGAGAAAAACTAGAGCTCGCAGTCAAAACCAATCCCCCCTCCATCACACCCGAAAAGCATAAGCTGATATGCAATGTGCCGACAGGATGTTGGCTAAGTCTTGTCAGGCATAGGGATGTGCCTTACAAGGCGGTTGCACTATATCGGCTTAGGGTTTGAGGATTGAGTGTGATGCTGGGGCGACGTTTTCTTGGTTCGTTCTTTTTCGTCGTTTAAAAAGAATGAACGAGAAGCGCATGAATGCGCTTTGATATTAGCCAAGGAGGGGATGCTTGATTATGGCTGCTTTGTAAAATCAAGTAATTAACCTGCTTAATTGCTCAGTCTAGCGGCCTCTGTACGCGTAAAAAATATAATTGCTTCTTAAGGCAAATGTAGGTGTAATGAATACATAATAAGCGCTGAGCAATGCAGGGAAAGCTTACATAACACTAGCTAAACTGATTACACTAGCTAGGAAAGTGAGAGCCTCCAAAAAGCCTATTTTTTCTATGTAAGCCATAGCATAAACAACACCAATTCTGACACACCTAGCTGCTCAGTCCAACAAGCGATTATGCAACACAAACTGCATGTCGCATAAATACTAAAATGTTATGTTTTCAGAGAAGGAGCCTAAATCACCATGGAAAAAGTTATAGCGGGTGCGCTCATCGTCGTTACGGGTTGGCTTGTAGCACATTTTAGCAAACTGCATTTTGAGAAAAGGTCAGCGCAACTCGCTCGAATTAACGAACAATTAGAAAATCTATATGGGCCACTAATGGCAACATTAACGGCAAGCCATGAAACTTGGGTTTCTTTTACTAAAAAACATTGGCCTAGTCATGGAATGCCAGGGTATTTTGGAAAAGGTGAAGACCAACTTTCAGAAGCTGAATTGCTAAAGTGGAGGACATGGATTGTAAATGTATTCCACCCTCTTAATGAGAGAGTTGAATCAATAATAATCGAAAATATACATCTCATTGAAGGAGATGAAATTCCTGAAGCATTCACGCTGGCGCTATCCCATGTTAGTTCATATCGAGCAGTTATAGCTCAATGGGAAAATCAGGACTTTTCGGAACATGTATCTGTGAATAATTGGCCAACGAAGGGTTTAATGGATTCAGTAAAGCCAGTATTCGATGAATTAACCCGAAAACAGTCAGAATTATTAGGTAAAAAAACATAACAAGCAAAGGCAGCATCGCCAATACGTGGCTGGACACGCTAACGCGCGCCGCTGCTTTGGGCGCTATACGAAAGGGGTTTTATGAAATATTCAATTTTGGTGTCATTAGCAATTGCTTTACTAATGGGGTGTGCTTCAAAACCATTACCTGATAGAGCTAATGCTACCCTACAAGAAACAGCAAATCCAACATATCCAGCTTATGCTGCTCGCAATAGAATCGAAGGCTATGTTCAAATGAGTTTTGATATCAGTGAAAGTGGAAAGCCTATTAACATTCAGGTACTAAAGTCTGTACCTGAACAAGTCTTTGATAAAGCTGCAATCAAAGCTCTCTCCAATTGGAAATATGCCCCTAAAGTAGAGAATGGCGTTGCCGTTATTCAAAAAGATCTTAAGGTACAATTAGACTTTACATTAGGTTAAATGTATAGCTAACAAGCATGAAAAATAAGTCACACCCATCACTATTAACATCAAAGCTGAGGAAGTGAAGTAAATACTTAAATGCGGCGTTACCACAGCCTGCTATTGGCGCATATACGACCGTTAGATTTACTAAGTTTTATCAGCCAAATCTAACAAAGTAAGTTAAGGTTTACTCATATTAGCATAAAAAAACCAGCGTACTGACGCTGGTTTTTTGGGTTACTTCTTCTTTTTAACCTTGGCGGCTTTCTTTTTCGCTTTGATTTTCACCGGATCTTTTTTCTTCTTCGGTGCTTTTGCTTCTTTATGTTTAGGTTCAAGGCCTTTAATTACACGGCGCTTAAGTTTTTGGTCGGTGTAACGCTCAACCTTACCTAAAATCTCAACATCGTGGGCTTCAACCAAGGAAACCGCGGTGCCTTTTTTACCAGCGCGGCCTGTACGACCGATGCGGTGTACATAAATATCTGCGGTGCGCGGCATGTCAAAGTTAAATACGTGGCTGATATCCGCTACGTCGATACCACGGGCTGCAACATCTGTTGCCACTAAGATATTCGTCTTACCACTGTGAAAACTTGCCATCGCAGCCATGCGTTTGTCTTGTGGCATCTCACCACGCAGCCAAGTGGTTTTAATGCCTTTGGCAAATAGCTCGCCAACGAGTGTTTCTAGGCGCTCACGTGTTTTTACGAAGATAACCGCTTTGGTTACTTCTTCGTCATCAAGCAGTTGTGCGAGCAAATTGACTTTGTGCTCGTAGTTATCTGCAAGGTGAACCCACTGATGAATTTTACCTTTTTCTTTACGTGATGGCGTAGCTTCAAGTAGTGCTGGGTCTTGTAGTATACGTTCAGCAAACTTCTCAACGCTTTCGCCCTCAAGGGTTGCAGAGAACAAAAAGCACTGACGACGGTTAACCGCTTCAGAGCAAATACGTAGCATTTCTTTTCGAAAGCCCATGTCTAGCATGCGATCCGCTTCATCTAAGATCAGTAGCTCAACATTTTCTGCGTGGAAGTTCTCGGTTTCAAGATATTCCATCAAACGACCTGGGGTTGCGATGAGGATATCATTGTTCTTTTCGAAGATTTCTTTGTGACTACCGTAATTAATACCGCCAGTTACCACGCCTATCTTAAGGTTAACACCCGCGGCAAGGAGTTCACATTGCTCGTGTATTTGATAGGCAAGTTCACGCGTTGGCGTCATGATAAGTACGCGGGCAAAGCCTGGCTCTTTGCGAGGGAAATCAAGCAAATACTGAATCGCAGGGATCAAGAATGCAGCGGTTTTACCCGTACCGGTTGGTGCGCTGGCGAGAATATCTCGGCCAATTAGCGCTTCAGGAATAGCCATCTGTTGAATGCTGGTGGGAGTATCGAAACCCATTTTTTTAATCGCACTAATCAGCTTGCTGTCTAAATCAAATTCAGTAAATTGCATATTGCATCACAAATAAAGGACAATAGCGGAATTATACGTTGCTATTGCATTTTCTCAAAGGTATAGGATGTCTCAGTTTGCATTTAAACAGTTTTCGGTGACCCAGCATCATGCGGCAATGAAGGTTTCGACCGATGGTATTTTGCTTGGCGCGTGGGTTCCACTCGTTGAAGCCAAGCGGATTGTTGATGTCGGAACGGGAACTGGGCTTATCGCATTGATGTGTAAACAGCGAAGTCCAATTAGCACAGTCCATGCGGTTGAGATTGATGACGATGCGTTAAAAGATGCAGAGTTTAATATCAAGCACAGCCCGTGGCCTGATATTGAGCTGCATCGCTGTGCAATACAAGAGTTTGATAGCGAGCTACGGTTTGACCTCATGGTATCAAACCCACCTTACTTCAACGCGAGTTTGAAAGGAGAAAATCAAGCGAGAAATAGAGCGCGACATACAGACAGCCTAAGTTTTGATGCCTTGCTTGATGCCTTCGAAAAGTTTACGACGGATGCTGGGCAACTTGCGGTAATTTTACCCTATCAAGAGAGCTTGCTTTTTTGTCAGCTTGCCAAAGCGCGAAATTGGTTTCTTGTTTCAAGCTGTGCGATTAAAACCACCCCGAGTAAATCTTACTCTCGCAGATTGCTACTGATCAGCAAACAAAACATAGCACAACCCAGTCATGAGCAATCGTTGGTGATATACGATGTAGATAACCAATATACGAATGATTTTGTTTCTTTATGTCATGAGTTTTACCTAAAAATGTGATGGATATTTTTTGCTCGTATCGTGATTTATCTTCTACACTTTAGCTGAGAAATAGTCAGAATCATCGTGTCAAAAGTGCAGTCTGATTTACGTGTACTTAGCTGGTTTAATTCGCTTGTGTAGGTGTTCATGAAAAAAGCCGAGATCCCAAATAACGAAGAAAATCGCCTCAAAGCGCTGCGCGAATATAAGGTATTGGATACTGCTGCAGAAGCAAATCTTGATGAAATTACGCAGCTGGTGTCAGAGATCTGTGAAACGCCTATCGCGCTTATTAGCTTGATAGACACAAATCGCCAATGGTTTAAGTCTAAAGTGGGGCTGGAGGTGGATGAAACCCATCGAGATATCTCCTTTTGTTCTCATGCAATTTTGCAAGAAGATGTATTTGAGGTGCAAGACGCCCTAGAAGATGAGCGCTTTTTTGACAATCCACTGGTTACTGGTGGCCCGAAAATCCGCCATTACTCCGGTGCACCGCTGATTAGCTCAGGCGGCTATAAGGTAGGCACTATTTGTGCTATCAGTGATAAGCCTAAAAAACTCACCGATTTGCAAAGGAAAACACTCGCGACCTTGGGTCGTCAGGTAATTCGGCAACTTGAACTGCGCAGAGAAGTAAATGTACTTAAGCTGCTCAATGATTCCAAAGACAATTTCTTATCTGATATCAGCCATGAACTGCACACCCAACTTAATGCCATCATTGGTTTTAATGATGTGGTACTCAACTCAGCTGAAGCTGAAGGGTTTTCTGAATCTACGACAAGCTACCTGCAAAATATAGAAACAGGGGGAAGTAAACTGCTTACTGTCATTGATTCCGTATTAGAGCTTGAGCTTATTGAAGGTGAAAAAGTTCAGTTTGAACCTATTCTTTGTTCATTACCCGATTTACTCAAACAGTCAGTTGCTCGCTTTGCTACTGAGGAAAAACAACACGATATTACGATTACGCACTCTATTGCTGGTGTCTATAAAGGTGAGGCTTTGATGCTCGATAAGGATAAAGTGTCACGCGTTATAGAGACTTTACTCGACACTGCAATTCAGAGCAGCGAGGCTGGGCAAGAGGTGGTGCTCAGAGCATATGTCATTGGTAATGAAATACAGTTTATCGTAAAAGACAGTGGTAAAGGCCTTTCAGCGCTTGAGCAAAGTAATCTGTTTGACCGTTTTAGTATGTTTGAGGGCAGAGGAAACTTAGGGGTTGGGTTAAGCCTATGTGTAACTAAAGCACTTATTGATATTATGGGAGGGCGGATCAGTGTCTCCAGTCAAGAGGGCGAAGGAACTGAGGTGGTGTTTATTATTCCGTGCCGAAGTGAAAGTGGAGTCAAAGTCGCTTCGCCACCAAAAACAGAGCATATCGCCATTTTCTATCATCAAATTGGTGTAATAGAAGACAATCCGCTTAATCAGCTACTGATCACTGCGATACTCGACAAACTGAATTGTAGTTATGATATTTTCGAATCTGCTGAAGCCTATTTTGAAGTGGCAAAAGAAAAACACTTTGACATCATTTTTATGGATGTGAATCTTCCGGGTATGAGTGGTACAGAGGCGGCACATTTAATCAAACAAGAAAATTCAAGGTTACCGATTTTGGCGATAACCGCTGATATTTTCTTAACTCAAGCTCAAAATGAAGTTTTTGATAATGTGATCCATAAGCCGTACAAGCTATCTCAAATTGAGGCCGCATTGAGCCAGTTTTATAAGTAATAACACGGCCTTGAGTTACATTAATTAGTGCTAACGCTTACTGCGCTAAACATCTAATTCGGCGTATTCCGTCATGATTTGCTCTATCCAAGTTGCGATACGCTCGTCGCTTTTATCGTATTGACTGTCTTCATCTAGTGCCAGGCCAACAAACTGACTTTTATCTTCGGTAAGTGCTTTTGACGCTTCAAATTCATAGTCATCTGAATTTGGCCAGTAACCTAAAAAGGTGACGCCTTGAGGGGCAATTTTTTCATGTAGCATGCCTAGTGCATCTTGAAACCATTCACCATAACCTTGTTGGTCACCCATGCCGAATAGCGCTATCACTTTGTTGCTCAGATCAACGCTGTCGATATCGTCCCAGTGAGACTCCCAGTCTTCCTGAAGTTCGCCGAAGTCCCATGTTGAGATACCAAAAATGAGGAAGTCAAACTGCTCAGCTTGTTTTAGCGGCTCGTCCTTAATATTAAATAAGGTAATTGTGTCTTTGCCGATGATTTCTTGAATCTTTTCTGCGGCCATTTCTGTGTAACATGTTGTCGAGCCGTAAAATAACCCAATTTGCATTGTATTTATCACTTTCAATTTGACTGGTATTATAGGTGGCAAGTCTACATCATGACGTTAATAATTAATACAGGTACTCTGTGAGCGAACACCAAGCAACTTCCCATACACTGTCCGATCCGCAATATATAGAAGCCTTTTTAGATGCACTATTTTTGGAGCAAGGGCTCAGTGAAAATACCATTGCAGCCTATCGCAGCGACCTTGAAAAATTTCTCTTATTTATAAAAGCAGAAACCTCGGTGTCTTCTTTACTGGCAATCACAAGTCAGGACGTTGAGGCTTATTTGGCACACAGAATAGACAAGGGCTTAAAAGCAAAGAGTAACGCGCGAGCCATCAGTGCATTAAAGAGATTTTATTTATATTGGTTGCGAGAAAAACAAATCGCGCAGTCTCCACTGGATACTATTGCGCAACCTAAAACAACACTGTCGTTGCCAAAAACCTTGTCAGAGCAAGAAGTTGAGGCCCTGTTAAATGCTCCTGATTGTGACGACCCTATGGGGTTGAGAGATAAGGCTATGCTCGAACTCTTGTATGCCACGGGGTTGCGCGTGACTGAGTTAGTCGGGCTAAGAATGGAGCAAGTCAACATGAGACAAGCTGTTGTACTTGTGCGTGGTAAGGGAGGCAAAGAACGCTTAGTGCCTATGGGTGAAGAAGCATTGCATTGGATTGAACAATTTCTCAAAAAAGGGCGGGGCTTAATGATTAAGCATGCTACCGATTTTGTCTTTCCATCCAAGCGAGGCATAGGTATGACGCGACAAACTTTTTGGCATCGCATAAAACACTATGCTATTTTGGCAGACGTTAAGTCGCCGTTATCGCCACATACGCTACGTCATGCTTTTGCAACACATTTATTGAATCATGGCGCTGACTTGCGAGTTGTGCAAATGATGCTTGGCCATAGCGACTTGTCGACGACTCAAATTTATACACATGTTGCCAGTGAACGTTTAAAAACATTGCACCAGCAGCATCACCCAAGAGCTTAATTTTTGTTGCTTGGGAATTATTTATGGTTACTCCGGTCTTAGTGAGTAACACAAAGGGGCGTGTGATCCCCTCAAATAACAGGTTTAGAGAGAACATAATGAAAAAACTAATAGTTGCCGCTTCACTGGCATTGAGCTTTGGCGCTTTCGCTGAGCAAGTTGAGGGTCCTGTCGCACCAACAGCACAAGTAGACCCAATTACGACGCAATTTAGCGGATTGGGTATAACGGTTAAGCAAATCAAAGATAGTCCGCTTGCTGGCTTAAAAACAGTGATCACAGATAAAGGAGTGCTGTATTCAAGTGCCGATGGTAAATATCTGATTCAGGGCACTATGATTGATCTTGATAACCGTCGTAATATTACCGAAGACGCGTTGAGTGATGTGCGCCAGAAAGGTATCGCTGAATACGAAGACTCAATGATCGTCTATAAAGCGGAAAACGAAAAACATCAAATCACGGTATTCACAGACATTACTTGTGGCTACTGCCGCAAACTGCACCGTGAATTAGAAGATTATTTAGCGGCAGGTATTACCGTGAAATACCTAGCTTTCCCACGTGGTGGCTTGCGTGGCTCAGGCTATGAAGATTTGAAAAATGTATGGTGTGCAAAAGATGCCGCTGCTGCACTTACTGAGGCGAAAGCTGGTGGTGAAGTGAAACCAGTTGAAAACTGCCAAGCGCCAGTAGCCGAGCACTATCAACTAGGGCAAAGTTTTGGCATTTCAGGAACGCCAGCGATCATTCTTGAAGATGGTTCTATGATCCCAGGTTATCAACCTGCTGCAGCTATTGCACAAATGCTAGACGCAAATAGCCCTAAGTCATAATGACTCACGCTTAGCGATGGAGTTCGCGTTGAGAACTCGATAAGATAGCAAGATAAAGAATATAAAAGGCCATTTTGGCCTTTTTTGTTTTGTGAAAAAGTATGCATACAGAAATTAAACCAAGAGACTGGGTTGATGACAGCCATTTACCGGCTTCACTGCATCCCGTGATCAAGCAGCTTTATGCTGCCAGAGGGGTTAAATCGGTCGTTGAACTGGATAATAGCGCCGCAACCTTACACGATTTTAAATTATTTAAAGACATCGAGCTTGCAAGCCAAATTCTGGCTGAAGCACTTTCTTTGCAACAACAAGTGTTGATTGTTGGTGACTTTGACGCCGATGGCGCAACGAGCACCGCCGTATTAATGGAGGGTCTGCCTCAGTTTGGTTTTCAGCGTGTGGATTACCTCGTGCCTGATAGATTTAGCTTGGGGTACGGTCTAAGCCCTGCATTGGCCGAGCAAATCGTCGCCATAAAACCTGATTTGGTGATCACCGTTGATAACGGTATTTCCTGTATTCGCGGTGTCGAAATCGTGAAGCAAGCGGGTATTAAGGTGATTGTTACCGATCACCATTTACAAGGTGATGAGTTGCCGATTGCCGATGCGATTGTTAATCCAAATCGTCTTGACTGCGATTTCCCGTCTAAGTCTATCGCGGGCGTTGGGGTTGCCTTTTATCTGCTGATAGCGCTGAGGCATTACTTACGGGCGCAAAACTATTTTGTGGAGCAAAATGTCGCGATGCCAAATTTGGCGACATTATTAGATATTGTTGCCCTAGGAACCGTGGCTGACGTTGTGGCGTTGGACGCGAATAACCGCACTTTGGTACACCAAGGACTCGCCCGGATCCGTAGTGGTCAAACGCGACCGGGGATCCAAGCGCTAATCGAGGTTTCTAACCGTAATAATGCTAGATTAAGTGCCAGTGATTTTGGCTTTGCGTTAGCGCCAAGACTCAATGCCGCGGGGCGTCTTGACGATATGAGTTTAGGTATTGCTTGCTTGTTATCGAAAGACATTAACCAAGCTCGCCGTATTGCATCCGAGCTCGATAGTCTAAATATAGAACGACGCGAGATTGAGCAAAGTATGCAGCAAGAGGCGCAAGCGGTATTGGAGCGTTTGGTACTTAAAAGCCAAGAAGTACCAGATGCCTTGTGTTTGTATCAAGATGATTGGCATCAAGGTGTGATAGGTATTCTGGCGGGACGCTTAAAAGAAAAATATCACCGCCCATGTATTATTTTTGCACAAGGCGACAACGGCGAGATAAAGGGCTCATGTCGTTCTATTGAAGGTCTACACATACGCGACCTCTTAGAGTCAATCAATACCCAGCACCCAGAATTAATTGTAAAGTTTGGTGGTCATGCGATGGCAGCAGGATTGACCATTTTAGAGTCTGAATTTGCGCGGTTTAAACAGGTATTTGAACAAAACGTCAGTGCGACGCTGAGTGAAGAAGCAAAGCAAAGCATTCTGTTGACGGACGGTGAACTGCCGGGCGATTGCTTTACCATGGATTTTGCTTTTGAACTACAGCAGGCAGGTCCGTGGGGGCAGCAATTTAGTGAGCCGGTATTTCAGGATGTATTTGAGTTGGTGCAGCAACGTATTGTTGGCGACAAACATCTAAAACTTGTGCTTAAGCATCGTTCGGGCCGATTGGTTGATGCGATAGCATTTAACGTTGACGTTCGAGCTTGGCCAAATCTCCAGGCAACCCATGCTTTATTTGCTTATCAATTAGATATTAATGAGTTTCGTGGTAAATATAATTTGCAGCTCATTGTGCGTGAACTTCAGGCGCAATCGAATTAATAGAGATGTGCGTACTGAGTTTGTTAAAAAACTCCCAAAATTCTCACTTTAAGGGATGCTAAGCGCGGTTATTATTTGATACTATTAGTCGCTTAAATCTATGGTCTGACCCGTTGTCAGACCTGTTTGTGTGAATTCACAAACCGACAAATTTAGTTCTGGAGTAAAGGTAAATGTTTGAAGTGAATCCTGTGATTAACCAAATCAAGGAAATTCGCGAACGTACAGAGCTTCTTAGGGGGTATCTTTGACTACGCTCTAAAGCAAGAGCGTTTAGAAGAAGTTAATGCCGAATTAGAAGATCCCGCTGTATGGAATGAGCCGGAAAGAGCCCAAGCACTGGGCAAAGAAAAATCGAATTTAGAAGTGATTGTTGAAACCATCGACAATCTCGTGTCTGGTGCCGATGATGCAGAGGGTTTAGTTGAGCTCGCCGTAGAAGCCGAAGATGAAGAAACCTTCACTGAAGCAGAGCAAGAGGTCAACGGCCTTGTTGAGCAGCTGGAAAAACTAGAGTTTCGTCGTATGTTCTCAGGCGAGCAAGATGCCAACGATGCGTACATCGACTTACAGTCAGGCTCTGGCGGTACTGAAGCTCAAGACTGGTGTAACATGTTGCTGCGTATGTACTTGCGCTGGGCTGAGGCGAAAGGCTTTAAAGCCGAAATCGTTGAAGCGACAGATGGCGATGTTGCTGGTATTAAGGGCGCGACAGTTAAAGTCACGGGCGAATATGCTTACGGTTGGCTTCGTACAGAAACGGGCGTACACCGCTTAGTACGTAAGAGTCCTTTTGATTCAGGCGGCCGTCGTCATACTTCGTTTGCTTCTGTATTCGTTTACCCAGAAATTGACGACAATATCGAAATCGATATTAATCCTGCAGATCTTCGTATCGATGTATATCGTGCATCGGGCGCAGGTGGTCAGCACGTTAACCGTACAGAATCAGCGGTACGTATTACGCACTTACCAACCAATACGGTAGTGCAGTGTCAGAATGACCGTTCGCAGCACAAGAACAAAGATCAAGCGATGAAGCAGTTAAAGGCGAAATTGTTTGAACTTGAACTGCAAAAGCAAAACGCTGAAAAGCAAGCCCAAGAAGATGCAAAATCTGACATCGGCTGGGGCAGCCAAATCCGTTCATACGTGCTAGATGATTCACGTATTAAAGATTTGCGTACAGGTATTGAAAATCGCAATACCCAAGCCGTACTAGACGGCGATTTAGACAAATTTATCGAAGCAAGCCTGAAATCAGGCCTTTAATCCACAAGCTAAACTAAGAGCTAAACAATGACAGATCACAATCAAGACGAAAATAAACTTATTGCTGAGCGTCGTGGCAAGCTAGATGCGATCCGGGAAAATTGCCCTGCGAATGGCCACCCGAACTCATTCCGCCGCGAAGACTACACACAAGATCTACAGGCTAAGTTTGGTGATAAATCGAAGGAAGAGCTAGTAGAACTTGATCATCATGTTTCTGTTGCGGGTCGTTTGCTTGCGAAACGTGGTCCTTTCTTAGTGTTGCAAGACATGAAGGGTCGTATTCAGGCTTATGCTTCAAAAGACGTACAAAAAGACCTAAAAGAGAAGTATGGTCAATTAGATATCGGCGATATCGTTGGTGTTAAAGGTCCGCTTCATAAATCCGGTAAAGGCGATTTATACGTCGACATGGTTGAGTATGAACTACTGACTAAGTCGCTACGTCCACTACCTGAAAAGTTCCACGGCCTGACTGACCAAGAAGCAAAATACCGTCAGCGTTATGTTGATTTGATCACTAACATGGACACACGCGAAACATTCCGTATTCGTTCAAAAGTGATTGAAGGTATTCGCCGTTTCTTAGCCGAGCGTGACTTTATGGAAGTGGAAACGCCGATGCTACAGGTTATTCCTGGCGGTGCGTCTGCACGTCCTTTTGTAACGCATCACAATGCACTAGATATTGATATGTATCTACGTATCGCGCCTGAGCTATATCTTAAGCGTTTAGTGGTTGGTGGTTTTGATCGTGTGTTCGAAATCAACCGTAACTTCCGTAACGAAGGTTTATCTACGCGTCATAATCCAGAGTTCACTATGATTGAGTTCTATCAAGCATACGCGGATTACAATGATTTGATGAACTTGACTGAAGACATGTTACGCACCGTGGCACAAGACGTGTTAGGCACTACTACGGTTGTTAATACTGTGAAGAATGCTGAAGGCGAAGTGACAGAGACGATTGAGTATGACTTTGGCAGTGCGTTCCAGCGTTTGTCTATGGCTGATGCTATTTTACAATATGGCCCAGATGCTGAAGCACAAGCTGAAATCTTCAAAGATCCAGAAAACCACTTTGAAGCACTAAAAGCATACGCTAAGAAAGTTCACGTTAAGATCCCTGAAAACTGTGTATGGGGTCCAGGTAAGTTCCTATGTGAAATCTTCGAAGAAGTCGCTGAACACAGACTTATCCAACCGACGTTCATTACTGAATATCCTTGGGAAGTGTCACCGCTTGCACGTCGTAACGATGAAAATCCATTTATCACAGACCGTTTCGAGTTCTTCGTTGGTGGCCGTGAGCTTGCAAATGGTTTCTCTGAGCTTAATGATGCTGAAGATCAAGCTGCGCGCTTTGCTCGCCAAGTGGAAGAAAAAGATGCAGGTGACGATGAAGCAATGCACTACGATGCGGATTATATCCGTGCGCTAGAGCATGGTTTACCACCAACAGCAGGTGAGGGGATTGGTATCGATCGTCTTGTGATGTTGTTCACGGACTCACCGACTATTAAAGACGTTATCTTGTTTCCGCATATGCGTCCTGAAGTGCAAGCTGAACAGTAAGTATTTTCACGTAATCTGAAAGTACATCTAGAAAAGCGCCTTATGGCGCTTTTCTGTTATTTTCGTAAGATAAATCTTACAGTATTTCTAAATACTTAGTTTTATTATGTAGTTATTGCTAACTCCTATTCATAATAAAAGTTGTTTCTCTTTTGAAACTAGATTATCCCAATTTCCTAACTAGTCTTTTTCAAGTTCTAATGCTGCGTTAAAAATAACGAATAGGGAATCCAAAAAGATGAGCAATAATGAGTTTGAAAATGTCGATGAGCACGAGCAAGCGAGAATCTTATATTATCGGGCTTGTATCGCTGAGTTTCAGCAGCTTGGTTATCAAGAAGCATTTTTAGACGAAGTTTTGCGTCAACAACGTGCATTAAGAAATACCTATAGCGATCCTAACCCCCTACAAAATGAGTAAAAATTGGCGTTAGTGCCGAGTAACTAAGCAGACTGCACAATCTATCACCATTCAGTGCTTTTTTACAAGAAAAGTATTTGACATATTTTTTCTAACCTATATTATACGCCCCACAAGACGGAGAGGTGGCCGAGTGGCCGAAGGCGCTCCCCTGCTAAGGGAGTATAGGGTTTGTAGCCCTATCGAGGGTTCGAATCCCTCCCTCTCCGCCATTTTTAATGGTTGTCTTGTACGGACGCATAGCTCAGCTGGATAGAGTACCTGGCTACGAACCAGGCGGTCGGAGGTTCGAATCCTCCTGCGTCCGCCACTTTTCCTTAAGTGGTTAAATAATAAAGGTAGGAAACAGGCGTTGGAGGTTCACCTTCACAAAATATTTCCTGAGTCCAGCACTTTTCTTTAAGTGGTTAAATATTAAAGAAGTTGGAAAACTATACATTCGTAACGGACGCATAGCTCAGCTGGATAGAGTACCTGGCTACGAACCAGGCGGTCGGAGGTTCGAATCCTCCTGCGTCCGCCACTTTTCTTTAGGTGGTTAAATATAAAAGAAGTTGGAAAACTATACATTCGTAACGGACGCATAGCTCAGCTGGATAGAGTACCTGGCTACGAACCAGGCGGTCGGAGGTTCGAATCCTCCTGCGTCCGCCACTTTTCCTCAAGTGGTGAAATAAAGAGATAAACAAGCCGACGAAAGTCGGTTTTTTTGTGTCTAATATCCATGTAGGAGCAGGTTTACCCTGCGATCTTTTACGAAAGTTAAATATGACGACGCTCGGAGGTTCACTCTCCACAACATACGTCCTGCATCCGCCACTTTTCCTCAAGTGGTGAAATAAAGAGATAAACAAGCCGACGAAAGTCGGTTTTTTTGTGTCTAATATCCATGTAGGAGCAGGTTTACCCTGCGATCTTTTATGAAAGTTGAATATGACGACGGTCGGAGGTTCACTCTCCACAACACACGTCCTGCGTCCGCCACTTTTCCTCAAGTGGTGAAATAAAGAGATAAACAAGCCGACGAAAGTCGGTTTTTTTGTGTCTAATATCCATGTAGGAGCAGGTTTACCCTGCGATCTTTTATGAAAGTTGAATATGACG